>NZ_JAELXR010000008.1:0-295853 GCF_016427455.1 Hymenobacter miniatus
AACCCGGAGAGGAACCCCCCCCCGCCCCCCCCCACGGAAACCAAGAAGAAACCGGAGGGGAAACCGCGGCGGAGGAAACCCAGCCCCCCCCCCCGGGGCGCGCCGGAAACCCCCGGCCCCCCCCCGCCACGACGGTCAACTGCCCCACACTCAAACGCGCCGTACCTTTGAAATCCGCCCCCGGGCGGATTTTTTTGCGCCCATTCCCACCCAAAATCCCACCGCTCTTTTTATGAACGTCGAGTTCAACCGCAACGAAGACCAACTCAAGCAGCTCAGCTTCAACCTCACCCAAAAGCTCCAGAAAGTGGCCCTCGGCGGCGGGGCAAAGCGCATTGAGGCCCACAAAGCCAAAGGCAAGCTCACCGCCCGCGAGCGGATTGAGTACCTGCTCGATAAGGGCGCGGCGCAGGTCGAAATCGGCGCGTTTGCGGGCGAAGGGATGTACAAGGAGGAGGGCGGCTGCCCCGGCGGCGGCGTGGTAGTCGTCATCGGCTACGTGGCCGGGCGGCAGTGCGTGGTGGTGGCCAACGACGCCACCGTGAAGGCCGGCGCCTGGTTTCCCATCACGGCCAAGAAGAACCTGCGGGCCCAGGAAATCAGCATTGAAAACAAGCTGCCCATCATTTACCTCGTCGATTCGGCCGGCGTGTACCTGCCCATGCAGGACGAGATTTTTCCGGACAAAGAGCACTTCGGCCGCATCTTCCGCAACAACGCGGTGATGAGCAGCATGGGCATTGTGCAGATTTCGGCCATCATGGGCCCTTGCGTGGCCGGTGGGGCGTATTTGCCCATTATGAGCGACGAGGCTATGATAGTGAACGGCACGGGTTCGGTGTTCCTCGCGGGCTCATACCTGGTGAAATCGGCCATCGGCGAGAGCATTGATAACGAGGCGCTGGGCGGCGCGAGCATGCACTCCGAAATTTCGGGCGTGACGGACTATAAGTTCGACACCGACGAGGAGTGCCTGACGCACATTCGCAACATCTTCGACAAGATGGGCGGGCAGGCCTCGGCCGGCTTCAGCCGCGTGGCCCCGGCCAAGCCGGCGCAGGACGAGCAGGAAATCTACGGCCTGCTGCCCGCCGACCGGGTGAAGCCCTACGACATGATGGACATCATCAACCGCTTGGTTGATAACTCCGAGTTCGAGCCCTACAAGGACCTGTACGGCCAGACGCTCATCTGCGGGCTGGCGCGCATTGATGGCTGGGCGGTGGGCATCGTGGCCAACCAGCGCAAGATTGTGAAGAGCAAGAAAACCGGCATGCAGATGGGCGGCGTCATCTACTCCGACTCGGCCGACAAGGCGGCGCGCTTCATCATGAACTGCAACCAGAAGCGCATCCCGCTGGTGTTTCTGCACGACGTGTCGGGCTTCATGGTGGGCAGCCAGAGCGAGCAGGGCGGCATCATCAAGGACGGCGCCAAGATGGTGAATGCCATGAGCAACTCGGTGGTGCCCAAGTTCACGGTCATCGTGGGCAACAGCTACGGCGCCGGCAACTACGCCATGTGCGGCAAGGCCTACGACCCGCGCCTCATCGTGGCCTGGCCGACGGCCCAGCTAGCCGTCATGAGCGGCGCCGCGGCCGCCAACACGCTGCTGCAAATCCAAGTAGCCTCGCTCAAAGCCAAGGGCGAAGTCATCACCCCCGAAGCCGAAAAGGAACTGCTCGACCGCATCAAGGCCCGCTACGAAGAGCAGCTCTCACCCTACTACGCCGCGGCCCGCCTCTGGGTCGATGCCGTGATTGACCCGCTGGAAACCCGCAAAGTCATTTCCGAAGGCATTGCGGCGGCCAATCACGCGCCGATTGAGAAAGCGTATAATGTGGGGGTTATTCAGGTGTGATGACCATAATTTTAGAAGAGGGCTATCAAACAAACTTGGGCGCGCTGCTGATTCCGCTCCGAAAGCAAATAGAAAGCCTGAACTGGCTAGTTACCAACCTGCAGTGTTGGACTCTGGGAGATTGGTCACCGCTGATTGATGCTTGGCAAACGCAGTCAGATAGTTCGGAATCAGGCTATACCGTGGTGTCTGGAAAAGAATTGTATGACACGTTTGCTGGTCAAGCCATCCAAGTGGTGTGGGGCGTTTTCTGCGGAGTAGCTGGCGTTGTTCCAACTCTGACGCATGAAAAAGTGCCTTATGCTGACGGCAACCGGCGAATCTGGTCGGAGCCAGAGATGTTTCAGCTAGCAGGTTCCGAAATCGAAATAATAGCCTTCGACAGCTCCTTCACGCTATTAAATTTTCGGGATGAAGCGCTGGGGCGTCAGTTTTTGGCAGCATTCCCAGATGGCAGAATTATACAGAGCCCTGACGATATGCTGAAATCCTATCAGTAGCATGATGCAGGCCCTTTACCTTTTGGCCGGCTACAACGGCACAAATAAAACCGCCGCCATCGTCTATCGCTTAGCTTACCGCGGGCTTGTGAATGCCACTGAGAAAAGGCAACAACAGCTCAATTCGCACCAATCCGCTCAGCTACCGTTTCAAAAAACGGCATGCGGTACTGCGCCGCAAACTCCTGGATGTGGCTGCGCAGCCGGGTTTCTTCGGCGGCATCGTTGCCTATGGCGAAGTGCAGCTCCACCAGCCAGATGTGTACCTGGAAGTAGTCGAGCAGCCAACTGTTGGTTTCCAGGTTGAAGAGCGAGTGCAGGTGTGGGGCGCTGGCACTGATGAGGCCGGTGCGCAATTCGGCCACGGCCCGGAAAGCGCGCAGCAGCTGGTCGAATACGTTGGTTTCGAGCCAGGCCAGCTCGGGAAATTCCTGGTTGGTGAAGGCCAGCCAGTCGAGCAGCGCCGGAAACTGGCCGGTGAGAAACAGTGCCTCGGCCACGAAAAAGTGGTAGCCGGCCGGAAACAGGTTGTAGAACGCCGGCAGCGGCCCCTGGGGTACCACCGTGCGCGGCACGGCGGCGGCCTCTGCCCGGACGCTCTCCAACAGTTGGGGCGGCACCACGTGGTCGGGCGCATCGTGCCAGGCGGTTACGATTTCGGCAAATGCCCGCCGGCCCCGGGGAAAAGCATGCACCTCGGGCGGCACGGGCAGGGCCCGCACCACCGCCAGCCGCCGACGCCAGGCAGGCTCTTCCCCGGCCAGGAATTCGGCCAGAAACAGGGCGGCGTTCCCGAAAAGCTGGGCTTCGGGCGTGTGCTTGTGTTGCAGGTAGGTGGTCAGCACTTCGCCAAAGGCCCCGGTGAGGTGGGCCAGGTCCACGAACGATTCCACGTAGAACTCCTGGCCGGCCGGGTGGGCGGCCAGCCGCAGGGCCAGCGCCGAGGCGGCCCCGCCGGGCCGGGCCGGCCGCGTGATGCGGCCCAGGAAATAGCCTAGCAGCAGGCGCTCGGGGTACGCCAGCTGCTCCATGGCCAGCAGCTCGGGAATGTCGGTGGTGATGGCAGGGCCGGGGGCGGCGTTTTCCCGCAGGGCCATGCCCGAAACGGACTGGCCAAAGGCGGCGAAGTCTGCGTGGCCGGCGTAGCGGGCCAGCGTGTCCAGGGTGTGCAGGTGGTAGCCGCCGTCTTTCTCCACCAGGCCGAAAAATCGGCGCAAGGTGCTGGGGCTCAGGCGCCGGCCGGCGGTAGCAGCGTTTTGCTGCAGCTCCAGCTCGAGGGCGTCGCAGTGGCTGGGGTAGCGCAGCGGCTGTCCGAAACGGGCCTCCACGGCCTCGCGCAGAGCGGCTTGCAGGGGTAGAGGAAGGCGAGGCACGAAAAAAGGGCTGGTTTCAACGGCCAAAGAAAAAGAAATTTTTGGCCTTTGCGCCATTTTCAAGCCCCATCGGACCTTTGGGTTTGGTTTGAACTCGAT
This sequence comes from Hymenobacter miniatus, assembly GCF_016427455.1. NCBI lineage: Bacteria > Pseudomonadati > Bacteroidota > Cytophagia > Cytophagales > Hymenobacteraceae > Hymenobacter > Hymenobacter miniatus. The sequence continues at coordinate 3,834 of NZ_JAELXR010000008.1, forward strand.
AATTCATGGAAAGCCAGTATTGCGAACGCGGGCACGTAGGGCGGGGCGATACCTGTAGCCACTGCGCCCGGCGCCAGCGGCTGGCCGCTTTTGGCCGGAAGCCCAAGCCCGGCCCGGTGCTCGGGCCCAACGCCACGCTGGTTGAACTGCGCGCCCTGAAAAGCCTGCTGGACCAGGGCCTCATCACGGAAGCGGCGCACGACGAACGGCGCAACGCAATTCTCGCCAGCTTTTGAGCAAGAGGTAAGCCAGAAGCTCTTGGAAACGGCGAGACATTTTTTCGCGGAATGAAAAATAAATCTTGCAGAGTCCGAAATAAGCGCTGTATGTTTGCGGTGTACTAGATGATTAGTGCACTAAAACAAACAAGCACATGGTGCGCATCCGAAACCTCGATTTTGGGTACTCCCGGCGGGTCCCGCTGTTTCAGAACCTCAACCTCTCGCTCGACCGCGGCCACATCTACGGGCTGCTGGGCAAGAACGGGGCCGGCAAAACCACCCTGCTCAAGAACATTGTGGGGCTGGCCTTCCCGTGGTCGGGCACGTGTTTGATTGACGAGCAGCCCGCCGCCGCCCGCAAGCCCGCGGTGCTGGAAGACCTGTTTTTTCTGCCCGAGGAGGTGTACACGCCGGCCCTCACGGCCGAGCAGTTTGTGGCGCACACGGCCGGGTTTTACCCGCGCTTCAGCACCGCGGAGCTGTATGCGTATTTGGAAGAGCTGGAAGTGCCGCGCGGCGCCAAGCTCAACAAGTTTTCGCACGGCCAGCAGAAGAAGTTCATGATTGCCTTCGCCCTGGCCGCCAACACCGGCTTGCTGGTGCTCGACGAGCCCACCAACGGCCTCGACATCCCCAGCAAGGTGCAGTTTCGCAAGCTGCTGGCCTCGGCCCTCACCGAGGAGCGCTGCATGGTGATTTCGACCCACCAGGTGCGCGACCTGGAAAGCCTGATTGACACCGTGGTGGTGGTGCACGACCGCGAAATCGTGCTCAATCGGGAAATCGACCAGTTGGCCGAGCGGCTCACCTTCGCCACGGGCGCAGCGGCCGAAGCGCCGGGCGCTTTCCACGTGGGCGCGTCGGTGCGCGGCCCGGTGGCCATCCGGCCCAACGAAACCGGCGCGTACAGCCGCGTCGATTTGGAATTGCTCTTCAATGCCCTCACCGGCGCCGACGCCGGCGCCCTGCACACTTACTTAAACCAGCCCCGCCATGCAGCCGTCCAGTAACCAACACTTCAGTTTGCCGCGGTTTGCGCGCTTGTTTCGCCGGCACACCACCGAACACCTGCCCGGCTACGGCATGGCCGCGGGCGTGCTGGCGGGCTTTATCCTGCTGCTGCTGGGCATCATGGCGTTTTTGAGCGACGGCGTGGTCAGCCCCAAAGGGCAGCAGGAGCTGTACATGGTGTTCCTGCTGATTGCCAACATCATGTTCACCAGCACGGTGTTTTCGCAGTTTGGCGAGAAGCGGCAGGCCACGGTGGCGCTGCTGCTGCCCGCCTCGCACTTGGAGAAATACCTGGTGGCCTGGCTGTGCTCGCTGCCCCTGTTTGTGCTGGCCTACACGGGCATTTTTTACCTGATTGATGCCCTGGTGCTGTACACCGCCGCCCGGCCGGGCCAAACCCCGGAATTGGTGAACGTGCTGGGCGATTGGCACGTGCTGAGCTGGGTGGTCACGGTGCTGGCCATGTTGCACGGGGTGTGGTTTTTGGGCGCGATGTACTTCGAGAAAACCCACTTCATCCGCACCGCCTTTGTGTTGTTTTTGCTGCTGGCCGGGCTGGTGCTGCTCAACTTTGAAGCGCTGCGCCTGTTCATCACGCCCGATATGAAATTCGCGACGCTGTTTGCCAACCCGGTGATTTCGGAAGGCAGCAACTTCTACACGCTGCGCTTGCCGGCCGCCCAGTCCCGCTGGCTCGGGTGGGTGCCGCTGGGCCTGGGCGCGCTGCTCTGGGGCGCCACGTATTTCCGGCTCACCGAAAAGCAGCTTTAACCCCCTTCTTGATGGAATTCCGCGACAACGAAGCCATCTACCTGCAAATAGCCGGGTACGTGAGCGAAAACATCCTGCGCCGGAAGTGGCCGCCCGATGACAAAATCCCGTCCGTGCGCGACCTGGCCGGCGAGCTGCAAGTGAACCCCAACACCGTGATGCGCACCTACGAATTCCTGCAAAACCAGGGCGTGGTGTACAACAAGCGCGGCATCGGCTTCTTCGTGGCGCCCGCCGCCGACGCGAAGGTGAAGCAGTTCCGGCGGGCGCGCTTTCTGCAACAGGAGCTGCCGGAGCTGTTCAAAACCATTTTCCTGCTCGACATCAGCCTCGAAGAATTAGAGCAGCGCTACACCGAGTTCAAGGCCGAGCAAATGGCCGCCCTTTCCCCCGCCACCGCAACTTCCAACGGACATGAAAACCAGTAACAAATGGCTGGCGGCGGCGCTGCTGCTGCTCCTCGGCTCCCTCTCCGCCTTCAACATGGCCCTGCGCACCCAATACAAAACCGGCGCCTACAAGAACCCCACGAGCAATACCGTCGCGCTGAGTCTGAAAGATTTCACCGAAATCGACGTGCAGGCCGCCAGCCTGATGGGCGTGAAAATAACGTCCGGCCCCTACGCCGTGCGCGTCAGCAAGGAAGCCCAGCCGTACGTGAAAGTGACCCAGCGCGGCCCCCGCCTCAGCATTGCGCTGGCCTTCCCGGAGGGCGAGGCGTCATTGGGCCCGCGGCAGAGCGTGGTGGCCATCAGCTGCCCTCAGCTCAACCTGTTGACGGCCAGTGCCACGTACGTGGAAAAAGGCAAAGTGCACGTCGACAAGCAACCCGGCTACGACCGCACGGTGCTGGTGCAGGGCTTTGCCCAAGACAGCCTGGTGGTGCGCCAGGACCTGGGCGCGCACGTGACGCTGGCCGGCAACCGCCTGGGCTACCTGCGGGCCGAGGCCGGCCAGCGCCCCGGCAGCCGCTCGGCGCTGCGCATTGCCAACAGCAACCGCATTCAAGCCGCCGACCTCAGCGTGCAGCGCCAGGCCGAGCTGCAATTGGAAGCCGGTGTGGTGGGCACCTTGCGCACGCAGTTCGGCGACAGCGCCCGGGCCACCGTCACGGGCGGCGGGCTGCGCAATTTGGGCCAGCACCGGGAGTAAGCTTTTCTCATCTTTTTCTGCATAAAAAGGCCGGTTGTGGGCCAACCCTTGGGTTGGTGCGTAGCCGGCCTTTTGGATTATGAGGTAGCTTTGCGGGCCCGAACGATGGGCAATTCGCGCGCTTTTCGCGCCCCGTTGTTGATGAAGAATTCTTTTGTGGCGGCCGTGCTGCCGGCTTTGCTGCTGGGCGCCGCCGCCGCCCAGGCCCAAACCCCCGCCAACCCCACGCAGCCCTGGGGCAGCTGGTTTATTGCCACGGTGCAGCTGCCGGGCACCGCCGAGCACCGCTGGGGCGCCTACGCCGAAGCGCAGGCCCGCACCAACGGCGTGTTCCAAGAGTACTTCTACAACGAGCTGAAAGCGGGCGTGAGCTACGACATCGACCCCAATTTCACGGTGCTGCTGGGCGGCGGCCGCTACGCCACTTCCGACTACAAAGACCTCGGGGCCGGGCCCCTGAACACCGAGCGGCGCCTCTGGGAGCAGCTGGCGCTCACGCAATACTCGAAGCGCCTGAAGCTGGAGCACCGCTACCGCTTGGAGCAGCGCTGGTTTGATTTCCGGGACGACAGCAGCGCGTTTCGGCAGCGGTTTCGGTACCGGCTCAACGCGTTTTACCCGCTCAACAAGAAGACCATCACGGCCGGCACGGTCTTCCTCTCGGCTTACGACGAAATTTTCCTGAACCCGAAAGGGCCGGTTTTTGAGCGCAACCGCATGTACGGCGGCATCGGCTACCAGGTCAGCGCCCACGTCGTGGTGCAGCTGGGCTTCGTCAACCAGGCCAACTACAACCTGCCGGCCTTCAAAGCCGGCCAGTTCATTCCCCAAATCACCTCGGCCAAAAACAACGTGGTGCTGGCCTTCACCTACAAGCTGGCCCGCCGCAGCACGGCGCCGGCGACGGAGCAGCTGCCTTCGCAGCAGGATTAAAGGGTTGTACCTCGGCAGGCAGCGGAAAAAGGCCCGGCAACCACTGCCGGGCTTCTTGTTTTTACGTACTGCCCTTGTCCCAAACGCTGAAAACAATGCCCCAGAAATCCGTCGCCGAAATCATTGTCGATACCCTGCAGGCCGCCGGCGTCAAGCGCGTTTTTGGCGTAGTGGGCGACTCCCTGAATGGCATTACCGACACCATTCGCACCCGCGAGGGCATGGAATTCATTGCCGTGCGGCACGAGGAAGGCGGCGCCTTTGCCGCCGGCGCCGAGGCCCACCTCACCGGCGATTTGGCGGTGTGCGCGGGCTCCTGCGGGCCCGGCAACACCCACCTCATCAACGGCCTGTTCGACTGCCACCGCAGCCGCGTGCCGGTGCTGGCCTTGGCCGCCCAGATTCCGAGCGTGGAAATCGGCACCGGCTACTTTCAAGAAACGCACCCGGAGCGAATTTTTAAGGAATGCAGCCACTTCTGCGAGTTGATTTCGACGCCAGAGCAAGCCGTGCGCACCATCGAAAGTGCTGTGGCGGCCGCCCTGGGCCAGCGCGGCGTGGCCGTGGTGGTGCTGCCCGGCGACGTGGCCTACCTCGAAACCGACGCGCCCGAGGTGCGCCTGCCCACCCTGGGCCGCCACAGCACAGCTCGCCCCGCCGAGGCCGACATTCGACAAGCGGCGGCGTTGCTGAATGCCGGCGAAAAAGTGGCCATTCTGGCCGGCATTGGCTGTGCGGGGGCGCACGCCGAGCTGCTGCTGGCGGCCGAGGCACTGAAGGCTCCTGTGGTGCAGTCATTGCGTGGCAAGGAGTTCGTGGAGCCCAACAACCCCTACGCCGTGGGCCTGACGGGCTTGCTGGGCATGCCCGCCGGCTACCACGCCCTCATGGACGCCGACACCATCCTGATGCTGGGCACCGACTTTCCCTACCGCCAGTTTTTCCCCGAAGATGCCCGCGTGGTGCAGGTCGACACCCGCCCCGAGCACATTGGCCGCCGCACCCGCGTCGAAATTGGCTTGGTGGGCGACGTGGCCGAAACCCTGCGTGCCCTGCTGCCGCACCTCACGCCGCGCGCCGGCTCCGGGCATTTGGAAGAAGCCCAGCAGCGCCACCGCGACGACCGCGCCCACCTCGCCGAGCTGGCCACCGGCGAGGCCGGCGACACCAGCCTGCACCCGCAGCACGTGGCCCGCTTGCTGGATGAGCTGGCCGCCGAAAACGCCATTTTCACCTGCGACGTGGGCACGCCCACCATCTGGGCGGCCCGCTACCTGACCATGAACGGCCAGCGCCGGCTCATCGGCTCCTTCGTGCACGGCAGCATGGCCAATGCGGTGTCGCAGGCCTACGGCGCGGCGTTGGTGGAGCCCGGCCGGCAGGTGATTGCCATGTGCGGCGACGGCGGCGTGGCCATGCTGCTGAGCGAGCTGCTGACCATTCGCCAGCACAAAATCCCTGTCAAAATCATTGTGTTCAACAATTCGGCCCTCAGCTTCGTGGAGCTGGAAATGAAAGCCGCCGGCCTGCTCGACTACGGCACCGCGCTCGACAACCCCGATTTTGGGGCCGTGGCCGAAGCCGCGGGGCTGAAAGGCTACCGCGTGCAGGACCCCGGCCAGCTCGAAGGCGTGCTGCGCGAGGCCCTGTCCCACGACGGGCCGGCGCTAGTCGACGCCGTGGTGAAGCGCCAGGAACTGAGCATGCCGCCGAGCATCGACCGGAAGCAAGCGCAGGGCTTCGGGCTGTACGCGGTGCGGGCCCTGATGAACGGCCGCGGCAGCGAGCTGCTGGAGCTGGCCAAAACGAACTTGTTCCGCTAGCGGTTGTGTTGCAGAAATTCGCCCGGTTTGGCCCACCAACCCGCTTTTGAGCGTTAATTTGCCTTGCCGTGCCTTCTTCTGCAATGACCAACAAAGAAATTAAAGCCCTCATTTCGCTGCTCGACGACCCGGAAATCGCGCCCCAGATTCAGGACAAAATCCAGAACCTCGGCGAGAGCATCATTCCGTTTCTGGAAGAGTCGTGGGAAGAAACCCTCGACGGGCAGCAGCAGCAGCGGCTGGAGGATTTGATTCACCACCTGCAGTTTGAAGGGCTGCAGCAGCGCCTGAAAGTGTGGCGCGAAGCCGGCGCTACCGACCTGCTGGAAGGCATGTGGCTGCTGAACACGTATCAATATCCCGATGCCGACCTGCAGGCCCTGAACCGCGCCATCGAGCAGCTCCGCTTCGAGGCCTGGACGGCCCTGCGCCCCGACATGCACCCCGCCGACCAGGTGCAGACCCTGAACTACATCATGTTCCGGGTGCACAAGTTCGCAGCCAACACCCAGCACTTTCACTCGCCGGCCAATTCCATGCTGCAGCGCGTGATTGAAACCAAGCGCGGCAACCCGCTCACGCTGTGCGTGATTTACCTGCTGGTGGCCCAGCGGCTCAACCTGCCGGTGTTCGGCGTGAACCTGCCCAACCTGTTCGTGCTCACCTTCCGCCCCGAGCTCAAGGGCGCCGAGCCGTTCTACATCAACTGCTACAACCGCGGCCTCGTGCTCTCGCGCACCGACATCGAGCACTACGTGAGCCAGCTCAACATCTCCTCCAACCCGATGTTCTACGAGCCCTGCTCCAACATCGACATCGTGCGCCGCGCCCTGCGCAACCTGCAAATGAGCTTCGAGAAGCTGCAGGAGCCCGTGAAAGCCGCCGAAGTGGCCGTGCTGCTGAGCATCCTGGAGTAGCAGCCAGACGTCTTGTCATTGCGAGCGCAGCGACGCAATCCGTCCTGTTCTCAGCGATAAGCCTAGCTATGTGACAAACTCAAATAAAAGCCCCGGCACTGCGCAGTGCCGGGGCTTTTCACGTCTTAAAAGTGTCTGGTTTTGACAGGACGGATTGCTTCGTCGTGCCTTATCGCAATGACAGGCGGCGCGGATGGCCCTCCCTTACCGCTTAATCAGGCAGCCGGCGGCGCGCTTGTCTTCCACGCCGGCGGGGCGGCCGGCCAGCACGTTGTCGAGCACTTGTTTGAGGTAATACTGTTGCACGCTGCTGGCCACCTGGGGGTTGTCGTCGATGGCGCCGCGGTAGCGGATGGCGAAGCCGCCGGCCACCGGTTGCAGCACCACGGCCTCGGCGGTTTTGCTCACGCCGAGCAGGCTGGCCACTTGCTGGCTGGCGTCGGTGAGGGTGGGCAACTCCACTTCGCCGGGCGCGGCGGTGCCGGGCGCGTCGAGGTTGATGGGCACGTTAATGAACAGAAACTGCACGCCCCGGCTGCGGTAGCTGCTGCTGAGCGAGGCCAGCCGCTCCTGGTAGAGGCGCGAAAAGGCACAGGCCGGGTTTAGAAACACCACCACCACGGCCTTGTCGTTGGCGTAGCTCTTGAGGGATACGTCGGCGTTGGCGGCGGTTTTGAGGGTGAAATCGGCCACGGTGGGGCCGGTTTGGGCACGGGCCACGCCCACGGCCAGCGTCACGGCCAGCAGGGCCACGGCAGCGAGTATAGAAATTCGGCGGAAAGACATGGCAAACGGGTTAACGAAATCAAATGTAAGGGCCGGGGCCTACGCCGGCGACTCGTGGCAATACGTGAGCACGTAGCCCGGCGACGGTTGGGAATAGCAAATGCAGTGCCGCGTCTCAAAGTCGCTCAGTACCAGCGTGGCGGGGATGTGGCCGGCTGCGCGCGGCTCGAATTCGCCCAGCAAAAGCTGCGTTTTAAAAATGATGCCCCGCTGCGCGGCCAGCTTGTAGAGCGTCTCTTTGGCGCTCCAGAGCAAGGTGTAGTGGGTGCTGGCCTCGGCCGCAGTGGTGCAGGCGGCCTGGGCGGCGGCCCATTCGGCCGGGGCGAGGAATTTGCTGGCCAGCCGCTGGGCTTTGTCGCGAATTTCCTCGATGTCGATTCCCGCCCGGCCGCCCTGGGCCAGAATGGCCGCCACCCAGGCGCCCGAATGCGAGAGCGAGACGGTCAACTCGGCGCCGGGGCCGTCCAGCCAGGGCCGGCCGGTTGGGTCGTTGTGCACTTGCACTGCGGCGGCCACCGCCGGGGCGGCTTCGGCCAGCAGCCGGTGTATCAGCACCCGCCCGCCGAGCCATTGGGCCTGGCGCTTGCCGTCGGCGGTGGCGGGCAGCAGGGCGCGGTACGCCTCGGCCCGGGGCAGCAGCGGCCACAGGTCGGCGGGCGTTTCGCTAAGGTGCCACAGGCCCAGCAGGGCGGTAGGGGAGAGGCGCTGGAGGGAGTGCAGGGGCATGGCGGGGAGAGATGGCAGGGACGACGGAGCGGCCCTACTTCCAAACAAAGCTACCTTTGCAGGGCCCGTATGTCAGAAATTTTCCGTCCCCCCGTTGCCAAAATAGCCACCCTGGCCGGCCACCGCGACGCGGTGTACGCCCTCACGTTGGGGAGCGGCAGCACCATCTACTCGGGCAGCGCCGATGGCATGGTGGTGGCCTGGGACGCCGCCGAGCCCACGCGCGACGGCGAGCTGCTGGCCCGCGTCGAAAACTCGGTGTACGCCCTGCGCCACCTGCCGCACCTCAACATGCTGGTGCTGGGGCACAATTTCCAAGGCATTCAGGCCATCGACCTGGCCGGGCGCAAGCTGGCGCACGCCACGGCCCTGCCCCCGGTGGCCATCTTCGAAATCGTGGTTTCGGAAAGCCGGCAGCGCCTGTACGTGGCCCTCGGCGACGGCACGCTGGCCGTGCTGGTCCTGCCCGACTTTCGGCTGGAGAAACTCCTGCGCCTCGCCGACAAAAGCCTGCGCTGCCTGGCCCTGCACGAAGGCCGCGGCGAGCTGGCCGTGGGCAGTTCCGATGCGCTGACCCGCATTCTGGACCTGGACTCGCTGGAAACCAAATTCACCCTGGGCGAAAGCACCAATTCGGTGTTTTCGGTGGCGTACTCGCCCGATGGCGCGCGGCTGCTCACGGCCGGGCGCGACGCCCAGATTCGCACCTGGGACGTGGCCGCCGGCTACGCGCTGGCCGGCACCGTGCCCGCCCACATGTACACCATCAACCACCTGGCCTTTAGCCCGGATGGCCAATTTCTGGCTTCCTGTAGCCTCGACAAGAGCATCAAGCTCTGGGACGCGGCCACCCTGACGCTACTGCGCGTGCTCGACCGGGTGCGGTCGGCCGGGCACGGCACGTCGGTGAACCGGTTGGTTTGGCCGGGCAACCAAAACCGGCTAGTTTCGTGTAGCGACGACCGCAGCTTGGCGGTTTGGCAATTGACAGTTGGCAGTTATCAGTGAACAGTTAGCAGAAAACCTGCTTCGCATTCACGTTATTCTTCTGAATTGTTAACTGCTCACTGATAACTGTTAACTGAAAAATGAAAATCACCGCCCTCGATATCCGCCAGAAAACGTTTGAAAAATCCTTTCGCGGGGTTGACAAGGACGAGGTGCAAGCCTTTTTGAACACCATTTCGCAGCAGTGGGAGCGAATGGGCGACGAAAACCGCGAGCTGCGCCTCAAGCTGGAGCACGCCCAGCAGGACGTGCAGAAGATGCGCGAAGTGGAAAGCAGCCTCTACCGCACCCTGAAAACGGCCGAGGACACCAGCAACAACATCACCGAACAAGCCCAACGCGACGCCGACCTGCGCATCCGCGAAGCCCAGTTTCAGGCCGAAACCATCCTCAACGACGCCCGCCAGCGGGCCCGCACGATAGTGGACGAGGCCTACCAGCAGGCCGAAAAAACGGTGGCCGACATGCAGCGCGAAGTGGCCGGCCTCGGCCAGGAGTGCCAGCGCCTGGAGCAGCAGCTCGACACCCTGGTGCGCGACCTGCACCACCTGGCGTCTGATGCCCTCGACAAGGTGGAAAAGGCCCGCAACCGGCCCAAGGGCGGCACGGCGGCCATCCTTTCCCGCGCCGCGCGCGTACACGTGGAGCGGCCCAAAGAACCGGCCGCCGACGCCACCCCTGAGCCCACGCCCGCCATGCAAGTCACTTCCGCCTCGTCCGTTTCTTCCGCTGCTGCCGTAGCTGCGGCCACGCCGGCCGCCTTCGCGCCCAGCGCCCGCAGCCGCTCCCAGGAGCAGCTGGAGCAGGCCGCCCAGCCCACCGGCTACAACCCCAAGCCCGGCCAGCAGCCCGACCCCGGCACGGCCCCAACCCCCGACATCGAACGCCCCAACGCGCCCGCCGAAAACCCCGGCATTTCGCCCGCGCCCAACATCGAGCAGCCCGCGCCCTCGCAGGTGCCCCAGCCCGGCGCCCCGCGCGTGGAACCCACCGCCCCGGACATTCGCCCCGTTGGCCCCGACCGGCCCGAAATCACCCAGCCCCAGCCCATGACGCACCCCGGCATGGCCGCGGCTGCCCCCACCACCGCCGAAGCCCCGGTAACGGCCGAAGCTGCGGTGGCAGAGAAGTCTTTCTTCGACGAAATCTAGCCTACTAACTGGCCGCACCGAAGTTCGTTTTGCGCGAGTTCCCGGATGCAGTATTGCCCAGGTTAGCTGAACAGCCCGTCCGAAAGGACGGGCTTTCTTTTTTGTGGCGGACCTTTGCCGTGCCGCATGGCTGATTTGCCTGCGGTGCGGCACCCTCACCCCACCACCTTACCCCTCACCACATGGGCCAGATTGCACTTGAAGGCATGGAGTTTTTTGCCTTCCACGGGTACTACGACGAGGAGCAGAAAATCGGTAATAAGTACGGCGTCGACCTCTACATCAGCACCAATTTGCTGGCGGCCGGCGCTTCCGACAAGCTGCAGCAAACCGTGAACTACGAAGTGCTCTACCGCCTGGTGGCCGAAGAAATGCGGGCCCCCGCCCGGCTGCTGGAACACGTGGCCCACCGCGTGCTCGACCGCATCATGGCCGAGCTGCCACACGTGCGCAAAGTGAAGGTGAGCGTGAGCAAGTTTAACCCGCCGCTGGGCGGCATTTGCCACCGCGCCCGCGTCACGCTGGCCAAGCGGCGCCCGGCAGCCGGTCCGGCCGAATAGCCACAAGGCGCATTGCTCGTACGCGTTTTATCCTCTAAGAATAAAAAATTAATATCTTGTTTGACAAGGTGTTAACAGTGTGCTGGTTCGTTATACGAATTATTTCGTAGGTGTTGCTTGCAACTACGAAACTATTCGTAACACCTTTGCTGTATCCTACGAAATAATTCGTAGTAACCTCACGTTTCCGCAGCATGAGCAAAGCCCCGCCCCCCAAACCTACGGATTCCGAACTGGAAATCCTGCACGTGCTCTGGCAGCACGGGCCCGCCACCGTGCGCGCCATCAACGACAGCCTCAGCCAGCGCCGCCAGGCGGAAGTAGGCTACACCACCACGCTCAAAATCCTGCAGCTGATGTTGGAAAAAGGCTTGGTGCGGCGCGACGCCGCCGACCGCAGCCACGTGTACCGGGCCGCGGTGCGCGAGCAGGAAACCCAGGGTTTGCTCCTCGATAAGTTCGTGGACGCGGCCTTTGGCGGCTCGGCCCTGAAGCTGGTGATGCAGGCCCTGGGCAGCCGCCAGACGTCGGCCGACGAACTGGCCCAGATTCGCCGCCTGCTCAACGACATTGAAATCCAAAATTCCACCCCTAACCCCGACGACGATGACCGCGCTTGAGAATTTCGTTTCGCCCGCGCTGACGCGGGCCTTGGGCTGGACGCTGCTGCACTCGCTGTGGCAGGGGGCGCTGGTGGCGGCCGTGCTGGCCGGCGCGCTCCTGCTGTTGCGCCGCCAGCGGGCCGAAGTGCGCTACGCGGCCTCGGCCGGAGCGTTGGGCATGATGGTGGCGCTGGCCGGCATCACGTTTGGGTTGTATTTCCGGGCCGATTCGGTGAAGGGCGAAAAGGGCTGGCCCGCCGCCGTGCAGGTTTCGCAGTTGCCCTTGCGGCAGGCAGAAGCCCCGACCCGGGTAAGCGCAGCCACGGCTGCCCCGCTGCCGATTGTGGAAGCCGGCGCCCGCAGCACGGCGCCCGCGGCCGGCCCACAGGCGGTCGCAGATGTGGCCCGGGCGGTTTCGCCGAATTGGCTGGTGGCTGGGCTGGGCTATTTTGACAAGCATCTGCCGCTGCTGGTGGTGGGCTGGCTGCTGGGCCTGCTGGCCATGAGTCTGCGCATGCTGGGCGGCCTGCTGTATGTGCAGCGCCTGAAGCGCTACCGGGTGCGGGCCGTGAGCGCGGCCTGGCAGGAGCGGCTGGCCGCCATTTCGGCCCGTAGCGGCCTGCGGCGGCCGGTGGCGCTGCTGGAGTCGGCGCTGGTGCAGGTGCCGCTGGTGGTGGGCCACGTGCGCCCCGTGATACTGCTGCCGCTGGGCGCGGTGGCGGGCCTGTCGGTGGCGCATCTGGAAGCCATTCTGGCCCATGAGCTGGCGCACGTGCTGCGCCGCGACTACCTCGTGAACCTGCTGCAAACGGTGGCCGAAGCGCTGTTTTTCTACCACCCGGCGGTGTGGTTTATGGGCAGGTGCGTGCGCACTGAGCGCGAAAACTGCTGCGACGACACGGCCACGGCCCTGTGCGGCGGCGATTCGCTGCGGCTGGCCCGCGCCCTCACGGCCCTGGCCGAATGGAGCCAGAGCGCCGTGGTGCCCACTGCGCCGCGCCTGGCGCTGGCGGCCATGAGCGGCCGGGGCGCCCTGCTCAACCGGGTGCGCCGCTTGGTGCAGCGCCGCCCGGCCGCGCCCACGTTGGCCGAGGGCTTCATGGCCGGGGCGCTGGTGCTGGGTGGCCTGGGGCTGCTGGGCAGCAGCGTGGCCCTGGCCGGTCCGTTGGCCCGGCCCGCCGCTTCGGTGGCCGATTGGCAGACCGGCCCCGCCGCGCCCCAAGCCGCCGCCGACACCACCAAGCGCGTGAAAAACACCGCTACCACGACAACGACCACCACGGCCACCGTGAACCAGCCGACGGAGGAGCGCCGCGAAATCACCGTGAACCGGAACGTCGACGCTTCCGACCAGGACCGGCCGCGGCCCCGCCGCCGGGACCGCCGCGCCAGCCGCAGCCTGCCGCCCTTGGCCCCGCTGCCGTACGTTGGCAATCCCGGCACGGTGGTCATCACCAAAGACAAAAAGGGCCGGGTGACCGACCTTGTGGTGAACGGCCAGCGCATCGAAACCGAAACCGGCAAGAGCAAGCTCAAAATCAAGGCCAAGCAGGACCGCGACGGCCAGGACCAGCTGGTGCAGATTGTGCCAATGCCGACGGCGCCCGACGCGCGGGTCTTCGTGTACCGCAGCGACGCCGATGCCCAGCGGCGGCTGTTCGAGCGCAGCGCCGGGGCCGGCGAAACCTTTCGGTACCAGATGCAGGAACTGGAGCCCCTGCGCAACCAGTCGTTTCAGCCGCTGACGCTGAACGGCAGCCGGAGTTTCCAGCGGTTGAAGCTAGCCCCCGGCAGCTCGCTGAGCCGCGTCTACCGCCTGCAGCCGGGCACGGCGCAGGGCTCGCTGCAAGACGATGAGGGCCAGCGCGAAGCCCTGCGCAGCGCCGAGCGCGCCCTGCGCGACGCCAGCACCGCCAAGGGCTTGAGCGCCGAGCAGCGCAAGCGCATCAGACAGGGCCTGAGCAAGGTGCAGGCCCAGCTCCGGCAGCTCGACGAAGCTTCTTCGACCCGACGCCTGCGCCTGAGCGGGGCCGACGACCAGGAGATGGCCCAGCAGCTGCGTGACCGCGAGCAGGAGCTGCAGGACCAGCAAATGGCCCTGGTGGACCGGCAGCGAGAAAAGCGTGACCGGCAGCAGGAGATACTCGACCGCCAGGAAGATGAGCGGGTGCGCCGCGAGGAAGTGCGCGAGCGCATTTGGGAAGAAAAAAGGGAGCGCGCTGACCGGGAACGGGAGCGGGCCGACCGCCGCCGCGAGCAGGACGACGCCTTGGTGGACCAGCTACTGAAAGATGGCCTGATTAAGGACCGGGAAAATTTCCAGCTTCGGCTCACGGCCAGCAGCCTCACCGTGAACGGCAAAGAGCAGCCGCAAAAGGTGTTTCAGAAATACCTGAAGCTGTACGAAGCCACCCACCCCGGCCGCAAAATGGGCCCCACCGGGTCGATGACCATCAACCGCAACGGCAGCCAGTCGACGTTCCGCGACAGCGACGGCTCGCGGCCACCCCGGCCGCCGCGCCCGCCCCGCGCGCCGCAGGCCCCCGGCGCGATGCTGGCGCCGCCGGCTCCGATGGCGCCACCGGCACCCATGTCGCCGCCGCCGCCCGCGCCGCCCCGCGTCGATTCGGAAGCGTTGCGGAGCGAATTGCGCAAAGATGGCCTGATTGGCGCCGACGACAAGAGTTTCCAGCTGCAGCTCAACGCGTCGGGACTCACGGTGAACGGCAAAAAGCAGCCGGACGACGTGGCCGCCAAGTACCGCAAGCTGATGGGCGCCCGCGAAGGCAGCAACTACAACATGAGCATTTCGCTTGACTAAGTAGCTCAGGGCTACTTAGACGCAACAAGGGCCGGCTTCCCCGCGGGAAGCCGGCCCTTGTTGCGTCCGAGCCGGGCCGAAGCTCAAGGAGCAACATTTTCTGCGCTACAAGCAACTATTTGGCCCTGGCGGCATCTGTTGGCCTCTTCGCAAGTATTTTTTTTTAGAGAAACGGGTTTATGTACCGCTTTTTATTGGTGTTTTGGGGAATGATGTTGGGAATGGGCGTAGCCCGGGGACAGGCCCCCGCCGCGCCGGCTGCCAGTGGGGCGACAGCCCCTGCCCCCAAACGCCAGCTGCAGGCCGTGCGCATCAGCGCGGCGCCCAAGCTCGACGGCGTGCTCGACGAGGCCGTGTGGCAGTCGGCGCCCGTGGCCACGCAGTTTACCGAGCTGGAGCCCACGCCGGGCCGCCCCGAAAAATACCCCACCGAAGTGCGCGTACTCTACGACGACAACGCCATTTACGTGGGTGCCACGATGCACGACATGGCGCAGGACTCGATTTTGCGCGAGCTCAGCAACCGCGACAATATTGGCAATTCGGACTGGTTCGGGGTGTTTGTGGATACTTATAACGACCACCTCAACGGCTACGAGTTCATCGTGACGTCGGGCGGGGTGCAGGTTGACATGCGCCAGTCGCCGGCCAACGGCGAAGACGGCAGCTGGAACGCCGTGTGGGACTCGCGCACGGCCCTGCACGGCACCGACTGGGTGGCCGAGCTGCGCATTCCCTATTCCGCCATTCGCTTCAGCAAAGCCCCGGAGCAGGTGTGGGGGCTCAATTTTGGGCGGCAGCGGCGGGCCAGCCGGCAGAAGTTTTTCTGGAACGAAGTGAAGCCCCAGGTGAGCGGCTTCGTGAACCAGTGGGGCGAGCTGACCGGGCTGAAGGACCTGAAGCCGCCGCTGCGCCTCTCGCTCACGCCCTACGTGAGCACCTACGTCAACCATTACCCCTTCAACGAGCAGGGCAAGCAGAACACCACCACCAGCTTCAACGGCGGCGCCGACGTGAAGTGGGGCATCAACGAGAGCTTCACGCTCGACGCCACCCTGGTGCCCGACTTCGGGCAGGTGCAGAGCGACAACCAAGTGCTCAACCTCTCGCCCTTCGAGGTGCAGTACAACGAAAACCGGGCGTTTTTCACGGAGGGCACTGAGCTGTTCAACAAAGGCAACCTGTTTTACTCCCGAAGGGTGGGGGCCACGCCCATTGGCTTTGGCGGCGTGAGCGGGCAATTGCGCACCGGTACCCGGCAGTTCGACGGCAGCCGCACGGGCGGCGAGTTCATTGTGCAGAACCCGGGCGTGACGCGCCTGCTCAATGCCACCAAAGTATCGGGCCGTACCAGCAAGGGGCTGGGCATTGGGGTGTTCAACGCCATCAGCAACGACGTGTACGCCACGGTGCAGGACAGCACCAGCGGCGCCCGCCGCGACGTGCTGACTCAGCCGTTTTCGAACTACAACATTGTGGTGCTCGACCAGAGCCTGAAGAACAACTCCTACGTCTCGCTCATCAACACCAACGTGACGCGCGCCGGCCAGACCTACGACGCCAACGTGACCAGTGCCCTGTTTCGTCTTGCCAACCAGAAGAATACCTACGCCGTGAACGGAGGCGTGGTGTATTCGAATCGCCGCGGCCAGGTATTCGGCCGCAACGAGGAAGTAGCTGACCGCGACGGCTACAAGTACTACGTGGGCTTCAACAAAATCTCGGGCAACTTCACCTGGGGCGCCGACCACGGCATCGAGTCGCACAGCTACAACCCCAACGACCTGGGCCTGCTCTTCGGCAACAACAACATCTCGCAGAGCCTCTACGCCAACTACCGCATCTACAAGCCGTTTTGGAAGGTGAACCGGCTGAACACCTACGCCAACCTGAGCTACTCGCTGCTGGAGCGCCCCGCGCTGTACCAGGACCTGGGATTTTACGCGGGCGGCAACACCACGTTTACCAAGAATTTTCTCAGCGTGGGGGTCGATTTTTCGGCCATCCCCACCACCCGCGACTACTACGACCCGCGCCGCGCGCCGCTGGGCCGCTACTACGTGCGCAAGCCGGCCAACACCGGCCTGAGTGGCTTCATTTCGTCCGACTACCGCAAGAAGTTCGCCTACGACATCAGCGGCGGCGTGCGGCTGTTTGCGCCCGATGGCGACCGCACCGGCCGCTACTCCATGGCCCTCACCTTGAGCCCGCGCTACCGCGTGAGCAACCAGCTCAGCTTCATTTATGCGCTGAGCATGGAGCGCAACCAGAACCAGATTGGCTACGCCGGCGGCCTCGACGGTAGCCTGCCCTACGACAACGGCTTCCTCACCAGCTTCGGCGGCGATGCGGGCGACGTGCTGCTGGGCCGCCGCCACGTCACCACCTTCACCAACACGGCCTCCGGCACATACACATTCACCAACCGCATGTCGTTCAACATCCGGCTGCGGCACTACGTGAGCAACGTGCACTACCGCGACTTCGCGCGCCTGCGCCCCGACGGCGTGGAAACGCCCGAGCCCGCCTACCAGCGCAACCGCGACAACACCTTCAACGCCTTCAACATCGACGCCGTGTACTCGTGGTGGTTTGCGCCGGGCTCGCAGGTGAGCATCGTCTGGAAAAACGCCAGCGCGTCTTTCTTCGAAGCCAACGCCGCCACGCCGCTCTACTTCGACAACCTGAGCAACACCATCAACACGCCGCACAACAACAACGTGTCGGTGAAGGTGCTGTATTACCTCGACTACCTGGCCCTGCGGCCGCGGCGCGGGTAAGCCGCGGGCGGAGGCGCGGGGCAGCTCCGGCAATGCAGGACGTTATTTCAGCGTCGTCATTTTATCCGCCAGCTTCACGGCTTCGTAGAGGTTCACGATGCCGCCGGTGCGCGAGAGCGTGGCAAAATCGACCAGCTGCTTGGTGCCGGGTTTGTATACCTGCGTGTGGTACGGCACCGCCGATTGCAGAATAATCTGCTTGAGCTGCAGGGCCGTGAGCTGCGGAAAGTAGGCCTTGAGCACCGCCGCCACGCCGGCCACCACCGGCGCCGCCATGCTCGTGCCGCTGAAGGTGGAGTAGGTGTTGGCCGGGGTGGCGGAGTAGATGTCCACGCCCGGCGCAAACAA
Source organism: Hymenobacter miniatus (assembly GCF_016427455.1). Lineage (NCBI taxonomy): Bacteria > Pseudomonadati > Bacteroidota > Cytophagia > Cytophagales > Hymenobacteraceae > Hymenobacter > Hymenobacter miniatus. The sequence continues at coordinate 21,444 of NZ_JAELXR010000008.1, forward strand.
ATCCACCGTCTGCTGGCCGTAGTTGGAAAACGTGGCCGTCAGGGCCGGGGTGTTGAGGCGGCTGCTGGCGCCCACGGTCAGCTGGTTCGGAATGTCCTGGCCGTTGAGGTAGCGGTAGGAGGGGAAGTTCTGCTCCTTGTCGGTGTTGAGGCTGCTGTTGCCGGCGGCGTGCACCAGCAGCACGCCCTTCTGGTCGGCGTACTGCATAGCCGCGTCCACCAGCTCCTTGTTCGGCGAAAAGTCTTTGCCGAAGCTCATGCTGATAATCTGGGCGCCGTTGTCGACGGCGTAGCGAATGGCGTTGGCCACGTCCTTGTCGCGCTCGTCGCCGCTGGGCGTGGAGCGCACGCTCATGATGCGCACCGTGGCCGGGGCCACGCCGTCGGCCCCGAGCTGGTTGCCGCGCACCCCCGCAATGATGCCCGCACAGTGCGTGCCGTGGCTGGCGTCGGGGCCCTGCGAGTCGGGGTTGCCGTAGCCGGTTTCGGTGAGGTTGTTCACGTCGTCGCCCACCAGCGGGCGCGGGTTGTAGGCGGGGTTGAGGCTTTTTTCGACGCGGTTGCGCGAGCGGTTTAGGGCCTCTTCCAGCGCCTTCAGCTCCTCGTCGGTGCTGCCGAAATGGGTGCGGCGCAGGTACGCGTACAACGACTTGGCGCTCGGCACATCGGGCCGCGAAACCATGGCCTGCCGCAGCACCGCCGTGTCGAGCACCGCCACGTTCAGGGCCTGCTTGACCTTGCCAAACGAAAACGTGTTGCTGGCAAAGGCCTCCTTCAGGTAGGCCAGCTCCTTGTTCTCGGCGTCCACCGCTTTCTCAAAGGCCTTTTTGGCTCGTTGGTACTGGTCGAATTTTGCCTGGTCTTCGGGCGAGAGCTTTTTGCGTTTGGCGCCTTCAAACTGCGCCCGGTACTGCGCCACGATGCGCGTTTGTTCCAGCGTTTCCACGGCAATGTTCTGCCCGTCTTTGCCGCCCAGGAAGTTCCAGCCGCGCACGTCGTCCACGTAGCCGTTTTTGTCGTCGTCGAGGCCGTTGCCGGCCACTTCGGAAGGCTTGCGCCACAAGGTGGGCTTCAGGTCCTGGTGGGTCGAGTCGATGCCCGAGTCGATGACGGCCACGAGCACCGGCGCAGGGGTGCGGGTGGCCAGCAGCTCCCGGTAGGCGCGGTCGGCGCTGATGCCCGGCACGCCGTCGGCCTGCAGGTCGAGGTGCTGCCAGCGGCGCCCCTGCGCCGGTTTGGGCGCGGCTGCCAAAGGCCGTGAACGTGAGCAGGCCCAGCAGGGCCAAACGAGAATAAGGCGAACGAGCAGCAAACGCCATAAAAACCAAATTGAGGAACGTGAAAAAGGAAAACCGGGCCGATACTACGACGCGGCGAAGCTATTTGAAAACCACCACTTCGGCGGCCCCAAAAAATAGCGGGCAAGGCAACCGCCCCACCACCGCCCGCATCTTCCCTGCAAGGCCGCCGAGCTAATTCTGCATGAAAATGGTGGGCCTTGCCACAAAATCTCTCCCCCTGCGGCCGGAAGCGGACAAGTGCCCGGAAGCGGACAGATTTTTAGCGGCTGAACATGCGAAGTGTTTGTTTATTTTAGTGATTATCAAATAATTATGCGTTTGGCACGCAAATAGAATCACTCTCAATACCCTTGGGCAGCAGTTGCTCAAAACCGGACAAGAGCCACTGCTGGCGCCGGCTTCCCAGGGGCGGTCCTTCGCTTCCTTCTCAACCCTTTTTTCTGCAAAAACCATGAAATTCCTCTCCAACCTCCGCCCCGCACAATTTGCCACCCAGGTTTCGGCCGCTGCCCAAGGCGCTCGTCCCGTACTCCTTGGCGCGATGGTCCTGTTCGGCCTGGCCCGTCCCGCCCACGCCCAAACGCTGGCCCAGGAACCGGTACAGGTAAGCCAGCCCGACAGCGAAAGCCTGCGCGTTCGCATCAACAACCCCGCACTAAAGACCATCGTGCTGCGCGTGGTGCACCTCGACAACGGCCGCTGGGTGCTGAACGAGTCCCACCGGGTGCCTGCCTACGGCACGCGCTTGCGCTTCAATGATTTGCCCACGGGCCGCTACGCCGTGATGATGCAGGTGGGCCCCGAGCGCTACCGCTACACCGTGGACGTGGACGGCAAAACGCCCGGCGCCTCCACCATCGCCGTGCGCGAGCTCACCACGCGCCGCGTCGAAAACGTGGTGGCTAGCGCGGGGATGTAGCCCCGGCCGTGCCCGTCAGGTCCAGCAGTTGAGTGGCCGCCGCGAAGGGCGTAATCCTTCCGGCGGCCACGTCCTGTTGCAGGGCCGGTAGGCGGGCATGCACGGCGGCGTCGGCATAAAAGCGCGCTTCCAGCTCCTGCACGATGCTTTGGTGCAGCCACTGCAGCTGCTGTTGCTGGCGGCGCTGCTCAAAGTAGCCCGACTGCTGCGTGGCCGCGGCGTAGCCTTCGATGGCCTGCCACACTTCGGCCAGCCCCGTGCCGCTCACCGCCGACGTGAGCAGCACCGGCGGCACCTGCCCCGAGGGGGCCGCCGGAAACAGGTGCAGTGCGCTCTGGTAATCGACTTTGGCGCGGCGAGCGGCTTGCTCGTTGCCCTGGTCGGCTTTGGTGATGCACAGGGCGTCGGCCATCTCCATGATGCCGCGCTTCATGCCCTGCAGCTCGTCGCCGGCGCCGGCCAGCAGCAGCAGCAGGAAGAAGTCGACCATGCCGTGCACGGCCGTTTCGGACTGGCCTACGCCCACGGTCTCGACAAAAATGACGTCGTGGCCGGCGGCTTCGCACAGCAGCATGGCCTCGCGGGTGGCACGGGCCACGCCGCCCAGGCTGCGCCCGGCCGGGGAGGGCCGAATGAAGGCCGCTCCCTGCGCCGCCAGCCAGGGCATGCGGGTTTTATCGCCCAGGATGCTGCCGCCGCCGCGTTGGCTGCTGGGGTCCACGGCCAGCACGGCCAGCTTCTTGCCCCGGGTTTCGACCAGATAGCGGCCCAGGGCCTCAATGAAGGTGCTTTTGCCCACGCCGGGCACGCCCGTGATGCCCACGCGCAGGCTGCGGCCGGTGTGCGGCAGCAGGGCCTGCAGCACCTCTTGGCCCAGGCGCTGGTCGGCGGGCAAGGTGCTTTCGACCAGCGTGATGGCGCGGCCCAGCACGGTGCGGGAGCCGGCCCGGATGCCGGCGGCGTATTCGGCGGCGGAAAGACGTTTGGGAGGCAAAATATTGACGGGTAGGCGCTAGCTTGCGCAGGCAAAGAACGGACGTTTCGGCAGTCTGCGCTAGCAAACGGCAATGGCCGACCCGGTGGGCGGGTTGGGCGACTGCGGTTGGCGGCTCGGGGCGGGGGCCGGTTTTTGCTGCTGCTCTTCCCCTCCCACCTCTTCCCAACCCTCCACCTTTTTTCTTGCCTTCTGAATGAAAGCATCTTTCCCCCACTTTTTGCTGGCCCTGGGGCTGGCTTTGCCGGGCACCGCAGTGGCCCAAACCGAATTGGGCAACTTCTCGGCCGTGGGCCGGGGCGGGGTCATCAACACCTTCGCGCAGGGCTACCAGGCCATCGGCATCAACCCCGCCAACCTGGGCCGGTCTGGGGCGCCGCTGGTGTCGTTCACCATCGGCGAGTTTGGGGCGGGCGCGGCGTCGCGCACCCTGACCAAAGACATCTTCAAAAACATCATCACCAGCGACAGCCAGCCGCTGACGCCCGGGCAGCGCACCGAACTGGTGACTGCCCTCTCGGGCCCCGACGTGCTCAACGTGAACCTCGACGGCACCACGCTGGGCCTGGCAGTGACCCTGCCCAATGGCCTGGGTGGCATTGCCATCAGCAACCGCCTGCGCAATAGCCTGCATTTGGGGCTGAACCCCAACGCGGCCGACATCCTCGTGAACGGCCAGAACGCGGCCATCGTGAAGCAGTATTACCCCACGCCCAACACCGGCAGCACGCCCGCGCCCACCAACCCCAACGCCCCGCTGGTGTCGACGGTGCTCGACGGCACGTCCATTCAACTGGCTTCTACCAGCGAATACAGCCTGTCGTACGGCGTCGAAGTGCTCAGCAAAGACGCCCTGCACATCTCGGTGGGCGCGGGCTACCGCTACATTCAGGGCCTGGGCATTGTGGACGTGCGCGCTGAGAGCGGCAGCCTCTACGCCTTCACGGCCCTCTCGCCGGTGTTCGACATCGACTACGGGGCGCTGTCGGCCAACCCCAACTTCAACAGCGTGCGGGAATCGGGCCTGTTCAAATCGGTGGGCAGCGGCAACGGGTTCGATTTGGGCGTGGCCGTGGAAGCGGGCAAGGGCCTGCGCTTCGGCGCTTCGGTCACCGACCTCGGCAGCCTGACCTGGACGGGCAACGTGGTGACGGCCAACGACCAGCGGCTGCAGCAGCTGCAGTCGCAAGGCGCCACCACCTACGACATTTTCAGCAGCCTCGCCGACCAGTTCGACACCGACAAGCAAACCCTGTTCACCTACGAAGCCGCCAAGGAGCGCAAGGCCGCCCTGCCGGGCAAGTTTCGCTTTGGGGCGGGCATGCGCGTGAGCAACCTGCTGGAAGTGGGCCTCGACGTGACCACGCCCCTCAACAAAGTGGCCGGCAACCTCACCTCGCCCTTTGTGGGCGTGGGCGTCGATTTCAAGCCCGTGAGCGGCGTGCGCCTGAGCAGCGGCGTGAGCGGCGGCGCCGGCTACGGCACCAACCTGCCCCTGGGCATCACCTTCGTGACTTCGGTGTGGGAGGCCGGTTTCAGCACGCGCGACGTGCTGGGACTTTACAGCGACAAGTCGCCGTACTACTCGGTGGCGACGGGGATACTGCGTTTCCGCTTTGGCGGGAATAAGGAAGAGCAGTAGCAACACCACTAAATAGCACGTCATGCTGAGCGCAGTCGAAGCATCTCGCGTGTGGCAGTAAATCCTAACGATTGGAGTACTACTGCCCGCGAGATGCTTCGACTGCGCTCAGCATGACGGTTTTTTACAAAACAAACTCAGCTTCTACGGCACCACCACAAACGCCGGCAGGCCCAGCTTGCTGCGCCGGCCGCCCAGCTTCAGGCCTTCGTCCACGTATTTGCAGTCGGTGCCCAGGGCGTTGGGCTGCTCGATGACGCCGAGGTTGGGGTTGTCTTCGCGGGCCACGTAGATGCGCCCGTCGGGGCCCAGCTGCAGGGCGCCGATTTTGCGGTTGGCCGACTTGCCCACCAGCGTCTTGGCTTTGGTTTTGAGGTCGAACTGCCAGATTTCGGTTTGGCCGCCGCCCACGCCGTTGCAGGTGCCGTACACCTTTGAGCCGTCGGGCGAGAATTCCACGCCGTAGGCTTCGGCATAAGGCCCGAAGCTGCGCGGGTTGCTCACTTTGCCGGTGGCGCGGTCAAAATCGTAGATTTCAAACTTGTTGGTTTCGCGCCACAGGGCCGCGGCGAGGTGCTTGCCGTCGGGCGAGAACTTGAGGGCGCCAATGGCGTTGCGGCCGGGGCCGGCGTTCATGCTGCCCACGTTGCTCATGAGGGGCTTGGCGGCCACGCCGTCGGCCGTCACGAGGTAGCTCACGAAGGCATTGGAGTTCCAGCGGTGGGCCACCACCCAGGTGTCGCGGCCGTTCTGGTGACGCACGGCGGCCAGCTTTTCGGCCACGGGCTGCACCAGCAGCAGGTTCACGCGGGGCAGGTCGCCGAAGCCGTTGTCGCGCGTCATGTCCACAATGGAGTAGCGCAGGCCGTTGGGCGTGCCTTGCGGGGCCACCGTGAAAATGTAGAACACGTTGCCCGAGCCGGGGTCGGGCACGATGAGGGCCGACTGGGTGCTGCTGCCGCTGCCCATCAGCTTGTGGCCGTTGGGCATGGGCTGGTGCTTGCGGTTCCACACGGTTTCGCCGTTGGTGTAAAAGAGCAGCTCGCCCCGGGCGGTGGTGGCCACGGCGCAGCCCTCGTAGGTACTCATCTTGCCGTCGTTCAGGGGCTTGGGGGTGCCGTCGGCAAAGGTGAGGCCGGCCTGCTGGCCGAAATACCAGATGTCGGTGGGCCGCTGGGCGCGGGCCGCGAGCGTGAAAAGCAAGGGAAGAAAGGCAAGAAACAGGCGCTTCATGAAATAGGAAAAACGGTTGTGGAGCGCAACTAAACGAAAAAACCGTGCCTATTGGTGCACCTTGCTATCGGCGCGGGCTGCTTAGGGCGGCCAGTGGCCCGGCCCCGGCCGTGTCGTGGTGCTGCTCGAAATACGCGTAGCCGGGCATCAGGCTCCGCCAAAAAGCCTGGTGCGGGCTGCTGCGGCGCTTGGCCAGCTCGGCCTCGGTGAGGGGAAAGGGGAAAATGTGGACGGGAATGACGGGCTGCCCGGCAGCCCGCGCCGCCACGGCCAGCAGGTACACTTCCTCAATGCCGGCATCGGTGATGGGCATGCAGCCAATCGTGGCCTCGCCGCCGTGAATAAAAATGTCGCCGCCGGGGTTGGGCGCGCCCAGCGCGCGGTCGGCCGCGTTGGGGTAGTTGAGGCCCAGGGAAAGGTAGTAGTTGCTTTTCGGGTTGAACCGGTCGATTTCGTAAAAACCCTCGGGCACCTGCAGGTCGCCGGCCCGGCGCTTGGGGCCCAGCGTGCCCGAGGTGGCGGCCAGTGAGTAGGTTTCGAACAGTTCGTAAGGACCGCTGCCCTGGTTGCGGGCCCACACTTCCACTTGGGCGCGGCTTTTCAGCATGCGGATGAATACTTCGAGCCGCTTCGGGTCGAGCGCGTGTTCGCGCAGGCGGGCCGCCAGCTGGGGCCCAATGGCCGCCTGCGCGGCGCGCACCCGCGGAAACCGCAGCTGCTCTTTCCAGAAAGCGGCCGGGCGCTTGCCCACCAGGCTGTCGGGCGGCAGCGCGGTACTGGGTGCCGAGCAACTCTGGGCAAACAACTGGAAAACGGACAGCACGAGCAGCCCGCAGCACGACAAGCGACGCAGCATAAAACACAACCGGAATGGTGAAGAATGCCGCTACAACGGCATTCAAGTGTTTCTATTTTATGCCTTCGTGAAATTGCGCGTTTTCGCAAGGGCCAACCCGCCGGTGGGCTACCTTCGCGCCCGGTGGCGCGGCGGTGGCCCGCACCAAGCTTAGCTTATGCGCATTCGTTTCACCTTCCGCCTTGGTGCAGTGCTGCTGCCGTTTCTGGCGCTGCTGGGGTGCTCCGGCAACACCAACCAGAAGCCCGCTGCCGAAGCCCCCGGCGCTTTGCCCGGCCCCATTGCCGGCACCGCCCAAACCCGGCTGCCCAACGGCTGGAAGCTCAGCCCCGCCGGCACCGCCACGCCCCTCGGCGACCTGCCCCTCAACCTGCAGCTCAGCCCCGACGGCCGCCTGGCCGCCGTGGTGAATGCCGGCTGGGGCCAGAACTCGGTGCAGCTGCTGGATGCTGCTTCGGGCCAACTGCTAGATACCCGCGTGGTGCCGGCTGCCTGGGCCGGGCTGGCCTTCGCGCCCGATGGCCGCACGCTCTACGCCTCGGGCGGGCAGCACAACCGCGTCCACTGCTTTCGGGTGGAGGGCCAAAAACTGCAGCCCGACAGCGCCCTGGTGCTGGGGGAGAAGTGGCCCAAGCAGAAGATTGGCGTAGCGGGCCTGGCCGTGGATGGGCGCCGCCAGCAGCTCTACGCCGTGACGCGCGAAGACAATTCGCTCTACACCATTGACCTGAAAACGCGCAAAACCCTGCGCACCCTCAAGCTGCCGGCTGAAGCCTATGGCGCCCTGCTGAGCCCCGATGGCACTCGGCTCTACATCAGCCTGTGGGGCGGCCACGCCGTGGCCGTGTACGACGTGGAGAAGCAGCTGCTGCTTGCGCCCATCCCCGTCGAAAGCCACCCCAACGACCTGGCCCTGACCCGCGACGGCCGCCGGCTCTTCGTGGCCAATGCCAACAGCAACTCCGTGTCGGTCATCGACACCCGCGCCGGCCGCGTGACCGAAACCCTGAACACGGCCCTCTTTCCCAACTCGCCCGCCGGCAGCACCCCCGACGGCGTGGCCCTGAGCGCCGACGACACGCAGCTCTTCATCGCCAACGCCGACAACAACTGCCTGGCCGTGTTCGACGTGCGCGACCCGGCGGCCAGCCGGCCCCTGGGCTTCGTGCCCACCGGCTGGTACCCCACGGCGGTGCGCGTGGCGGGCGCGCAGCTGCTGGTGGTGAACGGCAAAGGCAGCGCCTCGCTGGCCAATCCCAACGGCCCGAACCCCATCCGCGACGTGGGCGAGAAGGGCGCCGGCTACATCGGCGGGCTGCTGAAAAGCTCGCTCTCGCGCCTGCCCGTGCCCGACGCGGCCGCGCTGGCCACGTTTTCGGCCCAGGTGTATGCCAACACGCCGTTTACGAAGGCCCGCGAGGCCGCGCCCGAAGTGCCGGCCGGCAACCCCGTGCCCCAGCGCGTGGGCGAGGCCTCGCCCATCAAACACGTCTTCTACATCATCAAGGAAAACCGCACCTACGACCAAGTACTTGGCGACCTGCCGGCCGGCAACGGCGACGCCAGCCTGTGCCTTTTCCCGGAGAAGGTGACGCCCAACCACCACGCCCTCACGCGGGAGTTTGTGCTGCTTGACAACTTTTATGTGGATGCCGAGGTGAGCGCCGACGGCCACAACTGGAGCACGGCGGCCTACGCCACCGATTTTGTGGAAAAAACCTGGCCCAGCAACTACAGCGGCCGCGGCGGCGAATACGATTTCGAAGGCAACAAAGGCGAAGTGGCCGAACCCCAAAACGGCTTTGTGTGGGACTACTGCCTGCGCGCCGGCCGCACGTTTCGGTCCTACGGCGAGTTCGTGTTTCAGGGCAAGCCCACCACGCCATCCATCGCGGCCAACTACTGCAAGGAGTACCCGGGCTTCAACATGAAGGTGAAGGACGTGGACCGCGAAAAGGTGTGGGAGGCCGATTTTGACCGCTTGGTGGCCGCCGGCAAGCTGCCCAACCTCAGCGTCATCCGCCTGCCCAACGACCACACTTACGGCGCGCGCAAGGGCGAATTGCACCCCTGGTCCTACGCCGCCGACAACGACCTCGCCCTGGGCCGCCTGATAGAGCACCTCTCCAAAAGCTCTGTGTGGAAGGAATCGGTGGTGATGATAGTGGAGGATGACGCCCAGAACGGCCCCGACCACGTGGACGCGCACCGCTCCACGGCCTACCTCGTGGGCCCCTACATCCGCCGCCACGCCGTGGTGCACACCGCCTACACCACGTCCGGCATGCTGCGCACGCTGGAGCTCATTCTCGGCCTGCCGCCCATGAGCCAGTACGACGCCGCCGCGCTGCCGCTCTGGGCCTGCTTCACGGCCAAGCCCAACCTGAAGCCCTACACCCTGCGCCCCGCCACCACGCCCCAAGACGTGCGCAACACCGCTTTCAACGCCCCCGCCCGCCGCGCCCTGAAATTTGACATGACCCGCGAAGACGCCGCCCCGGACCTGGCTTTTAACGAGAACATCTGGCAGGCCATTCGGGGCGAGCACAGCCACATGCCGGCCCCGCGCCGGGCCGCTTTCCTGCGCGAGGCCAAGGCCGAGCACGAAGAGGACGAAGGGGACGATGATTAGCTTATGTTGACATATAAGAGTGTCAAGCAGAGCGCAGAATTATAGCTCAAACCATTCCATTTCATGCAGCTTAAACCCCTTTTTGCCTTCCTCAGCGGCTTAGCCAAGCACAACGAGCGGCCCTGGTTTCAGGAGCGCAAAGCCACTTATGACCAGCTACGCGCCCAGTTTGTGGAAGACGCCGAGTATTGGTTTCAGGAATTGGCCAAGCTGGACCCGGAACTGGCCGGGCCGGGCGGCCGCAAAAGCATCTTCCGCATCTACCGCGACGTGCGCTTCAGCAACAACAAGGACCCCTACAAGACGCATTTTTCGGTGTACTTCACGGCCAGCGGCAAAGACATCGAAACGCCGGGCTACTACCTGCAGCTGGGGCCCAACGGCAACACGCTCATCGCCGGCGGCATGTACCAGCCCGAGAAGGAACAATTGGCCGCCATCCGGCAGGAAATCGACTACAACGCCGACGAGCTGAAAACGCTGCTGGCCGCGCCGGATTTTCGGCGCTACTTCGGCGGCCTGGGCGGCGACCGGCTCAAGAAAGCCCCCGCCGCCTATGCCGCCGACCACCCCGAAATTGAGTTGTTAAAACACAAAAGCTTCGTGGCCACGCATCAGATGGCCGATGCCGACGTGCTCAACCACGAGGATTTCCGGGCCTATGTGCTGGAGGTGTTCCGCGCCATGGTGCCGTTTTGCCAGTTTCTGCGCCACGCCATCAGCCAGTAGCCGGCCCGGGCATCGTCAAAGATGGGGAGGGCGGCAAGAGGCTACCAGGTCAGGGTTTCCTGCTCGTGGCCGGCGCGAAACAGGGCGCTTTGCTTTTTGCCGTTGGCCTCCACGTTCACGATGTTCATCTCGTCGCCAAATACTTCCAGCATCATGGCCTGGCGCAGCTGCACGCCGGGCTGGGGGCCGGGCAGCGGCACTTTGCAGAACAGCCAGTAGCCGTCGTTCTCGGCCTGCATGCCCAGCACCTGCAGCTGCAGCGCTGCTCCCGCCGTGGTGCGCACCTGCAGCGTGCGCTGCAGGTAGGCCGTGGCCAGCGCGAGGGGGCGCGGGCCGGCATCGGTGAGGTTCACGGGCGTGGGCTGGCCTTTGGAAATGGCCTTTTCAAAGTCGTCGGTAAACACCTTCACCGACAACTCCAGCTGCTGTTTGGCCGCGTTGTAGCGCAGCTCCGTGATGGTGCTGTGGTAGGCGTGCAGCGCCGGGGCCGCGCCCGCCAGCGGCAGGAGCAGTACTAAAGCGGCGAGGGTGGCAAGCAGGCGCATGGGCGAGTAGGGAGAAGAGGAGTTAGTGTGTTCTATTGTCATCCTGAGCGCAGCGAAGGACCTTATCACGCCCGCAACAGTTGAATTACTGCGCTTCGTTCGGCGGTGATAAGGTCCTTCGCTTTGCTCAGGATGACAGACGCAAGTCTGCTTAATTGAACAGTTTCATCACCTGCTTGAACACGATGACGTAGGCCATCAGGGCCAGAATCAGGACCGTGCCCACGCGCTGGGCGCCTTCCAGGAAGGCATCGGAGGGCTTGCGGCGCAGAATCATCTCGTAGAGCAGGAATACCACGTGGCCGCCGTCGAGGGCCGGAATGGGCAGCAGGTTCATGAAGGCCAGCACCATGCTCAGGCCGCCGGCCAAGCCCCAGAAGTGTTGCCAATCCCAGGTACCGCCGAATTGCTGAGCAATTTCCACCGGCCCGCCCAGGCTTTCGGAAGCCGAAATCTCGCCGCGGCCAATCTTGGCGAAAGCGCGGGCCTGCAGGCCAATTACGCCAAAGGCTTTCTTCACGCCCGCCGGAATGGCCTCGGCCACGGTGTATTTGCGGGTGCCCACTTTCAGGGTCGACTTGCGCTCGAAGCCGATGCGGCCCGATTCCGTGACCGGGATGTTCAGCGTGAGGGTTTGGCTGCCGCGCTGCACCACGGTGGCCACGGTCTTGCCTTTGTTGGCGAGCAATACGGCCTGCAACTCGTCGAAAAACTGAACAGGCTTTCCGGCCACGCTCGTGATGACGTCGCCGGCCAGCAGGCCCGCTTTGGAGGCGTTGCCGCCGGGCGTCACGCGGTCCACGGCGAAGGTTTCGCGGGGGCGCACCAGCAGGCTGTCTTCGCTTTGCTTGCTGAACTTGTCGAGGAAGTTTTTCGGGATTTTGAGGTCTTCCAACTGCCCGTTGCGCTCCACGGTGTAGTAGGAGTTATCGCCCATGATGACGTCGGGCTTGAACACGTCGTCGAACTCGGTGAACGGCCGGCCGTTGATTTTCACAATCTTGTCGCCGGTGCGGAAGCCGATTTCGCGGCCCAGGCCGTTGGGAATGATGCCATAGCGCGCCTCCGAGGCCGGCAGGAACGTCTCGCCGTAGTGGGCCGTCATGGCCGCGAAAATGGCAATGCCCAAAATCACGTTCATGATGATGCCGCCCAGCATCACCAGCAGGCGCTGCCAAGCCGGCTTGCCGCGGAATTCGTCGGGCTGCGGCGGGCCGGCCAGGGCCGAGGCGTCCTGCGTCTCGTCAATCATGCCGTGAATCTGCACGTAGCCGCCCAGCGGAAACCAGCCGATGCCGTATTCCGTCTCGCCGATTTTCTTTTTCACCAACGCGAAGTTGGCCACGTTGGGCATTGGAAACAGGAAGTCGAAGAAGATGTAGAACTTATCGACCCGGATTTTAAACAGCTTGGCGAAGGCGAAATGGCCGAATTCGTGCAAGCCGACAAGGATGGAAAGCGCCAGCACAAGCTGGCCAATCATGGTGAGGATAGCCAAGGGGGATTTTTTATTTATCTGTCATCTTGAGCGAAGCGAAGGACCTTATCACGCTCGCGCTGCAAGGGGGAGTAAATCTGGCGAAGGCAGCCGTGATAAGATGCTTCCTTCGTCAGCATGACAACGATTTTTAAACCAAGGTTTCGGCGAGGCGGCGCGTTTCCGCGTCGGTAGCCACCAGGTCGGCCAGGATTGGCTCGGCAAGGTACGATACCCGCGCCAGGCACTCCGCCACCAGGTCCGACATCTGCCGGAAGCCCACCTGCTCCCGCAAAAATGCGGCCACGGCCACTTCGTTGGCCGCGTTGAGCACGCAGGGCGCGTTGCCGCCCCGCCGCATGGCCCCGAAGGCCAGTTCCAGGTTAGGGAAAGCCACCCGGTCGGGCGCCTCGAAGGTGAGGGTGGGGTAGTCGAGAAACGAAAAGCGGGGGAAGGTGTTGGCCAGCCGCTGCGGGTAGCCCAGCGCGTACTGAATGGGCAGCTTCATGTCGGGCAAGCCCAATTGGGCTTTCAGCGAGCCGTCCTCGAACTGCACCAGCGAGTGCACAATGCTTTGCGGGTGCACCACCACGTCAATCTGCTCGTTGGTCAGGCCGAACAGCCATTTGGCCTCAATCACCTCCAGGCCCTTGTTCATGAGCGAGGCCGAATCGATGGTGATTTTGGCGCCCATGTCCCAGTTGGGGTGCTTCAGGGCCTGGGCTTTGGTCACGGCTTCCATCTCGCGGGCAGTACGCCCGCGGAAAGGGCCCCCGGAGGCCGTGAGGATGATTTTCTCGATGGGGTTCTGCGCTTCGCCCACCAAGCACTGGAATATGGCCGAGTGCTCGGAGTCGACGGGCAGCAGGCGCACGTTGTGCTGGCGCACGAGGCCCGTGATGAGCTCGCCGGCCACCACCAGCGTTTCCTTGTTGGCCAGGGCAATGTCCTTGCCCGCCCGAATGGCGGCCACCGTGGGCAACAGGCCCGCGTAGCCCACCAGGGCGGTGAGCACAATGTCGATTTCGGGGCGTGTCACCACCTCGGCCAGCGCCGTGGTGCCGGCCAATACTTCGGTTTCGGGCTGCTGGGCCAGCGCCTCTTTCAGGGCTTGGTAGCAGCTTTCGTCGCCAATGACTACCACGGCGGGCCGGAATTCCCGCGCCTGCTGCGCCAGCAGCTCCCACTGCCGCTGCGCGCTGAGCACCGCCACCCGGAACCGGCCCGGCTGCTGCCGCACCACCTCCAGCGCCTGCGTGCCAATGGAGCCCGTGGCGCCCAGCAACGCCAGCGTTTTCACCTCATTTTTTTCAACCATATTGCTATAAACACGGAAACGACGCAAAAGTACGCCCCTCCCACGCTCGCGCCCTTACGCCCGTTTGAGGGTGGCCGCCACAAACTGGTCGACGACGTCGGCAATGGCTTTCACTTCGGCCACCACGCCGTCGGTGATGGGCGCGGGGCCGCCGGTGGGGGCGGGGCGCTCGGCCAGGGCGCTCAGGCGCGCCAGCTGGCCGCCAATGGCCCGGTACACGGGCTCCCACAGCACGGCGGTGCGGTCGGCGTGGGCGCCCAGGGTGCGGCGCAGCTCCAGCAGGCGCATCACCAACCCGGCCAAGATGGCCAGCAAGGTGCGCTCGTTGGGCAAAAACTGACGGGGCGGGCCGTCGTACACGCACAGCGAGCCCAGGTTGAAGCCGTCGGGGGTGCGCAGGTTGTGGCCGGCGTAGAAATGCAGGCCCAGCTGCTGCACCAGCGAGGTGTCGACGCCGGGAATGGTGGCCTGGGCCAGGTCTTCGAACACGGCCGTGTCGTTTTGCAAAATGGTGGCCGAGCAAATGCTTTGCTCGCGCGGAATTCGCTCGATGGGCACGGGCAGGTTGTAAGGCGCCTTCACCAGCACCTGGTTTTGCTCTACGATGGAGAGCATGGCGTTGGAAGCGCTGAACAGCCGGGCGGTGGCGGCCACCACGTCGTCGAGCACCTTTTCGCTGCGCGCGTCCAGCAGCTGGTAGCGGTCGAGGGCGTCGAGCCGGGCCGCGTCGTTGGCCGGTATTAGGAAGGGGGAGTTATCAGCCAAAACAAAAGGGAAAGAAAAGCCGGCCAGAATGGCCAACCACTACGGGCCGTGCAAGCCCCGTGCGCATACGGCTGAGCTGTCGGCCCCGACTTGTACCGCTGCCAGGGGGGCAGGGTTGCGTGGTTCGGCCGGCGGGTGCCGGCGCGGTTAGCGCCGTTGGAGCGTTGAAAGCAGAAACTGGTCGATGATGCCCACGATGGCCCCGGCTTCCTGCGCCACGGCTGGGGCCAGCTCGCGGGTGGGGCCGCTTCCCAGTCGTTGCCGTTCGGCCAGCGCGCCCAGGCGGCCCAGCTGCTCGCCGATGGCGCGGTACACCAGCTCCCAGAGGGCCATTGTGGCGCCGGCATGAGCGCCCAGCAGGCGGCGCAGCTCCAGCAGGCGCATCACCAGCCCGGCCAGGCGGCCCAGCAGCGTGCGCTCGGCCGGGGTGAAGCGGCGGGGCGGGCCGTCGAGCAGGCACAGCGCGCCGAGGTTGTGGCCATCGGGCGTGCGCAGGTTGTGGCCGGCGTAAAAGCGCAGCCCCATCTGCCGCACCAGCGAGGTGTCGACGCCGGGCGCGCTGGAGTGGTCGAGGTTCTCGAACACGGCCGTGTCGTTTTGCAGGATGGTGGCCGAGCACAGGCTTTGCTCGCGCGGCACCCGCTCGATGGGGGCCGGCAGGTTGTAGGGCGCTTTCACCAGCACGGTGTCTTTTTCCACGATGGAAATCATGGCGTTGGAAACCCGAAAGAGCCGGGCGGTGGCGGCCACCACGTCGTCGAGCACTTGTTCGCTGCGGGCGTCGAGCAGCTGGTAGCGGTCGAGGGCGCGCAGGCGGGCGTCGTCGTTGGCCGGAATCAGGGAGGCGAGGAAGGGGTTCACGTCCGGCAGGGTAGAAAAGGTGGTAGCGGGCAAGCTAGTGAAAAACGGGCAGAGGCCGGCAGGGGTTCGGCCCGCGGGCCAGCCGGAAGTCGTCCGTTACCTTTGAAGGCGTGTCGGTACCTGCTTCTTCTGCTTCTGATTACGACGTGGCCATCATCGGGGCCGGGCCGGCGGGCGCGGCCTGTGCGCTGGCCCTGCGGGCTAGCGGCCTGCGGGTGGCGCTGCTGGACAAGGCCCAGTTTCCGCGCGACAAGGTGTGCGGCGACGCCATTCCCGGCCATGCCCTGAAGGCCCTGCGCCAGCTCGACCCCGCCTTTGCCGAGGCCCTGTGGCAGCTGCAGCCGCTCGACGCCGTGCGCCAGTCACGCTTGGTGGCGCCCAACGGCGACAGCCTCTGGATGCGCTGGAAACTGCCCAGCTTCAACAGCCCGCGCGAAACCTTCGACGCTGCGCTGCTGGAGCTGGTGCGCCTGCACACGCCCACCACCATTCTCGAAAACACCATCCTCAAAGGCCTGCACGTGGACGCGGAGTGCGTGCGCCTGCACTTGGCCGAAGGCGCCGAGCTTACCTGCCAGGTGGTCATCGGCTGCGACGGGGCCAACTCGGTGGTGCGCCGCCAGCTGCTGCCCATGCCCCTCGACCGCGCCCACCACTGCGCCGGCGTGCGGGCCTATTTCGAAAACATCAAAGACGCCGAGGCCGGCCTCACGGAATATTTCTTCACGAAGGATTACCTGCAGGGCTACCTCTGGATTTTCCCCGTGGGCCAGGGCCGCTACAACGTGGGCCTGGGCATGCTTTCCGAAACCGTAGCCCGGCACAAAGTCGACCTGAAGCAGGTGCTGCCCGAGATGCTGGCCACGCACCCCGCCCTGGCCGGCCGCTTCGACGACGCCCGCCAGCTGGGGGCCATTCAGGGCTTTGGGCTGCCGCTGGGGGGCGGACGCACGGTGCCCGTGAGCGGCGCGCGCTTTCTGCTGTGCGGCGACGCGGCTTCGCTCATCGACCCCATTCAGGGCCACGGCATCGACACGGCGATGCAAAGCGGCATACTGGCCGCCAAGCAGGTGCTGGCCTGCTTCAAAAAGCAGGAGTTTAGCGCCGACTTCATGCGGAGCTACGACGCCCAGGTAGCGCACCGCATCAGCCGCAAGCTGGCCAAAAGCTACCGGATGATGCGCTTCCTCAGCAACAAGCCGTGGCTGGTGAACGCGGGCGTGCGCCTGGCCCGGGTGCCCGGCCTGAAGCCGTGGGTGCAGAAGGCCATCGGGTAGGAGTGCCGGCGGTGCCGACTGCATGGGCCCAACGCACAATGCCAAAAAGTTTTAACGCGGTTTTAACGTCAATTTCAACCGGCGTTTGCCCGGCCGTACGTACAAGCAGGTAGTTCATTCTTCGGATTTTATCCCTACCGCTTATGCTCCATTCATTCTTTTCCAACCGGGCCCGGCCAGCACGGCTGCCGCGTGTTGTTCTCCTCACGGCCCTGGCGGGTGGCCTTTTGGCCCTGTTGCCCAGTTGTTCCAAAGACTCGGAACCCGTGGCCGAAACGCCGGTGCCCGCCCGCATCTCGGTGCCGCAAGCCGGCGTCTACCCCGAAGGCATACAGTGGGACGATGCCAACAAGCGCTTCTACGTCAGCTCCCGCGCCAAAGGCACCGTGGGCACCGTGCGCGACGACAGTACGTACACGGAATTCGGCAAGGACTCTAGGCTGATTTCCACCATCGGCCTCAACCTCGACGCCTCGCGTTCGCGCCTGCTGGCCGCCGTGTCCGACAACAACTTCAATCCCAGCGTGCAGAACCAGCCCACGCTGCGCAAGTTGGCCGCGCTGGCCATTTTCAACACCAGCACCGGTGCGCTGAGCAGCTACGTGGATTTGGGCGGCCTGCGCCCCGCGCTGATGCATTTTGCCAACGACATGGCCGTGGACAAGGACGGCAACGTCTACATCACCGACAGCATGGCGCCCATCATCTACAAAGTGGATTTGCAGGGCAACGCCAGCGTTTTCCTGGAGAATGCGCAGCTCAGCGGCGGCACCGGCTTCGGGCTGAACGGCATCGTCTACCACCCCGACGGCTACCTGCTCACGGCCAAAACCAGCGACGGTACCTTGTTCAAAGTGCCCATCAGCAACCCCACTGGCTTCACCACCGTCACCAAAACGCAAAGTCTGGTGGGCGCCGATGGCCTGCTGCTGTTCGATAACACCACGCTGCTAGTCGTGGCCGGCAACCAAAGCACCGTGTACCGCATGACCACCGCCGATGCCTGGGCTTCCGCCACCTCTACGGGCAGCTTTGCCACCGGCGCCGTGAGCCCCACCACCATCACCCGGCGCGGTGCCGATGCCTACGTGCTGTACCCGTACGCGGCCACGGCGCCGCGATTTAAGATTGTGAAGGTGAGTTTTTAAGCTGCCTGTTTTTGATGAAGGGGCGAGTTGTCGGCGCAGCCTTGGGTTGCCGACAACCCGCCTTTTTTCTTCCACAAGCTAACCGAGCGCTACCACCGCGCCGGCAAAACCCTGCACCTGCGCCACCTCAGCCCCGACTGCCGCCAGCTGCTGAGCAAAGCCGGGGGCTTTTGAGGTGAATGTTAATGCAGACCCGCAGGATGTAGTGGTAGAGGATGTGTGGGCGGGTTGAGGAAGAAACCCGAGAAGAAAAGTCTACGGCTCATCTTCATAACCAACTACTCGTAATGACGGCTGATTATGCAAACATCCCCACCGCATTCTTACTAAGCAGCGCCGTCTTGCCCGTCAGCAGCAAATCCACTTGCCGGGCGGCTTCGCGGCCTTCCGAGATGGCCCAGACGACTAGCGACTGGCCGCGGCGCATGTCGCCGGCCACGAAGACGTTGGGCTGGTTCGTGACGAAGGTTTTGTCATCGGCCAGCACGTTGCCGCGCGGGTCGAGGTCAATTTCCAGCTCGTTCAGGAGGCCCTCCATGCGGGGGCCGGTGAAGCCCAGGGCCAGCAGCACGCGCTGGCAGGGGATTTCGCGGTCGGAATCGGGCACCTCCTCAAAGCGGATGCGGCGGCCCATGACGTCGGTTTCCCAGGTCACGTCGCTCACGCGCAGGGCCCGGAGCCGGCCGGCCTCGTCGGCCAGAAATTCCTTGGTATTGATGCCCCAGTAGCGCTGGCAGCCTTCTTCATGCGAGGTGCTGCTGCGGAAAATGTGCGGCTCCTGTGGCCAGGGCGTGTGGGCGGGGCGCTCGGTGCCGGGCTGGTGCATGAGGGCAAACTGCGTGACGGAGCGGGCCCGCTGGCGGTTGGCTGTGCCTACGCAGTCGGAGCCCGTGTCGCCGCTGCCGATGACCACCACGTCCTCGCCCTCCACCCAGATGGGCGCGTCGGGCAGGGCTAGCTCGCTCACCCGGCGGTTGTGCTGGGTGAGAAAGTCCATGGCGAAGTGGATGCCCGACAGGTCGCGGCCGGCAATGTTCAGGTCGCGTGGCACGCTGGCGCCGCCGGCCAGCACCACGGCGTGAAAGTCACGGGTGAGCTGGGCGAATGACACGTCGCGGCCGATTTCGGTGTTGCAGCGAAAGCTGATGCCGTCCTCCTTCAGCAAGTCGATGCGGCGGTCAATCACCCACTTGTCCAGCTTGAAATCGGGGATGCCGTAGCGGAGCAGGCCGCCGGGCCGGTCGTCGCGCTCAAACACCGTGACGGTGTGGCCGGCCTTGGCCAGCTGCGCCGCCGCCGCCAGCCCCGCCGGGCCGGAGCCCACCACGGCCACCGTTTTGCCCGATTTCAGGACCGGGGCCGTGGGCTGCACGTAGCCTTTCGCGAAGGCAATTTCGATGATGTGCTTCTCGATTTCCTCAATGGCCACCGGGCTGCTGTGGATGCTGAGCACGCACGCCGCCTCGCACGGCGCGGGGCAGATGCGCCCGGTGAACTCGGGGAAGTTGTTGGTGGCGCTGAGAATCTGGTAGGCATCTTCCCATTTCTCCGCACGCACGGCGTCGTTGAATTCGGGAATGATGTTGCCCAGCGGGCAGCCCGAGTGGCAGAATGGGATGCCGCAATCCATGCAGCGGGCCGCCTGCTGCGTGAGCTGTCCTTCGGAATAAGTGCCGACGAATTCGTGGCTGTGGTTCACACGCTCCTGCGGGGCCGCTTTAGGCGGCAACTCGCGGGCGAATTCTTTGAAGCCGGTGGGGTTGGGCATAGGGTGTCAGGTGTTTTTAGAACGTCATGCAGAGCGCAGCGAAGCATCTCGCGTGTGGTAGTAATTCTTTTCTTGCGATTGAGTCAGTATTACACGCGAGATGCTTCGCTGCGCTCTGCATGACGGTTTTATGTCTGTTTATGAATCGTTGGCTGGGCCGGTCCAGGTTTCCAAATCAATGGCTTCCCAATTGGGATTAAATCCAATAATGAGCTTCTCTTTCTTGGCGCGGCTCCAGCCTTTTAGTTCTTTCTCGCGGGCAATGGCCTGTATGGGGTCGGGTAGAAGTTCAAAGTAGACGAGTAGATTGGCTTGGTAGCGGCCAGTGAATTTTCCGTGGTTGCCGAGGTTGTTACTGTGTTCTTCAAGGCGGCGTGGTAGGTTGTTGGTGACACCGATGTAAAGCACTGTTCGGTTCGGATTGGTGAGTAGATAGACGTACATGAGTCGGCATTTTGGAGCAGCACAAGAACGTCATGCAGAGCGTAGCGAAGCATCTCGCTCGGCTTCGTCTTCACGATTGATTTACTACCCCACGCGAGATGCTTCGCTTCGCTCTGCATGACATTCTTTTACCCCACCTCCACATACCGCGCCTTTTGCAGCACCTTCTTATACTCACTCGGAAACACCTTCACGAACTTCGCGGCTTCCTCCTGCCAGTTTCCCAGCAGAAACGCTGCCACCTGGCTGCCCGTCAGTTCCACATGCTGCCGCAGCAGCTCCTGAATCTGGTCCTCGTCGTCGGCATCGAGCGGGTCTAGCTCTACCATTTCGGGGTTGCAGTTTTGGGGGAAGGTGCCGTTGGGGTCGTACACCCAGGCGATGCCGCCGCTCATGCCGGCGGCGAAGTTGCGGCCGGTTTGGCCCAGGATGAGGGCTCGGCCGCCCGTCATGTACTCGCAGCCGTGGTCGCCGACGCCTTCTACCACCGCGGTAGCGCCGGAGTTACGCACCGCAAACCGTTCGCCGGCTTGGCCGCGCACGAACAGCGCGCCGGAAGTGGCCCCGTACAGCGCCACGTTGCCGATGATGATGTTTTGCTCGGGCACGAAATGGGCGGCGGGGGAGGGGAAGATGGCCAGCTGCGCCCCGCTCAAGCCTTTGCCCACGTAGTCGTTGGCCTCGCCTTCCAGCGCAAACGACAGGCCGCGCACGCTGAACGCGCCGAAGCTCTGGCCCGCCGAGCCGCGGAACCGGAAGTTGATGGTGTTGTCAGGCAAGCCGGCGGCGTGGTAGCGCTTGGCAATCTCGTTCGAGAGCAGCGTGCCGATGGTGCGGTCAATGTTCTGCACCTCGAACTCGGCGAAAACCGGCGTTTGCTCATTCAGGGCCGGTTGGGCGTGTTCGAGTAGTTGCCAGTCGAGGATGCCGCGGATGCCGTGGTCCTGCGCCTCGCTGTTATAAAGGGTGCCGCCGGAGATGTTCACGGCGGGGTGCAGCAGGCCGGCGAGGTCGAGATGGCGGGCTTTCCAGTGGGTGAGGCCCTCGCGCACTTTCAGGAATTCGGGGCGGCCCACCATCTCATTTATCGTGCGGAAACCCAGCTCGGCCATGATTTCGCGCAGCTCCTCGGCCAAGAAGCGGAAGAGGTTCACGACGTGTTCGGGCTGACCGGTGAAGAGCTTGCGCAACTCCGGGTCCTGGGTGGCCACGCCCACGGGGCAGGTGTTGAGGTGGCATTTGCGCATCATCACGCAGCCGCCGGCTACCAGCGCGGCGGTGGCCACGCCCCATTCTTCGGCTCCCAAAAGCGCCGCTACGGCCAGGTCGCGGCCGGTTTTCAGCTGGCCGTCGGCTTGCAGTACCACGCGGCTGCGGAGCTGGTTGCGCACCAGCGTTTGGTGGGCTTCGGCCAGGCCCAGCTCCCAGGGCAGACCAGCGTGCTTGATGGAACTGATGGGCGAGGCGCCCGTGCCGCCGTCGTAGCCGGCAATCAAAATCACGTCGGCGTGGGCCTTGGCGACGCCAGCCGCGATGGTGCCCACTCCTGCCTTACTCACCAGCTTCACGTTGATGCGGGCGGCGCGGTTGGCGTTTTTCAGGTCGAAGATGAGCTGGGCCAGGTCCTCGATGGAGTAGATATCGTGGTGCGGTGGGGGCGATATCAGGCCGACGCCGGGCGTGGCGTGGCGCACTTTGGCAATCCATTCGTCCACCTTGTGGCCGGGGAGCTGGCCGCCCTCGCCGGGTTTGGCGCCCTGGGCCATCTTGATTTGCAGCTCGTCGGCGTTGGTGAGGTAGTGGGCCGTGACACCAAAGCGCGCCGACGCCACCTGCTTGATGGCCGAGCGCATGGAGTCGCCGTTGGGCATCACTTCGTAGCGCAGCGGGTCTTCACCGCCCTCGCCGGTGTTACTTTTGCCGCCGATGCGGTTCATGGCAATGGCCAGCGTGCTGTGGGCCTCGTGCGAAATCGAGCCAAACGACATGGCCCCGGTCGCAAACCGCTTCATGATGCCCTCGGCCGGCTCCACTTCGTCCAGCGAAATCGGGTCGCGGTGGTGGGCGAAATCCAGCAGGCCGCGCAGGGTGAACATGCGCTCGGGCTGCTCGTTCACCAGCTTGGCGTAGCGCTGGTAGGTGGCGTAATTGTTCGTCCGCGTGGCCAGCTGCAGCAGGTGCACGGTTTCGGGGTTGAACATGTGCGCCTCGCCGCGCCGCCGCCAGTGGTAGAGGCCGCCGTCGGGCAGCAAGGTTTGCTCCTCGGGCGTGGTCGATTTGAAGCCCTGAAAGTGCTTGTAGAGCGTTTCGCGGGCAATTTCATCCAGCCCCAACCCGCCAATGCGCGTGACCGCGCCGCAGAAATAGGCGTCCACCACAGCCTGGTTCAGCCCCAGAATCTCGAACACCTGCGCGCCGTGGTAGCTCTGCAGGGTCGAAATCCCCATCTTCGAGAAAATCTTCAGCAGGCCGTCGCACACGGCTTTGATGTAATTGTAGTTCAGCTGCGTATGGTCGAGCGCAGTGTTGAACTGCCCGGCCTCGTGCATGGTCCGGATGGTCGCCAGCGCCAGGTAGGGGTTGATGGCCGTGGCCCCGAACGAGAGCAGGCAGGCGAAATGGTGCACTTCCCACACGTCGCCGGCCTCCACCACCAGGCCCACCGAACCCCGGAAACCGAGCTTGATTAGGTGGTGATGCACGGCCGAAACGGCCAGCAGTGACGGTATAGGTGCGTGTTCGGAATCTACGGCGCGGTCCGATAAAATCAGTACTTCGAAGCCGTCATTCACCGCATCTTCGGCGTAGCGGCAGAGGCGGGCGAGGCCGTTTTCGAGCGCGCCCGGCTTGCCATCGGCCCGGAAATAGGTTTGTAAGGTCTTGGCATTGAACATGCCGGTGTCGATGCTGCGCAGCTTCTCCAGCTCCAGGTTGCTCAGGATGGGCTGACGCAGCGCCACGCAGTGGCAGTGGTGCTTGTCCTCGTCCAGGATGTTGCCGTTGTTACCCAGGAAGGTGGCCAGGCTCATCACCAGCCGCTCCCGGATGGGGTCGATAGGCGGGTTGGTGACCTGCGCGAAAAACTGCTTGAAGTAGCTGCTCAGGTGCTGCGGCTGGTCGGATAGCACGGCCAGCGGCACGTCCACGCCCATCGAGCCGATGGGCTCCTTGCCCTCCAACGCCATCGGCGTGATAAGCACATCAATGTCCTCGCGGGTGTAGCCGAACACCTGATGGTACTTGAACACCGAATCGGCGGCCAGCTCCGTGAACATCTGGCGCGGCTCAGGCAACTCGTCGAGCTGAATCTGGTACTCATCCAGCCACGCGCCGTAGGGCTGGCGGCCGGCGGCTTGGGCCTTCAGCTCCTCGTCGGTGATGATGCGGCCGGCCACGGTGTCCACCAGCAGCATTTTGCCGGGCTGGAGGCGGCCTTTCTGCACCACCGTGGCGGGGTCGATGTGGAGCACACCGGCTTCGGAAGCCACCAGCACGCGGCCGTCGGTGGTTTCGAGGTAGCGCAGGGGGCGCAGACCGTTGCGGTCCAGCATGGCCCCAATCAACTTGCCGTCGGTGAAAAGCAGGGCCGCCGGGCCGTCCCAGGGCTCCATAAACGTGGCGTGGAACTCGTAGAAGGCCTTTTTGAGCGGGTCCATCTGGGTGTTACCGTCCCAGGCCTCGGGCACGAGCATCATCATCACGTGCGGCAGCGGGCGGCCCGAGTGCAGCAGAATTTCCACCACGTTATCCAGGCAGGCCGAGTCCGACTGCCTGGCATCGACCACTGGCAGCAGCATGTCCATTTCCTCGGCCGAGAAGTACGGCGACACGTAGCTGCGCAAGCCCGCATAAAACCAGTTCAGGTTGCCGCGCAGCGTATTGATTTCCCCGTTATGCGCCAAAAACCGGAACGGCTGGGCCAGCTTCCAGCTCGGAAACGTGTTGGTCGAAAACCGCGAGTGCACCAGCCCGAATGCCGAGGTCACCCGCTCGTCGCTGAGGTCGGGAAAGTAGCCGCGCACCTGGTAGGTGGTCAGCTGGCCTTTATACACAATGGTTTTGCACGAGAGCGAGGCGAAGTAGAACACGTCCATCGCGGCCGTCACCGTCTCGCGCACCGTCTTGAAAATCAGGCGGCGCAGCACGTACAGCTTGCGCTCGAAATCATCCGGATTGGTAATGCCTTCCGGGCGGCCGAAAAACACCTGCTCCATCACCGGCTCGGCGGCCAGCGCCGTGGGGCCGATGCCGGTCGGGTTCACTGGCACCGGCCGGTAGCCCAGCAGCGGAAACCCCAGCCGCGCCGCCGCCCCATTGATGACCTCCCGGCAGGCTTCGCGCAGCTTTTCATCCTTCGGCAAATAGGCAAAGCCCACGCCGTAGCTGCCCGGCTCGGGCAAGCGAATATCCAATGCCACGCACTCTTGCAGCAGGAACCAGTGCGGAATCTGGATGAGTAGGCCGGCCCCGTCGCCGGAATCGGCATCGCAGCCGCAGGCGCCGCGGTGCTCCATGTTTTCCAGCATGGTCAGCGCGTCAGTGATGGTCTGGTGCGTTTTGCGGCCGTTGAGGTAGGTGATGAAACCGGTCCCGCAGGCATCGTGCTCAAATTCGGGGCGGTACAGGCCCTGAAGAGCGTCGGTGGATGGTATCGGGGCTTTGAAAGTCATAGGGGAGGGGCCGCCGTTCAGCTGGAATATTAGCAGTGGCTGGGGCAAAGTCAGCCATCGGCACGCAGCCGTTTACAAGAAACGCCCCGCCGCTGGCCGGCAAAATGGTCGTATCAGTTGCTTTACTATTTCCACTTTGTGGTATTGGCTGGTAAATTATTGGATGCTAGTGTGTTATGTATATTGTTTGTACAATGTCAAAACCGGCCATTCACACGACCCATAGCTTTTGAATGCCTTTTGCCACGCAACGCAGGATTCCAAGTTACGGGCGCTTTTTCTGGATTCAGCAGCTAATTCAAGAAGTTTAGGTTACTTTTTCAAAAAATTCCAATTTGCCCTAAAAATCGGGAGCCTCAAACGTTTCCAATATGTATTTCCCTAAAACCCCCTGCTAAATGCAAGCACTGTTGCCCATTTTATTTGCTTCTGTAGCCGGAATGGGTCATGCATTTGAACCCGACCACTTGCTGGCCGTGGGCAACCTCATTTCCCGCCGCGACACCCTGGCCGAAGCCCTGCGCGACGGCATCTATTGGGGCCTGGGCCACACCACCACGCTGGTAATCGTGGGCGCCATCATCCTGCTGGGCCGCGCCACGTTCCTTGCCTCTGGCTACTTCGAAGCTGCCGTGGGCCTAATGCTCGTCGTGATGGGCATTAGCCGCCTGCTCGACCAGCGCCGCGAAGCCGCCAAGGTGCGCCCCGGCGTGGCTCCCTCCCGCGCCGCCTACGCCGTGGGCCTGCTCCACGGCCTGGCCGGCAGCGGCGCGCTGGTGCTACTGGTGATGAGCGAAATCCGCGACCCGTGGCTGAGCGTGCTCTACTTCGCGGTATTCGGCATTGGCTCCATTCTGGGCATGTTCATCGTGGCCGGTCTGTGCAGCGTGCCGTTCACCAAGCGGATGAAGATTAATCGGGTGCTGAAAACGGCCACGATTACGCTTTCTTCGCTTTGCTGCATTCTGTATGGCGGCTGGATGATTTACGGGAACGTGCAATGGTAGAACGTCCACCAAAAAGAACGTCATGCAGAGCGCAGCGAAGCATCTCGCGTGCCACCGCTAATCAATGAGGTTTTCAACGATTGAGTTACTACTACACGCGAGATACTTCGCTGCGCTCTGCATGACGTTCTTTCGCTGACGTCCTTTACCGCTCCCTACTTATGCACCTCTCCCCCAAAGACCTCGACAAGCTCGTTCTCCACCAGGCCGGTTTCGTGGCGCAGAAACGCTACGCCCGCGGCCTGCTCCTGAACTACCCCGAAGCCCTGGCCCTCATCGCCACGCAGCTGCTGGAGTTCATCCGCGACGGCGAGCGGGTGGCCGTGCTCATGGACAAGGGCAAGCAGCTGCTGGGCCTGGCCGACGTGCTGCCCGGCGTGGCCGACATGCTCCACGAAGTCCAAATCGAAGGCACCTTCCCCGACGGCACCAAGCTCGTGACCGTGCACCACCCCATCTGCCGCGAAACCGGCGATGCCGCCCTGGCCCTCTACGGCTCCGGCCTGCGCCGCGCCCCGGCCCCCGGCGCCGCGCCCGCCAACGCCAGCCACCCCCAGCCCGGCGAATACCAGCTGCACCCCGAAGACATCATCCTCAACGAAAGCCGCGCCACGGTGGACGTGGACGTGGTGAACATGGGCGACCGGCCCGTGCAGGTCGGCTCGCACTATCCCTTCTTCGAAACCAACGCGGCGCTGCACTTCGACCGCGCCGCCGCCTATGGTTTCCGCCTCAACATCCCGGCCGGCACGGCGGTGCGCTTCGAGCCCGGCGAGCGCAAGCGCGTGCACCTGGTGGCCCTGGCCGGCGAGCGCATCGTGTACGGCGGCAATGGGCTCATTGATGGGAAGCTGGATGATGCTGGAAAGAAGCAGCAGGCGCTGGAGAAACTTATTGCGCCGTAGTATTAGGTAATCATCCTACTTCATTGTGGCACGTCGCTTACCTCCCTTGAAACCGAATAAGTCAGGAACTTACGAATCACCAGTAATATGGTGGTTTATGCTATTACTCTCCACATTTATGGCCGTAGTTTTTTCAACTATGGTTTTCCCAGAAAATTTGCGAGCTCGCGAGGTTGTGAAAGAGGGTAAATACGTCACTGTAGATGTGTTGCAAACTAAAATCTCAAATTTTGGTCGCAGTCCTAAACATTACCTCGTTTTTTATTACAAAGGATACACCGGTAATATCAATTTAGGATATAAATTCTTTAATCTAATACAAGGCAAAAAAGAGGTCCGGCTAC
This sequence comes from Hymenobacter miniatus, assembly GCF_016427455.1. Taxonomy (NCBI): domain Bacteria; kingdom Pseudomonadati; phylum Bacteroidota; class Cytophagia; order Cytophagales; family Hymenobacteraceae; genus Hymenobacter; species Hymenobacter miniatus. The sequence goes on from NZ_JAELXR010000008.1 coordinate 48,278, forward strand.
TTCACTTGGAGAAATTTCCAAAGCTATTTGTCCCGCCTATCATGCCTCCCGATTACAACGATGAAGGCCAATTCTATTCGCTCATAATACTGACTTGTTTTTTTGTTTTCATGGTGCCTTACAGTGCTCATAAGGTTTATCAACTTTCTGGGAAATAATCTTGGATTGGACCTTTAAACTAAACTAATATGTCCCTCCCTATCTCCCGTCGCGCGTATGCCGACATGTACGGCCCCACCACCGGCGACCGGGTGCGCCTCGGCGATACCGGCCTGCTGATTGAAGTTGAACGCGACTACTGCGTGTACGGCGAGGAATGCAAGTTCGGCGGCGGCAAGGTGCTGCGCGACGGCATGGGCCAGGCCGCCGGCATCGGCCCGGCCGATGCGCTGGATTTGGTCATCACCAACGCGCTGGTGGTCGATTACACCGGCATTTTCAAGGCCGACATCGGCATCAAGGGCGGGCGCATCGTGGGCATCGGCAAGGCCGGCAACCCGCACATCATGCCCGGCGTCACGCCCGGCATGGTGGTGGGCGTCACCACCGAAGTTATTGCCGGCGAAGGCCAGCTGCTGACCGCCGGCGGCATCGACTGCCACATCCATTTCATCAGCCCCCAGCAGATTCCCGAGGCGCTGGCGTCCGGGGTGACCACCATGATTGGGGGCGGCACCGGGCCGGCGGCTGGCACCAACGCCACCACCTGCACGCCCGGCGCGTTCTACCTCGAAACCATGCTGAAAGCCACCGAGGCCTACCCGCTCAACTTCGGATTTCTGGGCAAGGGCAACGCCTCCAAGCCCGAGGGCCTGCGCGAGCAGGCCGAGGCCGGGGCGCTGGGCTTCAAGCTGCACGAGGACTGGGGCACCACCCCGGCGGCCATCGACATGTGCCTGAGCATTGCCGAGGAATACGACGTGCAGGTCTGCATCCATACCGATACGCTGAACGAGAGCGGCTTCGTGGAAACCAGCACGGCGGCGTTTAAGGGCCGCACCATCCATTCCTACCACACCGAAGGGGCAGGGGGCGGCCACGCGCCCGACATCATCAAAATCTGCGGCGAGCCGAACGTCATCCCCTCCAGCACCAACCCCACGCGCCCCTTTACGGTGAACACCATCGACGAGCACCTTGACATGCTCATGGTCTGCCACCACCTCGACCGCAACATTCCCGAAGACGTGGCCTTCGCCGAAAGCCGCATCCGGGGCGAAACCATCGCCGCCGAAGACATCCTGCACGATATGGGCGCGCTCAGCATCATCAGCTCCGATTCGCAGGCCATGGGCCGGGTGGGCGAGGTCATCACCCGCACCTGGCAAACGGCTCACAAAATGAAGCAGCAGCGCGGCCCCCTGCCCGAAGACGCCCACGGCGGCGCCGACAACTTCCGCGTGCGCCGCTACGTGGCCAAGTACACCATCAACCCGGCCCGCGCCCACGGCATCGCGCACGAAGTCGGCTCCGTCGAAATCGGCAAGCTGGCCGACCTCGTGCTCTGGAAACCCGCCTTTTTCGGCGCCCGCCCCGAGCTGATTCTCAAAGGCGGCATCATCGCGCAATCGCAGATGGGCGACGCCAACGCTTCCATTCCCACGCCGCAACCGTCGTTCTCGCGCCCCATGTTCGGCGCGCTGGGCGGGGCTATTGGGAAGTCGTCGATGGTGTTTGTGTCGGGCGCTTCTGTTGAAAAGGTGCGGGCTGATTATGGCTTAACGAAGCAGGTGGTGGCGGTGAAGAACTGCCGGAATATTGGGAAGAAGGACATGGCGTTGAACGACTACCTACCCAATATTTCCGTCGACCCCGAGACGTATCGGGTGATGGTAGATGGCGTGCATTTGACGTGTGAGCCGGCGGAGGTGCTGCCGCTGGCGCAGCTGTATAACCTTTTCTAGAACGATGTAGAGACGCATACTTGCGTCTCGTCGTCTGCGCCGTTTGTTACGGCATCGTTCGCATAATCTCGTTCAACGACGAGACGCAAATATGCGTCTCTACATCGCCCGCATGCACTTCGCCCGCCTCCTGCACCTCGTCGATTCGGCCATTCCCACCGGCTCGTTCGCCTATTCCTACGGCTTAGAAAGCAGCCTCACGTTCGGGTTAATCACCACGCCGTCCGACCTGCGCAACCATCTCTATTCTTACTTGCAGCAGGCCGGCAGCGCCGAATTGCCATTCATCAATTCTACCTTCCACCTCACCGAGAAAAGCCCCGAATTTCAAACCATCGCCGAAGAATACGACGCCCAACTCTTAGTCCCCAGCCTATACAAAGGCAGCGGCGTGCAGGGCCGCAACTGGCTGAAACTACTGACGACATTCTATCCGGAAGCTGCTTTGGAAACCATTACCAAATGGTTCGAAACTCAGGAAATTCCGCCGCACTTCACGCTGGTGTTCACGCTGGCGTTGCAGCGGGTGGGCTTCGCTTTAGAAGAACTAAAGGCCATGTACCTGCACATGCTCCTACGCGACCAGCTCAGCGCCGCCATTCGCCTCGGGTTTCTGGGGCCGCTGGAGGGGCACCAGCTGCAGCACGATTTCTACGCGGTGTTCGAGCACATTCTGGCGGCGCAGGTGGGGAAGGGGTATAGCCAGGCGACTCGCTCAGCGTTTTTACTGGATGCGGCGCAGGTGCTGCACGAAGACATTTACTCTAAATTATTCCAGAATTAGACTTTCACTTTTATTATGGCTTTTGTCGAAAAACTCGCCCTGCTCCTCCACGGCCACCAACACGAAGCCTACGAATCCCCCGGCAACTTCAACGAGCGCGAAACCCGACGGCTGCCCAGCTACCGCAACTTCCGCAAACGGGCCTTCACGGTAGGCATCGGCGGGCCAGTGGGCACGGGCAAAACAGCACTGCTCAAAGCCCTGTGCGAGCGCATGCGCCACGAGTTCGAACTAGGCGTGGTCACGAATGATATTTTCACCCGCGAAGACGCCGAGTTCCTCATCCGCAACAGCGCGCTGGACGAAAACCGCATTGTGGGCGTGGAGACTGGCGGCTGCCCGCATGCCGCCATTCGGGAGGATATTTCGCTGAACATGGACGCCCTCGAAGGCCTCATGCAGCGCTTCGACAACAAGCTCGATTACCTCTTCGTGGAAAGCGGTGGCGACAACTTGGCCGCCCACTTCAGCCGCGAACTGGTCGACTATTCCATCTACGTCATCGACGTGTCGGGCGGCGACAAAATTCCGCGCAAGGGCGGCCCCGGCATCACGCAGTCGGATTTACTTATTATCAATAAAATCGACCTCAAAGACTTAATCAAAGCCGATTTGGGCGTGATGGAGCGGGACTCGAAGAAGATGCGCGGCGAAGGACCGTTCCTGTTTGCCCGCGCCATTGATGGGCACGGCCTCGATGAGATTATCGGCCACATCAAAGCCGCGAAAGCCCGCGCCCTGGCCGCCGTGCGCGAGGACCGGCGCTAGTATTTCCGCGCCAGTGGGTTGTATCCCAGCAACTCCTCATCGACCAGCGCCGCTAGAATCTGCTCGCACAGCGGCTGCAGGGCCATGCGGCTGTGCGCGGCGGCCCGCAGCACCCACACATTTTCCCGCGCCCGTGCCACCGAAATCATGCAATCTTGGCTGCTGATGTTGAAATGCGGCCTCGTGCTGCCCGGCATTTTTTGCCGCGCCAGAATTTCGCCCAGTTTCTGAAATCGGGCATCATCAGCGCTGCCCACCAGAAATACCGAAAAAAAGGCCTGATACCCGGCGAAATTGGCCGGCGAGGTGGCAATGTTTTCCCCGGGGTTGAACGCAAACCGGTCCAGCACCACCAGCCGACCCGCCACCCGTATGCGCAGCTCCGAATGCATAGACGTGAACGCAAACCGTTCGCCCTGGTCCATGCGGCCCGAGTGGAACCAGTCGACGAGCAGCAGGAGGGAGGTGGGCTGCAGGTGCCACTCCTGCCGCTGGCGGTAGCGGCTCGCGGCTTGCAGCACCACCGGGTCGGGGAAAATGACGGCCAGCGCGTTTTCGCCCAACTCGCCCACGGTGTGCTGCTCGGCCACCGCGCCGTCGATAGAGCGGAAAACCCGGGTACTGGCCTGCGTGCTCAGCAGAAGCCGCGCCCTGGCTCGGACCGAAATGCGCAGCTGGATAACATCGCCCGCCACCAAGCCGCCGCCGTAGCTGCTCAGCACCACGTGGCCGGCACCGCTCGGCGCGGTGGGCTGCAGCAGTTTCAGGGGTTGGATGTTTTTGCAAGTCACCAGCCGCGACTTGCCACGGACTTCGGCCACTTCCAGCGTGCTCCATTCGGGGGCCGACGCCAGAGCCAGAGCCACAGCCGGAGCAGCGGGTTGAGGAAGCAGGGGAGCGGAGCGGGGCATTGGCACGGGCCGCTAAGTACGGTCTGGATGCCGGCTTGCCAAGCCGGCGCCAGTCGAAAATGTTGGCATGTTGGGGCCGGCGGCGGCAAGCCCCGGGGGCAGCCCACAATACCCGCCCCGGGGCTCGCGTTTCAAAACGCCGCGGCACCTGTATTTTAGGGACTTTCCGTGCGAAGCTCATGCAGAACTATTACCGCGTATTGGGCGTGGGCCTCACGGCTACGGCCCAGGAAATTGAGAAAGCCTACTTGCGCCAGCGCACCCGCCTCAAGCGCCTGGCTGCCGCCGACCGCGCCATGAAGGCCCGTCTGGCCGAAGTCGAAACCGGCTACGACATCCTCGGCAATTCCCGCCGCCGCGTGGCCTACGACCTGCTGCTGGCCCAGGAGCCGCCCGTACCGGCCTCTGCCGCCCAGCGCGCCGACGAGCGCATGGCCGGCTGGGCCGTGTGGGCCCGCCGCTTCAATGCCGCCGTGCTGGGCTGCTGCCTGCTGCTGGGCCTCGACTGGGCCCTGCCCTTGCGCCACTACCGGCACGAAACCGTGCGGAGCCGCTTCCCCGTGTCGGTGTCGGCCTCGCTCTCCAGCCCTCAGCTGGCCTACCGGGTGCACACCGAGCACACCACGTTTCGGCTCCCCAGCGCCATTGGCTACCGGGTGCGCGAAGACCAGCGCATCGACGTGTGGCAAACGCCGCTCCTAGGCGTGGTGAGCAAGGTGAGCGCCCCCGACTCGCCCGACGGGCCGGCCCCCTTCCAGCCCTACGGCGGTACCATCTACGGCACGTTCTTCCTGCTGCCGCTGCTGCTGGCCGCCGTGGCGGGCGTGGGCGTGTGGCCCGGCCACCGCGCCGAAACCTACGTGAACACCGCCGCCGTGAGCGGGTTGTTAGCCATCCTCACCCTGGTAGTCCTGTTGTGGTTTTAAGACCAAATGCGGGAAATTCCCTGTGCATGGCAACCCGGCGAAACTCCTCAGGCGGCCAGCCGTTACCGCATACCACGTTCTTTTGCGCCCTCATTGTTTCCTGCCCTCCCCATGGATTTTACTTCCTCCCGCCCCGAAGATTTGCTGTTTGATGCCGCGCGCCGCGGCGACGTGGCGACCCTGCACGAACTGCTGGCCACGGGCCTCGACGTGAACCTGGCCAACAGCAAAGGCTTCACGGCCCTCATCCTGGCGGCGTATGACGACCACTACGATGCCACCAAATTCCTGCTCAACGCCGGCGCCGACCCCAACCGGCAAGACGTGACCGGCAATACGGCCCTGATGGGCGTCAGCTTCAAGGGCTACGCCGACGTGGCCCGCCTGCTCATCGAGCGCGGTGCCAACCTCGACCTGCAAAACGGCAACGGCGGCACGGCCCTCATGTTTGCCACCCTGTTTGGCCGCAACGAGCTGGTGCGCCTTCTGGTGGCCGCTGGCGCCAACAAAGACATCAAAGACGTGCGCGGCCTCACCGCCCTGGCCCTGGCCGGGCAGCAGGGCAACGAAGAAGCCTGGGCTGCGCTGGGCGGCGCCCCGGCCGAGGCCTAGCCTTTGCGGCCCACGCACTGCCCCCGCACCGCCTCCAGCCGCTTCACTAGGGCGGCCACTTCTTGCTCGCTGCCGGTGTGGAGCGCAAGCGTGATGGTGGCGGCAATGCCCGACGGCGCCTTGCCGTCGGCGGCGTCGCGGCGCTTCACCACAAGGTCGTAGTAGCGGCGGCCGCCTTTGTCCTGCTTCGCCGCATAAGTCACGTGCCTACTTCGGCCCATTACTGGGCCAGGGTGAGCTCCATGTCCACGTTTTCGTTGCTTTTGAAGCCCCGGCTGCTGCCCTTTTTGCTGTTGCTCACGGCAATGTTGGTAGCGCTGGCGTGGTCGGGCGTGCGATGCTTCCGAATGGTTTGGCGAAAGCCACAGTCGGCCAGCGACACCCGCACTTCGGTGCGGTCGTCCGGGCTGTTGGGGGCAGCCAGCAGTTGGTTGAGCTGGGCGGTGAGAGCCTTCACCTCGGCCGCTGGGGCTTGAGCAGGGGCTGGGCTGCCCACGAGGAGCGCGCCAGCCAGAAAGAGTACCGATTTACACATGTGCAGAACGGTGAAGCGTGCAAGAAAGGGCGGTAGCTCCAGCCCCGCACGAGTAGGCCCGGTACCCCAGCGTGAGATGTGCGCCAGGGGAAGCCGGTTGCCAAGTGCTACCAAAAATGGTGAACCATCCGTTGCGTATTCCACCGCTTGAAGCCACCAATGTAAGGCGAAGGCCACCGTATTACAGTGAGCAATGCTTGGTATAGTTATATTGCAACTGTGATTGATATTACTGGCCCAAATATTTTTATTCTTAGAATATAGGCCTGCGAATTGCTAAACTATAATTGCGTTATTTGTGGTCTAATGCATTGTAAATAAAACTAGTAAATCGACTGCTGTTGGATTACTCAGCTTAAAAAGCTAAGTTGTTTTTTTAGAGCGTATTAAAGTAACTTGCAGAAAGTGGCTGAGCTTTTTAGATAACTGATGCTTGGTATACGGCTATTTGGTCTATAAATTCGGAAGGGTCACGAAGTAGTGGCTCGGTCGAAGCGCCAACAACAAACGATTGTTGCCAGAAGCCATATTTTCTCTTTCCCTAAAACCCAAATCCCGCCCCGCTATGATGTTCATTACTACGATATTGATGTTTGGCCAAGTGCTGACGGCCCGCCCGCAGCTTGCCTTGGCCCACTCTGCCGAAGCTTCGGCTCACGTCACGGCGCCTGCTGCCACTATCAGTGGCCACGTTGTGACGGATGCAGAAACGCCCCTGCCGGGCGTAGTGGTAACGGTGCAAGGCACTCCCCACGTCACCAGTACCAATGCCACCGGCGATTTTCTGCTGCCGCTGACCGATACCAAATCCGTGCTGGTGTTCAAGTGCCAGGGCTACCGCGACCAGACCGTGGCGGTGTCGGCCTCCCAGCCCCTCACGGTAAAAATGTACGCCCTCAGCCGTGCGGCTTCGCCCGGTAGCGTAGTTGCCTCGGGAACCGATACGGGCGGCAAATCCGAAGTGCTCACGTATTCGGAGGTGCCCCCCACGTTTCCGGGGGGCGACGCGGCCTATCGCAAGTTTGTGAGCCAAAACGCGCATTACCCCGAAGCCGCTTTGGCCAAAGGCCTGTCGGGCACGGTGTTCGTCAGCTTTGTGGTGGACGAGGAAGGGCGCATCACCGACGCGCAGGTGGTTCGTGGCTGCGGCAACGGCTTCGACGAAGAAGCCCTGCGCGTCATCCGCCTCATGCCTTGGTGGAACCCCGGCCGCGTGGCCGGCGACGCCGTGCGGGTATCCAAAACCATGGCTGTGCCATTTGTCTTCCGGGAGCGGCCTTAGTGTAGCACGTCTATCGGTGTAAAAAAAGACCAACGGGGCCGGCGCAAGCTGGCCCCGTTGCTTTGGTGGGTGTAAAGCTGCGTTTGTGGAAAATTCCTCAGGCCAGCCACACCGCGCCCAGTGCCAGCAGCGCCGGCACCGTTTGCACCCACAGAATGCGGCGGCCCGCCGTGGCCGCGCCATAAAGCCCCGCCACTGCCACACAACCCAGAAAGAAGCTCGCCACGTTGCGGTGCCATGCCGGGTCCGATATCAGCAGGGCCCACACCAGCCCGGCGGCCAGAAAGCCATTGTACAGGCCTTGGTTGGCCGCCAGCACTTTGGTGGGCGCGAATAGCTCGGGCCGTAACGAGCGAAAGGTTTTAGGCCCGCGGGTGGTCCAGGCGAACATTTCCAACCACAGGATATACAGATGAATGGCGGCCACGAAGCCGATGAGAACTTGGCTGAGGAGGTGCATGGCGGGAATATAGCAGTTTGGCCAGGCCAACTTACACCGATTCCAGCCGAAACTTTTGCAGCACCCGTTGCTCCTGTTTCGGGGCCAGGGGACGCAGGGCGTTGAGGGCGGCGAAGAGGGGCATGGGCTAAATGATGATAGAAGTACGTATTGTCGTTATTCCAGCAACAGAAAAAGGCCAGCGGGTTTGGCTAATGATAGCAGCTACCTCTGTTGGCAAATCTGCCAGCATCAGTTCGTGCTGAGGACGCGCTATTAAATGATAGCAAGCGTCGAGACGAGCCCCAAGACGAGTTTTGTCAAATGAAAAAAGCCCACGCCGTGCATAATTAACAAAGGAGTCATATTGAACGCCTTTTTCTTTGCTAACATTAGCAACTACCTGCACTTTATTGGCTTCAGGTGTTTCTGGTAATCGGTTAAAATATTCTTGTAACATGGTCAGTGCTTCGTTTGAAGCCGCAACAGAAGCAGGTAGCACACCGCCGGCTGAAGCAAAATGAAGAACATGACCATCAGTGTCAACCGCGAACCAGTCGTAGTCAAAAACCTCTTGGTCAATATCAGAAATTACCATAGATGTTAGAAAAATCTACTCCCCCAGCTTCCCCAGAATCTCCAGCGCCGCCGTGGCGATGACCGTGCCGGGGCCGTACACGCCGGCCACGCCCGCGTCGTAGAGGAACTGGTAGTCTTGGGCCGGAATCACGCCGCCGGCGATGACCAGAATGTCCTCGCGGCCGAGCTCCTTCAACTCCGTGAGCAGCTGGGGCAGCAGGGTTTTGTGGCCGGCGGCGAGGCTGCTCACGCCCACCACGTGCACGTCGTTGTCGGCGGCTTGGCGGGCTACTTCGGCAGGTGTTTGAAAGAGGGGGGCGAGGTCGACGTCGAAGCCCACGTCGGCGAAGCTGGTGGCAATGATTTTGGCGCCGCGGTCGTGGCCGTCCTGGCCCATTTTGGCTACCAGCATGCGGGGGCGGCGGCCTTCGCGGGCCGCAAATTCCTCGGCAGCGGCGCGGGCTTGTTCAAACGCATCGTTGTGGGTCATTTCCTGGGAGTAGACGCCGGCCACGGTGCGTGTGGTGGCCTGGTGGCGGCCGTACTGGGCTTCCAGGGCGTCGGAGATTTCGCCCAGCGTGGCCCGGGCGCGGGCCGCCGTCACGGCCAGGGCGAGGAGGTTGTGGGCATCTTTGCCGGCGTCGGCGGCGAGGTCGTTGAGGCGCACGCCGGCGGCTTCGGTGAGGGCGGCCAGGGCCACTTTCACGGCCACGGGGTCGCGGTCGGCGCGCACTTGCTTGAGGCGGGCAATCTGGCTGGTGCGCACGGCGTCGTTGTCGATGTCGAGTACTTCGACCTCGGTTTTCTCGGTGGTCTGGTACTTGTTCACGCCCACGATGATTTCCTTGCCCGAGTCGATGCGGGCCTGCTTGCGGGCGGCGGCTTCCTCGATGCGCAGCTTGGGCAGGCCGGTTTCGATGGCCTTGGCCATGCCGCCGAGGGCTTCGACCTCCTGAATGAGGGCCCAGGCCTTGTCGGCCAGCTCGTGGGTGAGGGTTTCGACGTAGTAGCTGCCGCCCCAAGGGTCCACGACTTTGGTGATGTCGGTTTCGTGCTGCAGGTAGAGTTGGGTGTTGCGCGCAATGCGGGCCGAGAAGTCGGTGGGCAGGGCAATGGCTTCGTCCAGCGCGTTGGTGTGCAGGCTTTGGGTGCCGCCCAGGGCGGCGGCCAGCGCCTCGATGGTGGTGCGGGCTACGTTGTTGTACGGGTCCTGCTCGGTGAGAGAGTAGCCCGAAGTCTGGCAGTGGGTGCGCAGGGCCAAGCTTTTGGGGTTGGTGGGGTTGAACTGCTGGATGAGCTTGGCCCACAGCAGGCGGCCGGCCCGCAGCTTGGCAATCTCCATGAAGTGGTTCATGCCAATGGCCCAGAAGAAGCTCAGGCGCGGGGCAAACTCGTCAATCTTCATGCCTGCCGCCAAGCCGGCGCGCACGTATTCCAGGCCATCGGCCAGGGTATAGGCCAGCTCCAGGTCGGCGGTGGCGCCGGCTTCCTGCATGTGGTAGCCCGAGATGCTGATGGAGTTAAACTTGGGCATCTTGGCCGCCGTGTAGCTGAAGATGTCGGCGATGATGCGCATGCTCGGGGCGGGCGGGTAGATGTAGGTGTTGCGCACCATGAACTCCTTCAGAATGTCATTCTGAATGGTGCCCGACAGCTTTTCCGGGCTCACGCCCTGCTCCTCGGCCGCCACGATGTAGAAGGCCAGAACCGGTAGCACGGCCCCGTTCATGGTCATGCTCACCGACATCTGGTCGAGTGGAATCTGGTCGAAGAGGATTTTCATGTCCTCCACCGAGTCGATGGCCACGCCGGCCTTGCCCACGTCGCCTTGCACGCGGGGGTGGTCGGAGTCGTAGCCGCGGTGGGTGGCCAGGTCGAAGGCCACGCTCAGCCCTTTCTGCCCGCCCGCCAGGTTGCGGCGGTAAAACGCGTTCGATTCCTCGGCTGTGGAAAAGCCGGCGTACTGCCGAATGGTCCACGGATTCTGCACGTACATGCTGGCGTAGGGCCCGCGCAGGTAGGGCGCCTGCCCCGCCCCAAAGCCCAGGTGGTCGAGGCGGGCCACATCGGCCGCCGTGTAGAAAGGCTTGATGGCGATGCCCTCGGGTGTGAGGGCGGCGGGCTCGGCGACAGCCGGCGCCATCGGTGCCAGAGCCGCGTTGTAAGGAATCGTGGAAAAGTCAGGTTTCATAGATTATTGGGGCGCATTCTCCGCGCAGTTTCGAGCAAAAATTTCCATCGCCCAGGGAAGCTGCCTGGTTTGCTCCCAGCAGGTGTACACAGCTTCGGCCGGATATAGCTTTCCGCTTACGCCAAGGGAGTCGGCAACTTTTAAAAAGTTCGAAAAAACCTTCACTCGATTAGCCGTTTTCCGGCTTATATCAACCACGCCGTAGTCGCCATCGGCGTCATGAAGGAGGATTAATCCTTTTTCGTAATTAATGGAGTCGGGATGGAAAGACAGTTGTTCCTTATTGGAAATAAGACCCCACCTGCTGTAGCCAGGGCTGTTCATACTGGCGCTTTCCGTTGCAATCAGACGGTAGGGGTCCACAATTGGAAGCTGCCACACATCAGCTTCGGTATCGTCGTCAATGTAGAACCGCGGTTTGTCTGGCGTGCGTTGGGAATACCAGTAGCCTGTCGCAAGTGCCATCGGCAGCAGCAGCAGCCCAACCAGTATTTTGCCAGCAGCTCGCATGTCTTGCAATGGTTAATGCTACCGCCCCTGCAGGCGGGCCAGCACTTCCTCGGTGGTGTAGCCCTGCACCTTCATTTCCTTGAAGCCGAACACGCGCACGGCCTCGTGCAGGGTGGCCATGTCGGAACTGAGCAGGGCGGGCGGAATGAAGTGCTGCTTTTCGGTCGGAATCTGATAGATGAAGCGGGCAAATTTCTGGAACTGCTCCGGCGTGGCGTACATCAGCGTGGCCTCTTCGGGCGAGGAGTAGAGCACCGACAGCGTGCCCGGCGGGTGCGAAGCCGCAATTTCGGGCCGCTCGTGGGGCTGCAGCATGTTCAGGAACTGCTCCAGAATAATTTGGTTGGTATTCGTGCCCAGTAGCACCACGGCGGCGCGCTTGCTTTTTTTCTCGCGGCGCTCAAAGTGCAGGGCCGTGGCCAGGCGCAGCACCTCGGTGGGGTAAGCGGCACGCGTCACGTCAAACTCGGCCGAGCGCAGCAGCTTCTTGGGGTGGAAGCTGAACTGCTCCTGCGGATTCTGGAAGCGGTTGGTGCCCACTATCACCTGCTGGCCGCTGGCGATGCGCCGGAACGTCTCGGTGGCCACGGCTTTTATTTCGTCCAGCATCTGGGCCCGCGCCGCCGGCAGCCCGCCCGCGGCTTCCATGCGCTGAAACAGCGTCCAGGCTTCCTGGGCCAGTTGGTCGGTCAAGGTTTCGAGGAAGTAGGAGCCCGCCGCGGGGTCCTGCACCAGGCCCAGGCCGGCTTCTTCGCGCAGCAGCACCGAGAGGTTGCGGGCCAGGCGGGCCGAAAACTCGTTGGCTTCGGCAAACACGCAGTCGAACGCCGCCACGCTCAGCGAGTCGGCGCCGCCCAGCACGGCGCTCATGGCCTCGGTGGTGTGGCGCAGCAGGTTGGTGTGCGGGTCCAGGGTGGTTTGGGCCCACGACGAGGTGAGGGCGTGCACGCGCAAGTTCGCGTGCAGGCTGGCCGGCAGCCCGAAGCCGTGCAGCAGCGTGGCCCACAGCCGGCGCAGGGCCCGCAGCTTGGCCATTTCGGGAAAATAGCTGGGCGCCACGGCCATGTGCACGTGCAGCGTCGCCGCCACCTGCGCCGCGCTGATGTCGTCGGTGGGCAGCTCGGCCAGCAGGGCCGCGGCCGTGTTCAGGCTGAAGGCAATCTGCTGGGTGGCGGTGGCGCCGCGGTTGCCAAAAAAGGCCCCGTTCACAGCCAAAGCCCGGAAGTCGGGCATGGCCGTGGTCAGGCTCACGCAGCGGCGCAGGGCGGCGCGGTAGTCGGCCAGCTCGGCCCCCTCGGGCACAGGGCCGGGGGCAAAGCGCAGAAACCCGCGCAGGGCCGTGCCGGGCGCGGCTTCCACCAACTGGCTGAGCAGGGCGTCGGGGGCGGCCGTCACGGTATAGCCCACAAACGTGGTGGCCAGCGGCAGCATCTCGGCCAGGTAGTGCACGGCAAACTCGCCGGTGCGCGACAGAATGAAGTGCACGCCGTCGGCGCCGCGGGCCAAGGCCGCGGCGGCTTGGTCAATCTGGGGGCGGCCGTCGCCGGCGGTCACCGTGAGCGTGGGCACGTTCAGCCAGGGCGTCACCGGGTGGGGCAGGGGCACCGGTGCCCCGCCCAGGGCCGCCAGCGCTTCGCGGTGGTAAAAGGGCTCCACGCTGAACCCGTCGGGCAGGGGCCAGCGCAGCGTGGCGGGGTCCTGGCCTTTGAGGTCGCGGGCCAGGCGGGCCTGCCATTCGGCGGTGGTAACGGCCGGAAACTCGGCAAAAGAAACGGGCACAGCGGCCGGGGTATCGGACATAAGAGGTAAACCGTGTGGGAATTGGCCGAAGGAATATTGCTGCAACTACGCGCCGGCCCCAAAACAGGCCGAAAGATACCGCCTCGGCCGCGTTGGCGCGTTGGGCGGGGCCCGCCCCAACAAGGCGTGTTGCGCCGTAGCTTTGACGCCAATTGCCTGATTCAATTTTACCTTTTTCCTTATTGTCTACTTCTTCTCGATGCTCTTTAACTACACGAAATCGCTCCTTCTCGCCCTGTTGCTACTAGCTACGGCGGGCGCAGCGCAGGCTCAGAAAAACTTCCGACCGGGCTACGTAGTCCCCCTCAGCGGCGACACGCTCCGCGGCGAAGTAGATGCGCGCGGCGGCCAGCGCATGTCCACTCTGTGTCTATTTCGGCCGGCCGCCGGCGCGGCGCAGGTGCGCTACGCCCCAGCCGAGCTTAAAGCCTATGGCTTGACACGCGGTGACCGGTTCGAAAGCCGCCAGATGCCTGCTCCCGCCACCAACGCGCTGTTTCTGCAGGTGCTGGCCCAGGGCAAGGCCACGCTCTATACGTACGTGGACGAGGATTCGCGGTCACGCTACTTCTTCCGCAAAGCCGACGACAGCGGACCCGTGACCGAGCTCGTGCAAGTCATCCAAAACGTGCGGGGCGACAACGGCCTGGTGCAGGAGCGCAGCTATCCGTTTCGCCAAGTGCTGAGCAAGGCGTTTGCCGATTGCTTTGCCGTGCAGCCGATGTTGAGTCAAGCCGAGCTAACCGACTCTAAGCTGGTGGCCATTTTTGAGCGATACAATAGCTGCGGCCAAGCCGCAGCGCCCGCTCGCTCAATGGCGCGGGTGACAAAGGTGCATTTTGGGCTGCGCGCCGGCGTGCAACAGGCGAACACAACCTACACCGATGGCGTCGAATGGAACCTGAATTCGGGTTTTAGTCCAATGCTAGGCGTCGGGCTGTTGGTAATGCCGGGCACCCTCAACCACAAGTTGGCCTTTAGCTTGGAGGCTTTGCACCAGAAGCAGTCCTATACTACCAGCTACCAGCGAAACAGCGGCTTTATAAACAACAATGACGCGTATGTTGTCGACATTACGATGCAAACGCTACGGGTGCCGCTCATGGTGCGCTACTCGCCCTTGCAGGGACGCGTTCAACCCTACCTACAGGCCGGCGTCGAAACATCGGTGTTGCTCAACACGCACCAAAGCTTGGTGAGTGTCACCAGCCAGCCTCCAGGCGCGACCCGCCCGACCACCAGTGTAAGTGAGGTTGAGATGCGCCGGCTGGGGTTTGGTCCCGCGGTGGGCTTGGGTTTACTGGTGCCGCTGGGCTCTGGTTCGGTGCAGGTAGAGGCGCGCTATAGCAAGCTCGACAATGCTTCTGCGGTTCCAAACATGATTTTCGGCCCCCGCACCACGTCCTTCCTGCTCGGCTATAACTTTTAAGGATTAACGCCCTGCGCAAAATTCCTGCTGAATGTTCCTTGCGCAATGCCTAGGCAAGCTAGGACTCCATCACGCTCTTTCGATTTGCAACACCAATAACAGGATGCACTACTACCGGTTCTCATTTTTTTTCACGTTAGGACTGCTGGCCTTACTCGGCAATGGACGGGCGCAGGCCCAGGTTACTGACCTGTATTTTCGGCCTGGCTACGTGCTGCCCCTCACCGGCGACACCCTGCGCGGGGAGGTAGACGTGTCGAACAGCTCACGGGCGGCTCGTACCTGTCGTTTCCGCGCCACTCCAACCGGTGCCGTTACCAATTATACCCCAGAGCAAGTGCGCGCCTACGGGATTTTTAACGGCAGGCTTTATCAGGCACACTCCGTTGCTACGGACCACACCACGGCCCTCGTAGTTGCGCCGCGTTTTCTGGAAGTATTGGTGCAAGGGCGCGTGACGCTTTATTACTTAGATGATGCCGTGGCCGGCGACCTATTTTATGCCCGCGCGGCCCAGGGCGCGGTGCAGCCGCTGTGGTCGTGGAAGGAAACGGTGTACGACGAGCGGGGCGGCAAATTCGTGCGGCAAAACACCGAGTTCCGCACTACGCTAGGCGCCATGATGGTTGATTGCCCCACCCTACGCTCCCGCGCGGCCACGGTGGAGTACCAACTCCGCAGCCTGGTGGGCCTAGTGCGCGCTTACAACCAATGCGTGGGCGGGCCCCAAGCGGAAGCCCCGGCGCTGGCCAACCGCAAAAGCCACCTCAACCTGACGGCCGTGGTAGGTGGCCAGGCCAGCACGCTGGTGGTGAGCGACAATTCCATCCTCGGCACTATCGAGTCCACCAGCTTTGGAGCCAAACCCGCCCCAGCGGTGGGCTTAGCCCTCGAAGCACATACCTCGCTGCTAAGCAGTCGGCTCACGGTGGTGTTGGAAGCGTTGTATTCTTCGCAGCTCAATGAAGGCGATTATGTCAGCAAGGCCTTTGGCACCAGCTACGGGCAACTGCGTGTGAAAATGGACCAGGTGCGCGTGCCATTGATGGCGCGCTATTCGTTTGCCAACGGCAAAGTGCGCCCCTTCATTCAGGCCGGCCTCGGAACCGCTTTTACGCTTACATCAGAGCAGCAGTACCGGTTTAGCTTCACGGGGCCGCCCAACCTGCAATACTCGTTTTACCGGCCTTTCTTGACGGACTCCAACGGCAACGACAACAGTCGTGGCCTTGAAAACAGCTTGTTGTTTGGAGTGGGGGCCACTACGGCCCGTGCCAACGCCCGCAACCTGGCCCTCGAACTGCGGGGCGAGCGTAGCAACGGTTTCAGCAACGCCGCCGGCATTGCCACCACCTACACGCGCTTCTTCCTGCTGCTGCGCTACGACCTGACAAAATAACGCCCGACGCCGGGCCGTCGGCAAAGAGCCGAACGCCGACTGGGACGTAATTTTACCGATTATGACGATTTCTCCTGCTTTTCGGGGAGCGGCTCTGGCGTTGCTGTGGGCTCCTCTGGTTCTGGTTTCGGGTTGCCAGCGCGCTGCCTATGCTCCCACGGCTCGTTTTGCACCCGTCACGAGCCAGCCGGTGGGCAAAACCCAGGCCGAAGACCCCGCCGCCGCGGCCCTCATCGCGCCCTACCACGACAAGGTGACGGCCCAAATGACCGAAGTGCTGGGCACGGCCCCGCAGCCGCTCACCAAAGGCCCCGGCGAAAACCCGCTGTCGAATTTTGTGGCCGACCTGCAGCGCGAGCGTGCCAGCCGGGAGCTCAAGCAGCCCATTCCGCTGGGCGTGATGACCAACGGCGGCCTGCGCGCCGGCTTTGCCGCCGGCCCCGTCACGCTGGGCTCGGTGTTCGAATTGATGCCGTTTGAGAACGAGCTGGTGGTGCTCGACGCGCCCGGCCCGGTGGTGCAGCAGCTGTTCGACTACGCCGCGCACATCAAGATGGCCGTTTCCGGCGCCACCTACACCGTCACCTTCGATGGCTTGCCCAAGGACATCCGCATCGGCGGCCAGCCCTTCGACGTGAACGACAGCCGCACCTGGCCCATTGCCATTTCCGACTACCTGGCCACCGGCGGCGACAACATGGTGTTTTTCAAAACGCTCGTGCCGCGCCACACCAACGTGCTGCTCCGCACCGCCATCGCCGACCACGTCCGCGACCTGACCAAGGCCGGCCAGCCCGTGGCGGCCAAGGTGGAAGGCCGGGTGAAAGCCAATTAGAAAGACAATGGTCGTGCATATTGACACAGAGCGCATAGCCGACTGGGAGTCATTTCACACCGTTTTCATCGAGGCGTTTGGCTTTTTAGATGGCTATGGCAGAAACATGGATGCATGGATTGACTGCATGTCGACTTTGGATGATGAACCGGGAACAAGTCTGTCAACTTTCCACTGTCCGGTAGGCGAAGTTGTGGTTTTGCATCTCGAACAAGCTGACGCATTGGCTTTAAGAGTGCCACTGATTTTTCAACAAATTTTGGATTGTGCTGCTGTTGTTAACTGGCGCAGAATTGAAGGCGGCCAAAAAGCTATTCTGGCTTTGTCCTACTATAAATAATCGAGTATAATTTAATGACAACTCGCCGCGAATTTCTCCGCAATTCCCTCCTTGGCACCGCCGGCCTGTCCGTGCTGAGCAGCGTGGCCAATGCCGCCCAGGCCGCCACCGCCGCCAAAGCTCCGGTGAAACTCACCATTCTGCACACCAACGACATGCACTCGCGCATCGAGCCCTTCCCCGACAACGGTGGGCAGTGGGCCGGGCTGGGGGGCATGGCGCGGCGCGCGGCGCTCATCAAAGACATTCGGGCCAAAGAAGCCAACGTGCTGCTCTTGGACTCAGGCGACATATTCCAGGGCACGCCGTACTTCAACTTCTTCGGCGGCGAGCTGGAATACAAGCTCATGAGCCAGATGCAGTACGACGCCAGCACCCTCGGCAACCACGACTTCGACAACGGCCTCGACGGCCTGCAGCGCCAACTGCCCAACGCCACTTTCCCCTTCCTCATCGCCAACTACGACTTCTCCAAAACGTCGCTGGCCGGCCGCTTCGCGCCCTACAAGGTGTTCGAGAAGCAGGGCGTCCGCATTGGCGTATTTGGCTTGGGCATTGAACTGGCCGGCTTGGTGGCCGACAAAAACTTCGGGCAGACCGTGTACCTCGACCCCGTGGCCAAGGCCCGGGAAATGGTGACGCAATTGCGCGGCCCCGAAAAGTGCGACCTTGTCATTTGCCTCTCGCACCTCGGCTACAAGTACGAAAGCGCCAAGCTCGACGACCGCAAGCTGGCGGCCCAGGTGTCGGGCATCGACCTCATACTGGGCGGCCACACCCATACGTTCATGGACGCGCCGGAGCCCATTGCCAATCCCGACGGCAAGGCCACGCTCATCAATCAGGTGGGCTGGTCGGGTATCAATCTGGGAAGATTGGACTATGAATTTTCGGCGAAAAATAAGCGACCTGGTTTGGCAAGCGCCAGCGTGGTGCCGGTTCGCGCCGCCTGTTAAAAGCACGACATAAACAAGTGCTTTCAAGCTTTTTTAAGTGCAGAGTTTTCCACAATTTTGTCCCCCTCTAAAAAATTAAGGTGCCGTTGCGGTGCTGTTTTTTCCATTGTTTTTGATGCCGGCTATTGTCCGGAAATTGTCTAACTGCTCTCATGCTCAAAGATTTTCGCACGGTTTGGGCTGGCTGCCTGCGCAGCATCTCGGCGGAAATCGGGGAGCAGAGTTTTAAGACCTGGTTCCAGCCCATTCGGCCCATTGAGCTCAAGGGCAACGTGCTGACCATTGAGGTGCCCAGCGCCTATTTCTACGATTGGCTCGAAGAGCATTACGTGGACGAGCTGCGCCGCGCGCTCTACCAGCAGCTGGGCCCCGAAGGCCGCCTCGAATACAGCGTGGTGGTGGACCAGGGCAACGAGCAGGCGCCGCCGCGTTCCCTGCACCTGCCGCCCACCCGCAAGCAGGCCGCCCCCGACCCGCGCGACACGCCCCAAGGCCCGCCCCCGGCTCCGGTGAACAACCCGCTGGCCGGTAGTGCCCGCGCCGCCAGTGCCCGCTACGTCAATTCCGGCACCGTGCGCGCCGCCCAGCGCAGCAACTTCGGCACCAACGCCTTGGCCGGCGCCGAAACCCTGGCGCCCCCGCGCAACCCCTTCGACACGGTGCGGCCGATGGACGGCAACATCGTGCCTTCCCAACTCAACGGCTCCTACACCTTCGACAATTACATTGAGGGCGACTGCAACCGCCTGGCGCGCTCGGCCGGCCTTGCGGTGGCCAACAAGCCCGGCACCACCAGCTTCAACCCGCTGATGGTGTACGGCGGCGTGGGCCTGGGCAAAACCCACCTAGTGCAGGCCATCGGCAACCACATCAAGGCCACGGCGCCGGAGCGGTTCGTGCTGTATGTATCGGCCGAGAAGTTTACCAACCAGTTCATCGACAGCGTGCAGCGCGCGCAGGTGCAGGACTTCGCCAACTTCTATCTGCAGGTCGATGCCCTGATTCTGGACGACGTGCAGTTTCTGGCCAACAAGGGCAAGACGCAGGAGATGTTCTTCCACATCTTCAACCATTTGCACCAGTCGGGCAAGCAGATTGTGATGACCTCCGACCGGCCGCCCAAGGACCTGCTGGGCCTGGAAGACCGCCTGCTGAACCGCTTCAAGTGGGGCCTGACGGCCGATGTGCAAAGCCCTGACTTCGAGACGCGGGTGGCCATCATCCGCAACAAGATGGAGCAGGACGGCATCGACATTCCACCGGACCACGTGGTAGACTACCTTGCCAACTCGGTGCACACCAACGTGCGCGAGCTGGAAGGCGTCATTGCCTCGCTGGTAGCCCAAAGCAGCCTGAGCCGACGCGATATTGACCTCGAAATGGTGAAGCAGGCCCTGCGCCACATCATTGAGGAGGTGGAGGCCGAAGTGAACCTCGACTTCATTCAGAAGACGGTGGCTGCGTATTTCAACATCTCAGTGGAGCTGCTGAAGGACAAAACTCGCAAGAAAGAAGTGGTGACGGCCCGGCAGGTGGCCATGTACTTTGCCAAGCACCACACCTCGCACACGCTGAAAACCATAGGCTTCCACTTTGGCGGGCGCGACCACACCACGGTCATGCACTCCGTGCAAACGGTGTCGGACCTGGTGGATTCGGATAAGAAATTCCGCGACCAAGTGGAGGAGTTGCGGAAAAAGTTTGCGAAAAAGTAGCCTGTTGGCTGCGACAAAAGGAAAGGGGCTCCTGACACGCGAAGTGTCAGGAGCCCCTTCTCGTTGCTGAAGCCTGCGGGTTAGGCCGCGTTGGTGGGCGTGGTTTCCTGCAGGGGCAGGTTGTGCTTGGCGGCAAACTCACGCACCTGCTCGCGGAAGCTCATTTTGCGGCGCTTGCCTTTCACCTCGCGCAGGTTGAGGGCGTAGATTTCGCCGTCTTTCTGCCGCACGCGCAGGGCCATGGGCTTGAGCTCCAGGGCGGCAATGTTTTCGGCGGCAAACACTTGCTTGGGCCGGAAGAGGCCGTTTTTGTGCACGATGTAACCGGGCGTGAATTCGAGGTAGCTCTGGGTGCCGAAGATGGGCGCGTTGTTTACCAGCACGTAGCCGATGTACACGAGGCTGAATATCAGGAACACCCAGTGCAGGAAGTGGTAGTCGTGCGCGTTGGGGTCGCCCACCATCATAAACAGCACATACACCACCCAGAAAAAGCCAATGGCGAGCTGGCCCCAGAACGGGACGCGGGAGGTGTTGGCGGGGCGGAGGCGGATGCGAGTGGTACCAGTGGGCATGGGGGCAAATTTAGTAGCTAGTTGGTAGTTGTCGGTTATCAGGACGGAAAAGGGCTTTGGGTGCCCAGTAATAAAACGTCATGCTGAGCGCAGCCGAAGCACCTCTCCCGCAATAGTACATGAAGTACTACCACACGCGAGATGCTTCGACTGCGCTCAGCATGACATCTTATTATTGGGCCAGACTACCCCACAAACTTGGCGTCCAGCGTCATTTCGGGCACGGCGCTCAGGGCTTTCGAGACGGGGCAGTTGGCTTTGGCGTCTTCAGCGTGCTTCTGGAAGTCGTCGGCGGTGATGTTGCCGCCGGTCACGTTGCCTTCCACGCTGATGTGGATGCGCTCGATGACGGGGTGGCCGTTGTTGGGGTTCATCGTGACGGTGCTGCTCGTGTTGATGGTGTTCACCGTGTGGCCGTGCTTGGTGAGCACGCTGGTGAGGTACATGGTGTAGCAGCCGGCGTGAGCCGCCCCGATGAGCTCTTCCGGGTTGGTGCCGGGCTTGCCTTCGAAACGGCTGCCAACGGAGTAGGGAGCGTTGAGGAGGCCGCTTTCGGTGGTGAGGGTGCCGTGGCCCTTGATGTCGCCGGTCCAGGCGGCGCTGCCTTTGTGGTCTGCCATGATGATGGTGAGGGGTGAAATGGTGAAAAAGTGAAGTAAGGTAACGGCGGCAAGGTAGGGAGGTTGCCTCGACCGTAGCCAACCGAAAACGCCCAACGTACCTTAGCGGCTCGTCAAACGACGTTAATTACTGAGAGTATGGGATTGAAAGCTACGCTGAGCCGACCGCTGGCCCGCTACATTGCCCGGCGCCACCAGCGCTGGCAGCAGCGCCCCGAAGCCACGCAGCGCGAGTTGCTGACGCGCCTCGTCGCCACAGCGGCCGGCACCACCTTCGGCCGGGCCCACGACCTGGGCGGCGTCCGCACACCCGCCGACCTGGCCCGCCAGGTGCCCGTGCGCGACTACGAGGCCCTGAAGCCCTACTTCGACCGCACCCAGGCCGGCGAGGCCGACGTGCTCTGGCCCGGCCGGCCGCTGTACCTGGCCAAAACCAGCGGCACCACCTCCGGCACCAAGTACATTCCCATCACCCGGGACAGCATCCCCAACCACATCGAGGGCGCCCGCGATGCCCTGCTTTACTACATCTACCGCACCGGCCGCAGCCAGTTCCTGGATGGCAAGCTGATATTCCTGTCGGGCTCGCCGGAGCTGGAGCTGCACCACGGCATTCGCACAGGCCGGCTTTCGGGCATTGCCAACCACCACGTGCCGGCCTACCTGCGCCGCAACCAGCTGCCCAGCTACGCCACCAACGTCATCGAAGACTGGGAAACCAAGCTCGAACGCATCGTGGACGAGACACTGGGGGAGAAAATGACCCTGATTTCGGGTATTCCGCCCTGGGTGCAAATGTATTTCGACCGCCTCACGGCCCGCACCGGCCGGCCAATCAAGGACCTGTTTCCCGATTTCAACCTGTTCGTGTACGGCGGCGTCAACTTTGAGCCCTACCGCGCCAAGCTTTTCGAAAGCATCGGCCGGCCCGTGGACAGCATCGAGCTATTTCCGGCCTCTGAAGGCTTCCTGGCCTTTCAGGACGAGCCCGGCAACCCGGGCCTTCTGCTGCTGCTCAATAGCGGCATCTTCTTCGAATTCGTGCCGGCCGAGCGGTTTTTCGAGCCCGACGCGCCCCGCCTCACCATCGCCGAGGTGGAGCTGAACAAGCAGTACGCCGTCATTCTCACATCCAATGCCGGCCTGTGGGGCTACAGCATCGGCGACACGGTGCGCTTCGTGAGCTTGCGGCCACACCGCGTGGTGGTCACGGGCCGCATCAAGCACTTCCTCTCGGCCTTCGGCGAGCACGTGATAGGAGAGGAGGTGGAGCAGGCCCTACGCGAAACGATGGCGCAATTTCCCGAGGTGGAAGTCATCGAATTCACCGTGGCGCCGCTGGTGAGCGACGACCCCGCCACGCCCTCGCGCCACGAGTGGCTGGTGGAGTTTGCCCGGCCGCCGCTAGATGCGGGGGCTTTTGCCGCCGCCCTCGACACCGCCCTGCGCCGCCGCAACAGCTATTACGACGACTTGCGCAAGGGCAACATCCTCGTGCCGCTACTCCTCACGCCGCTACCAGCCGGCGCCTTTCAGCGCTACATGAAAAGCATGGGCCGCCTGGGCGGGCAGAACAAGGTGCCAAGGTTGGGGAACGATAGGTTAGTGGCGGAGGGGCTGACCAGCGTGGGCTAATATCCGTGCGGAATATTAGTAAGCCGCAAGCCATTAGAAACGTAATCGAACCCTATATGCATGAAAAGAAGTAAAATCATCTTCACCGTCAACGTCGACTTTGATGGAGACTGCACGTTTGATATCGAAGTAATCAGGCCCGATGTAAGGACTCATACCTATCTCTACGGTGATGCCGCTTCGCTTGCTGAGTTTGGAAAGAAGCTCATGGCCTTCCCAAAAGATGCGGCGGAAACGGTTTGCTTCGAATGGGGGCAAGCCGAACATCCGTCCGCGTTTGGCTACCTGCGGATGGAGGCTTATTGCGCTTCTCCTATGGGGCACACGGCCTTGCGCATAATTGCCGAAGATGGCGAACGGGCGGCCCACCATCGTTTCGAATTTTCGATTGCCTCAGAAGCGGCTTCCATAAACCGACTGGGTGCGCTACTGGCCAATTGGCAGGTTGAAACCACGCCGCAACTTATTTGGAAAGCTGAAACAAGATGACATCCAAACCCGCTCTCCACGCCCTCTGCCACGCCTTCATCGAGCAGCGCATCGACGCCGCCCGCACCGCCATGCAGGCCGCGCAGGAATCTTCCAGTTCCGAAACCAAGAGCAGCGCCGGCGACAAGTATGAAACCGGTCGCGAAATGGCCAACGCCGAGCGCGACCGCAACGCCGCCCAGATGCAGCAGGCCCAGCAGCTGCAAGCCGAGCTGGCCCGCATCAACCCCGAACTGCCCTGCGACACGGTGCGGCCCGGCGCCCTGGTCACTACCAGCCTGGGGCAGTTCTACATCAGCATCAGCGCGGGCAGGTTGGAGGGCACCGAAGTGTTTGCGGTGTCGCCGGCGGCGCCCGTGGCTGTGGCCTTGAAGGGGCTGCGGGTTGGCGAGCAGGCCATGTTCAACGGCAAAGCGGTGCGCGTGCTGGCGGTGGCGTAGGGGAGTGCCTACTTCCAATCCCCGCCGCCGTCGGCGGGCTTGTCGCCGTCGGGCTTGATGAGCTTGAATTCGACGCGGCGGTTCACTTTGGCGTCGGCCTCAGTCAGCTCGTCTTTCAAGGGCTTGCTGGAGCCGTAGCCGAAGCTTTCGATGCGGTTGGGCTTGAGTTTGCCCTTGCGCTCGATGTACTTGCGAATTTCCTCGGCGCGGTCCTGCGAAAGCTTTTCGTTCACTTCGGGGTCGCCGCTGCTGTCGGTGTGCCCGGCAATGCTGAGGCGGAACGTAGGGTGGTCGACGAGGAACAGCGCAATGCGGTCGAGGGTGGGCTGCATGGCCGGCAGAATGGACGCCTTGCCCTGCTCAAACTCGATGTTCTTGAAAATGAGCGGCAGCCGGTAGTCGATACTGTTGGTGAGCAGCGTCATCACCGTGTCGCCCTTCAGCGCAAACTGCTTCTCGACCGAGAAAAAGTCCGGGCTCTGAATGAGCATGGCGTAGTGCGAGCCTTCAATCAGCTCAAAGTCAAACGTGCCGTCGGGCCGGATGAACTTGCTGGCCACCTCGATGCCGTTGTCGGTGTCGATGATGCTCACGATGCCCTTCAGCGGCTTGCTGCTCACCGAGTCGATGAGCGTGCCCTCCACCCGCGTGGTGGCCAACGGCTGGGCCTCCATGGGCAGTGGGAAGGAGTAGAGGTCCAGGTTGTTGATTTCCGTGACCTCGGAGCGGGCGTAGTAGAGGTTTTTGCTTTCGCGGTCGATGGTGAAGTAGTACTCCGACCCCTTGCCGTTCACGAGCGGGCCAATGTTGCGCGGCTCCTGCCAGCGGCCCTGCACGCGGTAGGTTTTGTAGATGTCGAAATCGCCGAAGTTCAGCAGCTGGCCGCGCGAGCTGAAGTACAGCACGTGGTAGAGCGGGTGGTAGAATGGGCTCACCTCGCTCTCGCGGGTGTTCACCACCGGGCCCATGTTTTCGGCCGGGCTCCACTGCCCGTTTTTCAGCTTGCGGGTGAAATAGATGTCCGACAGCCCGAAGCCGCCCAGCCGGTCGGAAGCGAAATACAGCGTGTCTTCGCCCTGCGAGAGCGTGGGCTGCGAGTCCCAGGCGGGCGAGTTCACCAGCGGGCCGAGGCTTTTGGGCGTGCCCCATTTGCCGTCTTTGCCCATGGTGGCGGTGTAGAGGTCGCAGTTGCCGCGGCAGGTGGCGCACTCGCAGCGGGCGAAGTAGATGGTCTTGCCGTCTTTGCTCAGGCAGGCCGAGCCTTCGTTGTTGGGCGAGTTGATGGGCTTGGGCAGGGGCTCGGCGTCGGTCCAGCTCACGCCTTCGCGCCGCGAGGTGTAGAGGTCCTCATCCACCACGCCCGTGATGCCGCGGCGCTTGCGCTTGCTGCTGAACAGAAACAGGGAGTCGTTGCCGCCCAGCGCCGGCCCGTAGTCGGGCGCCTTGCTGTTGATGGCGTCGCCCATGCTCGTGTACACGCCCTTGGGCGGGTGGAAAGTGTTGAGGTTTTTGCGGTACTCCACCAGGTCGTAGTACGTTTTGAGGGGCACGTACAGGTCCTGGTTTTTCTGTTCCAGCGAGTCGTAGTAGAGCTGTACCTTCGAGATGTCGGTGCGGTGGTGCTTGAGGGCGAGACGGTAGTAGGCCTTGGCCTTCACCGTCTGGCTGTCGCGCTCCAGCAGCTGGCCCAGGCGCCAGAGCATGTCGGTGTTCTTGGCAAAATTGGTGGGGCCGAAGCGGGCCACGTAGTCTTCGAGCAGCAGGCGGGCCTGGTGGTACTGGCGGCGCTTTTCGGCCTTGGCAATGGCGCGCAGGGCTTTTTTATCCTCGTAAAACGGGTAGCGGTTCACGTACACGAAGTCGGGCGTGCCGTCGGGGCGCAGGTGCAGCTTGCGGCTCACGCGGCTGCTGAGGCCGCGCACGCGGTAGGTGCCGGGCGCAATGGCCGGCGCGGCTTTGGCCGGGGCTTTTTTGGGGGCGGCCGAGGCACCGCCGCTGGTGGTATCGGCCGAGGGCGAAGCCGCTGCCGGAATGCGCTTGGCCGGCCGGCGCTGGGCGTGGGCCTGAAACGCGCCCAGCAGGCCCAGCAACATCAGGAGTCGAAATGCCCCTCGACGCAATAAAAACGGCATTGGCAGAGTAATGAAGATAATTATTGGCGCAAGTTGCCACCAATTTAGCGATTTATGTGCCGCAGGTGAGCGGTTACTCCCCGCCGCGTGCGCCGCTTTGGCGCACTGCGGCCCCTGGCACGGCCCTTGACGTCCTAAAGCGCCGGGAAGCCGTACCTTGTACTTCCCGCTTCACCCCGCCACGGGCTGCCAATGTGGCACCCGTCGCCGTTGTTTCTGGCTTACTACTCGTCCATGCGCCTGGCATCTGTTCAACCCTCTGCTGCGGTCCCCCTGCGGGCCCTCGGCGACCCCAATTCCCAACCCGAAGCCATCGCCATCATGGCCGCCGACCCCGACCACCTCCTGCGCGGCGACGACGCGCCCCCCACGCTTTCCCTGCTGCCCGTGCGCAACACCGTGCTGTTTCCGGGCGTGGTGCTGCCCGTGACCGTGACGCGCAAAAAGAGCGTGAAGCTGGTGCGCAAAGCCTACGCCGCCGACAAGCTCGTGGGCGTGGTGGCCCAGCTCAACCCCGACGCCGACGAGCCCACCACCGAGGAACTCCACCCCGTGGGCACCTTGGCCCGCATCCTGAAACTGCTGGAGCAGCCCGACGGCCAGATTACCATCATTCTGCAGGGGCAGGTGCGCTTCACCATTGAGGAGCAGCTCAGCTTTACGCCGCTGGTGGCGCGCGTGAGTTATTTCGCCGAGGTGGCCCTCAACCCCGACATCCCGGCCGAGTTTGGCCTGATGCAGGCCCTGCGCGAGGCCGCCACCAAGGTGCTGGAGCTCACGCCCGAGATTCCGATGGAAGCCCGCGCCATGCTCGATGGCATTCAGTCGCCGGCGTTCCTGACGCACTTCTTGTCGTCCAATGTGCAGCTCGACCTGCCCGCCAAGCAAAAACTCCTGGAGCTGGCCGACCCCGAAGCCCAGGCCCGTCAGTTGCTCGAAGCCCTGCTCAGCCAGGCCGAACTGCTCGAAATCAAGCAGGACATCCGCTCCAAAACGCACACCGGCATCGACGCCCAGCAGCGCGAATACTTCCTGCGCCAGCAGCTCAAAACCCTGCAGGACGAGTTGGGCCAGGACGGCCCCGACGAGGACGTGCAGCGCCTGCGCGCCCGCGCCGAAACCAAGAAATGGCCCGAGAACGTGGCGCTCCATTTCAGGAAGGAAATGGAAAAGCTGGCCCGCACCAACCCCATGGCGCCCGACTACTCGGTGAGCGTGAACTACGTGGAGTTTCTGCTCGATTTGCCCTGGGGCGAGTACACCAAGGACAAGTTCAACCTCAAGCAAACCAAGAAAATCCTCGACGCCGACCACTTCGGCCTCGAAAAAGTGAAGGAGCGCATTCTGGAGTACCTGGCCGTGCTCAAGCTGAAGCAGGATTTGAAGGCGCCGATTTTGTGCCTCTACGGGCCTCCCGGCGTGGGCAAAACCTCCCTGGGCCGCAGCATTGCCACGGCTTTGGGCCGCAAGTACGTGCGCATGAGCCTGGGCGGCGTGCGCGACGAAGCCGAAATTCGGGGACACCGCAAAACCTACGTGGGCGCCATGCCCGGCCGCATCATCTCGCAGATTAAGAAGGCCGGGGCCTCGAACCCGGTCATCATTCTCGATGAGATTGACAAGGTGAGCAGCGACTTCCGCGGCGACCCCAGCTCGGCCCTTCTCGAAGTGCTGGACCCGGAGCAAAACGCCACCTTCACCGACAACTACCTAGAGGTGGAATACGACCTGAGCAAGGTCCTGTTCATTGCCACGGCCAACTCGCTCGATACCATTCAGCCGGCCCTGCGCGACCGCATGGAAATCATCGACCTCACGGGCTACACCCAGGAGGAAAAGGTGCAGATTGCCCGCAAGCACCTCTGGCCTAAGCAGCTGAAAGAGCACGGCCTGGGTGAGAACGAAGTGAAAATCACCGACGCTTCGCTGCACCGCGTGGCCGACGACTACACCCGCGAAAGCGGTGTGCGCGGCTTGGAGCGCAAGCTGGCCGCCGTGACGCGCAACCTGGCCCGCCGCAAGGCCGGCAAGGAACCGCTGCCCGCCGTGATGGAGCCGGCCGAAATCCGCAAAATCCTCGGCGCCGCCATCTTCGACCGTGACCAGTACCAGGACAACGACACCGCCGGCGTGGTGACGGGCCTGGCTTGGACCAGCGTGGGCGGCGACATTCTCTTTGTGGAAAGCCTGCTGAGCCGGGGCCGCGGCAAGCTCACGCTCTCGGGCCAGCTAGGGGACGTGATGAAGGAATCGGCCATTACGGCGCTCAGCTACCTGCGCTCGCGGGCTGACGAAATCGGCATCGACTACCGCTTGTTTGAGCAGTACGACCTCCACATTCACTTCCCCGAAGGCGCCGTGCCCAAGGACGGGCCCAGCGCGGGCATTGCCATTTTCACCAGCATTGCCTCGGCCTACACCCAGCGCCGGGTGCGCGCCAAGCTGGCCATGACCGGCGAAATCACCCTGCGCGGCAAGGTGCTGCCCGTGGGCGGCATCAAGGAAAAGCTGCTGGCGGCCCGTCGGGCGGGCATGAAGGACATCATTCTGTGCCCCAAAAACCGCAAGGACATTGAGGAAATCCAGGAAGACTACCTCAAAGGCCTCACCATTCACTACGCCGACCGCGTGGACGACGTGTTGCGCGTGGCCCTGCTCGACGAGTTGGTGCCGCACCCGCAGCAGTTGCCCGTGCGCGACGAGCCCGTGCCCGTCGTGGGCCCGAGCGTGGAAGTGCAGTAGTCCGGCAGCCCCCTTCACTGGCGCCGAACAGGGCATTGGCTTCCAACACGAAGCCGGATATGTTCGGCGCCAGTAAAAATGGCTGGCGAGGTACTTTCTGCCCAGCCAGCAGCGTTATGGCCGCAGCAGGTCCCTGTTCCTGCTTTATCTTAGACTAATGAAGCACTTTTTCGCGCGCGGGGTTATCGGGTTTGGGTTCGCTTTGGGGCTGGTTGGGCTGCGGCCGGCGGCTGCTCAACAGTTGGGTGGACGCACCGTTTTTCCGTTTCTGGACTTGCCCGTGGGCGCGCAACAGGCGGCTCTGGGTGGCATGAGTCCCTCGGCCCGCAACGACGACCCAACCATGCTTTTCGCCAACCCGGCCCTGTTGAACCCTGATATGGACGGCCGGCTGGCGCTGAGCTACGTGGCCTACGTGGCCGACATCAAGCAGAGCACGGCCGCCTACGTGTTCAATACCGAGAAATATGGCCGCTTCGGCGTCGGCGTCACCTACCTCAACTACGGCAACTTCGAAAGCTATGACCTGGCTGGCAACAGCCTCGGCACGGTGGGCGTGAATGAATACACGGTGGGCGTGTCGGATTCCTACACCAAGGGCAAATTCACGTTCGGGGCCACCACCAAATTGGCCGTGTCGAGTATCGCGGGCACTCGGTCGCTGGCCGGTGTAGCCGATGCCGGCGTGGTCTACAAGCATCCCACTTCTGATTTTACGGCTGGCCTAGTCGTCAAAAATGCAGGCTACCAGTTCTCCCCTTACCCCGGCACCGAGCGTGGCCCCTTGCCGCTCGACGTCCAGATTGGCGCTTCCGTGAAGCCCGAGCACATGCCCGTGCGCATCTCGCTCACGGCCCACCACCTGCAGCAGTGGGACATTCAGTACCTCGACCCCAACGCCCGCGGCACCCTCGACGCCAGCGGCCAAGAAAAGAAGCCCACCAAAAGCTTCGGCGACAACCTGGCCCGGCACTTCACGGTGGCCGCGGCGCTGGTGCTCAGCAAAAACCTGCAGTTCCGGGTGGGCTACAACCACCTCCAGCGCCGCGAGCTGCGCCTCGACAATACCAGCGGCAGCGCCGGTCTCAGCTTTGGCGCCATGCTCAAGATTAGCAGCTTCCAGATTGACTACACCCACGCTACGCTGCAGGCGGCGGGCTCCAGCGAATATTTTACCCTGTCTCGTAACCTCGATTCTTTGTTTAAGAAGAAAGAGTAAACCGCCCTTGCCAATCCCACAACGCCTGTTATCCTGCGCACAGCGAAGGACCTTTTCACTGCTGAACAATTGTAGTTGCTACGAGTAGTTCAACCGTAAGAAGGTCCTTCGCGACGCTCAGGATGACAGGCGTTGTGGTCTTTTCCTCTTCCCAATATGCTCAACGACACCTTTCTGACCCCGGCCCAAATCGTGGCCGAGCTCGACAAATACATCATCGGCCAGCACGACGCCAAGCGCCACGTGGCCATTGCCCTGCGCAACCGCTGGCGCCGCCTGCACGCCCCGGCCGCCATGCAGGCCGAAATCGTACCCAACAACATCCTCATGATTGGGGCCACCGGCGTGGGCAAAACCGAAATTGCCCGCCGCTTGGCCCACCTCGCCGATGCGCCTTTTGTGAAAGTCGAAGCCAGCAAGTTCACCGAAGTGGGCTACGTGGGCCGCGACGTGGAAAGCATGGTGCGCGACCTGGCCGAGCAAAGCGTGAACCGCGTGAAGGCCCGCCGCCAGGAAGCCGTGAAAGCCCAGGCCGCCGATGCCGTGGAAGAAATCATCCTCGACGCCCTCATCCCGGCCATCAACCAGCCCGCGGGCGTCAAATCCGGCCTGGGCTTCGGCAGCGGGGGAGCAGAGGGCGTGCCCACCTCCGACGCCGAGCTGAACGAGCGCACCCGCGAGCGGTTCCGTCAGAAAATCAAGAACGGCGAACTGGAAGACCGCAAGATTGAGATTCAGGTGGCGCAGTCGGGCCCGAGTGTGGGCATCATGGGCGCGCCTCCTGGCATGGACGAAGGCACGCTTTCCGGCTTGCAGGACATGCTCGGCAACATGCTGCCCAAGAAAACCCGCAAGCGCAAAGTGACCGTGGCCGAAGCCCGCAAGCTGCTCCTCGACGAAGAGGCCGCTAAGCTCATCGACATGGACGAAGTGAAGGACGAAGCCATTCGGCAGGCCGAAAACGCCGGCATCATCTTCATCGACGAAATTGATAAGGTGGCCACCAGCGGCGGCAGCGGCAAAGGCGGCCCCGACGTAAGCCGCCAAGGCGTGCAGCGCGACTTGCTGCCCATCGTGGAAGGCTCGGCCGTGAGCACCAAGTACGGCATCGTCAACACCGACCACATCCTGTTCATTGCGGCCGGGGCCTTCCACGTCTCCAAACCCAGCGACCTCATTCCGGAATTACAAGGCCGCTTCCCCATCCGCGTCGAGTTGCAAAGCCTCACCAAGGACGACTTCTTCCGCATCCTGAAAGACCCCAAAAACGCCCTCACCAAGCAGTACGAAGCCCTGCTTCAGGCTGAGGATGTGGAGCTGACTTTCGACGATGCCGCCCTCGAACGCTTGGCCGAAATTGCTTCGGAAGTAAACGCCGAGGTTGAAAATATTGGTGCCCGGCGCCTGCACACGGTGATGAGCCGCTTGCTCAATGACATTCTCTACGACGTGCCCGACAAGATTGGTGCCCACGCCCACGTGCAAATCACGGCCGCACTCGTCGATGAGCGGCTGAGCGATATGGTAAAGAACCGGGACCTAAGCCAATACATTCTCTAAGCCGCGCCGCTAGAACTGCACAGTCGACTAGTAACATAAAAAAAGCCCCCTGTCATGCGACAGGGGGCTTTTCAATTAAGGCAATCGCCGAGCGACTAGGGCTGTACGCGCACTCGCACGGGCAGCGGAACGATAGTGCTACCATCTTCCAACATGATGTTGAAATAGAAGGCGATGTCCGTAGGGGTCGCCGTCGTGCTGGGCACGGGAATGGTGGGAGCCGGCGGCGTACCGGCGTTCGGACCAATGGGGCCGGCCGTAGTGCCTACGCGAATGCGGTAAGCTAAGTACTCGTTGAGGTTCGAGGTGAACGATATAGTGTTAGTGCCATTGCCCGGAATCGGGGCCGTGCGGTAAGAGGTCGAAGCCGCCGTCGAGTTAAGGTTGGTGTAGCTCAACGACTGCACCGTGCTGCTGGTGGCCACCTTCGTAATCTGCTTGATTTTACCCTTGTCCGCAGGTATTGCGAAATTGATGGTAAACGTGCCACCCGCGGCTACCGATGTGTAGACGACCGGGAAGCGCTCGAAGGCGTTGGCATTGGTAACCGTAACTGGGTTGTCCGTCACGCTGTCCTGCAAGGGCCCGAGGTTGTTGCCGTAGTCTTTTTTGCAGGAGAAGGTGCTAGCCGAAAGTAGCGCCAACGTGCAAATCTTGATGATGTGGGTCTTCATGTAAAATGCTGAGTTAAAAGTAAGGCCTGACTACTAGAGCGGGCGAACGTCCCACCACACGTTGGCGGTGGTGCCGGGTACCGGGTTAGGCGTGTTGTTGGCGTTGCCAGCGCTTTCCGAGGTCGGGTACACAAAGCGACGGGGCAGCACGTTGGGGTTGTCGCCCGATGCGTTCTGTGCCAGAGCCAAACGGGGGTAACCGGTCCGACGGTAGTCATTATAGGCTTCGTAACTGTTGCCCACCCAAGCAATCCACTTCTGGGTAATAATCTGGTTCAATTGCTGCTGCTGGCTGCCGCGTAGGTTGGCCACGTTAGGGTTGGCCGTGAAGTACGCATCTACCTGGGCACTGGTCAGGCCCGCCTTGGTCATCGAGGCGCGGATAGCATCGCGATACAGCGACTGTACTGTGTTGCCAGCACCACCAGTCGATGTGCCCAGAATCAGAGCCGATTCGGCCATGATAAACAAGCGCTGGAAATTCGTAATCAGGCGGATGGGCGCTTCGCCCGCCGAGCCGGTGAAGTAGGTGTTGTACTTCGAGCGGTTGAGCTGGCCTACGTTGATGTTGCTGCCGTTTTGAATGCCGGTAAAGTACAGGAACGTGCCCGCCGTTGCGCCGGGCAGCGTGGTTACCGTAGCACTCGCGTTGTTGGCCGTGGGGTTAAAGTAGATGGGCAGACGCGGGTCGTTGTTCACGCGCATGGTGTCCAGCAAACGCTGGCTGAGCAGGAGGTCGGTCGGGCGCTGGCCGGCGAGCGTCAAGGAAGCCGTTACCGTAGCCGTATTCGGGTTGTACACGTTCAGGCCGTTATAGTCCGCAAGTGGGTTGCGGTTGCCCACAGCACCACCAAACGGAACTTGGAAATCGTCGGCGTTGCTGGCGATGTAGTTGTTCCCGGTAATGACTTCGTCGATGATGGCCTTGGCCAGAGCCGGCTCTTTGCGGCTGATGGTGTTGGCCAGTTTCAGGCGCAGGGTGTTGCCCATGCGACGCCACTTGGCGAGGTCGCCAGCATACACCGGGTCGTCAGCGTTGGTGGGGTTCAGCGCGCTGGGTTTGCTAAGGTCATCAAGACCTTCTTTCACCAAGGCATCGAGGCTCTGAATGCCCAGCGCAGAGTTGCCCTTGTAGATATCCTCCTGCTTGTCGAAGCGGGGCTGTAGCTTGTTCAGGCCCTGCAACGCTTCCGAATACGGAATGTCACCCCACAGGTCGGTGGTCATGGCGAAGTTGTACGCCTTCAGCAGCTTGGCAATGCCAGCGTAGCTCGGGCTATTCGTGCGGGCGGCGGCGTCAATGAGCTGCTTGGAGTTTTCCAGCGAACCGGCGTAAATCTCAAACTGCCACTGGTTGTCTAGACCACCCCGGATTTCGTAACGGTCCTGCGGAATCGACTGGGTACCGGTGCCGGCCATGTGCTGCACCAGCAGCGAAGTAATGCGGTTGATTTCGTTGCCGTTCGAGAAGCCCGTCGTAATCAGTACGTTGGTTAGGAGCACTGTTGGCGGCACAATCTCCGGGTTGTTGGGGTTGGCGTTGACGTCGAGAAAGCTATCTACGCTGCAGCCTACGCTGCCGAGCGCAATAACCCCTGCCAGCGCAAAACCAAGGAATTTTTGATGTCTCATTTTTGATGTCGAATTAGCTTTAAAAGCCTGATTACAAAGTAAAGCGTACGTTAACGCCATAGTTCCGCGCGTTGGGCGAACCTTGCAGTTCCAGGCCGCGGATGTTACCAGCACCTTGGGTGTTCACCTCCGGGTCGAAGGGAGCGTTGGGAGCGTAGTAGAACAGGTTGCGACCCGAGAACGAAATAGTTGCCTGGCCAAAAGGCGTGCGGTCGAGCAGGGTCTTGGGCAAGCTGTAACCCAGTGTGATTTCGCGCAGACGGTAAACGGTAGCATCGAACACGTTCAGGTCGCTTTGTAGGCCAAAGGCACTCCAATAAGTCTGGGCATCAATCTGAATGTCGTTGGGACGGTAGGTGGGCGTGCCGTCAGCCGTGGTGCCGGTTTGGATAACACCCGGAATCACACGGGGAGCCTCACGGTTCTCACCCTGAATTTTCAGCGCGCCCAGGCCTTTGTACTGGCCAGCGGTGAACGATAGTACATCGGCGCCGTACACGGCGTCAACCAAGAAGGAGGCCGTAATGCCTTTATAGCTCAGCGTGTTGCTGATGCCACCCTGCCACTCCGGGTTCGGGTCAGCGATGATGGAGTTTTGAATTTCAGGCGCGAATGTTCCGTTGGCGGGGTTAATGATGTATTGGTTGTAGAAGGGGCTGTTTTTGTCCGTTACGCGCGGCTTTTTGGGACCGTAGATGACGCCGTAGGGCTGGTCAATTGCGTAAGAAGGGATGGTGCCCGTGAAGGCGTTGCCGCCAATAGCAGCTTGCGTTACGCCTTCCGAAATTTCTCTCACCTTGTTGCGAATGCGGGTGAAGTTGGCCGAAATATCCCAGCGGAAGTTGCTGGTTTTGATAGCCGTCAGGTTCATCAAGCCCTCAAAGCCTTCGTTGTCTACGCGGCCCACGTTGGTGGTGCGCGACAGGAAGCCCGTCGAAGGTGCCGTGGTCACGTTCAGAATCTGGTCTTTGCTGATGGTTTTGAAATAGGTCAGGTCAAACGTCAGACGGTTGCGGAAGAAGCCCAGGTTGGCACCTGCTTCGTACGACTGCGTGAACTCCGGCGTCAGTACTTCGCCGCCGCCCAGGCGGGTGTTGATGCCAAAACCAGGGTAAGTGATGGAACCAGTGCCGCCATTGGGAATGGCGCTGAAGGGGAAAGTGAACGAAGCCACGTTGTTGCCTTGGCCACCTACCAAGTAAGTAGTATTCAGCAGGTAGGGGTTGGCGTCGCGGCCCACGCGAGCCACGTTACCCCGGATTTTGCCGTACGAGAAAATGTCGTTGGAAATCTTGAAGGCGTCCGTGAACACAAAACCCAGGGTAGCCGAGGGGTAGAAGAAGGTATTGTTCTTCTTCGGCAGCGTCGACGACTGGTCAGCGCGGCCAGTCAGCGTCACAAACAGGTAGTTGTTATACGAAAGGTCCAACTGACCGTAGTAGCCCAACAGACGACGCACCGAAGTTGCTTCGCCAGTACCGTTGGAGAAGGTGGTAGCGTTCGAGAGATTGTAAAGGTTGGGCAGCGTCAGGTTATCGCCTTGTGCAAACACTTCCTGCGTGCGGCGTTGGTTGATGTTCTGACCTAGCAGCAAGCTGGCATTCAGGCCTTCGGTCAGAATGTTGTCTTTCTTCAGCGTAATGAGTAGGTCGCCGTTCAGCTCGCTGCGGTACAGAGTCTGGTCGATAACTTGGCCGTTGGCGGCACGAATCGAGCCGATGTCGTAAATCTGCTTGCGACGGTCGGTGTAAGTGTCGAAGCCGGCGCGGTAAGCAACGGTCAACCAAGGCGTAAATTCGTAGCTCAGGTTTGCCACGTTGATGAAACGCGTCAGGTTAGACGTGGTGCCATTGCGCTCCAAGCTCCAGTAGGGGTTTTCGCTGCCCCCGATGAATAAGGGGCGGCCGGCGGCGTTGATATACGGCAGGCCTTGCAGGTCATAGCTGCGGGGAACCACGTTCAAGCGGCCAAACGGCGAACCGCTGTTGCCTTGCTGCGGACCACGCTGGGTGGTTTGAATGAAGTTCACCGAGCCACCAGCGCGGAGCTTGTTCACCAGCTTGGTGTTGCCGCCCAGCTGCACGCTCGTGCGGTTCAGGGTGGAGTAGTCGGTGATGCCTCGCTGGTTGGTGTTGTTGACGTTCAACGACACGTTCTGGTCAGCATTGCCACCGGTGATGTTTACACCGTTCTGCAGGATGCGGCCGGTTTTGTAAAAATCTTTGGTGTTGTTGGGATAAGCGCGGTAGTCCTGCGTCAGCAGGTTGTTGGCATTGGCCGGGTCGCGGTACAGCAGGCCGTTGTAAAGCGTGGGCGTGGTGCCAAAGCGGGGACCCCACGAAGCGGTGGTGCCCGTGTTCGGGTCGCCGTTTACGTTGGTGTTGATGCCGGCGGTGCCCTGGCCGTAGTCGTTCTGTAGGTCCATCAGACCGTATACCTTTTGGAACGAAAGGCCCGAGGTCACGGTCACTTCCAGCTTCTTGTTGACGTTGCGGCCGGCTTTGGTGGTGATGATGATAGCACCCGAGGAAGCGCGCGAGCCGTACAGTGCCGCGGCTGCCGGGCCTTTCAGGATGTTAATGCTTTCCACATTCTCGGGGTCGATGTCCAAAGCACGGTTCGACTGCTGGGCGCCGAACAGGGTGTTCGAGGTGCGGTCGAGGTCGTTGCTAATCGGAATACCGTCTACCACGAACAGTGGCTGGTTGCTACCGCCCAGCGACGTGATGCCGCGAATGTTGATGTTCGACGAAGCACCGGGCAAGCCGCTCGACGTCACAATGTTCACGCCAGCTACTTTGCCCTGCAAGGCACTCAGCACGTTCGGCTCCGATTTCTGCGAAATCTGTTCGGCTTTGATTTGTTGCGTAGCGTAGCCCAGCGAACGGGTGTCGCGCTCGATACCGAGGGCCGTTACCACTACTTCGCTCAGCTCGCGCGTGTCCTGCGCCATTACTACGTTGAACTGTGATTCGGAACCGATGACACGCTCTTGTGTCGCCATGCCCACCGAAGAAAACACCAGTGTGCCGCCTGCCTGGGGCACAGTCAGGGTGAAATCGCCGTTGGCGTTGGTGGAAATACCGGTGGTGGTGCCCTTCAGTAGCACCGTCACACCCGGCAATCCTTCGCCGGATTTCTGGTCAGTTACTCGCCCAGAGATGGAGCGCGTTTGCGCTAACACCCCCTGTAAGAGAGTAAACATGAGCACGAGGCTCATGAGTAAGGTTTTTTTCATGGACAAAAGGTTAAAAAATGTAAATGGTAATGGTGAGTTTACACTGTCAAAAATAAGACAATTCAGGCATGCAAGAGCAAAAAAAACATCAATCCTTCATGAAAACTTGTGATTTCCGTAAATTTTTTAGGAATAGCTGCCATTCTGAGTAGCGCCTGCCCTATCGTTCAGCTTTGTATTAAATTGACATTAAAAAAAGCCCGGTACTGAGCAGATGCAGTACCGGGCTTTTTTACACACACGGAGTAGCCAGTTTCTTTAGATGCGGAACTCCGCCACGGCCGCGTAAGGAGCGTTGATGAACGTGCCTATGGGTGCACCCACCGTGCCCGCAGTAGTGGAAAGCGGGGTGAGCGTGATTCGCCGGCCATCTTTCATGATATACTCGAAGGTGAAGACCACGGCCTCGCCGTTCAACATGTTGTTACGGGCACCCGGCGACGTTGCCAAAACGGGGGTGGGAGCGGGGTTGGCCGTAGTAGGCGAGTTTGGATACAGGTCCTTAATAGCATCTTGGCTATTGATGGTGACCGTGGCCGGGAAAGAGGTGAGGTCGGTCACTTTGACCCGGGGACCTAGGATGTTGTTGCGGCGAAAGCTTTTGTACACTTCCACTGTTTGCAACTCTGAGTAGCCTTGAGAAGGATTCACCACAAACTCGAATACCGGGCGTGGGGTACCAGTCGTAGTCTGAGTGGTGATTGAATTGCGAGCCGATGGGTAGTCGAAATACGACTTCTGCGGGTTGATTTCTGGAATAATCAGCGGAATGCTTTCGGTGGCAGGCTCGGGTATTCGGCTGGCCTCGCGGCAGGCCGGAAAGGTGGCCACCGCCATAACCAGCAGCAGCACCTGAGTGAAGTATTTTTTCATATAACTAAGCAGATGAAATCGATGAGGGTGCCGGGGCCTAGCGCTCCCAGAAGATGGTGGAATTAACGTCCTTCTGCGTTTTGGGCGAATTCGGATTCAAAATCAGGTCCGAGGTCGGGTAGTACAGGCGGTGCGGGAACACGCCGTTGGCCTGCGTGCCGCCGTCGTCGGGTAACAGGCCGCGGCTGGCGTCGGCCACTTGCTGCGATACCCGGATGCGGGGGTGCTTGGTGCGGCGGAAGTCCGTGTACACATCGACGCCGTAACCGAAGCTGGCCACATACTTCTCGTACATGATGACTTCCAGCTTCTCCTCCAAAGTCGTGGGACGGTAAGGCGGGTTGGGGACGGCCGTCGTCGGGTCGTCGTGGGTTCTATCGAAGCGGTCGAGCGGACCAGAATTGGTAATCGGCTGGTTGTTCGGAGCCACTCGGTTAATATAGCCCGCGATTTGAGCGGCAGTGAGTTGAGGGCTGCCGTCGTTAGAGGCAATGGTATTCACTTTGCGGAACGAGGCATTGAGGGCTTCAACTAGCGTGGCGCGTGCGGCGGCCACGTCATTAAACACCGTCAGTTGCAACTCCGCTTCCGTGAATTTGCGGGCGTAATAGGTGAGCATGCGCTGGGGCGCTTCGGCTTTGCCCTGGGCTGCCGTCGTGCCGGTTTTGCCGCCTTTGCCATCGTCGTACTTTCCACCAATGGGGTAGAGGCCCTGCACCGTCTGGAACGAAGCCGTGCTGGCCGAACTGGTGTACTGACCGGTAGAGCCAGGTCGTACCGTCACGAAGGGCCCGTTGATGTAGTCCTGCTGCGTTACGGGCGGGCCGGTTAATGCTACTTGATTGAAGAAGTAATAGGGCATGCGGGGGTCATTCTTGGCCAGCATGTCTTCGTAGAAGTAGCGCCCGATGCGGTTCTCAGGGTTGGTGCTGAAGTCCGTGACGTACCCGGGGTTGCGGTTGTCTGGGTTGGTAGTGTTGCGATACGCCAGTTCGAAGTCGTCGCCCTCGCCCATCAAGTCGGCGCTCAACAGCGGCGTTACTTGGCTGATGACCGTCGCATTGGAGTTGGTTTTACGAATCTGGTTGTAAAGCTTCAGCTTCAGCGTGCGCCCAAAACGGGCCCATTTGGTGGCCGAGCCGTTGTAAATCAGGTCAGACTTGGTCAGCCCCGGGTTGCTTGCCGATTTGTTGAGGTTGGCAAGGCCTTCGTCAATCAACGCAAACAAGCTCTGTACCGAGCCGTCGGCCGAACCGTTGTAGATTTCTACGTCCTTATCGAACCGGGGCGCGATGTTGTCCACGCCTTTCAAAGCTTGCGAATACGGCACGTCGCCCCACAGGTCCACCATCTGGCTGAACACGTACGCCTTTTGCAGCTGGGCAATGCCCACGTAGCCCCACTGCTGCTCTTTTGTGCCTTGCGTGATGATGAGTTCGTTGTTCACCAGCATGCTGCTGTACAAGTCCGACCAAGGAAAACCGAACGAGCCGCCGGTTTGCTGAAAGTTGCCGATGCCGCGCGTGTTGTATAACTGCTGCATCAGAGCCATGGTGTACTGGCTCAGGCCCCCCACGTTATCGCCAAGGTCACTGGCCATGCTCACTTGCGCCACGGGCAGCAAGGTGTTGAGCGTGGTCGTGGTGGGCGAAAGCGGGTTTTTGTTAACGTCGTAAAAGTCTTTGCAGCCCGAAGCCGCGGCCAGCACACCGGCCAGCGCCAGGGTGGCGCCAATTTTCTGAATTTTCATATAGCGAAGTAGCCTACCGGCTGAATTCAAACATTAAAAAGTAACCCGCAGGTTCACGCCGTAGCGC
Source organism: Hymenobacter miniatus (assembly GCF_016427455.1). NCBI lineage: Bacteria > Pseudomonadati > Bacteroidota > Cytophagia > Cytophagales > Hymenobacteraceae > Hymenobacter > Hymenobacter miniatus. The sequence continues at coordinate 87,839 of NZ_JAELXR010000008.1, forward strand.
TTGGTGGTGGGGGCGTTCGTTAGCTCCACGCCCTGGAAGTTGCTGGACCCATAGGAACTGGTTTCGGGGTCGAAGTTGGTGTGTTTCGGCAGGTTGGGCGAATACCAGTACAGGTTGCGGCCCGACACCGAGATGTTGACCACGCCCAGCGGCGTCTTGCTCAGCAAAGACTTGGGCAGGTCGTAGCCCAGCGACACCTCGCGCAGGCGCACCGTGGTGGCGTCGTAAATAGACTGCTCGTTGTAGCCGTTGGTGGCTGCGCCGCCACCTACCCCCGCAGCGGAGAAGTACAGGTCGTTAACGGAAATGGCGGTGGTGTTGCGCAGCGGGGTGCCATTGGCATCGCGCGCCGCGCCACCAGTGGCACGGTCGTAGCGAATGCCATTGATAATGACAAGGCGGTTGCGGTCCTCAGTGTCTTTGGTCACGCCGCGCCCCAGTTCTTCCTGAATGGTAGTGGCGTATAGCTGGCCACCTTTCCGGTAGTCAATTAACGTATTAAGGGTAAAGCCCTTGTACGTGAATTGGTTGATAAAACCCATCAGGAATTCTGGGTTCGGGTTAGCAATTACCTTGTTGCCGCCCGGAATCAGACGGCCGTTGATGGGGTCCACGTAAAGTTCACCGTTGCCGTCGCGCTTGGCCGACGAGCCGTACAGCACGCCATAAGGCTGGCCCGGAATGAGCAGACCCAACAGGTTGAAGGCCGAGCCTAGCACCAGCGTGTCGCCGTTGGCCGTGGTGCTCTCTACAATGTTGCGGTTGCGGGTGAAGTTGAAGGTGCTGCTCCAGCGGAATCCGGCCACGTCGACAGGAATAGCCGTGAACGCCACTTCGTAACCCTTGTTAGACACTTCGCCGAAGTTCGTGTAGAAAGCGCCGTAGCCCGTAGCCGAAGGCAGGTCGCGGGCCGCAATCTGGTTGGTCGAACGCTTGTCGTAATAGGTGCCGTTAAACGAAATCCGACCTTTTAGGAAGGACAACTCCGTGCCCACCTCCAACTCGGTCGAAAATTCCGGGGTGAGAGCGGGGTTGTTGATGACGTTTCCAATGGCTAGGCCGGCCACTCCCTTGAAAGGGAATACGCCGCCCGGGTTGATGCTGTAGGTGGTAGCACCCGAACGGTAGGCGGGGGCGTCGCGGCCCACGCGCCCATAAGCCACACGCACTTTGGCTAGGTCCAGCCAGCGGTAGTCAAGCTTGAAAGCTTCATTCAGCACCAGCGAACCCGCGGCGCTTGAGTAAAAGAACGAACGGCCGGTTTCGTTGATGTTGCCGTTCTTGTTCAGCGTCGAGGAGAAGTCATTACGGCCCGTGAGGGTCACAAACGCAAAGTTTTTATAGCCGACAGTGGCGTTGCCAAGCAGACCCATCAGGCGGCGCTTGGAGTAGGCGTAACCATAGGTGCTCTTCTCGCGGGTGTTCTCGATGTTATCGATGCCGAAAATGATAATGTCCTTGCCCAGGTAGGATTTGCCGTCGAACGTACGGGCGTTGAGGTTTTGCCCTACGCTGGCGGTCAGGCTGATGTCCTCTGTAATGTTCTTGTTAAAGTTGAGCAGGGCGGTTTGCTCAAATTCGGTGTTCTGGATGTAGTCTTCGATAACTTGGCTTACGCCATTGTTGGCTAGGGAACCGGGCCGAATCACGCTGGTGCGGGTATCGGTGTAGGTATTGACACCGCCCGTGTACGTGACTGACAACCAGTCTTTAATAGCGTACGAAAGCCCCAAGCTGCCTACTACGCGGTCGACGCGCGAACGGTAGATGCTGTTCTCAACCGACCAGCGCGGGTTATCGGCCTGCGTGGTAAGCCAGGCAAACACCGGCCCGTTGGTCACCGGGTCTTTATAAGGAAGGCCCTGCAGGTCGAGGCTACGGGTCAGAAACAGCGTCCGGGCAAATGCCGAGGCGCTGCCGCCCAGCAAATTGTTGGCACCCAAAATCGGGCCTTGCTGCTCCGTATTGGTGTAAGCCACGTTGCCTGTAACCGTGAGCTTATTGAATTTGCCCGAGCCGCCAGCGCTAATGTTGTTGCGCACAAACGATGAATTGGGGATGGTCCCTTTCTGGTCGGCGCGCGACACGATGGTTGTGAAACTGGAGTTGTCGTTGGTGCTGTTGAGCGAAATGGAGTTCTCGTACAGGTGGCCCGTGTTGAAGAAATCCTTCACGTTGTTCGGATAGGCTTGGTACGGAATCGTGGCGTCGGCCGGAATGTCGGGGAAGTTTGGGTTGCCCGCCTGGGGGTGGGGGATGGTTTCGGGGGCGCCCTGTGCTTTGTTGCCAAACTCCGGGCCCCACGAACCGTTGGCGCTGGAGTTAACGAAGTTGGCGCCGGCGCCATACTTGTTTTGATAATCCGGCAGCGCGGCTACTTTCTCAATAGAATACCCCGTGGTGTAGCCCACTTGAATGCCCTTGGGTCCGCGCTGGCCGCCGCCGCCGGTCTTGGTAGTGATAACGATAACGCCGCCCGCTGCACGCGAGCCATAAAGTGCGGCCGCGGCCGCGCCCTTCAGCACGTTAATGGAGGCGATGTTATTGGGGTCAACGTCTGCAGTCCGGCTTGAATAGGAGGCGCCATGCGTGAGGGGGTTATCCGATTCCGTCTGGGAGTTATCATAGGGCACGCCGTCCACCACAAACAGGGGCTGGTTTTCGCCAAAAAATGACGTATTACCCCGGATGGTGATGCGCGAGGAAGAGCCCGGCACCCCGTTAGAACTGACGATGTTCACGCCAGGTACCTTGCCCGATATGGTGCGCAGCAGGTCCGGCTCGGACTTCTGCACTACCTGTTCCGACTTGATTTCTGATACCGCGTAACCAAGGGCGCGCTTTTCGCGCGAAATGCCCAGGGCCGTCACCGTCACTTCGTCCAATTGCTTGTTGTCAACGGCCAAAGCCACGTCCACCGTGCCGGAGCCGCCGACCGGTTGCTCAGCTGTGAGGTAGCCCAGATACTTGAATTGGAGCACGGCACCGGCCGTAGCCACGTTAAGGGTGAAGCGCCCGTCGGCATCCGTGGCCGTGCCGGACGTGGTGCCCTTCACGATTACGCTAACCCCTGGCAGGCCTTCGTTGGTGCTTTTGTCGGTTACACGGCCCGAAACCGGCCGTGTTTGGGCCCAGCTCCGCCCGGCAAGGGTCAGCAGCAAAAGCAGGCTCAATAGTAAGGTTCTCTTCATTGAGTTGAAAAATGGGTGATTTAAGAAAAGGGGAAAAAGAAAGAGGGTGGAGGCATTTTAAAAGTTGAAAGTACTGCCTCGGCGGAAAATTCTCACTATTACAGTGTATTTTAGGTATGATTAACAGGAGCAAATCTTTCGCTGGGCCACAAGCATTCTGGCCCAGCAGCCATCGATAGATGCTGCTATATCCTAAAATGCACATCCTTATCAACCATCATTTTAGTTAAATCTCAAGGATTTCCAACCAGCTTGTGGCGGAGTAGCTTTTGTTCCTAATTGCTTCAGGCCAGGATATTCACTCCTAGCAGCCGTCCGCTCTTGGGGTAGTTGCGCCTTCCTGATGCAGCAGTTTCATGCGGCCGGACGGCGGGAGATGAAAAGAGAATTAAAATGGGATAATTAAGCTAACTTATTGAGCTGCGTAGAGGGAGCAGCAGGCAAAAAGCCTCAAAATCTACTTGCTAGGTTGAAATAGCTGTAACTCTAAATACAAGTGAGTATCGGTGCTTTTTGAAAAAAACGAAGAGCCTTGATGAAAAAAAAACATTCTACTAACCCTCCGGTCATCAAAACTTGTGATATCTTGCCAAAAATTCATTCTACCAAACAAGTGTTAGCTTTGGGCGCGGCGGTCGTTCCCTTTCCCTTTCCATTCCATAATATGAGCAGTCGGGCCTTCAGAAGGGCTTGAGCAACTTCAGGTCCGGCCAGAGGCAACCCAGAGGCTTATCGGTCTTCCGTCTGACAGGAAATCTTGCCTTGTGCGTTGCTCGCCAGAGGTATCCGGCTCTATAGCAGGCTCCCCTTTTTTATTTGCCGTACTGCTTTTCGAGAATGGCCAAAGGCCAACAAAGGCCATTTCTGCCAGCGCAAGCTAATTTTCTTGTATAATTGCTGCCCCACACTTTTGCTTTTTTACCTTTTCACTCACCAACCAACCAGCCAAATGAAAAAACTCTTATGTATGGTCATGCTTATAATGACCGGCCTGTTGCAGCAGGTCTATGCTCAGGACCGCTCCCTATCAGGGCGAGTAACTGACCGTGCCAACGGCCAGGGCCTCCCCGGGGCTACCGTCCTGGTTAAGGGTACAACCGTCGGCGCTTCCACGAATGCTGACGGTGGCTTCACGCTAAGCGTACCGAGCTCGGCCACCACGCTGGTGGTTAGCTCCATCGGCTATGCTACCGTTGAGCAGCCCATTGGTTCCAGCAACACTTACGACATCGGCCTGGCCGCTGACGTGAAGCAGCTGGGCGAAGTAGTGGTAACGGCTCTCGGCGTAGAGCGTACCCGCAACTCGCTGCCGTTCTCGGCCACGCAGATTGAGGGCAATAACATTACGGTAGCTCGTAACCCCAACGCGGTGAACGGTCTGGCTGGTAAAGTGGCCGGTCTGAACATCACGCAGAGCAACGGCCTTGGCAGTTCTTCGAACGTGGTTATCCGCGGCACGAAGTCGCTGTTCGGCAACAACCAAGCACTCTTCGTGGTGGATGGGGTGCCGATTAGCAACGCCAACACCAATACGACCGCTCAGGCTACCGGTGGCGGTGGCTACGACTACGGCAACGCTGCCGCCGACATCAACCCCGATGACATCGCGTCGACCACGGTGCTGAAAGGCGCTGCTGCTACCGCCCTGTATGGCGCGCGTGCTGCCAACGGTGTGATTCTGATTACCACCAAGAAGGGCCGCCGTGGCCTGGGCGTGACGGTAAACGCCGGCGCTACGCTGGGCCGTATTGATAAAAGCACTTTCATCAAATACCAGGACCGTTACGGCGCCGGTTACGGCCGTTACTACGAAGACGCCACGGGCTATTTCCTGCTCCGTGACATTCAGGGCAACGGCACCGAAGAACTGGTGGCTCCCTTGTCGGAAGATGCTTCCTACGGTGGTAAGTTCGACCCGAACCTGCTCGTTTATCAGTGGGACTCTTTCGACCCTACCTCCCCCAACTACCGCAAAGCCACGCCGTGGGTAAACGCTAAAAACGGCGCCGAAACCTTCTTTGAAACCGCCAGCACGCTGAACAACAGCGTGACCATTGACGGTGGCAACGACGCCGGCTATTTCAAATTGGGCTACAACCGGGTGGATGACCGCGGCGTGCTGCCGAACAGCAAAATCGCCAAGAACATCATCAACTTCGCGGGCTCGCTGAACCTGACCCCCAAGCTGACGACCAGCGCCTCCATCAACTACACCAACATCAAGGGCCAGGGCCGCTACGGCACGGGCTATGGCGATGGCAACATCATCACCAACATGCGCCAGTGGTGGCAGACCAACGTGGACATCAAGGACCAGAAGGATGCGTATGAGCGCAACATCGGCCGCGGCTACCACGCTACCTGGAACTACGCCGACCCGGACAACCTGAAACCCATCTACTGGAACAACCCCTACTGGGTGCGCAACCAGAACTACGAAACGGATGGCCGTGACCGTTACTTCGGCAACGTGGCCGCTACCTACAAGTTTGCCGATTGGTTCAACGTGTTGGGCCGCGTGACGCTGGACACCTATAGCGAAATTCAGGAAGAGCGCATTGCCGTGGGCAGCGTGGGTGTTTCGGAATACAGCCGTTACAACCGCACCTCGCGCGAAGCCAACTTCGACCTGATTGGTAACTTCTCGGCTAACATTGCCAGCAACCTGAGCTTTAAAGGCTTGATTGGTGCCAACCTGCGTCGTAATGCCGTGAGCAGCATCCGTGCGTTCACGAACAACGGCCTGTCGGTGCCCGGCCTGTACTCGCTTTCCAACTCGGTTGACCCCCTGACTCCTCCGCTTGAGAGCGAAACGAAAGTTGGGGTTGATGGCATCTTCGGTAGCGCTACGTTCGGCTTCCGCGACCTGGTGTTCCTCGACCTGACCTTGCGTCGGGATAAATCGACGACCCTGCCCAAAGCAAACAACGTATTCTACTATCCTTCGGCGGCCCTCAGCTTTGCTTTCTCTGAACTGACCAAAGAGTCGGCCCCGTGGCTGTCGTACGGCAAAGCCCTGTTGAACTATGCCGAAGTAGGCAACGATGCCCCGTCGCAGGTGGTGTACGACTACTACTCCAAGCCCACCGCTTTTGGCTCGACGGCCCTCTTCAGCCTGCCCAGCATCAAGAACAGCGACAAGCTGAAGCCCGAGCGTACCAAGAGCATTGAAGCCGGTGTGGAACTCGCTTTCCTCAACAGCCGTCTCGGCGTGAACGCTACGGTGTACCAACAAAACACCATCGACCAGATTATTCCTCTGAACCTGTCGACCGCCACTGGCTACAGCCAGCGTTACGTCAACTCGGGTGAAATTCGCAACCGCGGTGTTGAAATTGGTGGTTACATCACCCCAGTGAAAAACGACAACGTGACTTGGACCGTGAACCTGAACTGGTACAAGAACGAAAACCGGGTGCTGTCGCTGGCCGAAGGCCTCGACAACATCGTGCTGGCTTCGTACCAGGGCGGCCTGACTTCCAACGCCACGGTAGGCCAGGCGTTCGGCTCGTTGCGCGGCTCCGACTATCGCTACGACAACAACGGCAATCGCATCCTGAACGTGACCAAGAGCGCTACCACGGGCTTGCCCACGGCGGCTTACTACGCCCAGACGGGTGCTAACAACGTAATCGGCGACCCAAACCCCGACTGGAAAGGCGGTGTCTCGAACACGGTGAGCTACAAAGGTCTGTCGCTGTATTTCCTGGTTGACATCCGCAAAGGCGGTGATGTGTTCTCGCTCGACCGTTACTACGGCCTGGCCACCGGCATGCAGCCCGAGACGGCCGCCGACAACGAATTGGGCAACCCCAGCCGTACCCCCATCACCCGCAATGCCGACGGTACCTACGCCTCGACCAGCGGTGGTGTAATTCTGCCCGGTGTATACGCTGCCGGAACTACCATTGGTGGTGTCGACGTTTCGGGCCAACAGAACACGGTTCGCAGCCCGAACACGGAATACGGTCTGTATGGCTACCTGCGCAACCCCAACTCGACTTTCGTGTACGACGCCAGCTTTGTGAAACTGCGTGAAGTTTCGCTGACCTACTCGCTCCCGAATACGCTCCTGTCGAAAATGGGTGGCGTAAAAGGCATTGACATTTCGTTGATTGGTCGCAACCTGTGGATTATCCACAAGAACCTGCCCGATGCTGACCCGGAAGATGCTTTGAGCTCCGGCAACCTGGGCCAGGGCTATTCGTCGGGTTCTTTCCCGGCTGTGCGTAGCCTCGGTGCTAACCTGCGCTTCCGGTTCTAATATCAACGGCTTTTAATCAACTACCCGAAATGAAAAAGACACTTCTATTTCTCTCAACGGCGTTGTTTCTGGCAACGTCCTGCGTGGATAGCCTTGACGATTACAACGTCGACCCCAAAAGCGCTACCAAAGTTCTCAGCGTGACGCTGGTGTCGAATGCGGAGCGCAGCCTGGCCCGCACCGTGACCAGTTCGAGCGTCAACCTGAACCCATTCCGACTGTTTGTGCAGTACTGGGCCCAGACGACCTATTTCGACGAGAGCATCTACAACATCACCACTCGTCCGATTCCGGCTTCGTTCTGGACGGCGCTGTACCGTGACGTATTGGCCGACCTGCGCGAATCGAAAAAGATTATCGCCGCCGACCAACTCATTTCCACCGGTGTTCGCAACAACCAGAACGCCATCGTGGAGGTGCTCGAGGTATATACTTGGTCGACGCTGGTGGATACGTTCGGCAACGTGCCCTACTCTAAGGCCTTGGACATCAACAACCCTCAGCCGTCTTACGACGATGCGGCTACGGTCTATAACGACCTGATTGCTCGTCTCGATGCCGCCATTGGCCAGATGAACACAACCGCTGGTAGCGGTGCGTTTGAAGGAGGCGACCTGTTGTACGGCGGCGATATGGCCAGCTGGAAGAAGTTTGCCAATTCGTTGAAACTGCGTTTGGCCCTGACCATCTCCGACGTCGACAATACTAAAGCCAGCCAAATGGCTCAGCAAGCAGCTTCTAACGTGCTGACCAGCAACGAGGAAAATGCTCAGTTGAATTTCCTGTCGACGGCTCCCAACACCAACCCGGTGTGGGAAGACCTGATTCAGAGCGGCCGCTTTGACTTCGTGGGTGCCGGCACGTTCATCACGCGCCTGAATACCCTGAACGACCCGCGTCGCAACGACTACTTTAAGCTGGCCGCCAACGGCACGTACCGCGGTGGCGTGTATGGCACCAACAACAACTACGCTACCTACTCGGCTCCCGGTGACAAACTGGAAGACCCGACCATGCCCGGCGTATTGCTGTCGTACAGCCAGGTAGAGTTCCTGCTGGCCGAGGCGGTTGAGCGCGGCTACGCCGTAGGCGGCACCGCCGCTGGCCACTACAACGCAGGCGTAACCGCTTCCATCTTGGAGTGGGGGGGGACGCAAGCCGAAGCCACCACCTATTTGGCCCAGCCCACGGTGGCGTATGCTACCGCCACCGGTACCTACAAGCAGAAGATTGGCGTGCAGAAGTGGATTGCCCTCTACGGCCAGCCGGTAGACTCGTGGAGAGAGTACCGTCGCCTCGATTCGCCCACGCTGACGGCTCCCACCGGTGCTCTGAGCGCATTGCCCCTCCGCCTCACTTATCCCGTGGTGGAACAGAACCTGAACGGTGCCAACTACAAGGCTGCTTCGTCGGCCATTGGCGGCGACCTGGTGACGACTAAGATTTTCTGGGACAAGTTCTAGTGCCTGCCCCAAGTCTTAACAACCAATGAAAAAGGGCTACCCAAATTGGGTAGCCCTTTTTTTGTTCCATGAGTGAGGAATAATACAGAATTAAGCTAGCTCTGCATTAGAAAGCCCTTAATGAATTCATCCAAGTCGCCGTCCAGCACGTTTTGCACGTCGGTGCGTTCGATGCCGGTACGGAGGTCCTTGATGAGCTTATAGGGGTGCAGCACGTAGTTGCGAATCTGGGAGCCAAAATCGATGCGCTTTTTGGTTGATTCTACTTTGTCGCGTTCGGCGTTGCGCTTGTCCATCTCAATCTGGTAGAGGCGCGACTTGAGCATGCGCAGGGCGTGCTCTTTGTTCATGAGCTGGCTGCGCTCAATCTGGACGGCGATGATGATGCCGGAAGGAGCGTGAGTGAGGCGTACGGCGGTTTCTACCTTGTTTACGTTTTGCCCGCCGGCGCCGCCGGCCCGGAACGTGTCCCAGGAGATGTCGGCCGGGTTGATTTCGATGTTGATGGTGTCATCAATCACGGGATAGGCAAACACCGAGGCGAACGAGGTGTGGCGCCGGCCGCTGCTGTCGAAAGGCGACATGCGCACGAGGCGGTGCACGCCGATTTCGCTTTTGAGGTAGCCGTAAGCAAAGTCACCGTCGATTTCGAGCGACGCCGACTTAATGCCCGCGCCTTCGCCCGGCTGGTAGCTGATTTGCTTCACCCCGAAGCCGTGGCTTTCGGCCCACATGATGTACATGCGCATGAGCATTTCGGCCCAGTCCTGGCTTTCGGTGCCGCCGGCGCCGGGGTTGATGTCGATGATGGCCGAAAGCTGGTCTTCCTCGTCGGAAAGCATGCGCTTGAATTCCAGCGCTTCTACTTTTTTAAGCGTGGCCTCGTAGTCGGCCTCCATCTCCGCCTCGGTCACTTCGCCTTCTTTGTAGAAATCGTACAGCACATCGGTGTCGGCCAGGGCTTGTTGCACGGCTTCAAAGTCGTCGGTCCAGGTCTTGATGGGCTTTATTTCGCGCAGTGTGGCTTCGGCGGCTTTGGAGTCGTCCCAGAAGCCGGGGGCGGTGGTTTTAGCCTCGTAAGCGGCTAATTGTTCTTTGCGGGCATCGTAGTCAAAGATACCTCCTCAGGGCCTCGGCGCGGCCCTTCAAGTCCTTTATCTGGTCTTGGGTCATGGTGGGGGATGGGTGAGAGGGGCGGCCGTGATGCCGCGGGGGCCGCTGGCCGCGCCCGGTATGGTGTGAAGCGCAAAAGTACCGAATTCTGCACCGGGACGACGACTGCCTTGCCATGATGCGCGAAGCGGCGGCTATAAGTTTGCGGCAAAAGCGGTGTTTCCTCAGCGACGTACGTATAGCGTGTCGGCAACCGTGGCCAAAATGCCGCGTAAGTGCCGCATCCAGTAGGTTTTATTTATGACTCCAGAAGAGCTTAAGCGGGATTTTGAATCGGCTCACATCAAGCATGTACATTTTAAAAGCAAGCTGCGGTCGTTTCTTTTTGGCCGTGGCACCGCCGAAGGCCCGTTGCGCGACCCGGAGTTGTGCAGCCTCGGACTTTGGATTGCCGACCGCATGCGCAATAGGGGGCCCTACAGCCACCTGCCCGAAGCCCGACAGTTCGACCGCCAGCACGTGCTCATCCACCACGAAGCCAACCGCCTGATGGACATGCACCAGGCCGGGCAGGTAGAGCAGGCCGTGGCCGGATTTGGCTCCGTGCAGCTGATTGCCGACGAAATGGTGGTGCTGCTCCAAACCATGGAGGAGAAGCTGCGTAGGGAGGCCTAAAACGAGCCCGCGGGCCACTTGCATGAAAATAACGCTTACCACCAAGCTGTTTGCTGGGTTTGTGCTGCTACTGGCGCTGTTTGCGGTGGTGGTGGTCATCTACTACCAACTGGCTGGGCAAGTGTTGCACAATTCGCGCCGGGTAGAGGCATCGCAGCGGGTAACGAACCGCGCCGCCAACCTGCTGCGCAACGTCATCGACATGGAAACCGGGTTTCGGGGCTACCTGCTCATCGGCAACGAGCAAACCCTGGCGCCTTATTACGATGGCGAGCGGCAACTGGTGGGCCGGTTTGCCGAGCTGCGCGATTTGGTGTCGGGCTCGCCCGAGCAAGTGGCGCTCGTAGACCAATCGCAACGTCTGTTTCAGCAATGGGCGAGCTACAGCCACTTGTTGGTGGCTGAGAAGCGGGAAACCCGGCGGCGCAATCCCCGCCAGAGCGGCCTAGAGGGCATGCCGCACCGCCGCCTCACCGAAGGGCTCACCGGCAAGCAAATAATGGACAACATCCGGCAGCGGCTGGCCGCCTTCGAAGCCAGCGAGGCGCGCACCCGCTCCCGCCTGCGGCACGAGTTGGACCGGAGCATCGTGCGCGCTGAATGGCTATCGGCGGGCTTGGCCATTGCGGCGCTGGTGCTGGGGCTGCTGTGGGCCAGCTACATCGTGCGCATCTTCGGCAAGCGGCTGCGCAGCATGGTGAACCTGGCCCGCAAAATGGCTGACGGCGACTACAGCAGCCAGATAGTGGACAACGAGCAGGACGAAGTGAGCGAGCTTACCTCGGCCCTGAACGTGATGGCCCGCACGGTGGGCGCCAACATCGCCCAGCTCGAAAACCGCAACCAGGAACTCGACCAGTTTGCCTATGTGGTGTCGCACGACCTGAAGGCGCCCTTGCGGGGCATCGAGAGTGCCTCGCGTTGGATAGAAGAAGACATGGGCCCCGAACAGTTGCCGCCCCACATCCGCGAGTTTTTGGGGCTAATGCGCCAACGGGTGCACCGCATGGAAAAGCTCATCACCGGCATTCTGGACCTGGCGCGCATCGGGCGCGTGGCTCAGGCCAACGAAACGGTGTTTGTGCGCACGCTGCTGCGCGAGGTGGTCGACACGCTCAACCCGCCGCCGGGCTTTACGGTGGAGCTGCCGTTTTTTCTGCCCACGCTCACTACCAACGCCGTGCAGTTGCAGCAGGTGTTCACCAACCTCATCAGCAACGCCCTGAAGTACCACGACCACCCCGAAACGGGTACCGTGCACATCAGCTGCGACGACGCGGGGGACTTTTATCTTTTCTCCGTGGCCGACGACGGTCCCGGCATCGCGCCGGAATACCACGACCGTATTTTCGTTATTTTCCAAACCCTTACCGAGCGCGACACGCTGGAAAGCACCGGCGTGGGGCTGGCCATTGTGAAAAAAATTGTGGAGCGCCAGGGGGGGCGCATTGGCGTGAAATCGGCGGAGGGACAGGGCGCTAAGTTCATCTTCACCTGGCCCAAGCAGCCGCCCAAAGCCAAAAATGTGAGCGCCACTGTAGCCGCCGGAGGCGTTTCGCCCGTATCAGTCGCTACCTGACGGCCGCACGCGGCTGTTTCTGCGGGCATATTCCCGCCATTGAACAATAGTTACGCTTATGTCCGCCGATTATCCCACGCCCAGCATTTTGCTCGTGGAAGACGACCAGATGGACGTCATGAACGTGCAGCGCGAGCTGCGCCGCCAAAACATCAATGTGCCGCTGGTGCACGCCCGCAACGGCCGCGAAGCGCTTAAAATGCTACGCGGCGAGGGCGACGAGCCCAAAATAGCCCGGCCCAGCGTGGTGATGCTCGACATCAACATGCCGCGCATGAACGGGCTGGAACTGCTCGAAACCCTGCGGTCCGACCCCGAGTTTGTGGGGCTCAACGTGTTTGTCATGACCACCTCCGACTTGGAATCGGACCGGCTCAAGGCGCAGGAGCTGGCCGTGAGCGGCTACATCATCAAGCCCCTGAGCTTCGACAAGTTCGGCGAGGGTGGCACGAGCGTCGACGGCTTCAGCTTGTTCTTGGACTTGCTGAAGCTGAAAAGCTAACTCTTTTGCTGAATCAGCGGTGTTATAACAGCCGAAACCCCATGCGGTGGTGCGGACTGGGTCCGTGTGCCCGAATAGCGCCGCGGTGCTGGGCCGTGGGGTAGCCCGCGTTCTGCTCCCAGCCATATTCGGGAAACTCGGCGGCCAACGTGGCCATGTGCTCGTCGCGAAAGGTTTTGGCCAGCACCGACGCGGCGGCAATGTGCCGGTAAAGGCCGTCGCCGCCCACCACGCACGTATGCGCAATGCCGGCCACTGCCCGAAACCGGTTGCCATCCACCAACAGGTGCTCGGGCGTGAGCGGTAATGCCGCCACGGCGCGGTGCATGGCCAGGTAGCTGGCCTGGGCGATATTAATGCTACCAATTTCCTCAACCGTGGCCTGGCCCACCGCCCAGGCCACGGCCTGAGCGCATATTTCGGGGCGCAGGGCATCGCGCCGCTTGGCGCTGAGCTGCTTGGAGTCGTTGAGAAAGCGCGGGTTGAAATCGGCGGGCAGGATGACGGCGGCCGCAAAGACGGGCCCAGCCAGACAGCCGCGGCCGGCTTCGTCGAGGCCAGCTTCGAGGGAATGGCCGGAAAAATTGGCGAGGAGCACGGGCGTTAAAAAAGTCAATGCGCAAATCAAGCCCAAAATACGGGCTCAATTCGCGCATTGCAGTAAAGGGGCTCGGTAGAGCCGCAAAAGCTAGTGGCGGCCGGCGGTGCTGCCTTCGGCCGAGTTGTCGGGCTCGCCGCGGCGCTGGCCCTGGCTGTCGCGCGGGCCTTCGTCGATTTCCTCATCCTCGTCGGTGGTCACGTACTCGTTGGTAACGGGGCCCAGGCCGTTGGTTTTTTGGGCCAGGTCGGCTTCGGCTTCCGCGTGCTTGAGGTTGAAAAGCGGGTCGTGCTCGTTATCGGTAGACTTCTGGTTGGATTTCGAATTGGACTGGGCCATGGGAGAAGGGGACGGCCGGGATGTGGGCGGCCGGTTTCTGATGGTACGGCGAGGCTCCGGTTTGGGTTGAAAGCGCTACGGCCGCGTGCGGGGAGCGGGCGGCTAAACCAACAAAAAAGGCCGCCGCACGAATGCGACGGCCTTAAAGTGGCGGGTCCGGCTTAGAGGTGTCTACCCCACCTTTTCAGCCAGAGCGCCGCCGCACGAGAGGTCCTTCCTTTCCACATTTCCAGCCCGTGCGGGGGTACTTATGGGTCAAAGATACTAGGCTGCGAGGGCGGAGCGCAAAGAAATTTGGTTTAATGGAACATATTAGTCGCCCAATGAAACGTCTGACACGGCGGATGACGGCATCCAGCCGACGATTGAACCGACTGGCTGACGAGCCCGAACGTAATTTTACGGCTCTTGCTTTATCGATTTTCCGCTATGTCCCTATCTGCAGCGCCCGTCGTCGACGAAACCCACAACCCTTGGCATACCCTCAGCACGGAGGTGAAATACCATAACCCCTGGATTTCGGTGCGTGAAGACCAGGTGCTCAACCCCAGCGGCGGGCGCGGCATTTACGGCGTAGTCAGCATGAAAAACAAGGCCTTGGGCATTATTCCCGTCGATGCCGAGGGCAACACCTGGCTGGTAGGCCAGTACCGCTACGCCCTGAACGAGTACAGCTGGGAAATTCCGATGGGCGGCGGCCCCGTGGAACTGGACACGCTGGAATCGGCTCAGCGCGAGTTGAAAGAAGAAACCGGCCTCAGCGCCGCCCGCTGGACACGCATTGCCCGCATCCACACCTCCAACTCGGTGACCGATGAAGAAGGCTTCGTGTTTCTGGCCGAAGAGTTGACCGCGGGCGAAGTAGAGCCCGAAGAAACCGAGGACCTGCGCCTCTGGAAGCTGCCGCTGGCCGAAGCCGTGCGTCTGTGCATGGAAGACCGCATTACGGACAGCATGAGCGTGGCCGGGTTGCTGAAAGCAGAAAAGCTGCTGGCCGAACGGAAGTAGAAGCGCCGGGTTTGCCGGGGTGGGCAAACGCCAGCCAAGGGAATGCCCTAACTTTGCCGCCATGCGCCATTTGCTTCGCTACCTCGGCCAGCGCCTCTACACCACGTGGGCCACGTTCTGGTTTGTGCTGCCGTTTGTGCTCACCTTTCCGGTGCAGTGGTTTTACAGCCGCCGGCCGGGCGGCGAATACGTGGTGCACGCCATCAACCGGTGGTGGTCGTGGTTGTCCATCACCATGTGGGGCGTGCCCGTGGAGGTGGTGCGCGAAACCCGCGAGCCCGCCCCGCAGCCCTGCGTGTACGTGTCGAACCACGGCTCGTACATCGACATCATGATGATGTTCAAGTACATCCCGGGGTTTCTGAACATGATGGGCAAGGCCTCGCTGGCCAAAACGCCGGTGTGGGGGCCCATCTTTGGCCGCGTCTACATCACCGTGGACCGGGCCAGCGCCGTGAGCCGGGGCAAAGCCATGGTGATGGCCAAGCGCAGCTTGGCGGCGGGCAAGAGCATTGCCATTTTTGCCGAAGGTCGCATTTCGCCCACGCCGGGCAAAGAGCTCTTGCCGTTGCACGACGGAGCATTTCAGATGGCCATTGAAGCAGGAGTGCCCATTGTGCCGGTGGGCCAGCCGCTCAACCACATGTTTATGCCCGACGTGAAGGGCAGCCTGCGGGTGCGCTACCACCGCCTCAAAATTGTTTTTCACAAGCCCATTCCCACCACCGGGCTTACCCTGGCCGATATTCCCGCCTTGAAAGCGCAGGTGGCGGCCCTGCTCACCGGCGATTTTCTGCCGGAGGGTGCCGTGAAGCCCGGTCCCAGTACCTGGCGCGACCCGGCCACCGTTGTGGCCGAAGAAGCTCCCCAGCCGGCCAATTCTTAAATTAGTAATTTCTAACTCACTATGAGCACCGACCTTGGCACCCTGCGCGGCCTGGCCCATTTGGCCCGCCTCGAATTTGACGCCACCCGCGAGCAGCAGATGCTCGGCGACCTGAACAACATCCTCGATTTCGTGGCCCAGCTCGAAAGCCTCGACACGACGGGCGTGGAGCCGCTGGTGCACCTGTCGCAGGAGGTGAACGTGCTGCGCGACGACGACGCTCGCAACACCGTGAGCCACCAGGATGGCTTGCGCAACGCCCCGCGCAAGGATTCGGACTACTTCCGGGTGCCCAAAGTGCTGGAATAGTTGAGCCCGAATCTTGCTTCGACGCGCGCCTGGCGGCCCACTTGGCTAGGCGTGCTGGCCGCGCTGGCCGTGGGGCTGGCCATTTTTTATTACTTCACAGGCCCCGCTAGCACCCTGCCCATGCGCCTGTTGCCGCAGCTGCAGGCCGTGCCGCTCACGCTGGAGCAGGTGGCGGCCGGTCCGGTGCGCGTGCCGGTGCAAGCCAGCGGCTTCATTGTGAGTTTGACGCACGACGTGGCCGGGCCGTTTACGCAGCCGGTGGCGGCGGGGCTGTTTTTGCTCTTGCTGGCGGCGGCGCTGGTGGGGTGGGTGGCCGTGGCCAGCACGTTGGCTCGGCTGGCGTTTGTGGCGGGCATGATTCCGGTCATCTTCCTGCTGCTGTCGCTCAACACCGAGTCGCTGGGCATTTTCAATACCAGCGAGCGGTACTTCCTGTACCTCATGTTGGGGCTGGTGGGCGGTGGCGCTTATGCCCTGCACGCTTTTGCCGAGGAATGGCGCCTGGGACGGCGCGTGCTGGTGCTGGGCGCGATTGTGGTCGGCTTGGGCCTCTTGATTTTCAGCCAAAGCCAACTGCCGGCCGCTGAGACCGCGCTTCAGCTGGCCGCCTACGCCACGCCGGGCGGCGCTGTGCTGGTGGCGCTGCTGGTGCTGTGGGTGGGGGTAGAAAATATCCGGGCCCTGCTGTGGTTCAATGCCCAGGCCGAGCAGCCGGGGAGCCGGTTTGGGCTAGGGCCGTTTGTGGCCGCGAGTCTGCTGTACCTGGGCGCATTGCTGCTATACGTGTGGAACGACGGCCTGCAACTGCTACCGGGCGTGAGCCTGGACCCCCTGGTGCTGCTGCTGCCGGCGGTGCTGGCGGGCGGGCTGGGCCTGCGCCTGCGGGCGCCCAGCTACGCCGGTACGGTGCCGTATGCCGAGGCCCGGGTGCTGTACCCGCTGGTGGTGGCCGGCGCCGCGGGCGCCCTGGGCTATGCCTTTGCCACCGACAATACCCCGCTGCTGGCGGCGGCCCGCAGCTTCACGGGCCTGGCGCTGCTACTGCTGGGGGGCAGCTTCTGGCTGTATGTGCTCATCAACTTCATGCCGCTCATTCAGCAGCGGCTGCGGGTGTACCGGGTGGCGTTTGAGCCGCGCCGGCTGCCGTTCTACACGGTGTACGTGCTGGCGGTGGGCGGCATCGTCATCGTTCAGTCGCGCCGCAGCTTCCCGCTGCCCGACCAGGTGCAGGCCGGCCAGTACAACCACCTCGGCGACCTGGCCCGACAGCAAAGCGAAGCCACGCCCGACGACCTCAGCCTGGCCGTGCTGGCCGAACGCTACTACGCCGAAAGCGGCGACGTGCTGTACCGGGGTAATTTCCACGCTCAGTTTGGGCGGGCAGCTCTGTACCGCTTCCGGCAGCAGCGCGGCAACGAAATCGTGGCCCTAAACCGGGCCCTGTTGCGCGGGCCCAGCGAGAAGGTGTCGGTGCGCCTAGCCGGCTTGTTCAATCAGCCCGAAGATTTGTTCGAGGGCCTCGACATCCTACGGCGCGGCCTCAAAGCGCAGCCCCGCAGTGCCGCCCTGGCCGGCGACCTGGCCCAACTTTTTACCAAAACGGCCCTGAATGATTCCGTGGCCTTTTACCTGGACCAAGCCGAGCGGCTGAACCCCGGCAGCTACGCCAGCCGCACCAACCAACTGGGCTTCCTGCTGAGCCAGAACCTCTATGCCGAAGCCCAAAAGCAGCCCGGCGGCAGCAACCCCGCCACCGAACCAGCTCTCGCGGCCAACCAATTGCTGCTGGGCCTGCTCACGAAGCCGGTGAAAGCTGACGCGCCGGCCCCGCCCGCCGTGTTGGACGACGCCACCTTTGCCCACCTTTACCATTCGGTGCTGGCCAACATCAAAACGCAGAACGCCGCTGGCATTCGGCAAGGTTTGCCGCATTTGGCAAACCTTGCCAGAGCAGAGGCCAACGCGCCGTATTACGAGCAGCTGGTGTTTTTGCAGGCGTATGCCCGGCATGCATTGGGACAGGAGCGAGCTGCCCGCCAGCTATTGCTACCCGTGGCGGCGGGCACTACCGGCACGGCTGCCTACTACCAGATGCTGCTGGGGCTGTGGCAACTGCAGCAAGGCCAGTATGCTACTGCGGCCGACCAGCTGGCGTTTGCGGCTTCGCACGGCGCGGTGCAGGCCGGCGAAACGCGCGCTTACGCCCTGGCTCTGAACGGACAACCGGATTCGGCGCGGGCTCAGGCAGGACGCCTGGCGGCCTCGCCGGATTCGGCCTTGCAGCTGTTGGGGCGGCGGACGCTGGCGCAACTGGCTGCGGCTTCGTTTGCGCCGGGAGTAGCTGTGACGCGTATTGGCGACGACTGGTTGGCGCAGGCCCGGCAGGCCGAGCAGGCGAACAACGCGGCCGCCGCCGCCAAAAGCTACCAACGCATTGTGCAGGAGGCCCCTTTCAACGAACCGGCCATTCTGGCGGCGGGCCGCTTTTACACCCGGCGCCGCAGCTACACGGCCGCCTACGAAGCCCTGCGGGCCGGGCTCGACGAAAACCCCCAGTCGCCAACGCTGTTGAGGGCCTACGCGCTGGCCGCCGCCGACGCTGGCCTGACCGAATATGCCACCGACGCGCTGGCCCAGCTGCGCCAGCAATTGGCACCCGCCGCGTATGCTACTTTAGCGGCCGAGTACGAGCAGCACCGGGCAACCCGCGCGGCTGCTTCCGACTCCTTCTCCGTTGCTCCCGCCATTCCTCCTCTGCAATAAGTATTTCGAGCCATGAACCCCAACGTCATCGAAACCAGTGACATCGCCAAAAATTATGTGATGGGCGCCGAGGTCATTCACGCCCTGCGCTCGGTGAGCATCCAGATACCGCGCGGCGAGTACGTGGCGTTCATGGGGCCGTCGGGCTCGGGCAAGTCCACGCTGATGAACATCGTGGGCTGCCTCGACACGCCCAGCAAAGGCCAGTACATCCTCAACGGCCAGGACGTGAGCCGCATGAGCGACAACCAGCTGGCCGAGGTGCGCAACAAGGAAATCGGGTTTGTATTCCAAAGCTTCAACTTGCTGCCCCGCGCCACGGCCCTCGATAACGTGGCCCTGCCGCTCATCTACGCCGGCCTGAGCAAGCGCGAGCGCACCGAGCGCGCCATGGAGTCGTTGCGCTCGGTGGGGTTGGCCGAACGGGCCTCGCACCGGCCCAACGAGCTGTCGGGGGGGCAGCGCCAGCGCGTGGCCATTGCCCGCGCCCTCGTCAACAACCCCAGCGTGCTGCTGGCCGATGAACCCACCGGCGCCCTCGATTCGAAAACCAGCCACGAAATCATGGATTTGTTTGAGGCGCTGTATTCCAAGGGCAACACCATCATCATGGTGACGCACGAGGAAGACATTGCCCGCTACGCCCACCGCATTGTGCGCCTGCGCGATGGCCTGGTGGAATCGGACGAGGTGAACAAGGACATCACCACCCACGCCACCGCCGCCCACTAAACGGCGCGGGTCGCCAAGCAATTTCCACGCAATGAAAATCTACACCAAAACCGGCGATAAAGGCCTCACGTCCCTCATTGGCGGCACGCGGGTGCCCAAAAGCAGCCTGCGCATTGAGTGCTACGGCACCGTGGACGAGCTGAACGCCCACATTGGCTTGGTGCGCGACCAGGACGTGAACGCGGGCCGCCGGCCGTTGCTGAAGGAAATTCAGGACCGCCTGTTCACCATTGGGTCGGCCCTGGCCGCCGACCCGGAAAAGTCGAAAATGAAGCTGCCCGACCTGCACGCCGCCGACGTGACGCTGCTGGAAGACGAAATGGACCGCATGAACCTGGCGTTGCCGGAGCTGCGCGCCTTCATTTTGCCCGGCGGGCACCCGGCCGTGAGCCACGCGCACGTGGCCCGCTGCGTGTGCCGACGGGCTGAGCGGCTGGCCATTCACCTCGGCGAGGAGTCGTTTGTGGCCGAATTGGTGGTGGTGTATTTGAACCGCTTGTCCGACTACTTGTTTGTGCTGAGCCGGGCCATGGCCCACGACCTGGGCGTGGAAGAAGTGACCTGGCAGGCACGACTTTGACGAAAATGGTGTCTTAGCCCTAACCTTTTGTTTTTGATGGCCCGCGGCGGTAGTCGCAGCCTCTGCATCCTACGTACTTCCCAAAATCCCACCCACTCTTTGTTTCCTGAACTCGCTCGCTCATGATTGACATTCTTCCCATTCGCACCCAGCCCACCACGGCGTCTCGCCTGGCCTCGGTCGATTTTGACCATTTAGAATTCGGCAAGGCATTTTCTGACCACATGTTTGCCGTGGATTTCGTCAACGGCGAATGGCAGGAAGCCCAGATAGTGCCCTACGGCGACATGGCCGTGAGCCCCGCCAACTCGGCCCTGCACTACGGCCAAGCCATTTTTGAGGGCATGAAAGCGTATCATCAGCACGACGGCGGCGTGGCCTTGTTCCGGCCGCTCGACAACTGGGCCCGTCTCAACTCGTCGGCCGAACGGATGTGCATGCCCACCATCCCGGAAGAGCTGTTCATGAACGGCCTGCGCGAGCTGCTGAAGCTGGACGCCGCCTGGGTGCCCAGCGCGCCGGGCTCGTCGCTTTACATCCGCCCCTTCATGTTTGCCACCGATGGCTTCATTGGTGTGCGGCCGTCGGAGACGTACCGTTTCATGATTTTCACCTGCCCGGTGGGCCTGTATTTCAACAAGCCCCTGCGCGTGCGATTCGAGCAGAAGTTCGTGCGCTCGGCTGAGGGCGGCGCGGGCTACGCCAAAAACGCCGGCAACTACGGCGCCGCCATGTACCCCACCAAACTGGCCCAGAACGAAGGCTACAACCAGCTCATCTGGACCGATGCCTCGCAGCACCAGTACGTGGAAGAATCGGGCACGATGAACGCCATTTTCGTGATGGACGGCAAGGTGGTGACGCCCGCCCTCAGCACGTCCATCCTCGACGGCGTGACGCGCCGCAGCGTGCTGCAACTGGCCCGCGACATGGGCCTGACCGTGGAAGAGCGCAAGCTTGGCAGCCGCGAGGTGATGGACGCCCTGGCCGCTGGCAAGCTCGAAGAAGCCTTCGGGGTGGGTACCGCTGCGACCATTGCGCCCATTGCCACCATCGGCTACGAGGGCCACGACTACGACCTGCCCGTGACCGGCGCCCAGGCCTTCTCCAAGCGCGTAAGCGCGGCGCTGGATGCCATTCGCACCGGCGAGGGCGCCGACGTGCACAACTGGATGGTGCGCATCTAGCACGATTTAGCCGGCTGCGCTCGGGATGACAGAAGTTTCGGAAAAGCCGCTTCCATCCGAAGCGGCTTTTCTTTTTTGCCCCACCTTTGTAGCCCAATCCCACCAACCCGCCAATCCATCACTCCGCCCATGACCGTTTCCCTGAAAACCGTTACCCTCAACGACACGCACCGCGCGCTGGGTGCCAAAATGGTGCCTTTTGCCGGCTATGACATGCCGGTGCGCTATTCCTCCGACCTCGACGAGCACCACACGGTGCGCCGCGCGGTGGGCATTTTCGACGTGTCGCACATGGGCGAGTTCCGACTGCGCGGCCCCGAGGCCCTCGACCTCATTCAGCGCGTGACCAGCAACGACGCCAGCAAGCTCACCGACGGCAAAGCCCAGTATTCGTGCCTGCCCAACCACGACGGCGGCATCGTGGACGACCTGCTGGTGTACAAGCTGGCCGACAACGACTACCTGCTGGTGGTGAATGCCTCCAACATCGAAAAAGACTGGAACTGGATTCGGCACCACAACACCAAAGGCGTGGAAATGGAAGACATTTCGGACCGCACCAGCCTGTTTGCCGTGCAGGGCCCCAAGGCCAGTGCCGCGCTGCAATCCCTGACCGACGTGGACCTGAGCAGCATTCCGTACTATTCCTTCGTGCAGGGCACCTTCGCCGGCGCCCCCGACGTCATCATTTCGGCCACCGGCTACACCGGCGCGGGCGGCTTCGAGCTCTACATTCCGAACGAAAGCGCCGCCATGGTCTGGGACAAAATCATGACCGCCGGCCAGCCTTACGGCATCAAGCCCATTGGCCTGGGCGCCCGCGATACGCTCCGCCTCGAAATGGGCTACTGCCTCTACGGCAACGACATCGACGACACCACTTCGCCCCTGGAAGCCGGCCTGGGCTGGATTACCAAATTCACCAAGGACTTCACCAATTCCGAAAACCTGAAGAAGCAGAAGGAAGCCGGCGTGCATAAAAAGCTCGTGGGCTTCGTGATGGACGGCCCCGGCATTCCGCGCGGCCACTACGAACTGGTGGACGCCGACGGCCAGAAAATCGGCGACGTGACGAGCGGCACGCAGTCGCCCTCGCTCAGCAAAGGCATCGGGCTGGGTTACGTGAAAACGGAATTTGCCGCGCCCGGCACCCAAATCTTCGTGCAGATTCGTGGCAAAAACCTGCCCGCCACGGTGAGCAAGCTGCCGCTCACCAAAGGCACGGAAGAATAGCGCTGCAGCGCAGACGTTGCAGTCCGCGTCTTCGCGTCCATTATATACCCCACTGCGCGCATTGCGCGGAGACGCGGACTGCAACGTCCGCGCAACATTTTATGCTCAACGTAGACATCTGCTTCTCGCCTGAGTTGCTGCCTTTGTATGATTTGCGCGGCCGGGTGGCCGTTATAGTGGACATTCTGCGGGCGTCGAGCTCCATTGTGACGGCGTTGGGGGAGGGCGTCACGCACGTTTTCCCGGTGGCGTCGCTGGACGAGTGCACGGCCTACGGCCAGCAGCACGGCTGCCTCACCGCCGCCGAGCGCGACGGCCTGCCGGCGCCCGGTTTCGACCTGGGCAATTCACCCTTCGGCTTTCTGGACGAGGCGCGGCCGGTGCGCGGCCGCGCCCTCACCATCAGCACCACCAACGGCACGGCGGCGCTGCGCCGCTCCTTGACGGCCGAAGCGGTGGTGGTGGGCGCGTTCCTCAACCTGGAAGCAGTCGCTGCCTTCGCCCGTGCCCAGGGCCGCGACGTGCTGGTGGTTTGCGCCGGCTGGAAAGGCCAGTTCTGCCTCGAAGACACCGTTTTTGGCGGTGCCCTGGCCGAGCGGCTGGCGCCGGATTTCGACGTGCGCAGCTCCGATGCGACGCTGGCCGCGCTGCACCTGTGGCAGCAGGGCAAAGGGGATTTGTCGAGCTACTTGCTGCAGTCGGCCCACGTGCGCCGGCTCAATTCGCTGGAAGCCAGCAAGGATTTTGAATTCTGTTTGCGGGTGGATGCGTATGCCGACGTGCTGCCCATCTGGCGCGAAGACCGGCTGGTTAACAATGGGTAGTGGTTGAAAGGCCGTTATGCTGAGCGCAACCGAAGCATGACGGCCGCTTGGCTTTTGCCCCAACCAGCTACTGCAGCTTCTCGTTGTTCTTGTGGCGCTGGCTGTCGCGCTGGGTTTTCTTTTCCAAGTTGCGGGCCATGGCCTCGGTGAGGTTGATGCCGGTTTGATTGGCCAGGCAGATGACGACGAACAGCACATCGGCCAGCTCGTCGCCGAGGTCCTTGCCTTTGTCGGACTCTTTGAAAGACTGCTCGCCGTATTGGCGGGAGATGAGCCGGGCCACTTCGCCCACTTCTTCGGTGAGGATGGCCATGTTGGTGAGCTCACTGAAATAGCGGACGCCCGTGTTTTTAATCCAGCTGTCGACGGTTTGCTGGGCTTCTTCGATGGTCATGAAAGGGGAAGTTAGGCGCGTTGAAAATGGAGGCTAGGCGGGCGAGTCGAGCACGATGGTCACGGGGCCGTCGTTGAGCAGGCTCACCTTCATGTCGGCCCCGAAAACGCCGGTGGGCACGGGCTGGCCCAGCTCGGCCACCACCATGGCCACAAACTGCCGGTATAGCGGCTCGGCAATGGGCGGCGGCGCGGCCCCGATGTAGCTGGGGCGGTTGCCCTTGCGCGCATCGGCCAGCAGCGTAAACTGGCTCACCACCAACACCTGGCCGCCCACGTCCTGCACGCTGCGGTTCATCTGCCCGTTTTCGTCGTTGAAAATGCGCAGCTGCACCAGCTTGCGGCACATCCAAGTGAGGGAGGCGGTGTTGTCGGTGGGGGCGAAGCCGGCCAGCACCAGCAGGCCGGGCCCAATCTGGCCCGTAATCTGACCGTCGACGGTGACGTTGGCTTCGGAAACGCGCTGAATGACGAGACGCATAAGGGAAAACGCGCGGGGCGCAAACGGAGTGGGCCGCGAAGCTACGGCCCCGCGCCAACACGCCCTACGCGGCCCGGTACCCGATGCCGTTCACGGTTTCGAGAAAGTCGGCCGGCGCGTAGGGGGCCAGGGCCCGGCGCACGTTCATGATGTGCACGTCGATGTAGTTGGAGTTTTCCTGGTGGTTGTGCGGATGGCGGCCAATGTGCGCGCCCAGCTCCTGCCGCGTCACGGCCTGCCCGCGCCGCTGCAGCAGCAGGTGTAGCACGTCAAACTGCTTGCGGCTCAGGTGCACCGGCTGCGAGTTGTGGCACAGCCGCCGGGCGGCCAAATCGAGCACAAACCCCTCCCCGAAGTGAATGGCCGGCCGCTGCAGCCCCACGCGCTGCCGCACAATGACGCGCATGCGCCGCTCCAGCTCGGCCACCGAAACCGGCTTGGGCAGGCATTCGTCGGCGCCGAGGGCGAAGCCGCGCAGACGCTCCTCCACCGCGTCGGTGGCCGTGAACAGAATGCAGGACGTGAAATGGTCTTCGTGGCGCAGGGCCACCTGCAGCAGGTGCAGGCCGTCGCCGTCGGGCAGGGCCTGGGCCAGCAGCACGAAATCGTAGGGCTGGCCGGCGAGCCGGGCGGCCCCTTCCGCGAAGGTCGTGGCTACGTCGAAGTGGTACTGGGCCTGGTGCAGGAAGGCACGCAATGCCTGGCGCGGCCCTTCATCAGGTTCTATCAGGAGGGCGGTCATGGCTAGGGCTTGGCGTGGGTAGAAGTGGTGGTTTCGGATTTGGCCGTGGCCAGGCTGGCCGCGGAAGTCGGCGCATCGGCAAGCACGCGCACCCGGGCGTGCATACCGGGCTTCAGCCGGTGGCCCGGGTTGGGCAGCACGCAGCGCACCTTCATCACCTTGCTTTCGGGGTCGAGCAGGGCCGAAACCTGGTCGATGCGGCCGCGCAGCGGCGCGTCGGGGTAGCTCAGGGTGATGATTTCCACGGCCTGGCCCGGCCGCACCCGGCTCAAGTCGGACTCAAACACGTTGGCCATCACCCAGACCTGGTCGAGATTGGCCACCACAAAAGCCGCTTGCAGGTCGGTGGCGTTAAAGCGCATGCCCGGGCTCAGCTTTTTTTCCAGCACGTAGCCGGCCAGCGGGGCGCGCAGGGTGTAGGTTTCGCCGGGAGTCACGCCATACACGCCCATCTGCCGCTGGCTGGCGGCGGCGTGGCCGGCAGCGCGCCGCGCTTCCTGGCGGGCCGTGTATACCTCGTGCCCGGAGGCCAGGCCGGCCTGCTCCAAATGCGCTAGCTCGGCGGCTTTTTTGGCGGCTACCTCATAGTCGGCCGCCGTGGTGGTGCGCTGGTGCTGCAGGGCCGCTATCTCGGGGCTTTTCAGCACGGCCAGCACCTGGCCCTGGCGTACTTCGTCGCCCAGGTCGGTGCCCACGCGCAGCACTTCCCCGCCCACGCGCGGAAACACGCGGGCCAGGCGGTTGGGGTCGGCGGCAATTTCGCCGCTCAGCACCAGTTCGGAATCGGGCAGCACCTCGGGGACTGCGGGCTGGGAAATAGTGCGGGAGGCGAGTTGAGCCGAGGCAGTCGGTTCGGGCGGGGGCACGTCGGCCGAGCAGGCCCCCAAGGCCAGCGCCAGGGCTCCCAACACCGCCCCCCGCCGGGCGGCGTGCGGGGCGGGGGGCAGCTTGCGCGCCCCGGAAATGGGCGGCAGCAGATTGAGCTTCTCCATAGAAATGCAGCGTTGATGACAGCCGCAAGACTACAGGGAGGTTATTAAAACGGGATTAGAAAGCGAAAAAAAGCCGATTGGGCGGCATAAGTGCGGTTAGGCCGTGGGCAGCCGCATCTGCACGGTGGTGCCCTGCCCCAGGCGTGAGCTTAGGTCGAGCCGGCCGCCGTGCCGCTCAATGATGCGGCGCGCCAGGGCCAGCCCCACGCCGTGCCCCGCCACCGGTCGCGCGTTGGCCGCCCGGAAAAAGGGCTGGAACACCTGTGGCAAATCGGCCTCGGCAATGCCAATGCCGTGGTCCTGAATGCGCAGCAGCACCTGGCCGGGCTCGTATTCGAGCGAGACCAGCACGGGCTGCGGGGCCGAATACTTGAGGGCATTTTCGAGCAGGTTGCTGAGGGCGCGGCCGAGCAGGGCGCGGTTGCCGGTGAGCTCCAGCTGCTCGGGCTCGGTGGGCAGGCGGCCGGTGTGCACCTGCAGGCGCGGGCGCTGGGCGGGCTCCACGGCCGCGCAGGCTTCGGCCAGCAGCTCATCGACCCGAATGCAGGCGTCGTGCTCGGGCAGGGGCGCTTCGGCTTGGGCCAGCTCCAGCAGGTGGTTTAGCAGAGCGTTAAGCTGGGTGAGGTCGGCTAGCAGGTCGCGCAGGGCGGTGCGGTAGGCGGCGGGCTCCCGGTCGCGGGCCAGGGCCAGCTGCGCCTCGCCAATGCTGGCGGCCAGCGGCGTGCGCAGCTCGTGCGAGGCGTAGCGCACAAACGCCCGCTGGGCTTCAAAACCGGCTTCCAGACGGTCGAGCAGGCGGTTGAAGGTGTGGGCCAGGCGCGACAGCTCGTCTTTCTTGTGGCCGGAAAGGCCCTCGGCCACCCGCAGGTGCAAGTCGTGGGCGCTGATGCGCTCCATCTGGTCGTTGATGGCCGCAATGGGGGCCAGGGCGCGGTCGGCAAACACGCGGCCGGCCCCGTAAATCAGCAGCAGGCTCAGCACAAACACCGACGCCATGATGGTGGCCAGCGACTGCAGCCGAGCGTGGCCGTACACGTTTTCGGCCCCGGCCACCACCACGAAGGAGCCTTGGTTGTCGTGGTAAAAGAAGCCCACCGCCTCGCGTGGGCCGTCGGTAAAATACTCTTCGCTGCCGGCCACGATGCGGGCCAGCACGTCGGGTGGCACTTCGAGGCGGGCATCTTCGCGCACGAAACGCACCTCGCCCTGCGCATCGTAAATCTGGATGATTTCTTCAGTCAGCGTTTGCTGGAAGCGCTTTTGGAACACCTGAAAGGCGGCGCTGCGCAGCTCGTCTTTTTCCAGAAAGATGTAGGCCGCCACCTCGGCCCGGTCGCGCAGGCGCTGCCGAAACTCGCGCTGGCCGTAGTCGCGCTGCAGCAGGAAGGCCGAGCCAAGCACCGCTAGCAGAATAAACGCCACCAGCCCCACAAACAGCCAAATGAGGCGATTGCGAATAGTCATGCGAAAAGAACGGGAATAGCAGCGTGAGTCATGTTTCGGGCAGACATTATTCCTGTCGCAGCACGTACCCGGCGCCCGTCACGGTGTGAATGAGCTTCTGGTCGAAGCCGTGGTCCACCTTTTTGCGCAAGTAGCTCACGTACACGTCGATGACGTTGCTGCCCGCGTCGAAGGCTTCGTCCCAGCCGTGCTCGGCTATTTCGCTGCGGCTGAGCACGCGGCCGGGGTGGCGCAGCAGCAGCTCCAGCAGGTTGAACTCGCGGGCCGTGAGGCGCAGCGCCTGGCCCGCCCGGGTCACGGTGCGGCTGGGCACGTCGAGCACCAGGTCGGCAAAGGTGAGGCGCGAACCTTTGGGCGTGGGGCTGGCCCGGCGCGTGAGGGCGCGCACCCGGGCCACCAGCTCGGCAAAGTCGAAGGGCTTGACGAGGTAGTCGTCGGCCCCACCGCCGAAGCCCTGCAGTTTGTCGGTGGTGGTGCCCAGGGCCGTGAGCATGAGCACGGGCACGTCGGGGTCGTGGTGGCGAATGGCGGCCAGCACCTCCAGGCCGCTGCGCTCGGGCAGCAGCACGTCCAGAATTATCAGGTCGAAGGGGTGGGAGAGGGCCAGCTGCTCGCCTTCGCGGCCGTCGGGGGCCACGCGCACGGTCAGCTGCTCTTCTTCCAGCCCCCGCCGGATGAGGGCCGAAAGGCGCGGGTCGTCTTCAACCAGTAGAATATTCATGGGCGGCGCGTGGGATAGCAAAGATGTTCCGGCGGCGCTGCCGACCTTCGCGCCGGCCCGCGCCACCTGCAGTGTATGGCATCAGTAACCGGTACAAATAACGAACATCCTGCTTCTGGCCGCCGCTGGTGGCTGCTGGGGGCCCTGCTGCTGGTGGCCGTGGTGCGCCTGTGGCGCCTGCCCGAGGCCGGCCCGTCCGACTACGACTCGGTGCGCAACTGGCAGGTGGTGCAGGACATGGCGCACGGCAATTTTGCGCGGCTGTTTATTCCCGGCAGTCCGGCTTTTCTGGTGTCGTACATCCCCGTGGCGCTGGCTACGCGCAGCTATCTGGTGTTTCAGGCCATCAACGCGCTGCTGGGCGTGGCGGGCGTGGGCTTGTTTGCGGCCTGGGTGGCGCGGCAGGCCCGCCTCAGCGGCCCCGAAACGGCGGCCCTCACGCTGCTGGGCGGCACTTCGCTGCTGCTCACCTTCTCGGGGCGCGACTTCACGCCCATTTCCATCAGCATGGTTTTGTTTGCGGGGTTGCTGCGTAGTCATTTTGCGCGGCTACAGCGGCCTGGTCCGGGCGCGGCCCTGCGGGTGGCCGCGTGGCTGGCGCTGGGGCTGAGTTTTAATTACAAATTCCTGTTTGCGCTGCCCGTGCTGTTGGTGCTGGAGGCTTTGCGGGCCGATGGCCTGTGGCGGCAACGGTCCACCTGGCTGCGCGTGCTGCCGGTACTGGTGGCGCCCTACGTGCTGTTTGGGGCGCTGGGCGTGGCCCACGGGCTGCCGTGGTACCGGTGGTTTGGCTTCTATGCCCGCACGGCCGTGCCAGTGGCGGCCAACCCCGCCGGGCGGCAGGCCGGCGTGCAGCCCGATGGCCTGTACTACCTGCGCTACCTGGCCGAGTACGAGTCGCCGCTGCTTTTGGTAGGGCTGGTGCTGGCCGGCTGGCTGGCCTGGCGCGAATGGCGCGGCGGCTGGCGCCCCTGGCGCCGGCCGTGGCCGCTGCTGCCCTACCTGCTGTTTTGGGCCGGATGCATGCTGGCCGGCATGTCGGTGCTGGTGAAGGCGCCGCGCGGGCTGTTGTTTGTCTACCTGCCCCTGGCTGCGCTGGCCGTGCTGGGGGGGCGGCAGGTGTTGCCCCGGTGGGCGTTGGCGGGGCTGGTGCTGGCTGCCGTGGGGCTAAACCTGACGCGCATTCACCGCGAGCTGTATGCCCCGTTGCCCACCACCTATCCGCAGGTGGCGGCCTGGCTGCGGCAGCACGGCGCCACCCGGGTGGCCAGCACCGTCGGCATAAACCTGGCGCCCTACCTGCGCGAGAATCAGCAACTAACCACCATCACCAACGAGCGGCAGCTAGCTGCCTTGCGCCGCCAGGGCTACCAGTACGTGCTGCTCGACGGCTACTGGCGCGTGACCGGCGTGGCGCATTTTGATTCCCTGCGCCGGCAGCGGCCGGTGGCGGCCTGGCCCGCGCCCCAGCTGCAGAGTTCGCTGCTGTTTCTGGAGCATTCCGAGTTTACGGGGCAGAACTACTCTGAAACCCTGGCCTCGTGGCGCGCGGCCCGGGCCGACTCGCTGCCGCTACGACTCTACCCACTGCGCTAAAAAGCCATAGGCCCCGGCAACGGCACCCAGAAGGTATCGTTGCCGGGGCCTATGTTCAGTGACGGGCGGTGGCGCAATGCTCGCGTGAGGGCGGCGCTATTCGGTAGTGCTGGGTAGGTTGTTCACGTCGAGGGCCGGGATGTTGGAACGGTAGGCCCGGTTGATGGCGGCAATGAAGGAATTGGCCAATAAGCCGTTGCCGCGCGGGGTGAGCGAGTAAAAATCGAGCGAGAAGAAGTTGCCCCGCACCGGCTCGGCCGTGTACACCACGCCGTTGACGGAAATGGCGTTGGTCACGTTGTTGAAGAGAAAGCCGGCGTCGAAAAGGCGCGAATTCTGCGAGGGGTCGATGAGGGGCAGGCCGTAGATACGGGCCAGGCCCGCCAGACCGAAGACCGTGGTGGCGTTGGAAGGCACCGGGTCGAAGTTGTTGTAGTCGTTGATGGCGGCCGTGATGTACACCATTTCGGTGGTGTTTTCCAGCACGTCGGCGTCGCGCACGGGGTTGCGGCTGTCGCGCCCGTAAGGCAGCATCATGGTGGTGCTGCCCACCTGCACCGGGGTGGGCTGCCCGAGGCGCGGCAGAGCCGTGGCCAGAATGTAGTCGCGGTCGGTGATGCGCTGCGAAGCACCGGGTACGAAAGGCGTTTCGATGTACAGCGGCAGCTGGTCTTTGTAGTAGGCTTGCAGGCGCGCTTCTACCTCGTTGCCGCGGCCCTGGCTCAGCAGCGGGAGGGAGGTGATGGCCGGCAGCTTCACAATGACGCCGGGCCGCTTGTTGGCGGTCAGCACGTCGAGGATGCGCTTGGCGGCTCGCTTCATGGGAAGGCTGGAGGGAATGGCGCCGCAAGTGCCCCCGCTGCGCACGAAAGGCATGATTTCATCCAGGCCCATGAAATAGCTGAAGAACGTGGCCGAGGAGGCCGCTGTGCTCAGCACCTGGAAATACGTCCGGTCGTCGCCGGCCGGCAGCAGGCGCTCGAAGTAGGGGTTGACCGGCCGTGAGCCCACGGAGGCCTCGTTGCCCAGCCCCACCGCATCAATCTGGCTCAGCATCAGGCCCGGCACGCCCAGGTTCTGGGGCAGCGTGGCGGCCGTGCTGCTGCGCTTGAGCAGGCGCAGGGTGTCGGGCGCGGTGCCGCAGGCGCTGGTCAGGAGCACGGTGCGGCGCACGGCCGTGCCGGGCACGCGTTTGGCTTGCAGAAAGCCCGTGGGCGAGTAGCCATTAAAGGCCAGGCGGAACGAGCCTTCGTTGCCATCGAAGAGCGGCTGCACAAAGCCCGCGCCCGGCGAGGCATTCTGAAACTGCCGGGCCAGCAAATTCACGAAGGAATACTCCTGGCTGGTGCGCGTGAGGCCGCCGTTGCTGAGGCCGGCGGTGTAGCCGTCGCCCACGGCGAGGTAACGGCTCACATCCAAGCCCACCACGGGGGTGGGAGTGTCCTGATTGGGGGCGCAGGCGTGGAGGAACAGGGCAGCGCTGGCGGCGAGGCCGGCCCGGCGCAAGCCATTGGGTATAAAGAGTGTCATCGACAAGATGGAATCAGAAACAGCAGGGGAGGGAAGATTAGAACGCCGCCGCCACGCCCAGCGACGCCGTGTGGGTGAGCGTGCGGTAGGTGCCGCTCACGTTGCTCACCAGAAACCTGGTCTGGTCGGCGCGGGCGGTGCGGAGCTGGCCGTAGTCGAAGGCATAGGCCGCTTCCACGGCAAAGCGGCTGTTGAGCTGGTAGCTCAGGCCAGCCGAGACGCCCAGGCGGTTGGCGTCGATAAACTCGGGGTTGATGTATTCGTCGCGGATGGGCGTTTCGTCGTAGCGGAAGCCGCCCAGCACCAGCAGCTTGGGCGTCACCTGGTACTCGGCGCCCACCCGGAAGGCCAGGGCGTCTTCGTAGCGACGGGCCGTGCGCTGCACGCGGGCCGGCACCGGGCCGCTGGCCGCCACGTTGAGCTTGAGCGAGTCGAGCGTGCTCCAGCCGGTGAGGGCAAAGTCGAAGGTGAGCAGCAGCTTCTTGGTGATGCGGTCGGCAATGCCCACCGACAGCGTGCTGGGCAGGTTGATTTGGGTGGTGAAGTCGGCCGCGCCGGGCAGGATGCTGGCGTCGCGGGCCGGAATGCCGGTGGCGTGGAAGGCGCCGTTGTCCATTTTCAGCTTGATGCCGCTGCGGTAGCTGATGCCGAAGGCCAGGTTGTCGCCGGTGCGGCCATACAGGCCCACGTTCACGCCGTAGCCCGAGCCGCTGCTCGTGAGCGTGGCCTGGGCGGTGGGGTCGTCGTATTGGCCCAGGGCGCGGCGCTGGGTGTATTTGCCGAAGGCGTACACCAGGCCCACCCCGGCGCTGAAGTTGTCGTTCAGCTTAAAGCCCACCGTGGGCTGCGCGAAAAAGGTGTTGAGCTTGCTTTCCTGAATCACGGAGCGGCCCTCCCAGGTGTCGGGCCATTTGGTGTGGTAGCCGTAGGGCGTGTTGAGGGCCAGGCCCACGCTCACGCGCTTGCTCACGGCGCGGGTGGCGTAGAAATAGCCGCCGGGCAGCACGGTCAGGTCCTGGTCGGTGCGCTGGTACGTATCCTGGCCCACGAAGGACGAGCGTCGAATCTGACCGAAGCCGCCGAAGCTGATGCGCGTGAGCGAGTCACCCCACTGCCCCAGCAGGCCGGGGTTGGTGCTCAGGCCGGCAATGCTGCCGATGTAGGCCGTGCTGGCGCCGCCCAGGCCCAGCACCCGCGCGCCCTGCGGGCCGGTGTCGAAGCCGCTGGCCGCGGCCGTCAATCCAGAGAAGAGAGGAAGCAAAAAAAGAAGACGTGCACGCATACGGACGGTTTTGCGGAAAATTGGGAAACAAAAGTACGCAGCCCAACGCTAGCGGCCCATTGCCCGGCCCCACCGAATAAGACGAAGGCCCGCTACGTCCCCGTCCGGGCGCTTAGCGGCCGGTTATGAAATAATTACGCCGTGGCCGGGCGCGGCTCAGCGTTTCACCCCCAGGCTGTCTAGCCGGTGCTGATAGCGGCGAGCGTTCAGCTTGTGCTGGGCGTAGGTTTCGGCAAAGTCGGAGAAGCCGCTGCCGTCGGGGCGGGCGCAGAAAAACAGGTTGTTGTTGTGCGCCGGCTTCAGCACGGCATCCAGGGAACTGGGGCGTGGCGTGGTGATGGGACCGGGCGGCAGGCCCTTGTGGCGGTAGGTGTTGTAAGGCGAGTCCACTTTCTTGTCCACGTTCAGCACGCGCTTCCGGGTGCCCAGGCCGTGCAGGGGCCACAGCAGGGTGGGGTCGGCCTGCAGGGGCTGGCCGTTGCGCAGCCGGTTGAGGTACACGGCGGCGATAAGCGGCTTGTCGGTGGGCTGAGCGGTTTCGCGCTGCACAATGCTGGCCAGCACGCTTACCTGCGTGCGGGTCATCTTCAGGGAATCGGCCCGGGCCTGGCGCTGGCTGGTCCAGAAACGGCGGTAGCGGGCGGCCGTCGAATCCAGAAAGTCCTGCGCGCTGGTGTTCCACAGGTGCCGGTAGGTGCCCGGAATGAACATCGTGCGAATGGTGCAGGTGTCGAGGCCGTAGCGCCGCTGCAGGCCGGCGTTGTCGCCCAGCAGCAGCTCCAGCTTGAAGGAGTCGGCTTCGAGCTGGCGCGTCACCTGGCGGGGCAGCTTGTCGAGGTAGTGAAAGGAATTGAGCTCGAAACGCACCGTGTCCTGCTGGCCGGCCAGCAGCAGGCGCACCAAGTCGCCATTGCCCAGGCCGGGGGCGAGGCGGTAGCGTCCGGCTTTCACGTGCGGCGGGTAGTCGTGGGTTTCGGCCACCCAACGGAACGTGGCCGGCTCCAGCAGCAACTCGTGTTGCTGCAGTGAGTCCATCACCGCCCCAAACCCCGTGCCCGTGCGGATAAACAAATACGCCGGCCCTTCGGCAAACGCCCGCACGTTGGGCCGGTAAAACACCCGCCACGCCGCGTAGGCGCCGGCACTTAGCACCAGCAGCAACGCCATTCCCGCAATCAACCATCCTCTCTGCATCAGCTATTTCCTTGAACCAGGGCCGTCACGGCAGCTTCAAACGCGGCGCGCTCGGCCTGGCGTTCAATTTCAACGGGTGCGGCGGCGCGGCTTTCGCAGTCCGGGATGGGGCAACGCTCGCAGGTTTCGTTCACGATGCGGAAGTGCAGGGCCGGGTCGGCCAGGAAGCGGACTTGGGCGCGCAGGTTGTCGTCGCAGCGCAGGCCCACGGTCACGCTCAGGGCGGGCTGGGTGGGCGTGCCGGCGCGGGCCAGCGTGAAGCACAGGTACTCGTCGTCGGTGCCGAAATAGCGCGAGCGTTGGGCGCCGGCCACGGTCACGGGCGCCTCGGCGGTGTCGGGCACGGGCAGGGCGCGGGCTTCTTCCATCAGCCGCAAACTCACCCAGCGGCGGCAGTAATGTTCGTTCAACTCGTTGCCGTGCGGATTGTGCAGGCGCGCCAAGTGCAGCTCCTTGGTCAGCTCGAAGGGCGAAGCCGCGTCGCGCTGGTCAAACCGCAGGAAGAACAGGCTCTGCAAACCCAGGTGCCGCGGCAGCAGCGTGGTGAGGCGCTGCATGAACATCTCGGGGCTCACGTCGTACTGCGTCAGTAGGTTCAGCAGCAGCCCGGGGTTCCATTTTTTGGCCCCGAAAACCTTCTTCACGTCGCGCAGCAGGCTTTCTTCTTCCATCAGCAGCGCCCCGGCAAAGTAAGAAGCCTTGAAGTTGTTCAGCACTTCCTCGAAGGTGCGCACCTGCGTGCTGCTGCTCACGTAGGGCCGCTCGGTCAGCTTGAGGTAGTTGAAGGCCACCTCGCGGCCCAGCACAAAGGCCTGCTGGCCCCGGCTCAGGCCCGGCCGCATGAGCAGGCGCTTGGTTTTGGGCTGAAACACGCTACGCAGCCGCGCCTGCGTGGCCACGGGGTGCTGGCCCAGCGTTTCGCGGTCGAGGGTGTAGCCGTATTCCTGGGTGAGCACGCGTTCCAGCTGGCTGAGGTCGAAGGGCGCAGCGGTGGCCAGCTGGTGGCTGCCCACGAAGGCCCGCACGTCCTGCTCCAGGTCCTCGAAGTAGTTGTCGTGCATCTCCTGGAATGAGCGCAGCGCCGCCAGAAACAGGTGCTCCTGCCGCATTTCGTAGTTGCGCGCAATCTCGAAGATGGTGCTGATGAAGGCGTTCATCTTGGCCGGCGCGTTCGCAATCAGGTCGATGATGCGGGCCGGCTCCAGGCCGTACATCTCCAGCGGAAATTCTTTGAGAATCTTGGAGTTGAGCAGCTCGGCAATGGGCTCCAGCCGGCGCGGCAGGGCCAGCGAGGTGAGCTGGTCGTAGCGCACGCCCAGCGCCTGGCTCAAACTCAGAATCTTGTCGGCCTTGGGGTACTTTTTGCCTTTTTCAATCTCGTTGAGGTAGCTCACCGACACGTCGCAGATGCGCGCCAGCTCGCCCGGGCTCAGGCCCCGCTCCTGACGCAGCTCGCGCAGCTTCAAGCCAAAAATGAGGCGGACGACCTGGCCGTGGTTAAGCATTGGATGAGTTGCTGGTTACTAAATGTGCGGTTGTGCCAAGATGCCGGCGCCATCCGAATAGCGCCGCAAACGGGCAGCAAGCGCATTTCTGAGGTACCGGGCAGTGCATCCAAAGGTACGAGGCTCGGCAAATTTTATTCTTTCAGCGAAAATTCGCTAACAAATACAAATTCGCTTGCGTATGTTTGTGCAAGTCGCCGGCCAGCGCTTGCCGCAGCCGTTGGAAATCAGTACCTGAGCCCATCCAGCCACCAACCCACCATTCGCTATGACATTCGCCGACACCGCCCCCGCCCCGACGCCCACCTTCCTCACGCCCGAACGGGTGAAGGTCCTCGGCACCTACTCTCCGGAATTTGCCGAAATTCTCACGCCCTCGGCCCTGGCCTTCGTGGCCGAGCTGCACCGCCGCTTCGATGCCACGCGCCGGGCGCTGCTGGCCCGCCGCGTGGAGCGCCAGGCCGATTTCGCCGCGGGCATCCTGCCCGATTTTCTGCCCGAAACCCAGCGCTTGCGCGAGCAGGAGTGGACCGTGGCGCCCCTGCCCGAAGACCTGCTCGACCGCCGCGTGGAAATCACCGGCCCGGTGGAGCGCAAGATGATAATCAACGCCCTGAACTCCGGCGCCAGCGTGTTCATGGCCGATTTAGAAGACTCGAATTCGCCCACCTGGGAGAACGTGGTGCAGGGCCAAATCAACCTGCGCGACGCCGTGCGCCGCACCATCTCGCTGAGCACGCCCACCAAGGAATACCGCCTGAACGAGAAAACCGCCGTGCTCATGGTGCGCCCCCGCGGCTGGCATCTGGTAGAGAAGCATGTGTTGGTCGACGGCGAGCCCATCAGCGCCTCGCTGCTTGATTTTGGCCTCTATTATTTCCACAATGCCCACGAGCTCTGCGCCCGCGGCTCGGCGCCGTACTTCTACCTGCCCAAGCTGGAAAGCCACCTTGAGGCGCGGCTGTGGAACGACGTGTTTGGCTTTGCGCAATGGTCCTTGAAGCTGCCCAAGTGCCTCATCAAAGCCACCGTGCTGATTGAGACGCTGTCGGCGGCGTTTGAGCTGAACGAGATTTTGTGGGAGCTGCGCGAGCACAGCGCCGGGCTGAATTGCGGGCGCTGGGACTACATTTTTAGCTACATCAAGCGCTTGGGTTTGAACCCGAAGTTCCGGCTGCCCAACCGTGCGGAGGTCACCATGACCGTGCCCTTCATGGCTGCTTATTCTCAACTCGTAGTGCAAACCTGCCACCGGCGCGGGGTGCACGCCATCGGCGGCATGGCCGCCCAGATTCCCATCAAAAACGACCCGGCCGCTAACGAAGCCGCTTTGGAAAAGGTGCGGCAGGACAAAATCCGCGAAGCCACCAACGGCCACGACGGCACCTGGGTGGCCCATCCCGGCCTGGTGCCCGTGGCGCTGGAGGTCTTCAACCGCCTCATGCCCGGCCCCAACCAAATCGGGAACAAGCGCCCCGACGTGCACGTCTCGGCCGCCGACCTGGTGCGTGCCCCCCAAGGCGCCATCACCGAAGACGGCCTGAAGCTGAACATCGACGTGGCCATTCAGTACCTGGCCTCCTGGCTGGGCGGCAACGGCTGCGTGCCCATCTACAACCTGATGGAAGACGCCGCCACGGCCGAAATCAGCCGCGCGCAGGTGTGGCAGTGGCTGCACACGCCCGGCACCACCCTGGCCGACGGCCGCCCCGTGACGCCCGAGCTGTACCGCGCGCTGGTGCCCGGCCAGCTGGAGAAAATCAAAGGCCAGGTAGGGGAGGATGCTTTCGAAAATGGCCACTATCTGGAAGCCGCCCGCCTTTTTGATAAGCTGGTGATGAGCGAGGAGTTCATCGAATTCCTGACCGTGCCGGCCTACGAGCAGCTGGCTTAGCAAGATGTAGAGACGCAATATGTTGCGTCTCGTCGTCCGCGTCGCTCACAACTCGCTCGGGTGGCATCGTGCCACGCAAGTCGTTCAACGAGAAGACGCAAAATGTTGCGTCTCTACCCCAATCGAATATGCTAAAAAAGCCGCTTCTCAAGCAGCCTGGCCACGCTTTGCCCATCCCAACCCCAACCTTTCACTAACTCAACTCCTAATGAAATCGCACCAGCAACGCACCGCCGACCTGGCCCTCGACTGGGCCCACAACCCTCGCTGGATTGGCATTCAGCGCCCCTACTCGCCGCAGGATGTGGTGAAGCTGCAGGGTTCCGTGCACATTGAGCATTCGCTGGCCCGCCAAGGGGCCGAACGGCTGTGGGAGCTGCTGCACTCGCAGGCCTACGTGGCCGGCCTGGGCGCCCTCACCGGCAACCAAGCCGTGCAGGAGGTGCAAGCCGGCTTGCAGGCCATTTACCTCAGCGGCTGGCAGGTAGCGGCCGATGCCAACGGCGCCGGCCACATGTACCCCGACCAAAGCCTCTACCCCGTGGACAGCGTGCCCGCCGTGGTGCGCCGCATCAACAACACCTTGCTGCGCGCCGACCAGATTCAGCACCTCGACGGCCGCGCCGACGTGCACTACCTCGCGCCCATCGTGGCCGATGCCGAAGCCGGCTTTGGGGGCAACCTGAATGCCTTTGAGCTGATGAAGATGATGATAGAGGCCGGGGCGGCCGGGGTGCATTTCGAAGACCAGCTGTCGTCGGCCAAGAAGTGCGGACACCTGGGCGGAAAGGTGCTGGTGCCCACCCAGGAAGCCATCAACAAGCTGGTGGCGGCCCGGCTGGCGGCCGACGTGCTGGGCGTGCCCACGCTCATCGTGGCCCGCACCGACGCCGACGCGGCCGACCTGCTCACGGCCGACGTGGACCCGCGCGACCAGCCCTTCATCCTGCAGGAAGCCGAGCGCACCAGCGAAGGCTTCTACCGCATTCGCTGCGGCGTGGAAGCCGGCATTGCCCGCGGCCTGGCCTACGCGCCCTACGCCGACCTCCTCTGGATGGAAACGTCCCACCCCGACCTGGACGATGCCCGCAAATTTGCCGAAGCCATTCACGCCCAATACCCCGGCAAGCTGCTGGCCTACAATTGCTCCCCTTCCTTCAACTGGGCCGCCAAATTGAGCAAGGCGCAGATGGAAACCTTCCGCGAAGAGCTGGCGGCGCTGGGCTATAAGTTTCAGTTCATTACCCTGGCCGGCTTCCATGCGCTCAACACCAGCATGTTTGAGCTGGCGCAGGCCTACCGGCAGCGCGGCATGGCCGGCTATTCGGAATTGCAGGAACGGGAGTTTGCCTTGCAAAAGGACGGCTACCAAGCCGTGAAGCACCAATCCTTCGTGGGCACGGGCTACTTCGACGCCGTGCAGAACGTGGTGACCAGCAACCAAACCAGCACGGCGGCACTTGTGGGCAGCACCGAGGAAGCGCAGTTCTGACGTTAGCGCACAAAAAAGCCCGCCGCATTGCGCAATGCGGCGGGCTTTTTTTGTGCGTTACGCTGGCCTACGCAAACGGCGCGGCCAGTTGCTCGTAGCTCTCGCCGTGGCGCTCGGCCGACTCGCGGAGCAACTGCTGCTGCCAGGGCCGCAAGGCAGCGTCAGCGCCCAGCTCGATGATGTCGGCAATGAGGCGGTTGCTGAGCACCATGTTGGCCATGGTGCTGCCGTGGTCGGTGGCGAGGTGCGTTTTGAGCGTGTTGAGCAAGGTTTCGCGGGCTTCGGCGCGGGTGGCGGCGGGGCCGTTGAGGCGGCGGCGGAACGGAAACTTGCGCTGGTCGGCGGGGAGGGGCGTGTCGGGGGCCAGGTCGGTGGTGCCGATGGCCAGCAATTGCTCTGCGTAGGGCGAGCGTTTCAGTTCGGGGTGCAGGCCGTTGGCGGTGCGCAGCTGCAGGGGCGTCTCGATGGGCTTGCGCGTGAGCTCGGCCAGCTTGTCGTTGCTGAGCACGTGGTAGGGCGGGCGGTCGAGCTGCCGCGCCACGGCATCGCGCAGCAGGTACAGCTCCCGAAAAATGGGCATTTCCTGGGGCGTAATCTTGTATTTGGCGGCGTTGCGCGACCACGGGCGCGGGTCGTCGCGGCCGTAGCGCACGGCTTCGAGGGCCAGGTTTTCCTGGGCGGCCCAGTCGGTGCGGCCCAGCTCTTCGAGGCGGGCGCTGAGGCGGTCGGTGAGCTCAAACAGGTAGAGCACGTCGTTGGCGGCGTACTCCTTTTGGGCTTCGCTGAGTGGGCGCTTCAGCCAGTTGGATTTTTGCTCGCCCTTGTCCACCTCAAAGCCCAGTTCGGCCTGAATGAGGCGGCCCAGCGAAATGTTGTTGTCCTCAGCCGCCAGCAGCGTGAATTGCACGCTCGTGTCCACGATGTTGCGGCAGTTGACGCTGAACAACTCGTCGAGCAGCAGTATGTCGGACTTGCAGGAATGGAATACCTTGGCCACGGCCGGGTTGCGCAGCACCGCAAACAAGGGTTCGAGGCCGGCGGCCATGTCGCTCAGCAGCAGGGGGTCGATGAGGTAAACCTGCTGGCCATCAAACACCTGAATCAGCGCCAGGTGCCGGCCGTAGCGGTGGCGCATGTCGTCAAATTCTAGGTCGATGCCAATGCGGGGCAGTGTGGCGAAGTGGGCAGCCGCCTCGGCAATGGCTTCGGCAGTGGTGATATAATGAATGGTGGGCATTGAAACGAAGGACAAGTCAGGAGGGCCGAGCCGCCGCGCCGCGAAGGTCTGGCGCGGTAAAGGTAGGCACGCGCGGCAGGCCACGGTAAACCACCGCCACAACCGGCCGCTTCTGCCATGGCTAGCACACCAGCGCCAGCCAGTGGTGGGCCGGCCAAAATCATGGTGGACAAGGTGGCCGAGTTGCTTCGGCAGTCGTTATATACGTCCTAAAACAGTGATAAGGGCCTAGCCTGGGAGCCGGCACATCGCGCCTGTCTTACTTGTCGCCCAGCAGCAGTTGGGGCCCGTTACCGCGGCCCCCGCCCATGATGATGACCTTGGCGTTGGGCGAGGTGGCAATGGCTTGGTTGGCTTTGATGGTTTCGTACTGCAGCAGCTTGTCGCTCAGCTCGGTGTTCACGATGCGCTGGTAGTCGGCAATGCCCTGGGCCTCCACGCGCTTGCGCTCGGCCTCCTGCTTTTCCTTTTGCAGCACAAACTGCATTTTCTGGGCGTCCTGCTCGGCCGAAATCTTGCTTTCGATGCTGGCCTTCACCGAGGGCGGCAGCTGAATGTTGCGGATGAGCAACTGGTCGAGCTTGAGGCCGCTGCTGCGAAAATCTTTCTCGATGGCCGCCAGAATGCGGGTTTGAAACTCCTCGCGGCGCGTGGAGTACAGCGACACGGCGTCGTAGTACACGGCATTGTCGCGAATGCGAGTGCGCGAGATGGCC
The DNA here is from genome assembly GCF_016427455.1 of Hymenobacter miniatus. NCBI lineage: Bacteria > Pseudomonadati > Bacteroidota > Cytophagia > Cytophagales > Hymenobacteraceae > Hymenobacter > Hymenobacter miniatus. The sequence continues at coordinate 128,324 of NZ_JAELXR010000008.1, forward strand.
CGCACAATCTTCTCTTGATAGTCCTCGCCAATGGTCGAGAGGATGCGCGGCGCTTCGGACGGCACCACGTGGTAGAGCACAGTGAGGTCGATGACAACTTCGAGCCCGTCGGCCGACAGCACCCGGATGGCGTCGTCGCCGGCTTGCTGGCCCTCGCTGTGCTGCGCCGACATGGTGTAATTCTGGGTGCGGGTATCGAAGCGGGTCACGTCCACCAGCGGGTTCACCACATTCAGACCGGGCTGGAGTACGCGCTTCTGCACCTGCCCAAACAGCGTTTGCACGCCCACCTGGCCCACGCCCACCTGCACCACCGTGCTCAGCGAGATGCCCAGCAGCAAAAAGGCAATGCCCAACAACACGAGGCCTCCCCGAAGCCGCTCCATGCGTTCGGAAAAACGCGCGGCATTCAGCCCCAGCACAAGGAGAACGAAGCCAACAATGGTGAGTGCCATGGAGCGGTTGGAATTGGGGGAGAAGGTGAGAGTAAACGCAGAGCGAATAGGAAGAGGAGTATTTGGCGGCGGGGACTATTCTTCGTCGGTGTCGTCGTCCTCGTCGGTAGTGAAATCGAGGGTGCGGGCTAATTCTACGCCCTCGCGGGCCACTTCTTCCAGCAACTCGGGCGCATCGGCGTCGAGGGTGCGGCCGAAGAGATTGAGCAGCTCTTCGCCTTCATCGTTCACGTACAGGTTGTCGTAAAGGCGGTCGAAGAGCTTGGCTTCGCGGCCCACAATGCGGTCGATGTCCTCGGGCGAGCGGGCTTCGGAGAGGGCGCGGTGCAATACGTCGAGCACTTGGCGGCTGGCGTCGTGGTCGCCCAGCTCGCTCACCAGCTTCAGCAGGGCCATGGCCAGCCCCAGGCGCACCTGCTCGAAGCGGAAAGGGCGCTGGGCGCTGGGCGCGGCGCGCAGTTGGTCGTAGGCCTGCAGCGCGGTGGGGGCGAGGTAGTACTTCACGTCGTTGGGCGCGGTGAAGGCCAGGTGGAGGAGCTGTTCGTAGGGTGACATAAGCAAATGGCGGAATGGCCGCAACGCGGCCGGTTTTGGTGCGTAGGCTAAAAGCCGAAAGGTACGCGGCAGCGCCAAGCCAACGGCTGAATCGGCGCGTCGCGGCGTTCATTACATCCCTGCCACGATTCTGCTTTTGCAATGACACACAAAACCAAATGGTTGCTGTTTTCGCCCCTGGGCCTCGTTACCATCGGCGCCGGCGCCTGCCTAGTGCAGTGGGCCGGCCAACTCAAAGAAAAGCGCGTGCCCACCGGGCAGTGGGTGGCCGCGGGCACGGCCGCCCTGGTCGTCTTCAACGCCGGCGTCAGCCTGTTTGGCCAGGGCGTGGTGGAGCGAGTGTTGCACGAAATACGCGAAAAGCCTGCCGCGTAAGCAGCGGCGAATGCACAAAAAAAACCCTGGCCAGCAAAGGCCAGGGTTTTCACGGAAATACGGAAAGGGAACAGGGGAGGCTTCGATGCTACTCGGTTTTGTCTTCCAATTTAGCCGAGCCTTCTTTGGCTTTGCCACTCACTTTGTTGGCGCCGCGCTTCACGGCGTGGCCGGTTTTCTTGGCGCCCGATTTGATGGCGTGGCCGGTTTTGTGCGCTACGTTGCCAGCGGCGTCTTTGGTGTTGTCGAGGGCGGCGCCCACGTTGGTTTTGCCGGTTTTGGTCACCACTTTCTGTGTGCCGTTATCGCGCGTCTTCACCTCCGTTTTGGGGGCGGCGGGCGTTACATCTTGCGCGTAGCTGGCGGTAGCAAAAGCGCAAAGGGCGAGCAACAAGGTTACTTTTTTCATGGTTGGTCAGAAGGGAAAATAAGGGTAAGTCCGGCCTTTTACGGTCGGTGTTTTCAAAGGTTCTGGCAAGGACCGGGCCGCAAATAAAAATCTGGTTTCGGCCGCTCCTAAGCGCCTACGGCAACAGCAGGGAGCTGTCGCCATAGCTCAGAAAACGGTACCCGTTGGCCAGCGCGTGCTCGTACACCGCGCGCCAGCCCGGCCCCAGCAGCGCCGCCACCAGCAGCAGCAGCGTGCTCTCGGGTTGGTGAAAATTCGTAATCAACCCGTCAATCACCCGAAACCGGTAGCCCGGTGCAATGAGCAGCTGGGTGCGGGCCTCCAGAGTCTCGGTGCCCGCCGCTTCCAGGTGGTGCAGCAGGGCCGTCAGGGCTTGCTCGGGGCTGAGGTTGGCGGCGGCCTCGGCCAGCTCGTAGGGCTGCCACTGTGTAACCAGCAGCTCGCTGCCAGCTACTGCGGGCGCGGCCAGGAGCCCCACGCCCAGCCAGTACAACGTCTCCAGCGTGCGCAAGCTGGTGGTGCCCACTGCCACCACGGGCCGCGGCCGGTGCGCAAGCAGCTGCCGCAGCAGCGCCGCCGTCACCAATATGGGCTCGGTGTGCATGGGGTGGCCGGCCATGCGGTCGGCCTTCACAGGCTGAAAGGTGCCAGCGCCCACGTGCAGCGTCACGTGGCCGGTTTCAAAACCCCGCTCGGCCAGCTCAGCCAGCAGCTCGGGGGTGAAGTGCAGGCCGGCCGTGGGCGCGGCCACGGCGCCCTCGGCGGCGGCATACACGGTTTGGTAGCGCACGGCGTCGGTGGCCGTGTCGGGCCGGTCGATGTAGGGCGGCAGCGGCAGGTGGCCGGCCGCGCGCAGCACTTCGGCAAAAGGCAGCTCAGCCGGCGTCCAGCTGAAATCGATGAGGGCGGTGCCGGCTTCCTGCTCGCGGCGCACGGCCGTGAGGCGGGCTTCTTGTCCATCTGAGGCCAGGAAAGTCAGCTCCACCGGGCCTTCTTTCCAGCGGCGGCCGTTGCCCACCAAGCAGCGCCAGGTGCACGCGCCGGGTTGCTGCAGGGCCAGCTCTAGGCTGCGGTGGGGCGCCACCGGCTCCAGGCAAAACAATTCTACCTGCCCGCCCGTGGGCCGCCGGGCCAGCAGCCGCGCCCGCACCACGCGGGTATCGTTAAAAATGAGCAGAGCGCCGGGCGGCAGCTCGTTGGGCAGGTCGCGAAAATTCTTGTCGGTGAGCTGCCCGTGGCGGCTCACCAGCAGGCGGCTGGCGGCGCGGTCGGGGAGGGGCTCGGGCGCAATGCGCTCGGCCGGCAGGGCATAGGTGAAGTCGTGAATGGCAAGCTGGCGCGGGTCGGGAGCAGTCATAGGCCCGCAAAGGTCGGAAACCCGGAGGCAGTTAAAAGGGGAGCGTTAAAAGTTAAAAATCCCGGCGGGTATGAAGGGCCGGGATTTCAACTTTTAACGCTTTCCTTTTAACTCCTCTACAGCTTGCGCCGAAACAACAGCAAATGTTGCTGCGGCAGCGTCTCGTTGCTCTCGATGAACTCCAGGCCCACGGCGGCCATTTCCTTGCGGGCCTGCTCCACGCTCATCTTGTGAATGCGCTTGATGGGCACGTTGGGGTCTTCGGCGCGATATTCCACCAGCGCCAGCCGGCCGGTGCCGGGTTTCAGCGCCCGGCGAATGGCCCGGCCCATTTCGCGCGGGTGGTCAAATTCGTGGTACGCGTCCACGATGAGCACCAGGTCCACGCTGTCGGCGGGCAGGGCAGGGCTGGTGGTGGTGCCGAGCACAGGCCGCACGTTGGGCGCTTTGAGCTTGCGCTTGTTGGCTTGCAGGGCCGCTATCATCTCGGGCTGAATGTCGACGGCCAGCACGCGGCCCTGGGGTACTTTCTTGGCCAACTGGAAGGAGAAGAAACCCGTGCCCGCGCCAATGTCGGCCACCACGTCGGTGGGCTTGAGCTGCAGCGCTTTGAGGAGCAAGTCGGTGCCTTCTTCCTGTCGGCGGCCGGTGCGCTCCAGCCAGCTGGCGCCCTCGTGGCCCATCACGTGGGCAATCTGGCGGCCCAGGTAATAGGTGCCAATGCCGTTGGGGTCGCGCGGCGGGGCGGTTTCGTAGCCGCTGGTGTCGGTGCGCACCACGGCTTGCAGGCGCTGCTCGGCCGTGGCCGACGGCCGGGTTTCGGCCGGCAGCTGGGTGCAGCCCCAGAGCAGCAAACCAGCGCTGCCACCGATACTCACGGCGCTCAGGGCGCCCTGCCAGGTTGAAAAATGGTGCCTCATACGATTCGCAAGTAAACACATCCCAGGCAGTCAACAGCAATTCCGGGCAGTGCGTTCAGCGCGGGCCGGAGGGCCGCTTGGGCAGCCAGCGCGCCCTCATTTCGGGCTTAAAGAAAGAAGAGTATTGATTAAAAAAGGAAATCGTGGTCAGGGAATCGCCGCTTTCTACTTTTGGCCGTAGAACGAGCATTTCGCTTACCCTATTACCCTTTTTGCCATGAAAAACATTTTTCCCTCCTTCGCCAAACTGGCGGTTGTTGCCTTCGGCGCACTCACCTTGGGCAGCTGCAACCGGGCCGAGTACGCCATGCTGCCCAAAGGCGCCTCCTACCACGGCGTGACGCGCGTGGCCACCCCGGTGCCCACGAAGCCGGAAGCTGCTGCCCCTGCCGCTTCAGAAGCTGTGGTTGCCCCGCAGGAGCCCGTAGTCGCTTCGGAAGCAGTTGCCGCTACTGCCACGCCCCAGGCAGCCAAAGCCGCTTCGGCTCCGGCTGCCAAATCGGTGGCTATCACTGAGCCCGCCGTGAGCCCCGCCGAAATCAGCGCCGCTGCCCCGGCCGTAGCCGATGCCGCGCCCGCCCGCAAGCTGAACGGCATTCAGCGCTTGGCTCTTAACAAAGTGACCAAGAAGGTAGACAAGCTGGTGCAGAAAGCAACGGCCCGCCAGCAAGGCAACACGGCTTCGGTTACCAAAGGCGGCGTGAGCGGCAACCTGCGCCTGGGCATCATCCTCATGGTTATCGGCGCGCTCATCGCGCTGTTGCCCGGGTTGTTCCGGGTGCTGGGCCTCATCGTTTTCATCGTGGGCGTGCTCTTCCTGCTCCTCTGGGTGCTCGACCAGGCATAAACCGGCCACACTTAATCAAACAAAAAAGCCCCGCTCAGCAACTGAGCGGGGCTTTTTTGTGGAAGGAACTACATCGGGTCTACGTCGGCCACCAGGCGGGCCTGTTTGAACTCCTTGTGGTCGCGCACCACGTCCATCGCCGCGCAAATCTGCTCTTTGGCCCACTTCAGCACGGTATGAGCACGGTCGAGCTTAATGGTGATTTCCTGCAGGTAGAAGTTGCGAATGCGGAAGATGTAGGGCGCCTCCGGTCCCAGCACCGCCGCCCGGCCCAGGCGGTCCACCAGCTCCTGGGTGAGCAGGATGGCGGCCGCCTCGCCCACGCCCTGGTCCATGTGCTTCACCGTCATTTTAATGACGCGCATGAAGGGCGGGTAACCGTGCTCGTGCCGCTGCACGATTTCGTAGTTGTAAAACTCGATGTAGTCGTTGCGGATGACTTTGTCGAAAATCACCTGCGTGGGGTCGGCCGTCTGGATGATGACCTTGCCCTTCTTGCCCTTGCGCCCGGCGCGGCCGCTCACTTGCACAAACATCTGGTAGGCCCGCTCGTGCGCCCGGAAATCGGGGTAGTGGATGATGCTGTCGGCGTTGATGATGCCCACGAGACTCACGTTGGCAAAGTCGAGGCCCTTGGTCACCATCTGAGTGCCCACCAGCACATTGGTGTTTTGTTTTTCAAAGTCGGCAATAATTTGCTGGTAGCTGTTTTTGGCGCGGGTCGTGTCCAGGTCCATGCGCTGGATGTTGGCCTGCGGCAGCATGATTTTGAGGTCGTCCTCAATCTTCTCGGTGCCGAAGCCCTGGGTTTTCACGGCGCGCGAGCCGCAGGCGGGGCACTTGCTCACCATGGAGTCGTGGTAGCCGCAGTAGTGGCAGCGCAGCTCGTGGCTGTGCTTGTGGTAGCTCAGGCTCACGGCGCAGTTGGTGCACTTGGGTATCCAGCCGCAGTCCTGGCAGGCCACCACGGGCGCGTAGCCGCGGCGGTTCTGGAACAGAATCACCTGTTCCTTGGCGCCCAGCTTGCGCTCGATTTCGCCCAGCAAATCGGCCGTGAAGTGGTTGTGCATGGTTTTGTGCTCGCGGGCCTTGCGGGTGTCCACCAGTTCGATGTCCGGCATGCCAGCCTCGCCGAAGCGCTTGGTGAGGCTCACCAGCCCGTAGCGGCCCTGCTTGGCCTGGTAGTAGGTTTCCACGGCCGGCGTGGCCGAACCCAGCAGCGTTTTGGCGCCCTGGAAGTTGGCCATCATCAGGGCCACTTCGCGGGCGTTGTAGCGCGGGGCGGGCTCGTACTGCTTGTAGGAGGACTCATGCTCCTCGTCCACAATAATGAGTGAGAGGTTATCAAACGGCAAAAACACCGCCGAGCGCACGCCCACCACCACCTGAAAACGACCCGATAGCACGCCGTTCCATACTTCCACCCGCTCGTTGTCGGAAAACTTGGAGTGGTACACGCCCAGCCGCGAGCCAAACACGCGCAGCAGGCGCCCCACAATCTGGGCCGTGAGGGCAATTTCGGGCAGCAGGTACAGCACCTGCCCGCCGCTTTCCAGCGCCTTGCGAATGAGGTCGATGTAGATTTCGGTCTTGCCGGCGCCCGTCACGCCGTGCAGCAGCACGATTTCCTTCTCGGCGAAATGCGCCATGATTTCATCGCGCGCCGTAGTTTGAGCCTCAGTGAGGTCGAAATGCAGCTTGGCCGTGGGCTCATCCTCCAGCGGAAAGCGGCTCACAATGACGTCGAACTGCTCCAGCACGCCGTTTTTGATGAGCGTGTTCACGGCCGAGGCCGAGAGGTGCGGGCTGCTGGTGAGGGCGGCTTTCTCGATGCCTTTGTGGTTGGCGTGCTCGTTTTGGTACACGGGCACGCGCTGCAGGTACTTCATCAGCACATCGAGCTGCTTGGGCTTGCTGCTGAGGCTGTTGAAGAGCATTTCAATCGAGGCCTCCGACACAAAATGGTGCGCCAGCCGCACCTTCTTCACCACCTTGGGCGCGTACTTATCGGCCGTGTGCTCAAAAAGGAAAATGACGTCCTTGTGCATCAGGGACTTTATCACCTTGTGGAAGGAGGTGATGCCGAGCAAGTCGCCCACTTCGGTGAAGGTCAGCGCCTTGCCGTCTTCCACATTGCCCAGCGCGTCCACAATCAGCTCTTCCTGTGGGGTGAGCGGGTACTCGTTTTCTTCCCGCGAAAAGCCGGGGTGCAGTTGAATGCGCGACTCCGAACTCAGCTTGAGCGCGGAGGGCAGGGCCGCATTTATCACCTCGCCGATGGTGCACATGTAGTAGTCGGCCATCCAGCGGAACAGCTTGAGCTGCGGCTGCGTGACCACCGGCGCGTCGTCGATGAATTCGAGGATGTATTTGGCCTGGTACTCTTTGGGCGCGTTCTCGTGCACGGCCGCCACGATGCAGCTGAGCGTCTTTTTGGCCCCAAACTGCACGATGACGCGCCCGCCAATCACCACGTTATCGTTCAGCTCATACGGCACCCGGTAGGTGTAGAGCCGGGGCAGGGGCAAGGGCAAAATAACGTCGGCAAACAGCGTCACCCGGTCGGCCGAGGGCGCGGCAGCAGGCGAAATAAAATCAAGCGCGAGATTCAAAACAACGGATAACTAGGGGCGGATAGTAAAGATAACAGGGCCGTAGCGCCGCGCCATGCCCCGCCACTACAGGGCCGCAAGGGCTTCAGCAACGCTATATACCGGGGCTAAACAGGCCCGATTGCGGCACACGTGCACGGCCGTCTGGCCTTCGGCGCCGGGTTTCAGCAGCTTGAGCAGCGGCAGCTCCGAACGGGTTTCGGTGCCGGCTAGCACGGTATCAAACAAAAAGCGGCGGCTAAGTTCTTCGCGAAAAACCTCCGCCTCCGGGCCGATGATGGCCACTTCGGCACCCGGCCGCAGCAGAGCCGCGTACAGCGCCGCCCAGTTGCTGAGGTGCTGGGCTTCTTTCACCACTAGGTGGCGCACCTGGGCCAGCATGGCTACGGCCAGGTCGGCGTAGCGCACGTGTTCGAGGTGGCGGCCCAGGCGGTGCAGGTTGTGCGCCATCACGGAGTTAGAACTGGGGATGACGTTGTCCATCAGTTCCTTTTTGCGGGCAATGAGGGCTTCAGCCGTGGCGTCGGTGTAAAAAAACTGGGTTTCGGCGGGGTCGAAGAAATTGGCCAGCACGTACTCCGTTAGGGCTTCGGCCTCGCGCAGCCAGCTTTCCACGAAGCTGACTTCGTATAGACTGATGTAGGCCTGAATGACCAGCGCGTAGTCTTCCAGAAAGCCGCTGATGCTGGCCCGGCCGTTTTTGCAGGTCCGAAACAGGCCTGCCCCGTTGCGCAGGTTTCGCTGAATAAACTGCGCGTTGCGCTCAGCCACCACCAGAAATTCCGGCTCGCCAAAAGCCCGGTATGCGTCGGTGAGGCCTTGCAGCATCAGGACGTTCCAGCCGGTGAGAATCTTGTCGTCGAGACCGGGGCGCACGCGCGTTGCGCGCACGGCCATGATTTTTTGCTTCCAGCCCGCCACCAACTCCGGCACTACGTCGGGCGCCAGCTGGTGCTCGGCGGCAAAATCCTCATCACTCTGCCGACGGTGCAGAATGTTGCGGCCGTGCTCCCAGTTGCCCAGGGCCGTGCAGTTGTAGTAGGCCGAAAAAAGTGGCTCCTCGTCGCCAAGTATGTCCTGCAGCTCTTCCTTGGTGAAGACGTAAAATTTGCCCTCTTCCCCTTCGCTGTCGGCATCCAGCGAGGAATAGAAGCCGCCCTCGGCATTGGTCAGTTCCAGTCGAATGAATTCCACGGTATCGTACACCACTTCCCGAAATAGCTCGTTTTGCGTCAGCTGGTAGGCCTCGCTGTACAAGCTCACCAGTTGCCCGTTGTCGTACAGCATCTTCTCGAAGTGCGGCGCCAGCCACTCCGCGTCCACCGAGTACCGGGCAAAACCGCCGTGTGCTTGGTCATAGATGCCGCCCCAGGCCATTTCGCGCAGCGTGAGCATCGTCTGGTCTAGCACTGCCTGGCTGCCGCTGATGGCATAGGCCCGCAGCAAAAACCGCCAGATGCTGGGCATCGGGAATTTAGGGACGCGGTTGAGCCCGCCGCGCTCGGGGTCAAACTTGGCGGCAAGGTTGTACATCAGCAGCTTGAACTCGTCGTCTGACACGCCGGCCGGGCCGGTTTCCGGCGCCACGCCGATGGCTTGCAGGGCCGAGTAGTCGGCCTCCTGCGCGGCGTTGGCGTTGAGCGCGCCGTATTTGGCCAGCTCGCTTTTCGCAATCACCTCCACAAACCGCTCAGCCGACTGCTCCAGCTCGGTGCGGTGCTCACCGGCGTAGGCCTGGCCGATGTTTTCGAGCAGCTGCACCCAGTTGCCCTTCGGGAAATAGGTTCCGCCGTAAAACGGCTTGGCCTCCGAAGTCAGAAACACGTTCAGCGGCCAGCCACCCTGCAGGCCCATGGCGTGCAAGGCCTCCATATACACCTGGTCGACATCGGGCCGCTCCTCACGGTCTACTTTGATGCAAACGAAGTGCTGGTTCATCACCGCGGCCACTGCGGCGTCTTCAAACGACTCGCGCTCCATCACGTGGCACCAGTGGCAAGCCGCGTAGCCGATGCTCACCAGAATGGGTTTCTGCTCCGCTGTGGCCCGTCCCAGCGCATCCGGTCCCCACGGGTACCAGTCCACGGGGTTGTGGGCGTGCTGCTGCAGATACGGACTGGTTTCCTGAGCGAGGCGATTGGACGAAAGAGCGTGTGCCATGGCGGAAGGGGAGGAGTAAAGCAACGGTAATAAAACGCCAAACCCGGCGCAAAGGCCGGGTTTGGGGATGAATTAAGCCGGTTTGGTGGGCTTTCTCGGAGCCTTGGGCTTTGCGGCCTTCGGTTTGGGTACCGGAAGAATGGCATCCGTTTCCGGTGCAGTGGCCGAAGCAGGCTTGGGGGCGGCTTTCGAGCGGGTGGCTTTTGCCTTAGGCGCCACTGGCGGAGTTTCTGGCAATGCTGCAGTCAGTGTCGGCGAGGTAGCAGGGCCTTCCGTGGCTGCTTTTGGTGCTTTGCTTCTGCTGGCGGGCGTCTTCTTTACCGGTTTCGGCGCCTCAGATTGAGTTTCGGCAAGAGCAGCTTTGGGCGTGGTACGAGCGTTGGAAGCGGCCTTTTTGGGCGTAACCGTCGGCTCCACCAGCGAGGCCGAAGAGCCTGTCATGCGCCCGGCGGCCACCTGCGTGCGCAGCTGGGTAGCATCGGGCACGGGCACCACCGGTGTGTCTACGGCCGGCTTCTCGGTACGTGCTCCGCTGATAGCCCGCGATTTGGAGCGACTCGGTCGGCGAGACGCAGGGGCATTCTCCTGCGCCGGGGCTACGGCTTGCGCCGCAACCGCGGGGGCTTCAATCGGCAGCGCAGCCACGGCTAGCGGCGGCTGTTCTGCCGATTCGGCTGCCGCTAGTGGGCTTTCACTCGCTGCTGGAGCTTCGGCAGCGAGTGCCGGCACCGCATTCAGCGCGTCGAGCGCGGTGCGCGGCTGCGTTGCCTCCGCGGCTGCCTGAGCCGGCTTTTTCTTTTTGCGATTCCGACTGTTGCGCGGAGCACGCTCCGGCGCGCTATCCGGCTGTGCATCAGTCACTCCATCTGGTGCCACGGAAAGGCTTGCCTGAGTTGCCATTGGCAGCGTCGGCAGCTCGGCATCCACCCGCACCGGTTCCTCCGCCGGCAGCGGTACTTCTGCGGGCTGAGGAGCCGCGAAGAGCGGCACGCGAGGCACGCGCCCGCCTTCGTCGCGTCGGCCGCCCCGTTTCACGGGCACCGATTTGGTAATGACGCTCACTTTAGGAGCCTCCAACGGCACTTCCGACTCTGCCATGTCTCCGGTCGCAGGCGCAACTGCCGCGTCGGGTACATTATCCTGGCCCAGTTCAGCGGCCAGCCGAAGCGCATGCTTGCGAGCCGTGCGCTTGGCTCCGCCCCGTGAGCGCCGTTTTTTCTTCTTCACCGGCTCCTGGCCGATTGCCTCGGCCAATGCTTCTGTAGTAGCTGCGGCTGGCTCCAGCGCAGGCGTTGCTGGCAGCAGAGTGGTTTCTGTACTCGGCGCGTCTTCTGCCTGTGGCTCTGTAACCCATGCTGGTGCCTGATACTGCTCCGCCTCACTAGGAACAGCCGATTGGCCCTTACCACGGCCGTCGCGACGGCCCCGCTCGTTCCGGCCCGAACGGTTGCGCTGCGAGCGAAACTCCTCCGGCGACATGCGCGGCGGCCGGCCTTCCCCGCGCGAAGCCGCCAGCGTTTCGGCCGCGGCCTCAGCCACCACCGGGGTCGTGTCAACGGGCCGCTCCACGACCGAAACGGCGGAGTCTGCCCCGATATCAATCCGTTCTTCGTCGTCTTCCAGTTCGGCCACCGGCTCCGGTTGGCGCGGCTCGGGCAAGGCCGCCAGCTGCGTGCGCACGGTGCGCAGTTCCTCGCTCACTTCCACCCGGCGCAAGCTCAGCTGCTCCAGCTTCTGCAGCGTGCTTTCCAAAAACTGACGGTGCTCCGGCGCCCCGATGTGCAGCGGCCGGTGGCCCAGCGACTGCCGCACCGAAGCCCATTCCTTGCGGAAACGGCCAAATTCAGCGTCGAAATACGTTCGTGCAAACTTCTCCCAAATGTAATCCTCGGCCACTTCCGACGGATGCAGCATGTCGGCTGCGTAAAAGCGGTAGTCGCGCAGGTCATCGACCAGCAGCTCGTAAGCGGGGAAATACGCCACGCCCGGCAGTAAGTCGCTCACAATGTGCGTCGCCACCCGCAGCACCGATTTGCTCACGGCATTCAGCGGCAGCGTGTCTTTCAAATGCCGCACCGGGCTCACCGTTAGCACGAAGCGCAGCTTTGGGTTGATGCGCCGCAGGTAAGCGTGCGTCTCGGCCAGTCCGTTGATGATGTCGTCGGGCGTCAGAAGCTCGCGCACAAACAAGTCGGCGGGCTGCTTGTGGCAGTTGTTCACCAGCTCGCCCGTTTCGCGCAGGCGGTAGGCCCAGGCAGTGCCCAGCGTGAGCAGCACCAGGTCGGCCGAGCGCAGAAACTCGCCCGTGCGGCGCACCAGCTCCTGAATGTGCTGCAGAAGTTCCACGGGCGAGTCGGCTCCCACGCTGCTGTGCAGGTCGTAGCTCTGCCATCGCCCGCGGGCCTCCACCACGTGCTGCTGCCAGTCTACGTCTTCGCCCGCGGCGGCACGCAGCAGTTTGGCCAGCGCCAGGGGCTGAAACACGGTGCCAAAGGGGTTTGCCAGTGCCTCCACCTTGTTGGCCAGCAGGCGCGAGCCGATGCTGTCGGCAAAGCAGGAGCCCATGGTCAGGACCCGCGCCGTGCGCGAAAGCTGGTCCGTGGCCGGGGCGATGGGTAGTTCAGTTCTAAACATTACAGCAAAAATAGGCCGTTAGCCGGTTCGCCCCCGGTTGCCGGAATAAAAAAAGCCCCGCCAGCAGGCAGGGCTTTTCTAACAGGTTACGCAGCCGAAACTACTCAGCTACCACGCGGAATTTCACCGTGTGCTTCACTTCCTTGTGCAGGTTAGCGGTAGCGGTGTAGTCGCCAGCAGCCGAAGGCTCCTGGTCGAACGACAAACGCTTACGGTCCACGTCCACACCCTTCGCTTTCAGCGCATCGGCCAATTGCAGGGTGGTTACGCGGCCGAAGATTTTGCCGCTTTCGCCCACCTTGGCGGGGATTTCCAGCACGGTTTCGCCGATTTGGTCGGCAATGGCTTGGGCATCGCCTTTGATTTTATCGGCTTTGTGAGCGGCTTGACGCACGTTCTCCGCCGTGATTTTCTTGTTGGTCTTGTCGGCCAGGATGGCCAGGCCCTGCGGCAGCAGGAAGTTGCGACCGTAGCCCGATTTCACGGTCACGATGTCGTTCTTGTACCCGAGGCCCTTAACGTCGTCTTTGAGGATGATTTCCATTGTCTTTTTGAGAAGTGAGACGGTGAGCTTTGAGAAGCGAGATGAACAAGCGTTGCGCTTATCGTCTCAGGTCTCAGTTCTCATCGTCTCAGGTCTAAAGTCTATTTCAGGGCGTCGGCTACGTAGGGCATCAAAGCGAGGTGACGGGCCTTGGCAATGGCTTGGGTCACTTTGCGCTGAAACTTCAGGCTGGTGCCGGTGAGGCGACGGGGCAGCACGCGGCCCTGCTCGTTCACAAACTTCAGCAGGAAGTTCGGGTCTTTGTAATCCACGTACTTAATGCCGTTCTTCTTGAAGCGGCAGTATTTCTTGCGGTTGTCCTGCGGTTTGTTGTTGGCCGCGCGGTCGTTGTTGCGGTTGAATGCGGGAGATGCCATGTCGTTGCTAGATTATTGGGCTACGGCTTCGGTTTCTTTCGCAGCCTTCTGCTGGTTCATTTCGCCGTTGCGGCGGCGGTTGTTGTACTCCACGGCGTGCTTGTCGAGCACCGTGGTCAGGAACCGGATAATGCGCTCGTCGCGACGGAACGCCAGTTCCAGCACGTCAACGATGTTGCCTTCGCCCGTGTACGACAGGCAGAAATAGTAGCCGGTCGACTTCTTTTGAATCGGGTACGCCAGCTTGCGCAGGCCCCAGGCTTCGGTGGATAAAAGGGCGGCGCTATTTTCCTTAAGCACCTGGGTGAACTTCTCGACCGTCTCTTGCACCTGGCTCTCGTTCAACACGGGAGTTACGATGAAGACCGTCTCGTAATTTCTTACTTCCATTACGACGGGGTGAAAATTGGGGGTGAAAAAATTTGATTGGGGCGCAAAGGTACTGACTTCCCGGCACATTGCCAAGCATCGCGCTGTCTTCCTACATATAAGGTACAAGACGCCGACGAGTCCGATGCTTAAGCCGGCCCTATGGTACTGGCAAGGGCGAGCCGCAACGACAGCGGAAACCAGTCCGGGAGCCCCACAAAATCCGCGGCAAAAGCCTGGGATGTAGCCCAACAAATTGGCGGCGGTGGGAGTTGCTACTGCAGCGAATACCCAGCCGATGGGTACCTATTAATGAGGTAGTAAGAATAGCACCGCCGCCGCCGGACACCCCAGCATACATCGCTCAAGACAAGGAGCACAGCATATAAATGGGCCAATACGAACGGCCGCAGCCCGTCAGAAATTGTATTCCGCTTTTTGCCGCCTACGATTCCTGACCTACATTTGTGGCCTTGAAATGCCCCTAGCGTTTCGTTTTACCGTCTATTTCCTTATGAATAGCAATCGACTTCGTTCTTTACCTCAACTGTTGCTGGCACTACTGCTCACGTTTGCCGGTGCCCAACAGGCGGTGGCCCAAGCAAGCGCAGCGGCCGAAGTGAAAACCAATGGCGTGGACCCCGGCGCAACTGCTGGCGCAACCGCGGCCAATGCCACGGCCCCGGCCGCGGCTCCTGCCGGTGGCGATGCCGCCGCCATTGCGGCCGGTGACGCGCTGTTCAAAGGCAACTGCGCCCAGTGCCACGCCGTGAACGAGCAAGTGGTAGGCCCGGCTCTGGGTGGCATTACCAAGCGTCGTCCCATCTCCTGGCTGATTCCGTGGATTAAGAACTCCAGCAAAGTAGTGGCCAGCGGCGATGAATACGCAGTAGCCCTTTACAACAAGTTCAACAAGCAGCAGATGCCCTCGTTCGCTCTGTCGGACAAGGAAATCACTTCCATCGTTGCTTACATCACTTCGGAAGAAGGCAAAGCAACCGCAGTTGCAGGCGCTGGCCCCTCGACAGGCAATGCCGCTGCAGCTGATGGCAAAACCGACGCCGCAGCCGGTGCTGCCGAAGGCGCTGGCAAATACGTAGATATCCTGCTCATCGTCCTCGTAGTAGTGCTGATTGTGCTGGTGGTGACGCTGGTTATCATTGGCAACCTGATGAAGGACGTGCTGCGTGGCCGCAAGGACCTCGACGGCCGTGACATAGAGATTCTGGAGCAGCGCTTCGACTGGGGCAAGTTTTACCGCTCGCCCGTGATGCGCGGTATTGTGGGGACGGTTTTCGCTCTGGTTTTACTTTATGAAGGTGTGCAAAGCGTGATGGCCGTAGGCCTAACCCAGGGCTACCAGCCCACGCAGCCCATTGCTTTCTCGCACAAGCTGCACGCCGGCGAGCACCAGATTAATTGCGCCTACTGCCACACCTCGGTGTACAAGGCCAAATCGGCCAACATTCCTTCGGCCAACATCTGTATGAACTGCCACTCGCAGATTAAGACGGAGTCGCCCGAAATCAAGAAAATCTACCGAGCCATCGAGCGCAAGCAGCCCATTCAGTGGGTGCGCGTGCACAACCTGCCCGACTTGGCCTATTTCAACCACTCGCAGCACACGCAGGTGGCTGGCCTGCAGTGCCAGACCTGCCACGGCCCCATCCAGAACATGGAAGTGGTGTACCAATATTCGGCCCTCACCATGGGCTGGTGCATCAACTGCCACCGCGAGATGCCCATCAACTCGAAGGACAACAAGTACTACGACAACCTCGTGAAGCTGCACGACACCAAAAACGCCGGTGCTCCCTTCACCGTGTCGTCGAACGGCGGCACCGAGTGCTCGAAGTGCCACTACTAATAAGCTGATTTTCGGTAGTCGATACTGGGTAGTCAGTATTGAGACTACTCGTGTTTGACTACTGACTACCCAATACTGAATTACTGATTACCCTCCCAAATGAAGTACTGGAAAGGAATTGAGGAACTAGAAAGCACTCCGGAGTTCATGCAATCGGCCTTTGCCGAGTTCATGCCCGTGAAGGAGAGCCACGAGAGCAAAGACGCTACGTCGGCCCCCCGCCGCGATTTCCTCAAACTAATGGGTTTTGGGGTGGCCGCCGCCACCTTGGCATCGTGCGAGACGCCCGTCCGCAAAGCCATTCCCTACCTGAACAAGCCCGAGGAGATTGACCCGACCATCTCCAACTTCTACGCTTCGACCTACTTCACCGGTGCCGACTACAACGCGGTGCTCGTGAAGTCGCGCGAAGGCCGTCCGATTAAGCTGGAAGGTAACCCCGAGTCGCCCATCACCCGTGGTGGTTTGTCGGCCCGCGCCCAGGCTGCGGTGCTGAGCCTCTACGACGGTGGCCGTCTGCAGCACTTCGCCATCAAGAAGGGCAATGCGCACGAGCAGGTGGAGATGGCCGCGCTGGACCGCGAAGTGCGCGGCAAGCTGGCCGGCACCACCGGCCGCATCGCCATCGTGTCGCCCACCATCATCAGCCCCAGCACCAAGCGGGCCATTGCTGAGTTTGCCTCGCGCTACCCCAACACCACGCACGTCATGTACGACGCGCAATCGGTGACGGGCCTGCTGCAGGCCAACAACGGCGTGGTGCCCGGCTACGACTTCGGCCGCGCTAATGTAATCGTAAGCCTCGGCGCCGATTTCCTCGGCACCTGGATTTCGCCGGTTGAATACGCTCGCCAGTACGTGCGCAACCGCAAAGTGAGCAGCGACAAGCGCAGCATGTCGCGTCACTACCAGTTCGAAACCGCCATGTCGCTGACCGGCTCCAACGCCGACGTTCGTGTGCCGGTGAAGCCTTCGGAAATGGGTGCAGTTGCGCTGGCTCTGTATAACGAGATTGTGGGTGGCGGCGACGCTTCTTATAAGAACGCCAAGCTGACGCAGGCTGCCAACGACCTGAAAGCTGCCCGCGGTGCCAGCCTCGTGGTTTCGGGCTCGAATGACCCGGCCGTGCAGACGTTGGTGGCCGCCATCAACCAGGCGCTGGGCAACGTGGGTACCACTGTTGACCTGACGGCTCCGAGCAACCTACGCCAAGGCGACGACGCTCGCATGGCCGCTCTGGTGAATGATATGAACAATGGCAGCGTTGGCGCGGTCATTTTCTACAACGCCAACCCGGTGTTCAACCACCCGCTGGGCGCGAAAGTGAAATCCGGCATCGCCAAGGTGCCGCTGACGATTTCGCTGAACGACCGTCTGGACGAAACCGGCATTCTCTGCCAATATGCTGCTCCCGACCACCACTGGCTGGAATCGTGGAACGACTTTGAGCCCAAGCGCGGCTCGCTGAGCTTGTCGCAGCCGGTCATCACGCCGCTGTTTGCTACCCGTCAGGCGCAGGAAAGCCTGCTGCACTGGGCCGGCAACACCACCACTTACTACAAATACCTGCGTGCCACCTGGCGCGCCCTGACGCCGAACGACGCTGCCTGGGACAAGGTAGTGCACGATGGGGTGGCCACGGGCACGGCTTTGCCGGCTGCCCCAGCCATGATGACCGCTGCGCTTAGCCCCGCCGCCGCCATCAGCCAGATTAACAGTGCCCCCAAGCCCAGCGGCAACGCCGTCGAGCTGGCACTGTATGAGAAGGTAGGCATTGGTGCCGGTGGCTGTGAAGCCAACAATCCCTTCCTGCAAGAACTGCCCGACCCGGTTTCGAAAGCGACCTGGGGCAACTACGTGGCCGTGCCGCGTAAGATGGCCGTGGACAACAAGTGGGAGCAGGGCGACGTGGTGAAAGTAACCGCCAACGGCTACAGCGTGGAACTGCCCGTGCTGGTGCAGCCTGGCCAAACCAACGGCACGGTGAGCATTGCTCTGGGTTACGGCCGTACGCTGGCTGGCAAAGCTGGTGACCAGGTGGGTGCCAATGCTGCCCCGCTGGCCATGGCTACCGCCAACGGCATCGCCTATAACAACGTGGTGACGCTGACGAAGACGGATGCCACTTCGCCCATTGCGCAGACCCAAACGCACCACACCCTGATGGACCGCAAGCCGGTGGTGCAGGAGAATTCGCTAGCGAACTACATCAAAAATCCCAAAGAGGTAACCGAGTACGAAAAGATTGCCACGCCCGACGGCCTGGAGAAGCCCAACAAGGTTTCGCTGTGGCAGGACTACCAGTACAACAACCACCACTGGGGCATGGCCGTGGACCTCAACTCGTGCATTGGCTGCGGCTCGTGCGTGATTGGCTGCCAGACCGAGAACAACATTGCCGTGGTGGGCAAGCAGCAGGTAATCAACCGCCGCGAAATGCACTGGATGCGCATCGACCGCTATTACAGCTCGGCCGCGCACAAAACGGACTTCGACGAAAAAGGCAAGGTATCCACCTATGCCGCTATGGAAGACCCCTCGGAGAACCCGCAGGTAATCTTCCAGCCGATGATGTGCCAGCAGTGCAACCACGCGCCCTGCGAAACGGTATGCCCCGTGTTGGCCACTACGCACAGCTCGGAAGGTCTCAACCAGATGACCTACAACCGTTGCATCGGCACGCGCTACTGCGCCAACAACTGCCCCTACAAAGTGCGTCGCTTCAACTGGTTCTCGTACTACTCCAACGAGAAGTTCGAAACCGTAAACGGTCACATGTTCACCGACCTCGGCCGCATGGTGCTGAACCCGGACGTGACCGTGCGTGCCCGGGGTGTGATGGAGAAGTGCACGTTCTGCGTGCAGCGCATCCAGCTCGGCAAGCTCGAAGCCAAGAAGCAAAAGCGTCGTCCGGTAGACGGCGAAATTGTATCGGCCTGCGCCCAGTCGTGCCCCACCGAAGCCATCGTATTTGGCGACATGCGCGACCCCAACAGCCGCATTAGCCAGTTGCTCCGCCGCGAAGACGGCGAGCGCGCCTTCCACTCGCTCGACTCCATCAACGTGCAGCCGAACGTGACTTATCTGACGAAGATTCGCAACGCCGAATCGGAGTTCTTCGGCAAAGAAAACGCTTAATATCATACCACTATGCAGCACGTATCAGCCTTACGCGAGCCGCTCGTAACCGGCGGTAAGACGTTACACGACGTCACGCAAGACATCTGCTATCAGGTAGAAGCCAAACCCAACCTGCGTTGGATGGCTGCCCTGAGCGTGGCGCTATTCTTCCTGGGGGTGTTCTTCTACTCCGTATACCGCACCGTATGGTACGGCATCGGGGAGTGGGGCCTGAACAAAACCATCAACTGGGCCTGGGACATCACCAACTTCGTGTGGTGGGTGGGCATCGGCCACGCCGGCACCCTGATTTCGGCCGTGTTGCTGCTGTTCCGTCAGAAGTGGCGGAGCTCCATCAACCGCGCCGCCGAAGCCATGACCATCTTCGCCGTAATCTGTGCCGCCATGTTCCCGGTGCTGCACATGGGCCGTCCGTGGCTGGCTTTCTATGTGTTTCCGCTGCAAAACACGCTGGGCTCGCTGTGGGCAAACTTCAACTCGCCGCTGCTCTGGGACGTGTTCGCCATCTCGACCTATTTCACTGTGTCGCTGGTATTCTGGTACATTGGTCTGATTCCCGACTTCGCTTCAATTCGAGACCGTGCCAAGGGCCCCATTGCCCGCTTCAGCTATTCGATGCTGAGCTTCGGTTGGAAAGGTTCGGCCAAGGCCTGGTCGCGTTACGAAACGGTTTCGCTGATTCTGGCCGGCGTTTCGACCCCGCTGGTACTCTCGGTACACACCATCGTATCGATGGACTTTGCTACCTCGGTTGTACCGGGCTGGCACACCACCATCTTCCCGCCCTACTTCGTGGCCGGCGCTATCTTCTCGGGCTTCGCCATGGTGCTCACACTGATGCTGATTACCCGCGTGGTGTTCCGTCTCGAAGACTACATTACGCTGGAGCACATCGCGCTGATGAACAAAATCATGATGGTAACCGGCTCCATCGTGGGTGTGGCGTACATCACGGAGTTCTTCATTGCCTGGTATTCGCAAGTAGAATTTGAACAGTATGCCTTCATCAACCGTGCTACCGGTCCTTACTGGTGGGCCTACGCTTCGATGATGACTTGCAACGTGATTACGCCCCAGCTGGTGTGGCTGCGTCGCGTGCGCTACAGCATTCCGCTGACCTTCGTGCTCTCCATCATCGTGAATATCGGTATGTGGTTCGAGCGCTTCGTAATCATCGTGACCTCGCTGCACCGCGACTACCTGCCGTCGAGCTGGGCCATGTTCTCGCCCTCGATTATCGACATCGGTCTGTACCTGGGTACGCTGGGCTTGTTCTTCACCCTGTTCTTGCTCTTCGCCAAGTTCTTCCCGGTGATTAACATGGCCGAAGTGAAAACCATCCTGAAGTACACCGTGGACAACGGCCCGACTTACAACCCGTCGAAAGCCGTGCACCATGCCCCTGTTCACCCTGCTACTCACGGAGTACCGGCGTCGGCTCCCGTAACCTATACCAAGCATGACTAAGCAATTCGCCCTCGGTATCTTCGAAGACGAAGATGTGCTGTTGCACGCCATTGAAAATCTGCGTGCAGCGGGAGTAAAAATCTACGACGTATTCTCGCCCTATCCCGTGCACGGCATCGACGATGCCCTCGGCATTGAACGGTCGCGTTTGCCCATCGCCGCGTTCTTCTTCGGCCTCACGGGTTTGTCGTTTGCGCTGTGGATGCAGATTTACATGCTGGGTTTCGACTGGCCGATGATTATCGGCGGCAAGCCTCACATCTCGCTGCCCGCTTTCATCCCGGTGGCTTTCGAATTGACGGTATTCTTCACCTGCCACGGCATGGCGTTGACCTTCTTCACCATCACCGGCTTGTACCCGCGCTTCAAAACCCACGTGATGGACGTGCGGGCCACCGACGACAAATTCGTAATGGCCATCGAGCTGGATGAAACCGGTTCGCAGTTTTCTCGGCTGACCCAGCTGCTGCGCGACAACGGCGCATCGGAAGTCAACCAAAAAGAAATGAGCAAAAACTAATGACGCATCCGCTGAACCTGAGCCTGCGCGTTTCGGCGCTGCTGCTGTCCCTGGGGCTGGCCTCGGCCTGTTCTAACCGGGCCGACGACCCCGGTGTGGAATACGCACCGGAGATGTACGAGTCTATTCCGTACGAACCCCTGAAGCAAACCAACTTCAACACGGTCAACTCATTTGGCATCAACGAGCGGACGCCGGCCAACGGCACCATTCCGCGCGGCAAACTGAGCTACTACGACCACATTCCGAAGGACAGCGTGGGCGTTGCCGAGCGTCGGCTTCGCAACCCGTATCCTTATACCAAAGCCAATCTGGAAGAGGGTAAGGTGCTGTACACCCGCATTTGCTCGCACTGCCACGGTGAGGCTGGCGATGGCCAGGGGCCGGTAGGTTTGAAGTTTAAGGGCGTGCCGAATTACTCGGCCGGTGCTTATAAGACGATGAACGATGGGCACATCTACCACGTCATCCAATGGGGCCGCAACCGCATGATGCCGCACGGCTCCATTGTGAATCCTGAGGAGCGTTGGAAAATTGCCATGTACGTGCGCGTGCTACAACGCGGCGAAGGCCCGGATGCTCTGAGCAAACTGGTAGCCAAAGGCCCGGCTTCCACTGCAAACGACTCAACCGAAATGACTGACCGTGCCAACCAAGGCCCGGTAGGAGAGGCCCAGGCAGGTAAAGGTTCTGAAACTCCCGGCCAAGGCGGCACCGTTTCGCCCAACGGTTCCGGCGTCACCCACACCCCCGGCAACAAATAACTATGGCAACTCTGACGCATCAAGAAAGCGCCACGGCTGAACAGCTCGTTGTAACGGATGGCGCCCGTAAGACTTTTATTACCATCATTGTCGCCGGTGTAGTGGTATTGATTCTCGGTATTCTGGCCCAAGTAATGGGCTGGGGCGCCGAAGAACACGCTGCTGCCGGCGAAGCGGCAGGCCACCTGGGCGCTTCGGCTGGCCATGGTGCCGGCGCCTCGCTGGAACACGAAGGCAGCTCCACGCTGGTAAAACGCATCATTGTTAGCCTGTGGCACAGCAATGTGTTTTTCCTCGGTGTTTCCACCATCGGCACGGTATTCATGGCCATCAACTACGTAGCCTACGCGGGTTGGTCGGTAATGGTGAAGCGCATTTCGGAAGCTCTCAGCGCCTGGATTATCCCGGGTGCTGTGATTATGCTTGTGGTGTTCCTCGTTGGTCGCCACGATATCTTCCACTGGACGCACGAAGGCATCATGGAGAAGGGCAACCCCAACTACGACGCCATCATCGCCGGCAAGAGCGGTTTCCTCAACTTGCCTTTCTACCTCATCCGCACCATTGTTTACCTCGCCATCTGGGCTTTCTTCAGCTATAAGCTGCGTCAGCTGTCGCTGGCCGAAGACCAGTTGGGTGGCACAGTATGGTTCCACAAGAGCATCAATGCTTCGGCTTTGTTCTTGGTGCTTTACGCTGTGACTTCGTCGATGTCGGCTTGGGACTGGGTGATGTCGGTTGACACGCACTGGTTCAGCACCATGTTTGGCTGGTACGTCTTCGCTTCGTGGTGGGTGTCGGGCATTGCTGCCATTGCCCTCACGGCCATCTTCCTGAAGCAAGCGGGCTACCTGCGCGCTCTGACTTCCAACCACTTGCACGACTTGGGCAAGCTGATGTTTGGCTTCAGCATTTTCTGGACCTACGTGTGGTTCGCACAATTCATGCTGATTTGGTACGCCAACCTGCCTGAAGAAGCGGTGTATTACAACCAGCGCCTCGGCGGCTTCGAAGGTCACTACACCGGCATCTTCTACTTCAATCTGCTCATCAACTTTGTGTTCCCTTTCCTGGGCTTGATGACGCGCGACGCAAAGCGTCAGATGATTATCATGAAGATTGTCTGCATCGCCATTCTGGCGGGTCACTGGTCGGACTTTTATTTGATGTTCATGCCGGCAACTTTGAAGGCTGAAAGCGGGTTCTTGATTGAGATTGGTATCGCTGCCATTTTCCTGGGTGCTTTCCTGATTCTGTTCACGCGGCGCTTGGCTTCGGCTTCGCTCGTACCGGTCAACCACCCCTTCCTGGACGAAAGCATTCACCACACTACTTAATTCTTTTAGAACTGAGAATTTAGAACTCAGAACTCAGACGTTTCCTGTTTGAGCTGCGGCGGGTTCTAAGCTCTAAGCTCTCGACTCTAATATCTAAAAAATGACTGCTCTTACCATTTTGCTGGTGTTGGTGTTGCTGTTGGTCGTCTTCGGCCTGCTGTTTCGCTTGCAGATTCTGACTTCTATCTTCTCGGGTACCTTTACCCGTGACATTGGCATGAGCAATAGCGTTAATGCTATTCTTATGCTGGTTTTTCTGGTGGTAGGCGGTGCATGGTTTGCCTACTCGTTTGTTGAAAACTTCAACAAGATGAACCCACCCATTGCTTCGGTGCACGGCCATCAGATGGAGCGCATGTTCTGGACGACGATGACGGTAATCGGCATTGCTTTCCTGATAACTCAAACCTTGCTGTTTGTCTACTCCTATAAGTATCAGCACAAGGAAGGCCGCCGGGCATACTTCTTCGCTCACAACAACAAGATTGAAGTAATCTGGACGGTGATTCCGGCCATCGTAATGGCCGCGCTCATCTTTGCCGGCTGGAAAGCATGGACCCGTATCACCGGCCCCGCTCCCAAAAACTCGGTGGTGGTTGAAGTAATGGGCAAGCAGTTTAACTGGCTGGTGCGCTACCCTGGCCGCGACATGAAGCTGGGCGTGGTAAACTACCGTCTGATTGATGCCGTGAACGAATGGGGGTTCGACCTGAGCGATAAGTCGGCACTCGACGACTTCACCACCAATGAGATTCACGTGCCCAAAGGGGTACCGGTGCTGATTAAGATTCGCTCGCGCGATGTGCTGCACGCCGTATACATGCCGCACTTCCGGGTGCAGATGTATGCCGTGCCGGGCATGCCGACTCGCTTCTGGTTTACGCCGACGATGTCGACCGACGAAATGCGCGCTAAACTGGGCAACCCCAAGTTTAACTACGAACTGGCTTGCAACCAGGTGTGCGGCGGCAGCCACTTCGCCATGAAAGCTACGCTGATTGTGGACGAGCCGGACGATTACCAGAACTGGTATGCTGCCCAACAGTCTTTCTCCGAGAAAAATCCGGAAGTAATGGCTGCTTTCAAACAGAAAGCCAAAACGCTGGTTGCTCCTGTAGCTGCCCAGCCCGAAGCTGCCGAAACGGCTCCCGCTCCACTGGCTGCTTCTTACTAATACAATTTAACGGTATCCCGCTATGTCAGACATGACACCTAAGCCTAATCTTTCACCCAGCGTTGAAGCGCAAGGTGGCATTGGTTCCGCTCCGGTTCCTGCTACCGAGCACGACGACCATTTGCTGCACGATGACCATCACCATGAGCATCATGACCAGCACTGGCTGTGGAAGTACGTTTTCAGCCAAGACCACAAAGTAATTGCTAAGCAATTCCTGATTACGGGCATGATTTGGGCCATTTTGGGGGGCACCCTCTCCAGCTTGTTCCGTCTGCAGCTAGGCTGGCCCGAAGGCTCGATGGAGTGGCTCACGCCTTTCCTCGGCAAGTGGATTCAGGCCGGCAAGCTGAACCCGGAGTTCTACCTTGCGTTGGTGACCATGCACGGTACCATCATGGTATTCTTCGTGCTGACGGCTGGTTTGTCGGGTACGTTCTCAAACTTCCTGATTCCGCTGCAAGTGGGCGCCCGCGACATGGCTTCGGGCTTCATGAACATGCTTTCGTACTGGTTCTTCTTCCTGTCGAGCATCGTGATGTTCTCGTCGCTGTTCATTGAGACGGGCCCGGCTGCCGCTGGTTGGACAATCTACCCGCCGTTGTCGGCGCTGCCGCAAGCCATTCCGGGCTCGGGTGCAGGCATGACGATGTGGCTCGTATCGATGGCGCTGTTCATCGTGTCGCAGTTGCTGGGTGGCGTAAACTACGTGACGACGGTTATCAACCTGCGTACCCGTGGCATGAGCATGAGCAAGCTGCCGCTCACCATCTGGGCTTTCTTCCTGACTGCTATCCTGGGTATCCTGTCGTTCCCGGTTCTTTTCTCGGCCGCGTTGCTGCTGATTTTTGACCGCTCGTTTGGCACCTCTTTCTTCCTGTCGGATATCTACATCGCCGGACAGGCACTCAGCAACCAAGGCGGTTCGCCGGTGTTGTTCCAGCACTTGTTCTGGTTCCTGGGCCACCCCGAAGTATACATCGTTATTATGCCCGCCATGGGCATGGTGTCGGAAGTTCTGGCAACCAACGCTCGCAAGCCCATCTTCGGCTACCGCGCCATGATTGGTTCGCTGATTGGCATCTCGCTGCTGTCGTTCGTCGTGTGGGCTCACCACATGTTTGTGACCGGCATGAACCCCTTCCTCGGTTCAGTGTTCATGTTCCTAACGCTGATTATTGCCGTGCCTTCGGGCGTGAAGGTATTCAACTGGCTGGCCACGCTGTGGCGTGGTAACATCCGCTTCACGGCTGCGATGCTGTTTGCCATCGGTTTCGTGTCGCTGTTCATCTCGGGTGGTCTGACGGGTATCATCCTCGGCAACGCTACGCTGGACATTCAGATGCACAACACTTACTTCGTGGTGGCTCACTTCCACTTGGTAATGGGTAGCTCGGCATTCTTCGGCCTGTTCGCCGGGGTGTACCACTGGTTCCCCAAGATGTTCGGCCGTATGATGGACGAGAAGCTGGGCTATATCCACTTCTGGTTGACTTTCGTTGGTGTATACTTGGTGTTCATGCCGATGCACTACGTTGGTATCGCCGGTTTCCCCCGCCGCTACTACGCCTGGACTGGTTTTGATGCTTTCTCGCAATTCGCTGACCTGAACAAGTTCATCTCGATTGCGGCCATCATCGCCTTCCTGGGTCAGTTCATCTTCATCTTCAACTTTTTCTACAGCATCTTCCGCGGCCGTCGGGCCACCCAGAACCCCTGGAACTCGACCACGCTGGAATGGACCACGCCCATCGAGCCCGGCCACGGCAACTGGCCCGGCGAAATTCCCGCCGTGTATCGCTGGCCCTACGACTACAGCAAGCCTGGTTCGGAAGTGGATTTCATCCCCCAGAACGTGCCGTACTCGCAAACGCACTCGTCGAACCTGCCCTACGAGCAGGACATGGCCGAGTAGTTTGGTTAAGTTATAAAGTCCCGAAGCGGGCCGCCTCACCGGCGGCCCGTTTTGTTGTCACCCTTTTTGACAATCCTCTCGTAATGAATAATTGGTCGATAAGCCCAGCCGTGCGTCGCTTTCGGTTCGTTGGGTTGCTGACGGTGGTGGCCGTGTATTTGCTGATATTGGTTGGCGGCGTGGTGCGCAGCACCGGCAGCGGCATGGGCTGCCCGGACTGGCCTAAATGCTTCGGCAGTTGGATACCACCTACCCAAGCCAACCAGTTACCGCCCAATTACAAGGAAATCTACACCGCGCAGCGTGTGGCCAAGAACCAGAAATTGGCCCGTACGCTGCAGCGATTGGGGTTTTCTCAGGTAGCAGGAAGCATTTTTGCACACCCTACTCAGTACATTGAAACTGATTTCAACGCTGTTAAGACTTGGATTGAGTATGTAAACCGGCTGCTCGGTGCGCTGATTGGTGTCTTTGTTTTCCTAACGGTCCTGTTTGCGCTGCCCTATTGGAAGCGCGACCGAACCATTTTCTGGCTGGCGCTGGCTTCATTCCTGCTCACAGGGGTGCAGGGCTACCTCGGGTCGCTGGTGGTATCAACCAACCTGCTTCCGGTAATGGTGACCATTCACATGGCCCTGGCATTGGTGATTGTGGCGTTGCTTCTCTACGCTGTGGACCGCGCCCGCTCAGGCCGGGAAGGGGAGGGTGCTGGCTACGAATGGCGGCAGGCCGCGTCGGCCCCAGGAGCGTCGGCCGTGCCGGGCGTGGGGCTGCAGGTATGGCTATGGGCCGCGTTGTTGCTCACTTTCTGGCAAATCATACTGGGCACTCAGGTTCGGGAACAGGTGGATGTGGTGTCGGCAGCAGCGGGCTACGCAGGACGCGAGAACTGGATAGCTAAGCTGGGCAGCGTCTTCACGCTACACCGCACGGTATCGGCGGCGGTGCTGCTGCTGAATGTGTACGTGGGATTCGAACTGTGGCAGTTCGGGCAGGTGCGCCTGCGGCGGCTGGTGCTGGCCACGCTGGGCATGATAGGCCTGGAAATAGTGGCGGGCTTTGTGCTGGCGTCGTTTGCGCTGCCGGCGGCAGTGCAGCCGGTGCACCTCACCTTGGCGACGGTGCTATTCGGCGTGCAGTTTCTGACGTTGCTGGCGGTGGCCCATGCGCGCAAAGCCCCAGAAACTATTGCGCCATCGGATGCCGCCCGGCCGGTTGTTGCGTAACTTTGCGGCCCGTTTGGCAGGCAGCTGTTGTTGGTATACCTGCCGAGGGCACTAATTAGAAAAGGTATTGATGCTTAAGGCCCGCGCCTATTTTCAGCTGCTCAAGTTCCGGCTTTCGCTCACAGTGGCGTTTTCTAGTGCGATTGGGTACATGCTGGGCGCGCACGATTTTAACTGGGGCCAGGCCCTGCTGGTGATGCTGGGCGGTTTGCTCGTCACGGGCTCGGCCAACATCATCAACCAGATTCACGAGCGGGAACTCGACAAGCTGATGACCCGCACGGCCAAGCGCCCGCTGCCGCTGGGCATCATCACGCCAGCCGAGGCTTGGGTGTTTTGCGTGCTGCTGGGCGTGGCCGGGCTAGGCCTGCTGGCGTATTGCTTCAATCCGCTGACGGCCGCGCTGTCGCTGCTTTCACTCATTCTCTACGGCTTCATCTACACGCCGCTCAAGACGATTTCGCCCATTTGCGTAGCCGTGGGGGCCATTCCGGGTGGGCTGCCGCCGCTCATTGGCTGGGTGGCGGCTACGGGCTACATCGGTGTAGAGGCGTGGGTATTGTTCGGCATTCAGTTTATGTGGCAGTTTCCGCATTTCTGGGCCATTGCCTGGGTGGCCGATGACGACTACAAACGGGCCGGCTTCAAGATGCTGCCCTCTCCAGGCAACCGCGACTTGCGCACGGCCTTCCAAATCATGACCTACACGCTGCTGCTTATCCCGCTGAGCTTGCTGCCGCTGGAATTCAACATTTCGGGGCGCATCTCGGCGCTGGTGGCAGTGGTGTGCGGGGTGCTGTTTTTGCTGCTTACGGTGCAGCTCATGCGCACCCAATCGCGGAAGGCCGCCTTGCGCATCATGTTTGCCTCATTTTTGTACCTGCCCATCGTACAAATTGCCTTAGTGCTGGACAAAATCTAGCGTTTTGCTGTTACTAAGGTGGCACCGAGAGCAAGCAGTTATTGCTTTGGAAAGCTGATAACGAATTAATTACTTATCCCATGAATCCTCAACCGGAACTGTTGTCTGAAAAGGAAGTTGGCCTAGGATGGCACCCCAAGCGTGTGGTACTCATCTTGCTCATTTTCAGCATTGTGATGATGTTTGCGGCTTTCACCAGCGGTTACATTGTGCGCCGCGACGAAGGCAACTGGCGCGAGTTCGACCTGCCCGTGTCGCTGCTCATCAACTCCATCCTCATTGCGCTGAGCAGTGCCAGCATGCAGTGGGCCTATGCATCAGCGCGTAAAGACGAAATCGGGCGCCTCAAAACCGGCCTGGGCATCACCCTGGCGTTGGGCCTGGCGTTCTTGGTGGGCCAGTACATGAGCTTCGGCGACCTAGTGGCCGGCAACACCTATTTCGGCGGCGCCGACGCCAATCCGTCGGGTTCGTTCGTATACGTGCTCATGGGCGTGCACGCTTTTCACCTGATTACGGGGCTTGTTTTTGTGGCCGTCGTGCTTCGCCGAGCCCTTAACTATCAAGTGCATTCGCGCGCCATGCTCTCCATTGGCAACGCTACCTTGTACTGGCACTTCCTGGGCGGACTTTGGCTGTACCTGTATTTGTTCTTACTTTTGAACCACTAAAACGACGTTTACGCTGTCCGCTATGGCCCAATCGACCACTTTGCAGTCGCCCACTGCACCCGCTACCCAAGACGCCCCGCGCACCGGCAACTGGGATGGCGGCAACGAACCTTTCAAGGCGAGCTACGGCAAGCTGATGATGTGGTTCTTCCTGCTTTCTGACGCATTCACCTTTGCCGCTTTCCTCACCACTTATGGCATGATTCGCCATAAGCACGAAGTTTTCACCGGCGAAGCCAAAGAGTTTGTGTTCAGCACGCGGTGGTGGCCGATTCCGGACCATGTGTTCAACGCTTTCCCGGGCTTAGGCCACGCCAACGTGCCGCTGGGCTTCGTGGCGTTGATGACGATGATTCTCATTTTCAGCTCGGTAACCATGGTGCTGGCTGTTGAAGCCGGTCATCGCATGGACAAAGCTGATGTGCAGAAATGGTTGTTGTGGACCATCCTGTTCGGTAGCACCTTTCTGCTGAGCCAGGCCTGGGAGTGGAGCCACTTTATCCACGGCACCCCCGAGGGCACCATGATGGCCGACGGTACGGTGTTCCACGGCGCCAACCTCGCCATGAACCAATACGGCCCGGTGCTCTTTGCCGACCTGTTCTTCTTCATCACGGGCTTCCACGGCACCCACGTGTTTTCGGGCGTCTGCCTGCTCATTTGGTGCTTCATTGCCACCACCAACGGCACGTTTGAAAAGCGCGGCCACTACGAAATGGTGGAGAAAATCGGCCTCTACTGGCACTTTGTGGACCTGGTGTGGGTGTTTGTGTTCACCTTCTTCTACCTCGTTTAATCTAATTGATAATTAATAATTAGGAATCAATAAATGACGGCCCTAGTGCTATGCATGCAGAATTCTTAATTACAAATTCTTAATTATTAATTCCCTAAAAAATGGCTTCCCACGCAACTACTGAGCACACGCTCGCTCCCGGCGAAATCGCCAAACCGAACACCGGCTGGATTTGGAAGACTTTCTTCGTGCTGGTGGGCATCACCGCCATCGAGTTCGTCTTCGTGTTCCTGATGCACCCGAGCACCCTCCGCAACAGCATTTTTATTGTGCTCACCATCATGAAGGCCTTCTTCATCGTGGCCGAGTTCATGCACTTGAAGCACGAAACCAAAGGCCTGATTTGGACGATTCTGATTCCGGTAGCCCTACTGGTATGGCTGCTGGTGGCTCTGATAACCGAGGGCTCGTTCATCGGCGAAGTGCTGCAAAACATGTTTAAATAGCGGATGCGGCCCCGCCAAACCCTTTTGCTGGGGCTGCTGCTATTGGTGCCGGTACTGGCTTTTCTGTTCCTGTTCAGCTTCGGCACCAACCGTTACGCGCTGCCCACTTACCTGCCTGACCGCGTGGATTCCACGCAGGTTGGCGGGAAGTGGCGGCGCGATACTGTTTTCCACCAGGTAGCACCCTTTCAACTTCCCGCGTCAACGGGGCGCGTGGTGAGCAGCCAGGAACTCAGCCAGGGCATTTACATCGCCCAGTTTTATGATTCGGATGCTGCCAGCGCCCGCGTGGCCCGGCAGCTACTCCGCGTGCAGGAGAAATTCCGGCATGAGCCGCGTGTGCGCTTAGTAACCTTTGTTCTCAGCGCCGAAGCCGGCAACGCAGCCGCCCTGACGCGGCTGGCCGAACAATACGGCACTATTGCGGGCAAGTGGTTTTTTCTGACCGGCCCGGCTGATACGCTCAGCCGCCTGACTTTCCGGGAATACCGGCTGACTTCTGACCCGCACCGCCTGCCCGGCGCGGTGTACACCGCCAACATCCCGGCCGGCCGGCTGTTACTGGTTGACAGTCAGCGGCGCGTGCGCGGTATCTACGATGGTACCGACGGCCGCGAAATTGACCGATTACTCACGGAAATCACCGTGCAGCTTTACGATTATGAACACCCCCACTGAGCAATTGCACCCCCCGGTGCTGGAACCCGGCGACTACACACGCTACAAAATCATTTTGGGCACATTGGGAGCGGTGGTGCCGCTGCTGGTAGCCATTCTGTATTATTTCCCCGACACGTTCCGCATTCCCGGAGCGCAGGTGAAGTTTCTGCCGGCCCTCAACGCGGTGCTTAATTCGCTCACGGCCGTGTGCCTGCTGGCGGGGTATTACTTCATCCGGCAAAACGATGTGCTGAAACACCGCGCCATGATGGGTACCGCCTTCGCGCTGGGAGCAGTGTTTCTGCTATCGTACGTGGCCTACCACTCGCAAGTAGCCAGCACGCACTTTGGTGGCGTGGGTGCCATTCGGCTGGTGTATTTCTTTCTGCTGCTCACCCACATCAGCCTGGCCGTGGTGACGGTGGGGCTGGTGCTCTTCACCCTCTACTTTGCCCTCACAGGGCAATACACCAAGCACAAGCGCATTGCGCGCTGGACGTTTCCGGTGTGGCTGTACGTGTCGGTGACGGGCGTGGTCGTTTACTTCATGATTTCGCCGTATTATACTTAAGTCAAGGGGCTGCGGGAAACTTTGCTTCACCCCCTGTGTTCATCTGATTATGAAAAAGACTTTCTTCCTCGCCGCTTTTGCCCTGTTGCTGGGTGTGTTGTTGAGCCTGGCACCGTTGGGCGCACAGGCGCAGTGCGTGATGTGCAAGTCGCAGGTAGAGGCGGCCAAGCAGGAGCGCGACGACTACGACGTGGCCGGCCTCAACAAAGGCATTGTGTACATGATGACCGTGCCCTACATCCTGATGGGCGCCGTGGGCTACTTCTGGTACCGGCGCACGCACCCCAAAACGAAGGCAGCCAAGGCCTAATGCCCCAAGCGCAGCGCGCCATTGCCTCGACGCCGCTGGCGCTGCTGAAGTTGCGGTGCCCGCGCTGCCACACTGGCGACTTGTTTGCCGGCCCGGCCCTGAGCACGCACTTCATGGACATGCCGTAAGCCTGCCCGGTGTGCCGCCAGACGTACGAGCCTGAGCCGGGCTTTTACTATGGCGCGATGTACATCAGCTCGGGCTTTTCGACGGCCATCTTACTGGCCATTGGGTTTTTGCTGTATTACTTGGCTGGCGACCCGCCGCTGTGGGTGTACATCACCGCGGTAGGAGCAGTGGTGCTGGCCGTGACGCCGCTGCTGTTTCGCTACTCACGGGCCCTGATGCTCTATGCATTCGGCGGGACCGGTTTCGACCCGCGTTTTGTGGGGCGTTGAAGCAACCATAAAAAATCATTGGTAAAATGCCGCCCTTGGGTGGCATTTTTTTATTAGGCGCAGATTTTGCGGGGTGCCACGGCCAAGGTTACGGCCCGGCGTGTGCTGTGCCCTTTCTTTGCCTGAAAACCTAGCCTCGGCTTTCTTTAGCCCATTTTTGTTGCAGACTTCTACCCAAACCGGTCCTTCCGTGGTTGCTGTTCAGGCAAAGCGCCGCTTGCCCTGGTTGCTGCTGCTGGCCGCGGCCTGCTGTTTTGTGGGAGGGTACCTGGCTAGCCGCTACGCGCAGGCGCCCAGCGTGGTGCAGCGCACCGACGTGGCCCGGCTGCAGCAGCTGGTGCGCGAAGCCGAAACCACCGCACGCCGCGAGGCCGACAGCGTGGCTGCCCAGCTGCCCAGGGGCAGCTACAGCTTCCAGCAATTGCTGGCCCAAACCACGTACCCGACCTGTGTGCTCGAAAACGGGAACCTGCGCTACTGGTCCGACGCCACCCTGCGGCCTGAGGCCGAAGCCGCCAGCCCCGGCGCTGAGCGGCTGATAGAGTTGCCGGTGGGGAAATTTCTGCTGCTGCGGCGCATGGCGGGGCGGTTTACCATCCTCACGTATGTGCCGCTGGAGCGGAAATACCGCATCACCAACCGCTATTTGCGGGAAGGCGGCGAACAAGCCCTGTTTCGGGGCATGGAACTGAAGGTGGTGGCCGATAGTGTCGGCTCCAGCCGGGCACGCTTCGAAGCCGCCGACGGACACTACTTGTTTTCTATTGAGCGACTGCAGCCCAATCCGCTCACCGGGCAGT
Organism: Hymenobacter miniatus; assembly: GCF_016427455.1. NCBI lineage: Bacteria > Pseudomonadati > Bacteroidota > Cytophagia > Cytophagales > Hymenobacteraceae > Hymenobacter > Hymenobacter miniatus. The sequence continues at coordinate 160,923 of NZ_JAELXR010000008.1, forward strand.
ACGTGCCCCTGGCATTGCTGGCCGTTGGAAGCCTGCTGTACGCTGGCGGGTGGCTGCTGCTGGCCTTGCGATGGTGGCGGGCGCGTCGGCCGGGGGCGGCCGTGGCGGCGTTGGTGCTGCCGCTGGCGGCGCTGCGGGGCGCGCTGCTGTATTTGGGGCTGCCGTATTCTTTCATAGAATTGCCGCTGTTCGACCCGCGCGTGTACGCGGCGGCGGCCTGGGCTCCTTCCCTTGGCGATTTGCTGCTGAATGCGCTGCTGGCTTTGCTGGTGGCCGCTGGGGGAGTGGCGCTGTGGCGCCATGGGAACGTGCTGGACCGGGTGCGTGCGCCGCGCACCCGGCCGGGCCAACTGATGGCAGCGGCAGGCCTGGGATTGGCGTTTTGCGGCTGGCTGGCGTTGTTGTTTGAATACTACACCACGGCCTTTGGCAGCTCACAGCTGAGCCTCGACGTGTCGCGCCACTTGAAGGTGACGGGCTTCTGGCTGCTGCTGGCGCTGGCCGTGCTGCTGCACACGGCCGCCTGGCTGGTGGGCTTTTTTGGGCTGACGCAGCTCACGGGCGCCTTGCTGCGGCACGTGCCGCGGCGGGCGCTGCTGCTGGGGCCGGCGCTGCTGGCGGTGCCGGTGCTGGGAGTGGGGTTGGCCCTGGGCCAGCCGTGGGTGCTATTGGGGGCGGTGCTGCTGCTGTTTGCCTCGCTGGTGCGGGCGGTGGGCATGCAGGCCGCGCCCACTACGGGCAGCTACCAGTCGTCGGTGCTCGTGGTGCTGTTGCTGGCGTTGGCGTCGGCCACGGGGGCGCTGGCGCTGTATGCGCAATTTGAAAAACAGGTGCTGGCGGACAAGCAGCGGCTGGCCGGCAATATGCTCATCGATAACGACCTGCAGGGCGAGTTTTTGCTGGGGGAGCGCATGCGCGAAATCGCGGCCGACCCCTTCGTGCGCCGCTCGTTGTCGGCGGCTTTTGGCCGGCCGGAGGCGGTGCGCCAGCGCGTGGCCCGGCAGTACCTGAATGAATATTTCGACAAATACGAGAGCAACATCACGCTATACGACGAGGCCGGCGACCCCTTGGGGGCCGCGCCGGGCACGCCGGGGCTGGTAACGTCGCGCGCGGAGCTGGAACGCAACGCCACGCCCACCGACCAGCGCGGCGTGTACCTGGTGAACTCAACCAACCCGTTCAGCTCGCGGCGCTACGTGGCCTACATCACCGTGCCCGGCACGCGGGTCAATGGCATTGGCCTGCCGCTGGGGGCCGTGCGGGTGGAGCTGACGCTTAAAAAGCTGACCTCTTATAGTGTGCTGCCGGAGTTGTTGGTGGACCAGAATTTTTTTCAGCCGGGCTTGGCCACCGAGCTCAGCTACGCCGGCTACAACCAGGGGCGCCTGGTGTACAGCGAGGGCGACTTTGACTACGCCAACCGCCTGCCCACCAGCTTGCTGAAAGAGCCGCGCCTGTACGCGCAGGGCGTGAGCCGGCGCGGCTACCACCACCTGGCCGTGAAGGGCTCGCAGGGCCGCACCGTAGTGGTGACGACGGCCACCTATTCGCTGGCCGACTGGCTGGCCAACTTCTCGTTTCAGTTCCTGCTCTCCTCGTTTTTCTGGCTGCTGGTGGGCGGGGTGGGCGTGCTGCTACGCGGGCGAGCGGCGCCGAGGCTGCGCCTCAATTTCAGCACGCGCATCCAGTTGCTGCTCAATGTGGGCATTGTGGTGCCGCTGGTGGTGGTGAGCGTGGCCACGGCCAGCCAGCTCATCGATTCGTACAAGCGCGACCTGTCGCGCACCTACGAGCGGCGCGGGCAGCTGGCGCTGGAGAGCCTGCGTCGGCAGCGCCATTTGCTGACGGATAGCACCGCGCGGCCGACCCTCACTGCGTTGGCAAAAAACGTGGCGGCGCTCACCGAAACCGACCTCAACCTGTACGATGCCCATGGCGAGCTGCTGGCCAGCAGCCAACCCATCATTTTCGATGCCGGCTTGCTCGGCCCCTTGCTCAATCCGCAGGCCGTGGTGGCGCTGCGCGAGCGCAACCGGCCGCGGGCCCTGCTCACCGAGCGCGCGGGCTCCTTGTCGTTCAACGCCCTGTACTTGCCGGTGCGGGCCGGGGAGGGAGAAGCGGTAGAAACCGATTTGGCGGGCCATGCGCTGCCAAGCAGTGCCCTCCGGAAGGGCCTCGATGCTTCCGGAAACCCCTTGTACGACGATGACGACGGGTCGTCGGCCGACGAGATGGCCATGCCGACCGGTCCGATTTTGGGCTACGTGGGCATCCCGTTTTTTGACTCGGAGAAGGAGCTGAATACCAAGCTGACGGAGCTGTTCACCACTATACTGAACATCTTCACCCTCATGTTCCTGCTGTTTTTGGGGCTGGCGTTTGTGGCGGCGCGGCAGCTCACGGCGCCGCTCAAGCTCATCACCGAAAAGCTCACCCAAACCACGCTCACCGGCGAAAACGAACTGCTGGACTACCGCAGCTCCGACGACGAAATTGGCCTGCTGGTGCGCGAATACAACGCCATGCTCACCAAGCTGGAGGCCAGCAAGCGCGAGCTGGCGGCCCAGGAAAAGGAAGCGGCCTGGCGCGAGATGGCCCGGCAGGTGGCGCACGAAATCAAGAACCCGCTCACGCCCATGAAGCTGAGCCTGCAGTTCTTGCAGAAAGCCATTGCCGAGCGCCGGGCCAATGCCGAGGAACTCATCGGCCGCATTGCGCAAACGCTCATCACCCAGATTGATGTGCTGAGCGACATCGCCACCTCCTTCAGCACCTTCACCAACCTGCCCACCATGCGGCCCGAGCGGCTGGACGTGGCCGCCATTTTGCGCCGCTGCGCCGCGCTGCACCAGCCCGATTCCAGCGACGGCGCCCTCGACCTGCACCTGCCGCCCGACGCCGAAACCGGCTGCTACGTGGTGTTTGCCGACGAAAGCCTGCTGGTGCGCACCTTCAACAACCTGCTCATCAACGCCCGCCAGGCCGTGCCCGAAGGCCGCGAGCCCCACATCGACGTGTCGCTGACGCCGGTGAACGGCAGCAAGGTGCGCGTGGCCATCCGCGACAACGGGGCCGGCATTCCGGAAGAAGTCCGGGAGAAGGTGTTCGTGCCCAATTTCACCACCAAGGAAACCGGCTCGGGCATCGGCCTGGCCGTGGCCAAGCGCGGCATCGAGAGCGCCGGCGGCAAAATCTGGTTTGAAACCGAAGTGGGGGAGGGGACGGACTTCTTTATCGAGCTGCCGCTGGCGGGGTAGCGCTGCCATGCCTTGAAGGCGCTACGGCCCGGCGAAATGACGAGGGGTTTGAAGGGCCAAAACACCGCTTTGCAACTCTCTTTCGGGCACGAAACGCTTGCCCGCCCGCGTTACCCGCCAAACCCGACCTTTACCGAATGATTCGCCGCTTACGCTTGTGCTTCCCCTTCATGGGCCTGCTCGCTGCGGCGTTATTGTTACTGATACAAGTTGCTCAGGGCCAAGAAAGAACGCCGAAGTCCGCCGACGCCCCGCCACCCAGCACCCGCCGCTGCCGCTACGTGCGCCTGGCGCCGGGCCGCGACACCACGTTTTTTGCGCTAACCGATACGCTGACGGTGGTGCCCTCATCGGTGCGGGCCAATGGGCGCGGGCTGGACTACGACGGCCGCACCGACCGGTTCCGCTGGGTGCGGCCCGCGCCGCGCGATACCGCGGGTGCGCCCTTGCCCGACTCGCTGGAGGTGTGCTACCGGGTGCTGCCGCTGCGCCTCTCGGCGGCGCGCTACCGGCGGCCCATCGGGCTGATGGACAGCCTGGGCTTCCGCCAGCCGATGCTGGGCATGGAAGACTTCTCGGTGAAGGAGCAAATTCTGAGCACGCCGGGCATCAGCAAAACCGGCAACCTGGCCCGCGGCATCAGCTTCGGCAATACGCAGAACGTGTTCGTGAACTCGGCGCTGAACCTGCAGCTCGAAGGCAAGCTGGCCGAGAACATCAACCTCACGGCGGCCATTTCCGACCAGAACGTGCCCTTCCAGCCCGAGGGCAACACCCAGCAGCTGCAGCAGTTCGATAAAATCTACATCACCCTCACCAACCCCAACTGGAGCCTGACGGCCGGCGACGTGGTGCTGCGCAACAAGCCCGACTACTTCCTGCGCTACTACAAAAACATTCAGGGGGCCGCCGCTGAGGCCAATTTCGGGCCGCCCATTCTGGGTTTGTCCGGCTACGGTGCCTTGCAGGGCGTGTCGAACGCCACGTTTCTGAACGGGCAGCCGGGCCAACTAGTGAACGGCAGCTTGCCGGCCGGGCTGGGCAACACCACGGCCCCGGCCACCCTCAACCCGCCGGCCATCAGCCAGCCGCAGCTGACGGACCCCAACCGGCGGGTGAGCAACGGCGGCGCCGCACCGCTGCCCCAGGGCGATGCCGCGCCCGTGGCCGGTGCCACCGTGAGCGCCAGCGGCGTGCGCAAGGGCCTGCCGTGGCGCTCTTCCACCGCCATTGCCGGCGGGGTGGCCAAGGGCAAGTTTGCCAGCATCGACCTGCCGCCCATCGACAACGTGCAGGGGCCGTACCGCTTGAGCGGGCCCAACGGCGAGCCCTACATCATTGTGCTGGCCAATTCGGAGAAGGTGTACCTCGACGGCCGCCTGCAAACCCGCGGGTTCGACGCCGACTACACGATTGACTACAACCTGGCCGAAGTCACGTTTACGCCGCGCCACCTCATCACGCGCAACTCGCGCATCAAGATTGACTTCGAGTATTCGGACCTGAACTACTCCCGCTCGCTGGTGACGGCCAGCCACTACCAGCAACTGGGCCGCCTGAACGTGCACGGCAACTTCTACCAGGAGGCCGACAATCCCAACAACGCCCTGAACATCAACCTGCAGGACACCACGCTGGTGCGCCGGCTGCAGCAGGCCGGCAACGTGGGCGTGGCCCAGGTGGCCGGCGGCGACTCGGTGGCCTACAACCGCCGCATTGTGCAGTACCACCGCGAAATACGCGTGGTGGGCGGCCGGCGCGTGCCCGTGTTCACGTACGTCGGGGCCGACTCGCCGGTGGATTCAGTGCGCGGCTCCTACAACGTGGCGTTTTCGGACGTGGGCCAGGGCAACGGCGACTACGAGCGCAGCGACGAGCCGCGCTTCCGCAGCGCCAACGGCACCGTGTATACCTACGTGAGCCCCGGCGGCGGCCGCTACCTGCCGGTGCGCCGCGTGGCCACGCCGCTGCGCAAGCAGATGGTGACCGGCGGCGCCAGCTTCCAGCTGGACAGCAGCACGACCGTATTCGTAGACGCGGCGCACTCGCGGCTGGAACGCAACCGCTTTTCATCGGCCAGCGACCAGGATGGCGCCTTTCGCGTGGGCTACGTGATGCAGGACCGCCGCCTGCCCGCCGCGCTGGCCGGGAGCGCGCTGCGCGGCTACCGCCTGCGTTCCACCCTGGACTACGAGTACACGGGCAAGTACTTTGCGCCGATTGACCGCTACCGCGACATTGAGTTTGAGCGCAACTGGAGCAACGGCAGCACGCAGCAGAGTACCGGCGTGACGTCGGTGGCCCGCGAGGACAACATTTTCAACTTCAGCGTGGGCGCGGGGAAGGATTTCAACAACAACGTCAATTACCGCCTCAGCCGGCGCTTTCGGCCGGGCGAGGTGAGCGGCCTGCAGCACTGGCTCGATGCGGCCCAGAAAGTGGGCAACCTGGAAATGCGCGGCTCCCTGTTTTTGCTGAACTCCGACGCCGGGCGCTTCCATTCCGACTGGGCGCGGGGCGAGGCCACGGGCCGTTTCGTGGGCGGCCGGGTGGTGCCGGGCTACGCGTATCGGTTCGATAAAAACCGCGTCAGCTCCGCTACCACCGACACCATTCGCTCGGCCAACTACTTCGACGAGCACAATGTGTTTGTGCAAAGCCGCGACTCGGCCCGCACCCAGTTTCGGCTCGATTACAGCTACCGGCGCGACCAAACCCCCAACCGCGAGCAGAACGCCCTGCAGCGCCGCGGCACGGCCCAAACCTGGCAGGGCACCCTGGCCGCGCGCCTGAGCAAAAACCAGGATGTGCGCCTGCTGGCCACCTACCGCGACCTTGACTCATTGGGCCTGGCGCGCAACCGCACGGTGCTGGGCCAGGTGTTCTACAACGCCAGCCTGCTGCAAAACCAGATACGCTCAGAGCTGAACTACAGCGTGGCCACCGGCCGGGAGCTCAAGCGCGACTACTCCTTTCTGGCCGTGCCGGCCGGGCAGGGCACGCACTACTACGCCGGCGACCTCAACGGCAACCTGCGCGAAGACAAGGAGGAGTTTTTTGAAGCGCAAACGCCCGATGCGCAGTACCGCACCTACATCAAGGTCTACATCCCCACGGTCGACTACATCACGGCGTTCACCAACCGCCTCAGCTACCGCATCACCACGGCGGCCCCCCGGGGCTGGCGCGAAGCTGGCGGCTGGAAGGCCGTGGCGTCGCGCTTCGCCACGCTCACCAGCGTCACGGTGGACCGCCGCACCACCGACCCGCGGCTGCTCTCGCGCCTCAGTCCCTTCAGCTACGACAAGGAGGACGACCAGCTGCTGGCTTTCAACCAGCTGTTTCGAAATACGCTGTACTTCAATCGGTCGAGCCCGGTGTTTGGGGCCGAGCTCACCTTTCAGCAAACCCAGCAGAAAACCCTGCTGGCCCAGGGCCGCGACCTGCGCAACCTCAGCACCCAAAGCCTGCTGCTGCGCCGCACGCTGGCCACCTCGTTCACGGGCCGCCTCATCGGCTCGCGCGACATCCGCGAGGCCAGCAGCAACTACCTGCTCACCCGCAACTACCGCCTGCTGATTTACAGCGTGCAGCCCGAAATCAGCTACCAGCCCTCGCCCAGCCTGCGTTTCACGGGCACTTACCTGCGCACCCACAAGCAAAACACCCTCACCGACGACCTGCCCACGCTGCCCGTGCCCACCCCCGCCGAAACCCACCCCGGCATCTTCGACGAGTTGGGCCTCGAAACCCGCATCAGCCAGGTCAACAAGCGCACCATCACGGCCTCGACGCGCTACACCAGCGTCAGATTTGACGTGCCCCCGGAGCTGCAGAACTCGGTGGTGGCCATCGAAATCCTCAACGCCCTGCGCCCCGGCAGCAACTTCACCTGGAGCCTGAACGTGGAGCAGCGCCTCAGCAACGGCCTCAACATCACGCTGGCCTACGACGGCCGCAAAGCCAGCACCCTCAACACCGTGCACACCGGCCGGATGCAAGTGTCCGTGCTGTTTTGATTATAGCTTAATCCCACCAGAAAGAGTAATTTTTGCCTACCTGAATTTCGGCGGCCAGCGCCTTCAGGTTCACGGGTTCTTCTTGCTCAGATGGACAAATGCGTTCCAGTCGAGCGGCCAGCGGCAGCTTGTTGTCCGGCAAGGATTTGAACCGAATGGTGCATTGGTCGAAACCAGCGCCTACTATTTCGACACCATATAGCGCATCGAGGCGACGAAACTCCGTAACCAGCGAATCGGTGGTGATGCCGAAATTGACGCCGTTGGTTTGCTGGAAAAGTAGCGGTGCAAATCGGTTGTCGGAGTGAATGAGTGCCACTCGTAATGGGTTTTTTCCGTCCTCGACCGTGTAGGCAACATAATCCTGGCGTGTTAACAGCGAGTCACGATTCAAGGCTTCAACCACTTGCCAGCAGGAGCTCTTGTGGGCCGGCGCGCACACGCCGGGCAGCTCCACCGAATCGTGCCCGTTAAGGCCCGAGAGAAACAGTTCGTCCTGGCCGTTGGTAGCTACCTCACCTGAAAAAACGGTGTAGGTATAGAACGTGGTGAGCCGCTGAGCCGGGCTGCCGCAGGCCTGTTCAAGCTGTCGAATGGCCGAGGGAAGGATGTTGGTTTTCAGGGCCAGCTCGTACACCGAAGCTTCGGTTTTGTGTCGCTTGAGGTAATCGTCAAAATCAATCTGCTCGATTTTGAAGCCATTCGGCCCGCTCATGTCTGCAAGCATAAACGGAGCCGCCATAAACGAGCAACTCCGCACGACCAGCAGGCCTAGCGCCGCCAGTACGCCAAAAACCGCCAGCAGGGTTAGCAGCCGCCCCATCATTTACCAGCGCCGGCTTACTGCCAGTTTCGGCGCCTGCTTCGCCGCCCGCGCCGCCAGCCCGGCCGTGAGCTCGCGCTGCTTGTAGCACAGCGGCAGCGCCACACCCGACTGAAACGCCCGCACCGTGATTTCGGCGCAGGCCCGCGCGTCGCTCAGCGCGTCGTGGTGGTTGAGCGGGATGCCGAAATGCCCCGCCACGTGGTCGAGCTTGTGGCGCTCCAGAAAGGGCCAGCACACCTTGGCCAGCTTCACCGAGCACAGGCTGTGGAAGGAGGGAATGCCCAGGTCGAAGTCGCGCAGCGTGTATTCCAGCACGCTCACGTCGAAGGCCGAGTTGTGGGCCACCACGGGCTGCTCGTGCAGGTAGGGCAGGAGGTCGGCCCACACATCGGCCATGGTGGGGGCGTCGTGCAGGCGTTCTTCGGCAATGCCGTGCACCTGGTAGTTGCGCCAGTCCACGCGCAGCACGCGCGGCCGCAGCAGCGTTTGGTAGGTCTCCGTGATGTGGCCGCCGCGCACCCGCACCGCGCCCACGGCGCAGGCGCTGGCCCGGTGCTCGTTGGCGGTTTCGAAGTCGATGGCCGTGAAATTGAGGTTGGCCAGGGCGTGGGTAATGGCAGCTTTCATGCTGAAAGATACTGGGGCGACGAGGAACGAGAAGCCGCCGCTCGGCTAATGCCGGACCACAATATCTGGCGCCTGCGGGTCGCAGCACACGTTCGGGACGTGGAAGTAGCGCTCCGTCACGTCGTTGATGTTGCCGTCGCAGCCGGGAGTCAGGTCGATGTCGAATTCAAGATTGCGCGGTGGGGTGAACTGCCGCAGCGGCATCAGGAGGCGGGCCGTGGGCAGGCGGAGCGGCGGCAACGTCACGGTGTGCTGCCCGCGGCCGGCGCCTGCGCGCAGCAAGGAATAACGGGCCTGCATCTGGGCATCGAAAGGCGCGGCGGCGGTGACCAGCTCGCGCCAGGCCACGGGCACGTTGCCCACCACGAACAGCCCTGCCAACGCCACCAGCGCGGGCGCAAAACGGCGAAAGCGCGGCGCAAGCTGCGCCACGGCCGGGAGCTGCGCGACCAGCCACGCCAGCGCCAGCACCGTCACCAGCATCAGCAGCAGGATTTCGTTGCGCGCGCGGTGCAGCGGCGGCCCCACCAGCACGTACCGAAACAGCAGAAAGCCAACCGTGTGAAGCGCGCCAAAGGCCAGCAGCAGTGCCCCCCAGTGGCGTCGGGGCCAGCCGGCCACCAGCCGGGCCGTGGCGCTAGTGGCTGAGCCAAATCCCAGCCACAGCCCCGCCGCCGCTGCCGCCACCAGGCTCAGCGCATTGAGCGGCTGCATCAGGAACAAGGCCATGGAATAGGCCGTGCGCGGCCCCAGCACCAGCCAGCGGTAGGCGTGCAGCGGGTCGGTGGGCGGAGCGGTGGCGGCCACGCGCAGCCAGTTGCCCGGCGCCAGCACCGCCGCCGCCGCCGTAGCGCCGGCCACGGCCAGCCACAGCCACCACTTGGGGCGCGCGGCCCGGGGCAAGGCGTAGCCCAGCAGCGCCAGCACGGGCACCGCCTGCAGCATGGTCAACTCGTTGCCCGCCACGGCCAACACCAGTGGTGCGCAGGCCCAGCCGGCGCATCGCCACTGCGAAGCCGCCGGCCCCCAGCCCGCCCGCAAAGCCAGCGCCGCAAAGGTGAGCAGGCTCAGCAGTGTAAGTTGATACACGACCACCCCGCAAAACCAGTACAGAAACGAAAACGGCGCAGCCGTCGCGTTGCAAAACAACGCCAGCAGCAAAGCCGTGGCCCAATGCCCCGCACTCCAGGCAAAATTCGCCCGCAACACGGTCTGGAAAATCGTTCGCAGCAGAAACGCGATGCTGGCCCATTGCAGCCCAAACACGAGGAACACCGCCGGCCGCACGCCTTCCAGCCACCCGTAGGTGACGGGGTTGAGCACGGTCATGAAAAACGTGGACGTAAACCGGCCCGACCACGTCAGGTAAAACCATTGCTGCATGCCCCACAGGCCGTGCTCGTGCGTCCAGTAAGCCGTGCGGTAATCATCGAAAAAAGGATGATTGAAGGCCATAAGCGCCGCAAATGGCGCCAGCGCCAGCACCAGGCCTAGTCGCAGCAGGAGGCGAAGAATACGCGAAGAAGTCAACATTAAGAACCCAAATGGAATGCGCAGCGCGGTCAGCCACGTGCTACGTCAACTTAAATGCCCGCCAGCTTGCGGGCGGCGCGCACGATGGCCAGCTCGGCCTGGCCGGCGGGCGCTTGGGCCGCGTCGAGCACCTTTTTGGCCGAAGCCTGCCACGCGGGCGAAGCCGCCTGCCCGGTCTGTAGCTGCGTGAGGCGCTCCAGCAGCAGCTTGGCCACGGCGGCCAGGTTGGTGGAAAGCGGCCCATACTCCCGCAGCGAGGGGTTCAGGAGCAACTGCGGTTGGAGCAGCACGTCGTTGGCCTGCCAGCGAAGGAGCTGCGTGCGCAGAGTGGCCACTTGCCGCGCCGTGGCCGACGAACGGCCCGCAGCCGAGCCGGTGGCGGCCACCACGCTGTCGACCAGCACGCCAAAGCGCCGGGCCGTTTCCGACTCGGCCGGGGCGGCATCTACCAGCCGGTTCAGGGGGGTGGCGGTGGTGTAGGTGTAGCCCTGGAAATGGCGCTTGTATTCTTTCACGGGCTCCAGCACTTCGGCCAGCGTGCGCAGCGGGGCCACGTTGGCGCTGCCGGCCAGCTGCTTCAGCAGCCGCTCGGGCACGATGCGGTGGCGCAGGCCCAGCGTTTCCAGCTCGGCCGAGACGGCGGGCAGGCGGCGGTACATCTCGGCCACGCTCTGGGTGGCGGCTTGCGGCGACCACAGCCGCTCGGCCACCGCCGCGGCCCGCGGCCAGATGCGGGAGTCCAGCACCGTGGAATCGGCAAACTCGGCCCACATGGCGGCCTCGCCGCCCAGCACCCGCTTCTGCTCGGCGGGCGTGAGGGGCGTGTCGGGCGGCAATGGGTCGGTGGTGTAGGAGCTGGCGGCGCTGAGATTCAAGTCCAGATAATAGCCGCTGGAGAGCAGCACGGGGTGGCCCAGCTTGGCGGCGTCGTTTAGCCCTTTCTTGCCGCGCCAGCTTTGGATAACGGTTTCCTTGGGCAGGTCCGGTCCCAGAATCTCGTCCCAGCCTATCATCGTTTTGCCGCGCTTTTGCAGCAGGGCCAGCACCCGGCGGTTGAAATAGGTTTGGAGCTGGTGCTTGTCCACGGTTTTGCCGTCGGCTTTCACCATGTTGTTGGCCTGCATGTAGGCCACAATGCGGGGCGTGCGGCGCCAGTTGCGCCCGTCGTTCTCGTCGCCGCCGGCGTGGAAGTACGGGGCCGGAAACAGCGCCGTCATCTCCGTAAACAGCGAGTCCAGGAACGTGTAGGTGCTTTCGCGCGTGGGGTCGATGGCCACGTTGGTGGTGCGCCACGAGGTGTAGGGCGCGTAGGTCGAGTCGTTGGATTTCAGGCGTGGGTAGGCCACAATCCAGCTGGTGGTGTGGCTGGGCATGTCGAACTCCGGCACCACCCAAATGCCGCGCGCCGCCGCATAGGCCAGCACCTCCTGCACCTCGGCCTGGGTGTAGTAGAGGCCGTCGGGGCTGCCCACCGTGTGCAGGCGCGGAAATACTTTGCTCTCGATGCGAAAGCCCTGGTCGTCGGTCAGGTGCCAGTGCAGCACGTTCAGCTTCACGGCCGCCATGCCGTCGAGGTTGCGCTTGATGACGGCCACGGGCATGAAGTGCCGGGCCGCGTCAATCAGCAGCCCGCGCCAGGCAAAGCGCGGCTGGTCCTGAATGTCGACTTCGGGCAGGTAGCGCTGCTTTTTCTCCAGCACGGGCAGCTGCTCCAGCGTGGCCAGGGCCCGCAGCACGCCCAGGCTGGTAGGGGCGTCGATGCTCACGCCCATGGGCGTCACGCGCAGGCTGTAGCGTTCCTCGTCGAACTTCTCGGGCTGGCCCACGCGGCCGTAGCGGATTTGCAGCACCGGGCCCGTGGCGGGCTCGGCCGGCCCCTGCAGGCGGGTGAGCAGGCGGCGCACGGCCGGTCGCACGGCCGGGTCAGGCGAGGCCTCCAGCTGCAGCTTCAGCGGCTTGCTGAGGCTGAGGCGGCCTTTGCCCCAGTGCATTTCGGCGGGCAGGGGCATCAGCGCCGCCGGAGCTTGCGCCATTCCCAACTGCGCCGCCAGCATAAACGCCGCCAGCAGCCAAGCTCCCTTTTTTGTCAATCTATCGGCCTTCCGCATCATGTTTCGTTAGCAAGTGTCTTCGGCGCAGCCTACAAATACGCGTCCACAACTGAAGGACCGCGAAGCCAAACCCGCTTTAACTTGAGCCAACCCAGGGGCTATATCAGTCCCCTGGCCTTGAGCTCCAGGTACTTGTTGATGGTGTTTACCGTCAAATCCTTCGGCGCGGTCAGCAAGGAATAAATGCCGTAGCGCTGCAATTCGAGCACAATTTGCCGCTTTTCCTGGGCAAATTTCTCGGCGATGGTTTGGTTGTAGACGTCCTCCGTCGTCGTGGCCGGCGCGTCGAGGTAGGCGCGCAGCTCCGTGTTCTCGAAGAACACCACCAGCAGCAGGTGGTCTTTCGAGAGGCGCCGCAGGTAGGGCAGTTGGCGATGCATGCCGTGCAGCGTTTCGAAATTGGTGAACAGAATGAGCAGGCTGCGCTGCTTCACGTGGGCGCGCACCGTGGCGTAGAGCAACTCGAAATCGGTTTCCAGGTACTTGGTTTTCTGGCGGTACAGAATTTCGAGCAGCTTCAGCAGGTGGCCGGGGCGGCGGTCGGCGGCCAGCGTGGCGCCGGGCCGGTTCGAGAACGTGACAAGGCCGGCTTTGTCGTGCTTGAGCAGGGCAATGTTGCTCACCACCAGCGTGGCGTTGATGGCGTAGTCGAGCAGGCTCAGGCCGTCAAACGGCATGCGCATCACGCGGCCTTTGTCGATGAGGCAATACACCTGCTGGGCGCGCTCGTCCTGAAAGTGGTTCACCACCAGCGCGTCGTCGGCGCCGGTGCCGGCGCGGCGGGCCGTGGCCTGCCAGTTGATGCTGCGCGGGTCGTCGCCGGGCACGTAGGGCCGGATTTGCTCAAACTCCATGCTGTGGCCCACCCGCCGCACGCGCTTCACGCCCACTTCGGTGAGGCGGTTGTGGATGGCCAGCAGCTCGTACTGCCGCATCTGCAGAAACGACGGATACACCGGCACCGTGCGGCCCTGCTCGTAGCGGAAGCGCCGCCGCACCAGCCCCAGCGGCGAGGCCGCGTAAATGTTCAGCGCCCCGAACTCGTACTCGCCGCGCTTCACGGGCCGCAGCTGGTAGTTGATAATTTGGGTTTCGCCCGGCTGCACCGCCACCCGAAACAGCACGTCGCGCCGCTGAAACTGGTGCGGAATCTCGTCAATCGTTTCGGTCTGAATGGGGAAGCGGTAGCGGTTTTCGAGGTAAATCTGCACGTCGTTTTCCGAGCCGTTGGCCAGCTTGTCGCCCATCACGCGCCGCCCAAACACGGGCACGACTTTGTTCTTCGCCGGCGCAAACAGCAGCAGCGCATCGAGCAGCACCAGCACCCCGAACACGCCCAGCGCAATCTGCATCGGCCCCAGCAGCCAGGGCAGGAAGAAGGCCACCACAAAGCCCACCGCCAGCGCGGCGACTACCAGAAAAAAGCGCGGAGTGAGAAAGAGTGACATGAAGCCAGTGGTTCCGCCTGAATTATGGCCTTGCCGCCAAAAGTGAGTGAGAGCAATGAGCGAAAGAAAGAGCGCAAAAACGACTAATTGGAACTGCATAAGGCGCTCCTGCACAAAAGTGATTTCGAAGTTGATGGATTACCGCGGCACTTCAATCTGCTGCATAATCTGCTTCACCACGTCATCCGGCGTGCCGCCTTCCATCTCGCGCTCGGGCGTGAGCATGATGCGGTGGCGCAGCACGCTGGGCGCCAGAAACTGTACGTCTTCGGGCGTCACGAAGTCGCGGCCGCGTAGGGCGGCCAGGGCTTTGGCGCCATTCAGCAGGGCCAGCGAGGCGCGGGGCGAAGCACCCAGATAGAGGGATTTGTGGGCGCGCGTCTGGCCCACCAGCTTGGCGATGTATTCCAGAATGTTGGCTTCTACGCGCTGCTGGCTCACTTGCCGGCGTAGGGCAGCTAGGTCCGTAGCGCTGAGGATGGGCCGCACGGCTTCCAGGTTGGTGCTGCCCAGGCCGGCATGGTGGCCCGTGAGAATCTGCACCTCCTCGGCCAGGGTGGGGTAGCCCACGTGCAGCTTGAACAGAAAACGGTCGAGCTGGGCTTCGGGCAGGCGGTAAGTGCCTTCCTGCTCGATGGGGTTTTGGGTGGCCAGCACCAGAAAGGGCTCGGTCATGGGGTAGGTGGTGCCGTCCTGGGTCACGGTGCGCTCCTCCATCACCTCAAACAGCGCCGACTGGGTCTTGGCCGGCGCGCGGTTGATTTCGTCAATCAAAACCACGCTGGCGAAAATGGGGCCGCGCCGAAACTCAAAATCGGCCTTGTTCTGCCGGAACACCGAAGTGCCCAGCACGTCCGACGGCATTAAATCGGGCGTGAACTGAATGCGGCTGAACGGCACCTCCAAGGTGCGGGCCAGCAACTTGGCCATGAGGGTTTTGGCTACGCCGGGCACGCCTTCCAGCAGCACGTGACCATCGGCCAGCACGGCGGTGAGCAGCAGCTCCAGCAGCTCCGCCTGCCCCACAATGATTTTGCCGATTTCCGTCCGGATGGCGTCGGTTTGGGCCGCGAGGCGGGCAAAGTCGGTGCGCGGGGCAAAAGCGGCTTCGGCAGCCACCGGCGCTTCAGCCTCCACCGGCGCTGCTACCGCACCGTCGGGGCTGCCGGTTGGAGGGGCACTTGGAGTGGCATCGGTAGCGGGCACGTGCGCCGCGAAGTCGGGGCCGGTGGTAGCGGGGGAGGCGTCAGGGTTTTCGTTTTCGATATCCATATATTAGGCCCCGGTTCAGGGTGCGGTCGGGTAAGCGAGAGTGAAAATAAGCGGCTTACAGCAGGTAAATGGTTGGCTTAAAGCTGATTCGGAAGCAGGAGTTGGGATAGTGCAATTTCATCAAAATGCCCTTTCCCGGCACAGTGCAAAAACGTGTTTTATCGACCTGCTTCTCGTCGGAAGTCATTAAGCGCCTTGCTTAGCTGCAGCAGTTGTTGGTCGGTCATTTGGGGGGCGGTACGGGCAAAGTTCACGAGGCGCAGCAGCTCATCGACGCGGCTTTGGCTCAGGCCTGACTTCTGGCTGAGGCGTTGGCGGAAGTCGGCATCGGCAAAGTCGGGCGCGCTTTCCTGGAAGTGGGTGCGCAGGTAGTCCAGAAACAGCGCCACCTTTTTCTCCGCAATCAGGGCGTGGTTGCTGCCCTGGCGGTAGAGGCTGGCCACCGTGCGCGTGAAGAGCAGCGTGGTGTTGGGCAAGGGCTTGAGGGTGGGAATGATGCGCTGCCGGCGCCGGGCGGCCACCAGCACAAACAGCAGCCCGCCGAACAGGCAGAGGTAGTAGGCCCATTGCAGCGCCGCGTGCGCAAACACCACGCGCAGCAGCGACTGTTCGCCCTCGGGGCCCTGCTTCTGGTACTCGTCCCACCAGGTGCGGCGGGCGGGCAGGTAGGCCAGCGCCGCCGCGGCAAACGCGGCAGTGCGGGGCCGCAGCACGTAGTAGTTGGCAAAAGCCGCGGGCGCCGTGCACAGGTACACGTGGCCCCGGCCGTAGTCGAGCCGGATGAACACGGCCCGGCCTTTGGCGTCGGTGGCCAGGGTGCGCCCCGCGCGGCCCGAGTCTACTGCAAAATGCTGTTCCACGCTGGTGCCCGGCAACCGGATGCCGGCCCGGGCCAACGCCGGATTGGTGAAGCGCAGGTCGGCCGAATCGATGGAGAAAATGCCTTTGTAGTCCTTGCTCGACGTGAGGGCCAGCTCCCGGGTGCGAAAGCCCAGGCTGTCGCGCAACACGCCGCGCCCGCTGCCGAAGTCTTTGGCCGCGATGAAAACGTCGTTGCCGCGCGCCACAAACTGCAGCAGGGCCCGGGCATCGAGCCGGCTCAGGTCAAATTCCTGGTTGACGAAGAGGTAGTTGGCCTGCCCCGCTTTGAGCGGAATAGGTTCGTTTGCCTCCTTTTCTTCGTCATCCTCCGCGTATTCTGTCTCGTCATCCTCGTCGGAACTGGCCGTAGAGTCGGCTTCGGCTGTAGCTGTTGTGTCGGTTTCGGCGGCGGCCGTGGCGGTGCTGTCGGGGGCGTCGGCGACAGCTGTTGAGTCGACGGCCTGGGCTTCTTCTGCTGTACTATCTGTTTCGACGACAGTCTCTTCTGCTAACTGGCGCGGCCCATATTGAGGGGCCGTATCGTCAAGCTTAATGCCGGTGAGCTGGCTATACACCGGCAGGCGCACGGTTTCGACGGAGTCGGTGCCGAGCAGGCGCGGCAGCTGGTCGTACAACACGTAGGTGCCGTAGGGAATTTTGTCCTTATTGGCGTAGGTGGGGCTCCAGTCCAACGGCTTGGGGCGGTTGTATTCCAGCGTCACGTAGCCCGCAAACAGCAGCGCCACCCCCAGCAAATACAAGCGAAACGTGGTGAGCTGCGGCATCAGGCGGGCTGGGAAATAGCTGCCGGCGCAGCGGTGGGGCGGCCCGCGAGCAAGCTGCTCACGGCCCGCTGGCTGGCACGGGCCTGCTGGTAGAGGGCGGCGTTGAGGCGCAGGTCGCCGTACCACACGTACTCGAACTCGCGGGTGGCGGCCCGGAAAGCGTCGCGCAGCGGCCCGGCGGGCAGCTCCAGCAGGTAGGCGTGGTTGGTTTTGTCGGGCTGCCACTGAATGAAGCCGCCATCGGTGAGGTGTTTCAGCGCTTCGAGGTAGCCCAGGCGAATGGCCAGGCGGAAGTTGCCGGCCGCCTCGGCCTCGGCAATGCGGGTGCGGAAATCGACTTCGTGAATGTTCTCGGCGCCGGTGTCGTAGGCCAGCTGCCCGCGCCGGCCCGAACGCCCGAAGGCGGCCGTCACGTCCACTTCCAGCAGCTTGAGCACGGCATACACCAGCGCCACCAGAATGGCCGCGTACACGCCGTACTTCCACGTAACGCGGCCGGTGGGGGAGCGCAGCATACTGCCCAGCCAGCGCCAGATGCGGGCCCAGAAGGCGTCCCAGACGCTGGTGCTTTGGTCGGGCTCCACGTAGCGGAAGTCGCGCTGGCTGGCCAGCTCGCGCAGGCGGGCTGCGTCGTAGCGGCGCGCAGGCAGGCGGGTGGTGCGGTCGGCGGGCAGGGGCTTTGCCGCGGGTTTCGGCCGCTCGCCAGCGGGCTTTTCGGCCGCCGGGGCGGGTTTGGCCCAGCCCGGACTGGCCGCGCCGCCGGCCAGGCACAGGGCCAGCAGCGTGCGCCGGCTCCAGCGGCCGCCGCGGTGGAGCCGAAGTTTACCCAAGTATCTGAGCACGCGCAAAGTCAACAACCAGTCTGATTTAGTCTTGAGATTCCCATCAAAGCTACGCCGCGGGCCGAAGCCGGCGGGTAGGCTAGTATTCGCCTTCCTCGTCGGGGCGGTAAGCGGCGTTGCTCACGCGCGGCGCCGAGGCCTGGCCCAGCGTATTCAGCAGCTGGCGCAGGCCCACGCCTTCGCGGCGCTCCACCAGGTTGAAGTACTGAAACAGCATGGCCACCAGCGGCAGCACCGCCGTGAAAATCCAGCCCAGGGCGTAAATCGCCATCGCGGCAATGCTCAGCACGTTGGAGTCGTCGACCTTCCAGTGCAGGAGGACCTTGGCCGCCATCAGCGCGTAGAAAGGAATGATAAACAAGTAGTTCATGACGCCCGTGATGAACGTGATTATCAGGTACAGGCCCAGCGTCGACCACCATTTGCCCTGAATGAGGTAGAACGAGCGGCGAAACGCGGCCACCACGCCGCCGTCTTCCATCCACAGCGCCGGGAAATACAGCGACAGGCACACCATCACCCACAGCAGCGCCGGAAACACCAGCACCACAAAGCCGGGCCCTGCCAGCGCCAGCGCCCCGCTCAGAATGCCAAACCCCAGGCCCAGTATGATAAAGAGCAACAGCCAAGCCCCCACCACGCTGCCCAGGCGGCTCCGCACAAAGCGCCATACTGCGCGGGGCGCCACCGGCTCATCGGGCGGCGTGTTCATGCGCACGCGCACAAAGCCGTACACCGTGCTCGACAGCAGGAGGAACGCCGCCAGAAAGCCGGCCGCCGCCAAGCAGCCGCCCAGAATGGAAGAGGTGGTCATCATGGCATTGGCCGTGCCGAAGCTTTCGGCCATGCGGCTCGTGCGGCCGCCCGGAAAGCGCCCGCCCATGCCAGGAATTGAGCTCAGGAAATTGCCCATCAGCAGGCCCATGCCGATGCCGCCGAGCAGGGCCGCCGGCAGCACGAAGTAAGCCAGGCACTTGAGCAAGGGCCGAAACTGCGACGTCACAAACTCGAAGGTGGCGCCGACTTTGGCCCCAAAATCCCGCTCCCGCCGGTAGTCGGCTTCACGGGTAAAACGTTGTGCAACTGGCATGGTGGCAGGGGAGGGCTAGGCCGGATTCGGAGGAAGGAAAGTCGAAAGATGGAAAAGAAACGGGCTATCGGGCCTCTGCTGCGGCGGCTTCGAGCCGGCGGCGCAGCCGGCGCGGGTACCACACGAAGTACCACGCAATGAAGGCCGCCGAGCTGCCAATGATGGCGAGGCTGGCCGCCACCGGCATCTCGGTGTGCCGGGTCACGAAGCCTTCCAGAAAACCGGCCACCACGAAGATGGGCACCAGCCCGATGGCCATCTTGAGGCCGTCGCGCGCGGCCAGCCGGAAGGCCTCGCTGCGGCTGAACGTGCCCGGAAACAACAGGCCCCGGGCCATCACGAAGCCGGCGGCCCCGGCCACCACCACCGCCGAAATCTCCAGCGTGCCGTGTATCCAGATGGTGAGCACCGACGCCTTGAGCACGTGGTAGTGGTAGAAGAAGTATTGGAACGAGCCCAGCATGATGCCCGTGCGAAACATCTGCACCAGCGTGCCGATGCCCAGCGTGGCGCCCAGCACGTAAATGCTCAGGGCCACGTACACGTTGTTGGCGGTGATGCCGAGGAACATCAGGGTTTCGCCTTCCTGCTTGTACACGGCCATGGGGTCGCCCCGGCGGATGTACTCAATGGTCTGGTTCACGTAGGCGTCGCCCATCACCACGCGCACAAACGAGTCGTCGTGGGCTGCCGAGAGGGCCCCCAGCGCCGTGAACACCACGAACAGCAGCGCCGTGAAAGCCAGCGTGCGGTGGTGCCGCGCCACCACCAGGGGCAGCTCCACGGCCCAGAATTGGGCGAAGCGGCCGTGGCTCTGGCGCTTGTTGGCGTAGAGGCGCTGGTGCAGCTTGCCGGCCAGGCCGTTGAGGTAGGCCGTGGTGGGCGAGGCGGGGTAGAAGGTCTGGGCGTAGGCCAGGTCGTCGGTGAGGGCCACGAAGCGGGCGGCCAGCTCGTCGGGGCCGGCGGGCGGCTGCTTTTCGTACTGCTGCCAGCGCTCCTGGTTCTGGCGCAAAAAAACGGCTTCTCGCATGGCTCGGAATTGAAGGGCTTAAAGATAGGAAGCCAGGGGCAGCCAACCGCGCCCTTGCGGCGGCCCGCGGCCAGGTTTTGCCCGGCGCGGGTTTTGCCGTTTCTTCGTCGCAAATAACCCTTTCCGCCATGGCCAGCATCCGCGTCCAGACCGCCCAAAACGTTTCGCTCGAATACGAAGTCGCCAGCCTCGGCGACCGCATCGTGGCCGCCATTCTCGACAACCTCGTCCTCGGCGCCTGGGTGGCGGCGCTGGCGGTTTTGTTTGCAATGGGCAAGCTCAATTCCACGGCTTCCATGGTGACGCTGGGCGTGCTGGCCGGCGTGCCCTACGTGTTTTACCACCTGGCTTGCGAGGTGTTTTTCAACGGCCAGAGCATTGGCAAGAAAGCCCGAGACATTCGCGTGATGCGCCTCGACGGCACGGCGCCCAGCCTCGGCGACTACCTGCTGCGCTGGCTGCTGCGCATCGTCGATACCGGCTTAATGGGCGGGCTGGTGGCCATCATCACCATCGCGGCCAACGGGCGCGGGCAGCGCCTCGGCGACCTGGCCGCCGGCACCACCGTGGTGAAAGTGCGCCCGCAGGCCAGCTCTACGCTGGCCCCCACCCTGAGCAGCTTGGCTGGCTACCAGCCGGTGTTTCCGCAAGCCGCCCTGCTCGCCGACCACGACGTGGCCCTGATTCGGCAATTGGCCAACCAAGCCAGCGCCCGCAACAACTACGAGCTGCTGAATGAGCTGGCCAACAAGGTGAAGGAGATTACCGGCATCCAAACCGATTTGCAGGACGTTCCTTTTCTGCAAACCGTGCTGCGCGACCACGCCCACCTGGCCCATCAGTAGCACGCGCAGCCGCATAAATAAAGCCTCTCGAATCGTCAGGAGGCTTTATTTACGCGGCTGCTCAGGCTTTGGGGCGCCTACCAGGGCACGGGCTGGCCCTGCCAGGTCACGAAGCTGCCGTTTTCGTCGGCGTGCAGCTGCTCGGCTAGGCGGATGATGCCGCGGGCCGAGTCGGCCGGCTCCTGGGTGGCGTGGTCGCCGCCCATGTCGGTGCGCATCCAGCCCGGGTCCACCAGCACCGAAATCAGGCCCAGGTGGCCGATTTCGGCGGCTAGGCTGCGCATGTACATGTTAAGAGCGGCCTTGCTCGCGCTGTAGTGGTAGGGGTCGCCGGTGGCCTTCCAGGTGAGGGAGCCCTGGCCCGAGGAGATGCTCAGGATGCGGCCTTTCTGGCCGGCCCGCAGCAGCGGCAGCAGCGCCTGCGCCACCAGCAGCGGCCCAATGGCGTTTACCTGCATGGTTTCGATGGCGTCGTCGTGGGTGAGCTGGCCCAAGCGCTGGTGGGCGTCGCCCGAGCCCGCGTGCGGGTACACGCCGGCGTTGTTGATGAGCACGTCGAGGCCGGAGGCGCTGGCCTGCAGCGTTTGCACGGCCGCGGCAATGGAGTCGGCACTGGCCACGTCGAGGGGCAGCAGCACGAGGCGGTCGGCGTATTGCTGTTGCAACTGCTTGAGTTCGGCGGCCTGGTCGGGGCGGCGGCTGGCGGCAAAAACCTGGTCGCCGCGCTCCAGGTACTGGCGGGTAAGTTCGAGGCCCAGGCCCCGGTTGGCTCCGGTGATGAAAACGCGCATGATAAGGGGAGGATGAAGAAAAGCGGATGAAGTTGGGGCTGCAGTTTACGCACAAAAGCCCGCACCCGGCACAGGGCCAGGCGCGGGCTTTGCGCAAATAGCGGCCAGTATTTTATCGCGGAATCTGCACCACGCGGGTTTTCGAGAAGGTGTCGTGCCAGCCGGCGTTGCCCGACAGGAAGGAAAACGCGTCGAACGGAATCATGCGGCACAGCGAGCGCAGGAAAATGGCCTTGGTGGTCAATTCGAAGCCGTCTTCCATCACCACGCGGGTGCGGGTGAGGAGCTTGCCGATGGTGCGCCCAGTCGATACTTCCAGCACGAAGTAGTACACAAACATCAGCCCGATGCCAACGAGGTTGCTGACCGGCCCCTTGATGTTATCGAGCCATTCGATGTGCCCCGTGAGGCCAAGGACCACGCCCAGCGCCACGCCCAGCAGCAAGCAGCCGAAGTAAAACGTGGCTATGTCAATCAGGTAGTTGCCGAAGCGCTGGCCGGTGCTGGCTTCCACCAGTGCCACGGGCTCGGCAGTGAATTCGGAGAAAGAGTAGTCTTGTTGCATGCAGGAATAAAGGGAAAAGGTTGGGCTCGCAAGATGCAAAAAGTTTCTGTTCCACAGAAGCTTGCGCGGAGCGGGTGCGACTTAGCGCTCAACGGCCCCTCTGTTCGATGCGAATGCCGCGCTCCATGCCAACGGCCGTCACAATCACCTCGTGGGTGTAATGCGGCGTGCGCAGCGCCGGGCCTGCGGCTGAAGTCGTCGACTCCCCGCTTTGCAAGCGGTTGAACGCCGCTTCGTCGAGGATGCGGAATTGCACCGCCAAGTAAAAGCGGGCCGGCACGGCGCGGTTCAGGTAGAAGGCCGGAATCCAGGCATCGGGTAGGTCTTTCACGGCGTTCCACACCTCCTGGTCGCAGGCCGGGCCGAGGCTGTTTTCCACGTTGTAGTCCCGGGAGTGGCCGTTCACGTCCACGGTGTAGCTCAGGAGCACGGTGCCCTGAATCTGCCGGCTCAGGGCGCCCACGGGGTAGCGCAGCTTTCGTTGAATGTCGTTGACGCGTTGGTCCATGCTGCCCAGGAAGCGCGGCGCGCGGGTCGGCACTTTCAGCGCCCAGTCCTCGCCCAGGCGTAGCAGGTACCGGGTGGTGTCGGGCCGTTGGTAGCGGATGCGGCTCGAATCGTAATCAAACGTGAGGTCCAGCTCCCCGCTGCGCGTGTAAAAATTCCACTTGCCGGTGCGCTTGCCCTCGGGCGAAGCGACGCCCTGCTCCAGTTTGGGCCGGTCGGCAGTGAGTGGTTTGGGGTTCTTTTGCGCCCATGCTACAGCGGGCAGCAGGAAGCAAAGCAGCGGGAGGAGAGATGGTCTCATGCGGTGGAATTGAGCGGCGCGCCGCTGAAAAACTGTGGTTGCCAAAGGTAATTCCCCAAGCAATGGTCCACAGCCGCCGGCCAGGCTTACCGCACTTGCAGGCGTTCGGTGGCGGCGGGCACGCCGTCCACCATCAGGCGCAGCAAGTAGAGGCCGGAGGCCGCGTGCCGGGCATCCCAGCGCAACGTGTGGGGGCCGGCGGCCAGGGTTGTGGCCGGCGGCGTGGCCACGCAGCGGCCCAGCGCATCGGTTACGCGCAGCTCCACCGTGCTGGCGCGTTGTAAACGAAAACTGAAGTTGGTTGCACCCGCAGTAGGATTGGGGAACACGCTGACATTGTCCGCCAAATCGGCCCGGTTGTGGGTGGCCGTGATGAGCGAGTTGGGCACGGCAACGTCGATGATGTTGTAGAACCAGTTCGGCGAACCCACGGTGCCCACCAGCGTGGCCACCCCCGTGGTGGCACTCACGCGGTACCAGTGGGTGGTGAAGCTAAACTGCCCGGTGGAAACAGACGTCATCAAGTACAGGCTATTGGTTTGGGTTTGGGCATTGCCCGCAATGCCAAAGTCGAAAGTATCCAGGCTGAGTCCCAGCGGGCCCACCGTGGCCAGCGCACCGTTGGCCCCCGATGCTTGTTGCATGAGGCGGTTGCCGGTTTTGTCGATGCCAAACAGCTGGGTGGCTGTGCTGCCGTTGTAGTTATTGGTATAGCCGATGGCTTGCACGTTGGGCGCCTGGCCCGCGTTGGGGTCGGAGGCGGCATAGGCCAGGTTGCTGTCGGTGGCCACCAGGGCGCCCGTGGTGGGGCTGAGGCGGTAGCTGTTGCCGCTGGCCGTCACCACCCGAATCTGGTCGGTGGTTGGGTCAATGCTAAAGCCGATTCGGCTGCTCAGGTTGCCCAGATTCAGCGCGATGGCCGGGCCAATGGGCGTGGCGGCAGCAGTGGTCATACTCAACTCGTACAGATGCAGCTGCTGCCCGGCGGGATTGTTGGTGTAGCCCAGCGCCAGCAATTGCCCGGTAGCGGGCCGCCGCTCGATGCCAACCAAGAACTCTCCACTCGCCAGCCCAATCACGCGGCCCCGAAGGGCGATGTTACCCGGTGTCGCGGCATCAAACGAAATCAGGGAGAAGCTCAGCACGTCGTCGGGCCCCACAAGGCCATACACCGTTTGGGACTGGGCCGGGGACGCAAGGACAAATAACGCGGCGGCAATCAGCAGCAGCTTGGTAAAAGGTAGACGCATAAACGTAACGGAAAGGTGAAGGCAGCCAGCGGCTTACGGCCAATCCGCAAGAATAGCTATTGCTGAGTGCCTAAGGTAAAACAAAAGCCCTGCGCACCATAACGATGCGCAGGGCTTTTCACAATTTGGCGCGGTGCATGAGGCACGATGCGCTTCCAGGCTGCCGGCTTTAGCCCGCCGCCACGGCCTTGCGGCGGCTGGCGCGCTGCAGGCGCTCGGTGCCCTGCTCCAGTAGCTCGTCGTCGCGCTCGGTCTTCTTCACGCTCCAGCTCAGCGAGTACAGGTCCTTGCGGCGGTCGCGCAGGTTGCGCACGGCGCCGCTGGTGTTCAGGTCTTTGAGCAGGTCGAGGTCGAGGTCGGCGATAAGGGTCATCTCCGTGTTGGGCGTGGCTTCGGCCACGATGGCGTCGTGCGGGAAGGCAAAGTCCGACGGGCTGAACACGGCGCTCTGCGAATACTGAATGTCCATGTTTTCCACGCGCGGCAGGTTGCCCACCGAGCCGGTGATGGCCACGTAGCACTCGTTCTCAATGGCGCGGGCCTGGGCGCAGATGCGCACGCGCTGGTAGGCGTTCTTGGTGTCGGTCCAGAAGGGCACAAACAGGATTTTCACGCCCTCGTCGCTCAGCATGCGGGCCAGCTCCGGGAATTCCACGTCGTAGCACACCAGAATGCCGATTTTGCCAAAGTCCGTGTCGAAGCACTTCAGCTTGTCGCCGCCGCGCATGCCCCAGTAGCTGGCCTCGTCGGGCGTCACGTGCAGCTTGTACTGCTCGTCCACGGTGCCGTCGCGGCGGCAGAGGTAGGCCACGTTGTGCAGCTTGCCGTCCTCGTACACCGGCATCGAGCCGGCCACGATGTTGATGTTGTAGCTCACCGCCAGCTCCATCATTTTCAGCTTGATGGGCTCGGTGAACGCCGCCATGGCCCGGATGGCCACCGAGGGCGAATCCTCGTTGGTTAGGGCCATGAGCGGGGCGTTGAAAAACTCCGGAAACATCACGCAGTCCGATTTGTAGCCCGATACCGTGTCCACGAAGAACTCCATTTGCTGGAGCAGGTCTTCCAGGCTGCGGGTGGCGCGCATCTGCCACTGCACAATGCCGATGCGGACGTTGCTCTTGGTATTGCCGATGAGCTTTTCCTTCTCTTCGTAATACACGTTAATCCACTCCAGTAGCGTGGCAAACGCCTTGCTTTCAGAATCATAAGGCAGGTAGCCGCGAATGATTTTGCGGACGTAGAACTCGTTGGAGAGCTGGAAGGTGAGGATGGGGTCGACCAGCTCCTTGTTGCGCACCATCTCCACGTACTTGGCCGGCGTCATCTCGTTGGCGTAGGCGGCGTAGCCGGGAATGCGGCCGCCGGCCACCATGGCGCGCAGGTTCAGGTTTTCGCACAGCTCTTTGCGGGCGTCGTAGAGGCGGCGGCCCAGGCGCAGCGAGCGGTACTCGGGGTCCACGAACACGTCGACGCCGTAGAGGGTGTCGCCGTCGTCATCGTGGGTGTCGAACTTGCCGTTGCCCGTGATTTTGGCATACGTGTGCTTGTCGCCGAACTTGCTGTAATCCACGATGATGGCCAGCGCGGCGGCCACCAGCCGGCCGTTGTCCTCGATGCCAATCTGGCCTTCGGGAAACTTCCGGATGAGGGCCGCAAACTCGTCGGCGGCCCAGGCGCCCTCCATGTTGGAGTACACCTTGTCCATGATTTCCTTGATGGCCTTGAAATCGGAGCGGCGCAGGGTGCGCAGCACCAGCTTGTGGGCCGGCACCGCGGTGGGCGTGAGGCGCTCGGCCACCGTGGCGGCGCTGGGAGTAGCTATTTTTTTGGCGTGGGCACCGCCAGGGACGGTTTTGCCGTTGGCGACGGGGGCCGAAGCGACCGATTTGCCGTTAGAAGAAGTAGCCATAAGAATGCGTTAGGAGCGGTGGGAAGGTGCCGCGCCGTAAAATTATCCAAGAAAAAACCCGTTGACGGACGCCGCCAACGGGTTATTCAACGGAAAAAAGACTTAAACGGTGCAATTGGATGGTGAAAACCGGTCCTGAGCGTTGATGGCGCTATTCGACCAGCAATTTGCTGGCAGCTTGGCCGGTCCTCACAAAATAGCACCCGGCGGGCAGGCCTCGGAGGTTCAGCGTGCCTTGGGCCGCGCCGGGCGCTACGGAGTAGCGCCGCACTTCGCGGCCCAAGGCATCGGTCAGCGTCAGGTGCTGGGCGTTGGCAGCGGCGGGCACCGCCACCGTGGCGCGTTCGTGGGCCGGGTTGGGGTGCAGCTGCAGCCGGGGCGTGGCGGCCGCCGTCGTGGCCGAAAGGGGGCCGAGCGTGAACATCACCCCGTTGCTGACGCCGCCGGGTGTCGTCACGCTGACGTTGCCGGTCTGGGCGCCAGCCGGTACCACCACACCGGAAATCTGGGTGCCCGCCGCGTTGACGCTGAAGCCGGTGGCGACGATGTTGCTGGTGCTCCCGGCAAAACTCACGCGGGAGGTGCCAGCCAGGTTGGTGCCGGTTAGGGCCACGGTGCTGCCAATGGGGCCCCGGTTCGGGCTCAGGCTGGTGAGCGTGGGCGGCGGGGGCGTATAGCGCCCGATTCTGGACATCACCTTGCTGCTGTCGCCCACGGCGCTGAAGGTGCCGGCCGCATAAAGGCTGGTGCCCGTCCAGGCCAGAGCCCGCACGAATCGGTTGGGCTCAACGCCCGTGCCCAGGGCCGTCCAGGACGTGCCGTTCCATCGGGCCACGTAGGCCATGGGCTGTGATAAGGTGTTGTAGCGGTTGCTTGCATAGGTTCCAATGTAAATGCCGCCGGCGCCGTCGGGCGCTATTGCATCCACTTCTGTCACATTGGCATCGCCTACAAACGCACTGTTGCCCAGTGCGTTCCAGGTAGTGCCGTTCCATTTGGCAATGTAATTGGCATTTACGCCACCGAGTGAAGTGAAAGTGCCCCCGGCATAGACATTGTTATTGGCGTCCACGAGCAGCGCCTTCACGTGCCCGAACACGCCCGTGCCAAGCCCGGTCCACGTGGTGCCGTTCCAGCGGTATACCGGCGGGCTGGTGACGGTCAAGAATGCGCTGCCCGCGTACAAGTTGTTATTGGCGTCCACTGCCAGGCAGAAGACAGCAGCAGGCAGGCCCGCGCCAAGGGCGCTCCAGGCCGTGCCGTTCCACTTGGCCACGTTCAGTGCCGCTACGCTGCCCGCCGCCGAGAAGGTACCCCCTGCATAAAGGTTATTGGCGGCATCTACGGCCAGGGCGTTGATGTAGCTGCCAGCGCTGCCGCCGAATCCGAGATTCTGCCAGGTAGTGCCGTTCCAACGGGCTACCCCTTGATAAGCGCCGGTAACGGAGTCAAAGATTTGCCCGGCGGCGTAGAGCCCTCCCTGGCGGTCCAGCGCTAGGGCTTGCACACGACCATTGATGCCGGTGCCCAGCGGCGTCCAGCTGGTGCCGTTCCATTTGGCCACGCCCCGGGCCGCCTTGTGGCCCACGGTTCCAAAGTCACCGCCCACGTACACGTTGCCGTTGCCATCGGCCACCATGCAGTACAGAAAAGGGCGGTTGGCAAAGCCCTGGCCCCCGCCGGCAGGGGCGCCCAGCGCAGTCCATTGCGTGGTGGCCAGCGTCAGCTGGGCAATGTCGCAGGCAATGGCGTTGCCTGCCCGAATGAAACATCCCCCGGCGAGCAAGTGGCCGCGGCCGTCCAGGGCCAAGGCATTCACCACGTCGGGGATTTGAATGCTGCCGGTGCTGTCGCCGCTCATCGCAAGGCCCTGGGCTTGCCAGGCGCTGCCGTCCCAGCGGGCCAGCCGCGTGGCCAGACTGCCGCCGGCCGTTAGGAAATGACCGCCGACGTAGAGGCCGCCGGTGCCGTCAAGCTTCAAGGCCGTGACGCGGCCGGCGAAATAGCTGCCGCCCGTACCCGTGCCCAACGCGGTCCAGGCCGTGCCGTTCCAGCGGGCGATGTTATTGGCCGGCGCGCCGCCGGCGCGGTCAAACTGGCCGCCCGCGTACACATTGCCGCTGCCGTCGATGGCTAAGGTATACACGGAAGAGTAGCTGGGGTGGCTCGTGCCGGCGCCAAGTGCCGTCCAGGTCGTGCCATTCCACTTGGCCACGTTGCGGGCTGCCACGCCGCTCATCGTGGTAAAATCGCCGCCTGCATACAGGTTGCCGGCGCCATCGAATGCCAGCGCAGCCACAGACGTCAGGTTTCCGCCGATAATATTAGTGGTGCCCAAGGCCGTCCAGGTACTGCCATTCCACTTCGATACGCCGATGGTGCCGGTGGCAACGGGAAGGCCTACTAACCCCAAGCTGCCCCCGGCGTATAGGTTATCAGCGGCATCTACGGCGAGTGCCCGCACGCTCCCAAGCAAGCCGTTGGCCAGGTTCAGCCACTGGCTGCCGTTCCACTTGGCCACGTAATTCACCGTTCGGGCACCGCTGTACTGGAAGAGGCCCCCGGCGTAGAGGGTGCCCCGGCTGTCGAGGGCCAGGGCGCGCACTTCTTTCACGCCGTTATAGACGGAACTCAGGGCACTCCAAGCGGTGCCGTTCCATTTGGCTACGCCGTAGGCCACCACGCTGCCCACGGCGGTAAAGTCGCCGCCAATGTAGACGTTGCCCTGCCCATCGGTCACCACCGCATACACCACATCGTTGGCGCCGTTCATGGCAAATTCATTGGACCAGCCCGAATCCCCCGCGCCCAGCCCGCCCCGGGCCGCCGCCGCGGCCGGCTGAAAGGAAGGCTGGCCATCCGGACTTGTGGAGAGGACGTAGCCCTGGGCGTTGAACGACCCCTTAGCGCCCGCGCGAACGGTGCCGTCGGGGTTTAAAATGGATTTTAGCGCCGCTGAGGGAGCGGGAGCAGTGCTGGTTTGAGCGCAAACCGGCGCTGCGAACAATAGAAACAGCAAGTATTGGAATAGCTGCCAACGAGTTGAGAAAGATGAAGCAACCGTCATGTCATTGCCGAGGAAGAGTGATTACCTCGCACAATTTAAATAAGAAAAGAAAAATAATTAAATATTCGTGTGAAAACGCGCTGTTCGCGTCGGACCCGCGGAATTACTCCCGCACCACGCGCCGCGTGGCCGTGCCGCGGGCCGTGGTCACGGTGAGCAGGGCCATGCCGCGAAAGCTGCCAAACGTGTCGGGCCCCAGCGTGAGTACCTTGCCGGGAACTGCAACGTGGCAGCGGAATAATTGCCGCCCCACCAAATCGGTGGCCGACACGGTGAGCGGCCCGCTGCCGGCCGGCAACGTGAGCGTGAGCGGCGTGCCGGCAGCCGAAGGGTTGGGGTAGGCACTGAGTGCTGCATCGGTGGCCGCATCGCGGGTGGCCAGGCGAACGATGCGGCGGTAGATGTCGCGGTATTCCACGCCCGTGATGGTTTCCTGACCGGCCAGCACGCGCGTGGTGATGGTGAGCAGCGGCACATGCTGCGTCTTGGCCAGCCACTTGTACTCGCGGGTCACGGGCACGTCGAAACCCTGGCTCACGCCGCCCACCGACACGCTGTCGTGGTCTTCGAGGCGCGTCACCACCCGCACCGTCTGGAAGGTGCCGAAGGGCGTGGTGAGCGTGCCCCAGGCATCGGGCTTGTTCACGCGCTTGCGCTTCTGGCTGAGGTAGCCCACCGTGGCCGTGGCCGCCGGCGTGGTGAAGTACGAATTGCTGGAATCGGCCGGGCTGGCGTAGCTCAGCGGGAAGCGGTAAATAACGTCCTGCTGCGCCTGGCTGACGTAGGTGACGGGCACCGCCGTGCCGGCCAGCGACGCACCAAAGCCCACTGAGCGGAAATCCTGCTGCACCGCCGCGGCCGCCGTCAGGTTGTAAAACTGGTACGTATCGGTGATGGGCAGCAGGCCGCCGGCCGCCAGCGGCAGCTCCTGCGGCGACGCCACCGTGGCCCGGTTCACGCCCCCAAAGAGCGTCCCAAACGTGAGCTGGTAAAACGCCGAGGTGGCCGTGACCGTGCTGGCCGGCAAGAACGTCTCGACGCGCTGTGAAGTGGGCGTCAGGGCAGCGTAGTTCCAGGTTTGGTTGGCGCCGCGGCGCGAAAGGGGCGGCGCCGTAGCGGGCAGCACCGGGCCGGCCACGCTCAGCCGCAACGAGTCGACTCCGGTGGTCAGATTGGGCATGTCGGTCCGGTCGATGATGGGCGAAGTCTGGGCCAGGGCCGGGCCGG
Organism: Hymenobacter miniatus; assembly: GCF_016427455.1. Taxonomy (NCBI): domain Bacteria; kingdom Pseudomonadati; phylum Bacteroidota; class Cytophagia; order Cytophagales; family Hymenobacteraceae; genus Hymenobacter; species Hymenobacter miniatus. The sequence goes on from NZ_JAELXR010000008.1 coordinate 191,092, forward strand.
CCAGCAGCAGCAAAAAGGGTAGGAGTCGGCGCATAGAATCAGGAAGATGAGAGGCTACGAAGATACGCCCTCCACAACCCCAAACCGCTATATACCGCCTCCGTATTTAGAGCGTCATTTCGGGCACTTCGCCTTCGGGCACCACCAGCTTGCCGGCCGTGGCGGCTTGTATCTGCTCTACGCTCACGCCGGGGGCGCGCTCGCGCAGCACAAAGCCGTCGGGCGTCACGTCGAGCACGGCCAGCTCGGTCACGATTTTCTTCACGCAGCGCAGGCCCGTGATGGGCAGCGTGCAGTCGGTCAGGAGCTTGCTGCTGCCGTCCTTGGCCACGTGCTGCATGGCCACGATGATGTTTTTGGCCGAAGCCACCAGGTCCATGGCGCCGCCCATGCCTTTCACCATCTTGCCCGGAATCTTCCAGTTGGCGATGTCGCCGCGCTCCGAGACTTCCATGGCCCCGAGAATGGTCAAGTCCACGTGCTCGCCGCGAATCATGCCGAACGAATCGGCCGAAGAGAAAATGCTGGAGCCGGGCAGCGTGGTCACCGTCTGCTTGCCGGCGTTGATGAGGTCGGGGTCGACCTGGTCTTCCGTCGGGAAGGGGCCCATGCCGAGCAGGCCGTTTTCCGACTGCAGCTCCACGTTGATGCCGGCCGGAATGTAGTTGGCCACCAGCGTGGGAATGCCGATGCCGAGGTTAACGTACGAACCGTCTTTTACTTCCTGGGCAATTCGTTTGGCGATGCCGTGTTTGTCGAGCATGATGGGGATGAATGGGGTGGGAATGAGCTAAAAAAGGCCGTCGTGCAGCGCGCCGTGAAGCACGACGGACTGCATTATTTAGAGCCGGCAACAAACGACTGATAAACCGCCGTCTTGAACTTGTCGGCCAGGTCGCGAGCCGTGCCGCTGGGGTATTTCTGGGTGTAGATGAGGGCTACCAGCTTGGCTTTGGGGTCGACCCAATACGTGGTGCCGAAAATGCCGCCCCACTCATACGAGCCCTCCGACAGCCCAACTGGCTGCTTGGCGGCGCTCTCGGCCGTGACAATGCTAAAGCCCAGGCCGAACTTGTTGCCGCCCTGGCTCAAGTTGCCTATCTGGTTCTGCCTTATCAGGGCCACGGTGGCGGGCTTGAGCAACTGCCGGCCGTTGTAGCGGCCGTTGTCCAGCAGCATTTGCAAGAAGCGAGCGTAGTCGTCGATGGTCGACGACAAACCCGCGCCGCCCGAGAAGTAGGTGCCGGCCGCCTTGGGGTAGTCCGGAATCATGCCGTCGCGCGGGCCCATGAACGCGGTTTGCTGGTTGGCATCCTCGGTGTAAAGCCGGGCCAGCCGGGCCTGCCGGTCGGCGGGCAGGTAAAACCAGGTGTCCTTCATCCCCAGCGGCTCAAAAAGGCGGGCGCGCAGGTACTTGTCCAGCGGCTGGCCCGAAAGCACCTCAATCAGCCGGCCCAGCACGTCCACGCTCAGCCCGTAGGTGAACCGCTCGCCCGGCTGGTGCATGAGCGGCAAGGCCCCCAGCGCGTCCATCGACTTGGCCAAGGACCCCGCCGGTGTGCCAATGCCGCTCGGAATGTGCGCTTTGGCATAAATGCCCCGCGCCTCCTTGCTCCCAATAATGGGGTACCCAATGCCCGAAGTGTGCGTGAACAGCTGACGGATGGTGATTTCGCTCTTGGCCGGCACGGTGGTGTAGGTGCTGTCTTTTTCGTTGAAAGACACCAGGACTTTGGGGTTTTTGAACGCCGGCAGGTACTTCGAGATAGGGTCGTCGAGCTGGAATTTGCCTTCGTCGTAGAGCAGCATCAGCCCAATGCTGGTGATGGCCTTGGTTTGGGAAGCAATGCGCACAATGGCGTCGGTGCGCAGCGGGGTTTGGGCCGCCACGTCATCGAGGCCCACGGCTTTGCGGTACAGCACCTTGCCGTCGCGCATCACCAAGGCAATGGCGCCGGGCACGCGGTTGGCGGCCGTGTATTCCCGCAGCAGCTGGTCGATGCGCTGCGCTGCGGCCGGGTCGACGGTGGCCGTTGCGGGCATGGCCTTGGCGGCAACGACCTTGCGGGCCGGGGCTTTCCGGGCGGGCGCCGCCACCTGGGCCACGGCGCCGTAGCCGCTCAGCAACAAGAGCAGCGCGAGGGAATGTTTGCGGAAAGTCATAAAAAAGGAAGAACCCAACGGGCAGTTTAAGGTGTAGGAAAGGAGCGGGGGGGGCCGGCGGGCGGCCAGGCGCCGCAATTGAAACCACTGGGCAATGCGCACCCCCGTCAACAACGCGAGCAAGCCCGGAATCAGCAGCAATAGTACCCACGTATTGGTTTCGTTGTAGGACGTGTGGGTGCGGTTGGCCAGGTTCGCCATGAAATCGGTGCAGTACCAAAACGCAAACTGCACAAAGCGGGCAACCCAGGTCAGCAGCTTATCCACGGGGCAGGGTTTTGAGTTGCCGAATCAGCACCGCGTTGCGCAGGGCCCCGTAGGTGAGGCCCACCAGCAACAGCGGCACCAACACCAGGTAAAAACCAATATTAGCCGCCGCGTACCACGCCCGGCCGCCGCTCATCAGCCCCCGAATGGTGGCCACAAACAGCGGCCGCAGCCGGAAATAGGCCGGGCTGTTGGCGGGCGTGGCGTGCGGGCAGCCGTGCGTTTCGCAGTAGCGCGAGCAGCGGCCGGGCAGCCGGGCAGTGGTGGGCGGCGGGCTGGTTTCGTTGATGTACACCCCAAAAGCTACCGGCACTAGTGCCAGCAACGACACCAGCAGCAGCAGAAGCAAACGGGTGCGCAGCGCAACGTGCATACAATCAGTCGTTGGGATTTGCCTTACACCGCAGCCCGCACCGTGCGCTGCTCAATGCGCTTCTCGTAATGCTCGCCCTGGTAGATGCGCTGCACGAAAATGCCCGGCGTGTGAATCTGGTTGGGGTCGAGCTCGCCGGCGGGCACCAGTTCCTCTACTTCGGCCACCGTGATTTTGCCGGCCGTGGCCATCATGGGGTTGAAGTTGCGGGCCGTGCCCTTGTAAATGAGGTTGCCCGCGGTGTCGCCCTTCCAGGCTTTCACGAAGGCAAAATCGGCGTGCAGCGCGGTTTCCAACAGGTACATTTTGCCGTTGAACTCGCGGCTTTCCTTGCCTTCGCCCACCTCCGTGCCGTAGCCGGCGGGGGTGTAGAAGGCCGGAATGCCCGCGCCGCCGGCCCGGCAGCGCTCGGCCAGCGTGCCTTGCGGAATGAGTTCCACCTCCAGCTCGCCGCTCAGCAGCTGGCGCTCAAACTCGGCGTTCTCGCCCACGTAGCTCGAAATCATCTTGCGCACCTGCTTGGTTTGCAGCAGCAGGCCAATGCCAAAGTCGTCGACGCCGGCGTTGTTCGAGATGCAGGTCAGGTTTGTCACGCCGAGGCGCAGAATCTCCTGAATCGAGTTTTCGGGGATGCCGCAGAGGCCGAAGCCGCCAAGCATCAGCGTCATGCCATCGGCCAGGCCCTGGAGGGCTTCCCGGGCGTTCGGAACGGTTTTGTTTATCATCGGGTGGGTGAGGAAGGCGAGGCCGCCGGAGCCGGCGGCAGGTAATTGACGGGTAAAAATTCACCCATTTTTTCGAACCCCCAGTATTCGTCGGTGAATACGGCCAGCGGGTTCGCCAATTGGCCGTTGGGCTGAATCTCGATTTCGGGCTCGCGCAACAGCAACTGCGACACCTGGCGGTCGGCAGGCAGCTGGCGGCGAGGGCCTAGCTGGCGCTGCAGCTCCAAGTAACGCGGGTCGGGGCCGGCGCGCAGGTAGCTCACCTGCGAATAATCGGCAAAACGCAAAAAGACCCGGCTTCCGTCGGCGGACAGCCGGCGCAGGCTGTCGATGGGCCGCGCCGCGGTGTAGAGCATCGAGAAATGCGTGGGCACTTCCCGCCAGGTGTTTAAGGAGTCGAGCTGGGGCGGGCTTAGTTCTTTCAGGTAGCGTTGGCGCACCAGCTGCCGGCGTAGGCTGTCTATGAGGGCTTTTTTGGGATTAGGCACCACCCGCAGGCGCTGCACGAGGAAGCCGTTGGCGGCCACCCGGTTGTCGTACACGCTTTTCAGGAAGTGAGTCAGCGAGCCCAGGTAGGCCTTGCTGCGGTTTTCCTCCCACGTGCGCATCCGGCTTTTGCTGCTGGAAGTCAGCTCTTCAAACACCGGCTCGCCGTAAAACGTGAGCAGGTGCTGCTTAAAATTGCACGAAAAGCGCAGTCCGTAGTATTTGATTCGATAGCCCAGGGTCTGATTTTCGACTTCAACAAAGTTGGGTGTTGTGGCCGTCAGCACGCTTTCGTCCGGGTCGAAATCGACCAACACGGCGTCGGGGTTGCGAATGCGACACTGCCGCGAAAACGTGCTCTGGCCCAAAAACAGCTCCACAAACTTTCGGTAGTCGCTGGGCCGGTTGGGGTTGGGGCGCACCACCACTTCGCCCAGGCGGTTGGCGGTGGGGCTTAGCCCCAGCACGAGGCGCAGCGGCCCCTTGCCCACCACCACGGCCTGCTTGGCCAGCCGGTAGCCCACGTACGACGCTACGACCTCGTAACTACCCGGCGGTAAATTGGGAAACGCAAACGTGCCCTGCTCCGTGGTGGTCACGCCAATGGTGGTGTTGGCCAAAAACACGCTGGCAAACGCCAACGGCGCGTGCGTAAGCGAGTCTTCCACCACGCCGGTCAGGCTGCTTTGGGCCCGTACTGCCCCGGGCCACGCCAGCATTCCCACCAACAGCAGCAGGCCCCACCGCATTATTGACGGGCCGCAGAAACGGACGGCGGCAGGCTGCCGGGCACGTAGTCGACCGGCAAAAACTCGCCGATTTTCTCAAACCCCCAGTACTCGCCGTTGAACACGTCCAAGGGGTTCAGCAGCGTGCCGTTGGCCTGAAACTGAGCCTCGCGGCCCTGCAGCTTCAGCCGCGACACCTGCCGCGGGCCGGCCGGAAAAGGCGGCTTGGGGTAGCCCAGCGGCGACATGGGCCGCTTGTAGAGCGGGTCGGGGGTTTCGCCAAAGTACGCCACCTGTAGCTCGCCGTTGAAGCGCAGAAACGTGCGCTTGCCGCCCGGCGACACCCGCCGGATGCTGTCGATGGGCAGCGGCTGCTGGTTGAGGGTGGCCAGCACCGGCGCGAGCGTATCCCACTGGTCCAGCGAGTCCTGCTCGGCGGCGGTGTAGGGGCCGTTGGGCTTGCTGGCCAGCAGGGCTTTGCGCTGCTCCTCGGCCCGCACGTACCGGGGGTTGTCAAACACCCTGATTTGCTGCGTGTAGAAGCCTTCGGCCTTCAGCCGGTCGTTGTACACGCTGCGCAGAAAATGCATGAACGAGCCTTTGTAAGCCGTCAGCCGGTTGGCGGCCCAGAGCTTGCGCTGGCGCTCGTCTTTGGGCTTCAATTCCTCAAACACGGGCTGGCCGTAGTAAAACACCGACCGGTCGTCGTCGTTGGAAGAAAACTGCAGGCCGTAGTATTTCAGGCGGTAGCCCAGGGCCTCGTTGTCAATCTGCACAAACTCCTTGGCGTGGGCCGTCAGCTCCTTGGTCGAGTCGTCGTAGAGCACCAGCACGTCGTCGGGGTTGCTGATGCGGCACTGGGCCGAAAACGTGCTGCCGCCCAAAAACAGCTTCGAGAATTTCTGGTATTCCTCGGGCTTGTTGGCAGCCGGCTTCACCACCACCTCGCCCAACTGGTTGCCGGTGGCCCCCAGCTTCAGGGTTACTTCTTGCGGCTCGCGGCCGATGGTGACGCTCTGCTTGGCCAGGCGGTAGCCCACGTAGGAGCCCACCACGTCGTAGGTGCCGGCCGGCACTTTCGGGAACACGAACGTGCCCTGCTCCGTGGTGGTCACCCCCAGCGTCGTATTGGCCAGAAACACGCTCGCAAACGACAGAGGCTCGTTGGTGGCCGAGTCGCGCACCACGCCCGTGAGCTTGCCCTGGGCTTGCGCGGCGAGAGAGGTAAGCAGGAAAACGCAGCCTATTGCAAATAAGCGGAAGTATTTCATAATGAATAAGGTGGAATACAATAAGTAGAAGCTTACGCCAGCGCCGCGCGCGTGGCCTGCGCATCCAACGCCAACTGGGCCATTAGCGCGTCCAGACCGTCGTATTTTTCTTCGGCGCGCAGCCAGGCCACAAACTCCAGCGTCAGCAGCTGGTCATACAAATCGCCGCTGAAGTCGAGCAAGTTCACCTCAATGGTCTGTTCCAAATCCTTGCCAATCGTGGGCCGCACCCCAATGGCCAGCATGGCCGGGTGCCGCGTGCCCGCCGCCGTGCCGGCCCACACGGCGTAAATGCCGCGGGCCGGCACCAGCTTCAGCGGCTCCGTAATGGCCAGGTTAGCAGTGGGGTATCCTATGGTGCGGCCCAATTTCTGCCCGTGCACCACCAAGCCGGTGATGGGGTAGTGGTAGCCCAGGTAGCGGTTGGCCGTGGCCACGTCGCCCTGCCGCAGCGCCTGCCGGATGCGGGTGCTGCTCACGCCCACCGCGTCCACGTCTTCGCGCGGAATCTCTTCCACGGTCAGGCCGTAGCGGTCGGCGTTCTGGCTGAGGTAGTCGAAGCCCCCTTCCCGATTTTTGCCGAAGCGGTGGTCGTAGCCGATGACCAATTGCTTGGCGCCCACGGTTTTCAGCAGCAGGTTCTGGATGTATTCTTCCGAGGTCCACTGTGCAAATTCCCGGGTGAAGGGCACGATGAGGAGGTAGTCGACGCCGAATTCGGCCAGCTTGGCAATGCGCTCCTCCAGGGTGTTGAGCAACTGCAGCTCCAGCAGCTCGGGGTGGGAGGGCGGCGGGCCCAGCACCAGCCGCGGGTGCGGCCAGTAAGTAATGACCACTGACGGCCCACCGCTGGCCTGCGCCACCTCGCGCAGCCGCCCCAAAATGCGCTGGTGCCCCACGTGGACGCCATCGAAGGTGCCGCTCGTGACGACGGCATTGCCAAGAAACGGAAACTGGGCCGGGTCGCGGATGACGTGCATTGAGGGCGCCGGAGTTGCGAATGAGTGAAGGTAAACAGCGCCGCGAAGGTAACGGCCGCGGCATTGAACTGCCCGCTTCGACGTATTGGCTGACCGCCAGAACGCTGTAGAGACGCGTATTCGCGTCTCGTGACTACCCAACGTCGCCCCAACTGCGCGGACGGCGAGACGCGAAAACGCGTCTCTACTCCGTTGGCTCGTCGGGGGCTGCTGCGGCAGCCGTGGGTTGGTGCTCCTTGGCCGCCAGTGCATCGGCCTGTAGGGCGGCAAAATACTGCAGGCCAGCGCGGTTGGGCGCGGTGCCGGGGCGCTCGGGGCGGCGGGCGCGTCCTTCCTCTTCGGGCCGGGGCGGGCGCAGGGCCTGAATGGCTTCCAGCGTAAAGGCGTCCTCTACCCGATACTCCCCGATGCGCGTGCGCACCAGGCGCGTGAGGTGGGCGCCGCAGCCCAGCGCTAAGCCAAAGTCGCGCGCCAGGCTGCGCACATACGTGCCCTTGGAGCACACAATGCGGAAATCAACCTCGGGCAAGGCAATGCGCGTCAGTTCGAAGGTTTTGATTTCGACGGTTTTCGACTTGATTTCGGCTTCTAAGCCCTGGCGGGCAATTTCGTAGGCCCGCTTGCCGTCAATCTTTACGGCCGAAAACAGCGGCGGCGTTTGCTGAATGACGCCGAGAAAAGGCGTCACGGCTTCCCGAATCTGCTCTTCGGTGAGGTGGGCGTAGGGGCGGGCCATGTCGACGGCCGTTTCCAGGTCGAAGCTGGGCGTGGTTTCGCCCAGCCGGAACGTGCCGGTGTATTCCTTTTCCTGGGCCTGAATGAGGTCGATTTCCTTGGTCTTTTTGCCGGTGCAGAGGATGAGCAGGCCGGTGGCCAGGGGGTCGAGGGTGCCGGCGTGGCCAATTTTCTTGATGCGCAGGGCATTCTTCACCTTGCGCACCACGTCGAACGAGGTCCACGTGAGGGGCTTGTCCAGCAGCAGGACTTCGCCCGTCTCAAAATCGAAATCGGCCAGGCTTTTGGTACTCATAGCACGTTCAGGGGAAGGTTCAGGGCCAGCATAATCAACAAGATGCCGCCCGCAATGATGCGGTAGATGCCAAAGGCCCGGAAGCCGTAGCGCGCCACAAAGCCCACAAACAGCCGGATGGCCAACAAGGCCACCACAAAGGCCACCACGTTGCCCAGCGCCAGCATTTTCAGCTCGGTGCCCGAGAACAGGTGCGCCACGTCGATGCCCTGCGCTTTGGCTTCTTTGTAGTAGTCGTACACGTCCTTCACGGCCGCAGCGGCCATGGTGGGCATGGCCAGAAAAAACGCGAACTCAGCCGCCGCGCGGCGCGTGAGCTTCTGGGTAAGGCCGCCGATGATGGTGGCCGCCGAGCGGCTGGTGCCCGGCACCACGGCCAGACATTGGAACAAGCCAATCATCAGGGCTTCCTTAAAGCTCGGGTTCGTGACCGGGTGGCCGCCCTGGTTGGGGTCTTCCTGCGGAAACCAGCGGTCGATGAACAGCAGCACTACGCCGCCAACGACGAGCATCACGGCCACCGTCGTCACCGATTCGAGCAGCGCGTCGATGTGTTTTTTGAACAGCAGGCCCACCAGCACAATGGGCAGAAACGCCACCAACAGCTTCAGGTAGAAGTCGATGCTTTGGAAAAAGCGCTTCCAATACACCACAAATACCGACAGAATCGCCCCTAACTGAATGACCACCAGATACAGCTTGAAAAACGGCGTGGCCGGAATGCCGAGCAGCGCCGAAGCAATAATCATGTGCCCGGTGCTGGAAACGGGCAAAAACTCAGTCAGCCCCTCCACAATGGCGAGGAGCAGCGCGTGCCAATAGGTCATCTTTTAGTGCTTAGTGGGTAATGATTAGTGGTTAATGGCCGGACATTCAATCACTAACCACCGAACACCAATCACTAGATTACAGGCGCTTGTAAGCCGGGGCGGCCGGCGCGGCGGGGGTAGCGCCAATTTCCTGGGTGAGGCCGGGCACCGAGGTAGGGGCGGGCGGCGCGGGCGGCGCGGCCAGCGTTTTATCGCGCACCAGAATGGCGGCGAACTCGATGCCGAAGCCGGCCACGAGCAGCAACGGCCCCAGCGTGATGCCCACAAAGTCTTCGCCGTAATTATCCTTGTCGCCAAACATCATGGTGATGAAACCGGCGGCCAGCACGGCCAGGCCAATCCACATCAGGCGGAAGTTGCGGGGCCCGAAGGCAAAGTGCGGAGCGGGTTTGGTGGGTTGCATAAGTAGGTATTAGTTGTTGGTTGTCAGTTGTTAGGTTTTCAGGTTTCGCGTCTTTTTTTGGACTGACAACTGACATCCAGCAACGGACAACTAAAAATTAGTACAAGTCGTCGAGCGACATGCTGAGGTATTTGTGCACGGCGCGCGCCGAGCTGAAAAAGCCGATGACCACGCCCAGCACGATGACGCCCAGCAGCAGCAAGCCGAGGTTTACATCGTCGCGCAGCAGTCGTAGCTCGGTCACCGACAGGTAGGCGTATTGCAGCAACGCAATGAGGATAAGCGCCGCCAGCACGCCGCTGGCCAGGCCCTGCCAGGTAGCGCGCCGCAAAAACGGCTGCTGGATAAAGAGTCGGGTGGCGCCCACCAGTTGCATGGACCGGATGAGAAACCGCTGCGAAAACAGCGCCAGCTTGATGGTATTGTTAATCAGGATGACCACCACCAGCACCAGCACCGCCGCAAAGCCCAGCAGCACCAGGCTGATGCGGGTCAGGTTGTTGTTGATGCTCGCAAACAGGTCCTGCGGGTATTGCACCTCAAACACGCCGCGCTGGGTGGCCACGCTGCGCTCCAGCTGGCGCAGGTGCATGGTGTCGGTGTATTCGGGCTTGATTTTAAGGGCGTAAGCGTCGCGCAGCGGGTTGTCGCCGAGGAATTGGCGGAAGTCCTCGCCGGTGCTTTGCAGCAGCTGGCGGGCGCCTTCTTCCTTGCTCACGAAGCGAATTTGGGGCTTGCCGTCGCGCTCGGCCACGAAGGGCAGCTGGCCCAGGTCCTGCTGCAGGCGCAGCAGCTCGGTTTCGGGCAGGTCGCGGTCGAGGTACACCTGCACTTCTAAGTTTTCGCGCACCACTTCCGAGAGCTTGTGCGCGTGCACCAGCAGCAGGCCAAACAAGCCGATGACCACCAAGGCCAGCGTGATGCTGAACACCACGAGCAAGGTGGGGTAGGAGCCTAATTTTTTCTTGTGAACTTGAGGCATGGAAAAACAAAGGTAGAAAGCTGCCAGCCGCCATGCGCACGCAGCGCCCGCAATGGCAAAGAAAATTGCCGTTTTACCGGCGTTGGCTACAGGTTGGTGCGCGGGTCTTCGTCCACGTTCAGCACTTCCCGGCCTTCGCGGGCTTTTTGGGTCTGGCGCTCCTTTTTCCTGGGGTTTTTCCGCGTAAATAGCTCGCTGAACGTGTTGAACTGCTCCGTGTGCAGCAGCGACAGGCCCGCGCGCGGCTGGTTGATGGTTTCGAGGTCGCGCGGGGTGGTTTCGTAGCGCAGCTTGGTGCGGAACTTACCGTCGGGCCGGAGGTAGTATTCCAGGCTCAGGTCGCCGAGCAGCGAGGCTTGGCCGGCGGTGTTGCTGCCGGTATTGGGCAGGCCCACAATGTTGGCGTTGCTGGTGAAACCGCCTTCGCGGGTCACGCGCAGGCGGCCGTTGAGGAAGGAATAGCTCAGGCGCACCTGCAGCGCCTGCAGCTGCTCGGCCGTGATGCCGTTGATGTTGAAGTCGATTTCCAGGTTCTGGTCAATCTGCGAAGTGAGCAGGCCCAGCTGCGTGCTCAGCACTTGGCCCAGGCTGTTGAACACGGTGTTGTCCTGCCCGCGAAACGAGATGGTGCTGCCCAGCGACGAGCCCAGCGGCGACAGCTGCTTGAACACCAGCAAGCTGAAGACCTGGCGGTTGAGCTCCTGCTCGTCGTTGCGCAGCAGGGTCACGAAGTTGGTGAGCAGGGCCTGGAGCGCGCCCGGCGCGTCGTTGAACTCCATGTTGAGCTTAATGGCCGGCAGCAGCAGCGGGCCGTTCAGGTTCATCACCGCCGTCACCGGCACCACGGCCGAGCCGCCTTGCTGAGCGTTGCCAATCACGGGGGCCAGCGACGTGCGCTGCGTGTAGGTGGCCGTGATATTCATCTCGCCGGCCAGCGGGTCGCCGTTCCAGGAAATGATGCCACCGGGCCGCACCACAAACTCCTTGTTTACCAGGCCCTGCAGCGTGAAATTGTAGGCTCCGCGCACGATTTCAACCTGCCCGAACATGTTGAACTCGCCGCGCGTGTCGATGGCCATGCGCAGCTGCCCCGCCGCCGAGCCCCGAATGACGTCGCCGGTGCTTTCGTCGAGCAGGATTTCGAGGTAGGCGTCGGGCGTCACGGTCAGGTTCATGTTCAGCGTGATGCCCGACAGGTCGACTTTGGCCTGCTGGGCGGCCACCAGGTTGGCCTTGCGCAGCAGCACGGTGTCGCCGGCGGGGTTGTTGTTCACAAACTTGATGTAGCTGGCCTTCTCCGCGCTGGCGGCCTTGTCGAAGGGCAGCGAGAGGCGGGTGCCGGCCTCGCTGGTGGCGCGCACCACCACGTTCAGGTCGTTGGTGGGCCCCGTCACGCGGGCCGTGCCGGTGGCGTAGGCCGTGCCGAAGTACAGGTCGTTGTCTTTGCGCGTGGTGTTGAGCACCTGCATCTTGCGGAAGCTGGCCGCAATGTCGAGGCTCATGTCCTTGAAGCCGTGGTGGCTCACAATGCCGTCCACGGTGCCGGTGTTGCCCAGGGCGTCGCGCAGCTTGATGTTGCGGAAGCTGATGCTGGTGGTGGTGAAGGAAATGCGGTCGGCAAAGGTGTAGGTGGTACCCAGGTAGCCGAACGTGAAGCGGCCGTTGCTCACGTCCACCGCGCCCAGCAGGTTGGGCGAGCCAAACAGGCCAGTGAGGCGCAGTTCGCCGCGGCCCGTGCCGCCCAGGTTTTTCATGATGGAGCCCAGAAAGGGCTGAGCCAGCACGATGGGCGCGTCGTTGAGGGTGCCAGTGAGGTTGAACTGGTTCTTGTCGTCGCGCGGGGCGATGTCGCCCAGCACGGTGAGCACCGACTGGCCGGCGCGGGCCACGTCGAGGTTCACGCGCAGCTTGCTGGCCGTGTTGTCCCAGTCGCTGCGGCCGGCCACCTGCCCAATGAGCGTGCCGTCGTAGGTCAGCGAGTCCACGCCCAGCGTGCTGCTGATGGTGAGCGGGCCGTACACGCCGCTCACGGTGCCCTGCGCGTTCACGCGGCCGCCCAGCCGCTGGCCGGTGAGGGTGTTCAGCGTGGCCAGCTCAAAATCCTTCACCTGCAGCTGCAAGGGCGGCTTGTCGGCTTGGGGCGAAATGAAGCCCTGCGCGCCCACAAACTGCTCGCCGTTGCTGAAGGTCAGGTTCTTCACGTCGTACTCGCGGCCGTAGTCTGAGATGGTCACCGAGTTATCGGCCGCAATGGTCCAGTCCTTGTCGAGCAGGTGAATGGCCGACTGCCGGAAAATCACCTCCACCGCCCGCGGCAGGAAACCCATCGAGCCGTTGATGGTGGCTTTGTTGGTGGTGCCCGTCTGGGCCAGCGAGGTCGAGAAATTAATGCGCTGCTGGTCCCACACGCCTTCCACGATGAACTTCTCGGTCTTGCCCAGGCCCGGCAACACCTGCCGGTCGCTGGTCACGCTGGCCTGGGCCAGAATGTCGGCCTTGTACGGCAGCTTCGAGGTGAGGAAGTCGAAGTCGTTGTTCACCGTCTGCACCGGCCCGTAGCTCAGGCTGTCCAGGTGGCCGCCCAGCTGGAAAATCGACGTTTCGCCGTTGCGGAACGAGCCGTCAATGCGGCTGCCGTTGGCTACCCGCAGCTCGGGCACAAACAGCGCCAGCACCGGGTTGGGCTTCTTCAGGTTCAGGCGCAGGTCAATCTTGTACACCGGCAATTCGCGCTGGCGCTTGCGGCGGTAGTAGTCGGCCGTGGCCGCGGCGTTGCTCTCAAAGTTGAGGCGGTACTCGGTGAGCAGCGTTTGCACGTCGCGCACCACGTCGGAGGTGTTGAAGGCGCCGGCCACGCTGGCGTCCACGGCCTCGGAGCGCAGCGTCACGCGGCGCTGGTTCAGGCGGTTGCGGGTGCTCACCACATCGAGGGTGTCGAGGCTCAGGCGCTGTTTGCCCAGCGAGAAGCGCGACTTGCGCAGGTAGGCGTGCCCGATGAGGGAGTCGAGCTGCACGCCCCGGAATTTCACGTCGGCCGTCGTGGAGATGACCAGCGGCTGGCTCATCAGCCCCAGCGCCCGCAGGTCGACCCGCTCGATTTTGGCCTTGATGTCCACGTCCTGGTGCTCGCGGTCGAGGTCGATGTGGCCGTCGCCCACCAGCTTCACGTTGGGGTCGTTGGCCGTGATGTGGCCGCTGAAGGACTGCTGGTGGAAGTCGCCGTTGAGCGACAGGTTGCGGTAGCGGTAGCCGTTCAACCAGATGGCCGGGATGGACAGCGAGGCCTGCCCCCGCGCAAGCGGCGGCACGAAGCCCACGCCGGCCACGCGCCCGTTCAGCGTCACGTCCCGAATGACCGATTCGTCGCCCAAAAACTTGCCCAGCTGGAAGGCATTGCTGCGCACCGTGCCGGAATACGCCGCGTGCGTGAGGTCGGTTTTGGTTTTCAGGTTGACGTCGGTGGCCACAAAGCCCAGCGCCGTGTCGAAGGAGGCATTGGCCACAAAGTCGTCGTAGAACCCCAGCACCTGGCCTTGCAGCTTCACCCGGCCCAGGGGCTGCACAAACTTGTTGGCCGCGGCAGGCAGCCAGTGCTTCAGGTCGCTGGCCAGCACCACCGAGGGCAGCAGGCGCAGGTCGACGAAGCTTTCCTTGTAATTGGGCAGGCCGTCGGCGTGGGCGCGCTTGGCCACAATGTGCGTGCCCTTGCCATAGCGCACGTCGAGGTTGTTTACCTTGAAATCGCGCACGTAGCCCGAGGCATCGCCCGACAGCGCCACCGACTCGTGCAGCTCCGACAGCTGCGGGGCAAACTTGGCGATGTCGTCCGAGTACACCACCGAATTGCGCAGGCGCGCAATGGTCTTCATCGAGTCGTTGTAGTCGGTGAAGTTGGTGAACACCCGGAACTCAAACCGCACGTAATCTTTAATCTGGCTGCGGCCCACGCGCAAACTCAGGTTCTTGAACTCCCAAAAGTGCGGCCCGTAGGTCATGTCGGCCGTGATTTCGCGCAGCTGCGACTGCGAGGGCGTTTCCACCGCGTGCAGGTGGCTGATGCGCAGGCCCAGCGTGTCGCCCAGCCGGATGTTGGACACGTCGGCGTAGATGCTGTCGACCAGCAGGTGGTCGTAGTCGATGCTTTGGCCGTAGGTCTTGGCCCGCGGCACGTCGCCTTTCTCAATGGCAAAGTGCCCGTTGCGCAGCGCCACGCTGCCCACTTGAAAATCGAACGGCTTCGATTTTGTGGTGTCCGTGGAAGGCCCAATCAAGCGCTTCACCGACGTGATGAATTGGTCCAGGGTCGTCGAGTCGGGCTGGCCGGGCAGGTTGCGCAGCACGAAGCGCGGCTCGTTCAGCGTGAGGGTGGCAATGTGCAGGTGCCGCGGGTCGAACACCGAAAACAGGGAGATGTCGGCGTCGGCCCGCCCGATGCCGAACAGCTCGCCGCCGCGCCGGTCCTGCACGCGCACGCCATCGAGCAGCACGCGGGAGAACGGCCGCACGTCCACCTTGCCAATGGTCACGGTTTGGCCCAGCTTCTGGGTGAGCACCTCGGCGGCCTCGTGGGCCAGCCGGGTTTGCACGCTGGGCACCCGCAGCGCCAGCAGCACCCCCACCACGGCCAACACCACCAACAGCCCCAGGCCCAGCAGTATTTTCAGCAGAAAGGTGAAGAAACGACGCACCGGAGCAGAACAGTTGAACGCGAAAAACGCGGGTGAATCCGCAAAGTTGCGTTTTTTTGGCCGGTTGCGCCAACCGGCAAGGCACTCAGCCAATTATCAGGCCAATGGAACGACCCCGGCCGGGCCGCGGTTCGCCGCTTTCGGGCCAATTCCAGTCCGTAACGCGAACTTTGCCTTTTCAATCCCGCCGCCCGGACGTACGCCGCCCAAAAATCGACCTGCGCGGCAAATCCATCGACGGCGGCTGCCTGTTGTGATAACCGCGGGCGCTGCCTCGCGGCTTGCCTCCAACGCCTCGGCCTTCGCCCGCCGGAACCCTTCATTACCAAATAATTCATCGCCTTGCCTGAGCATCCCATCATCCTCGCCATTGAGTCTTCCTGCGACGACACCGGCGCGGCCGTTTTGGCCGGCGGCCAGCTGCTGAGCAACGTCGTGGCCACCCAGAAAGTCCACGAGCAATACGGCGGCGTGGTGCCCGAGCTGGCCTCGCGCGCCCACCAGCAGCACATGCTGCCCGTCGTCACGGCGGCCCTCAAGCAAGCCGGCCTCACCAAAGCCGACCTCGACGCCGTGGCCGTCACGCAGGGCCCCGGCCTGCTGGGCTCCTTGTTGGTAGGGGGGATGTTTGCCAAAACCCTGGCGCTGGCGCTGGATAAGCCGCTGCTGGCCGTGAACCACATGCGGGCTCACATTCTGGCCCACTTCATCCGCGACCCCAAGCCGGCGTTTCCCTTCCTCTGTCTCACCGTGAGCGGCGGCCACACGCAGCTGGTGGTGGTAAAATCGGCGATGGAGATGGACGTCATCGGCCAAACCATCGACGACGCCGCCGGCGAAGCCTTCGACAAAACCGCCAAGTTGCTCGGCCTGCCCTATCCCGGCGGTCCGCACCTCGACAAGCTGGCCCGCCAGGGCAACCCCGAGCGGTTTGCCTTTCCGGTGGGCGCCATGCCGGGCTACGACTTTTCCTTCAGCGGCCTGAAAACGGCGGTGCTGTATTTCCTGAAAAAAGAAACCGCCGCCAACCCCGACTTCGTGCCGGAAAACCTGGCCGACCTCTGCGCCAGCATTCAGCACACCATTGTGGCCACGCTGCTGCGCCAGCTCCGCCGCGCCGCCGCCGATACCGGCCTCACCCAAGTGGCCCTGGCCGGCGGCGTGGCCGCCAACTCCGGCCTGCGCACCGCCCTGGAAGCCGAAGCCGCCGCCCAAGGCTGGCAGGTGTTCATCCCCGAGTTTCAGTTTTGCACCGACAACGCCGCCATGGTGGCCATGACGGCGCATTTCCAGTACGAGGCCGGCGACTTTGCCACTCAGCTCACCAGCCCCGACCCGCGCCTGAAACTGAAATAGCGCCCCCGCCATGCACAATCCTTTTGGCCCGGGCGCTGTGAAAACCCACCGCTACACCGTGCGGCCCCAAGACTTTGCCGATTTTGGCGAGGCCACGGGCGGCCTGGTGCATGCGGTGCTCGGCACGTTTGCGCTGGGCCGCGAGATGGAATGGGCCGCCCGTTTGTTTGTGTTGGACATGAAGGACGCCGACGAAGAAGGCATTGGCACGGCCCTCGCCATTCGGCACCACGCCCCGGCCTTCGCCGGCGAAACCCTCGTCCTGACGGCTACCTTTGATGCCCTCGACGGCGCAACTTTGCGCTGTGCCGTAGAAGCCCGGGTGGGGGCCCGCCTTGTGGCCACCGGCCACACCGAGCAGCGCATTGTGGCGCGCGCCCGGCTCGCGGCTCGTTTTGCCGCGCTGCAAGCCGATGCAGCCGCCACCGCCCAATCAGAACCGAACCAGTAACATGGCCAAAGACGACAAACCAGTCATTATCAATATCAAAAACCGCCGCGCCAGCCACGAATACACGTTCCTGGCCAAGTACGACGCGGGCGTGATGCTGCAAGGCACCGAGATAAAAAGCATCCGCGAAGGCAACGTGAACCTGACCGATGGCTACTGCACCTTCGACCACAAAGGCGATCTCTGGATTCATTCCATCCGCATTGCGCCGTATTCCTTGGGCACCTACAACAACCACGACGCCATGCGCGCCCGCAAGCTCCTGCTCAACAAGCGCGAGCTGAAGCAGCTGGCCGGCAAAAGCGTGGACCAGGGCCTGACCATCATCCCCCTGCGCCTGTTCGTGACGGACCGCGGCTTTGCCAAAATCGAAATCGCCCTGGCCCAGGGCAAAAAGCTCTTCGACAAGCGCAACGACCTCAAGGAGAAAGCCCAAAAGCGCGACATGGAGCGCCTGTAATCAATGGATGAATGAGCAAATAGGCGAATGAGTGAATGCTCTGCTGCCGTTCTTTGCATTCATCCCTTCACTTCTCTAGTCATTCCCCCATTGAATCCCGGCATCTGCGCCCTGAGCGCCGTCCCCGTTCGCGCCGAGCCCAACGACCGGGCCGAACTCGTTACCCAGCTGCTGTTTGGCGAGTGTTACCAGATTCTGGTCACGCAGGAAAGCTGGCTGCAAATCCAGTTGGCGGCCGACGACTACGTGGGCTGGATTGATTTCAAGCAGCACACGGCCGTGTCGCCCGAGTACTACGCCGCCTGGTGCTCCCAAGACCACCCCCGGGCCCTCGACGTGGTGCAGGCCGTGAGCGACGCCACTACCAAAATTCCGCTCACGCTGGGCTGCCGGCTGCCGTTTTTCGACGGCATGAACGTGCGCATCGGCGAGCGCAACTATTTCTTCAACGGCACGGCCACCAACCCCGCCGCCGCGCCCGACCACGCCCGCCAAGCCGCCCTGCTGCGCAAAACGGCCCTCATGTACCTGAAGGCGCCCTACGTGTGGGGCGGCAAAAGCGTCTTCGGCCTCGACTGCTCGGGCCTGTGCCAGCAGCTCTACGGCCTCGTGGGCATCCAGCTCCCGCGCGACGCCCGCCAGCAGATTGACCACGGCCGGCAAGTGCACTTCGTGACGCAGGCCCGCCCCGGCGACCTTGCCTTTTTCGACAACGCCGAGGGCCGCATCGTGCACGTGGGCATGGTGCTCGACGAGGGCCAGATTCTGCACGCCCACGGCGAAGTCCGCATCGACCCGCTCGACCACAACGGCATCTTCAACCGCGACCGGCAGCGCTACTCGCACAAGCTGCGGCTGATTAAGCGCCTGCTGCCGGAGTAGGAGGGGAGCCATACGACAGAAAAGAACGTCATGCAGGGCGCAGCACGACGTTCTTTTTATGCTTTCGTGTAGCACTGAACTTAACCCATTCCCGCTTGTTTATCTGCTTGGAAACCGCTAGCTTTCGGCGGGTTATCCGAGCCCCAAGCGTGTATGGACCAAAAAGTGTTAGTGCTGAATGGCGACTATACCGCCATTACCCTGTGCAGCGTGCAGAAGGCGTTTGTGCTCTTGTTTCTCGATAAGGCGGAGATGGTGGCCAAGTCGGACCACGGCACCCTGCGCACCATTTCCCAGTCGTTTCCGAAGCCCAGCATCATTCGCTTGCAGCGCTACGTGCGCGTGCCCTACAAAGGCATTGCCCTGAGCCGCCACAATATTTTCAAGCGCGACCATTTCGAGTGCCAATACTGCGGCTCGACCAAAAACCTGACGCTCGACCACGTGGTGCCGCGCTCCCGCGGCGGAGAATCTTCGTGGACCAACCTGCTCACGGCCTGCGCCCGCTGCAACCACGCCAAAGGCCACCACACGCCCAACGAGGCCGGTTTGACCATTCGGCAGCAGCCCAAAAAGCCCACCTTGGCCGGTTTCCTCAAGCTCTCGGCGGGCACCATCGACCAGACCTGGCACGCGTACCTGAATTAACTTCGGCCGTATAGGGTTAGGAAGGGGTACCTTTGACCACAACCCCACCTAAACCTGCCTATGGCCCTGCCCAAGTTCGCTGCAACCCGCTCGTTTCACACCGAGCTCAAAACCCGTATCAATCACTATTTCGAGGAATCGGGGCAGCGGATGACTGGTGACTTTAGCCTCATCTTCAAGGGCGTGCTGCTCGTGAGCGTGATGGCCGCCCTCTACGTGCATTTGGTGTTCTTCACGCCCGCCTGGGGCTGGGCCTTGCTGGAATGCGCCCTGCTCGGCTGTGTTATCGCCGCCATCGGCTTCAATGTGATGCACGACGGCGCGCACGGCAGCTTCTCGCGCTTTGCCTGGGTGAACAAGCTGGCCGCCTACACGCTGGGTGTGCTCGGCGGCAGCCCCTACATGTGGAATTCCAAGCACAACCTCATCCACCACACCTACACCAACATCGAGGGCCACGACGACGACATCAACATCCAGCCTTGGATGCGCATGACGCCCGACCAGCCCAAGCACGCGCTGCACCGCTACCAGCACTTCTATTTCTGGGCGCTCTACTGCATGCTCTATACGTCCTGGATTTTCGCCATGGACTACCAGAAGTACTTCTCCCGCCAAATCGGCGCCATCGGCCTCAAGCCCATGAACACCGGCGAGCACGTCAGCTTCTGGGGCTTTAAAGCACTGAACCTCTTGCTGTACGTGGCCCTGCCCATATACATGGTAGGCTTCCTGCCGTGGCTGGCCGGCTTCATGCTGAGCACCGCCGTAGCTGGCCTCGTGCTGAGCATGGTGTTCCAATTGGCCCACACCGTGGAGGATGCCGCTTTCCCCGTGCCCTGCTCCGTCACTCACAAGCTGGAAGACGAGTGGGCCATTCACCAGGTGCGCACCACCGCCAATTTTGCCACCGACAACAAGGTGGTCAGCTGGCTGGTAGGTGGCCTCAATTTCCAGATTGAGCACCACTTGTTCCCGAAAATTTCGCACGTGCACTATCCCGCCATCAGCAAGATTGTGCAGCAAGTATGTTCCGAGTTTGACATAACCTATAACAACTACGCCCGCACCCGCACCGCTGTGATGTCGCACGTGATGTTCCTGCGCCAGATGGGCCGCGCTGCATAGCTTATCAACCCAACAACAAAAAGGCCCGACGCAACTGCGTCGGGCCTTTTTGTTGTTCAGCATTTTTGAAAATTAGCGTCCTACAAACGACAGCAAGTCCGTCGTCAGCTGGTCTTTGTCGGTGAAGAACAAGCCGTGCGGCGCGCCTTTGTACACCTTCAACTCTGCCTGCGGAATCAGCTTGGCCGTGCGCTCGCCGCTGGCCTCAAAGGGCACTGTCGCGTCTTTGTCACCGTGAATCACCAGCGTGGGCACTTTAATTTCGGCCAAATCGGCCCGGAAGTCGGTGGCGCTGAAGGCCGTCACACAGTCGCGCGTAGCATTTGGGGCGGCCAGCGACGTCACGGTGAAGTTCCAATCCAGCGCAGCCTGGCTCACCGGGTGGCTAATCATGCCCACCCCGTAGAAGCTCTTGGCGAAGGTTTGCAGGAAGTCGAACCGGTCCTTCTTAATGCCGTCCTGCATCTGGTCGAACACCGATTGGGGCACGCCTTCAGGGTTGTTGTCGGTCTTGAGCAGGAACGGCGTCACAGCCCCCACAAACGCCACCCGGGCAATGCGCTTGTCGCCGTAGGTGCCGAGGTAACGGGCAATTTCTCCCCCACCCATCGAGAAGCCCACCAGCGTTACCTGGTTCAAATCAAGCTCTTCGAGCAGGGCGTTGAGGTCGGCCGCGAGGGTATCGTAGTCGTAGCCCGTCCAGGGGCGCGAGGAGCGGCCGAACCCGCGCCGGTCGTAGGCAATGACGCGCAGACCCGCCTTGGCCAGCCCAATGGCTTGGTGCTCCCACATGGTGTGGTCGAGCGGCCAGCCGTGGATGAGTACCACCGGGGCGCCTTGGCCCCAGTCCTCGTAGAAAATATTGATGGGGTTGCCCGCCGTGTCGTTGCCTGCTTTGATATAAGCCATGCGTGAAAGGAGTTTTGAGTGAATGGTTACCGTTCTCCTTACGGGCGTGGCGTTGTGCGGGGTTTGGTGGCGTAGTGTTAAGATTGTGGCTTGCGACAATAAGTGACTAGGTTGCGACGATACTTACAGGGTGCATCAAAATAGTTTTGTCAGATGAAGTATGGCTCGCTCCTTATCACGCTTGTATGCCTGTGTGCTTGCTCAAATTCGAGTAGGATAGGAGAGCCTGTATATGTTGCCAACAAGAATGTCCGTTTTGTTTGGGCCAACCAAACGTTAGAACATGAGAAAATAGAAACACCACGAGAAGTAATATCTGACAGTTCAAGCTATTCTGAACATGATGAGGTGTTTTTTACTGCCGATAGCGCAACTATAATAACTATTTCAATCGAAGCATTCCCAAAGAATAACAACGCTCGAACATGGCGGCTCAATAATGAAGTAGTGAAGGAAGATATCAGGCTTTTGAACCCAAAGAATGCAGTTGTTGAAAAGCTCCATATTGATAGTGTCGCTAAAACGGTTGTGATGGATTGTCATGCACAACAGCGCAGCAAGCCATACTATATGAAGACTTTCGCCATTTACGGAAAGTCTCGCCTCATCAAATTTTGGTTTTCAGTACCCAATAACTCTCAAATGCGACAGGCTGTTGCCGCTGCAATCAAGACTATTCGTATCGAGCCAGAATACCTGAATGGCACTGTCCTAATCAGTGCATCAAAGTAGTTCAACTACTAGCAAAACCGCCTGAAAACCCGTACCTTTGCGGCCCCGCCAAGGTGGCGGGCCTGGCGCCCTAACGGCAAGAGGTTCAAAAGCAACGGCGTAGCAGCCTGGGCTTCGGCCGCTGCGCTTTTACATGGAAGCCCACCGAGTATTTATGGCAACTGAATTAGTTGACGATTTTGATTGGGATAACGTTGGAGCGACTGGCTTCGGCGGCAACTATTCTTCGGACCAGCGTGCTGAGATGGAGAAAATGTACGGCGATACCCTGACGACCGTACAGGAAGAAGAAGTGGTGAAAGGCACCGTGGTCGGCATCACCGACCGCGACGTCATCCTGAACATCGGCTTCAAATCCGATGGCTTGGTGTCCATCACCGAATTCCGCGACCTGCCCGACCTGAAAATCGGTGACGAGGTAGAGGTGTTCATTGAAGACCAGGAAGACATCAACGGCCAGCTCATCCTGAGCCGCAAGAAAGCCAAAATCAAGCAGGCCTGGAAGGCTATTTACGATGCCCTCGAGTTGGATACCATCCTCGAAGGCGTGGTGAAGCGTCGCACCAAAGGCGGCCTCATCATGGAGCTCGACGGCGTGGAAGCCTTCCTGCCCGGCTCGCAAATCGACGTGAAGCCCATCCGCGACTTCGACATCTACGTGGGCCGTCGCATGGAAGTGAAAGTGGTGAAAATCAACTCCGCTTTCGACAACGTCGTGGTTTCGCACAAAGTACTCATCGAGAAAGACCTCGAGAAGCAGCGTGAGGCCATCCTGAACAACCTGGAGAAAGGTCAGATTCTGGAAGGCAACATCAAGAACATGACCAACTTCGGCGTGTTCATCGACCTCGGTGGTGTCGACGGTCTGCTGCACATCACGGACATCTCGTGGGGCCGCATCGCTCACCCGAGCGAAGTGCTGACCCTGGACCAGAAGCTGAACATCGTGGTTCTGGACTTCGACGAAGCCAAGAAGCGCATCAGCCTCGGTTTGAAGCAGCTGACTCCCCACCCGTGGGATTCGCTGCCGGCCGACCTGCAGCCGGGCTCGAAAGTATCGGGCCGCATCGTGAACGTGGCCGACTACGGCGCGTTCATGGAAGTGGTACCCGGGGTGGAAGGCCTCATCCACGTGTCGGAAATGAGCTGGAGCCAGCACCTGCGCAACCCGCAGGACTTCATCAAGCAGGGCGACACGGTAGAAGCGCAGATTCTGACGCTCGACCGCGAAGACCGCAAGATGAGCCTCGGCATCAAGCAATTGACCGAAGACCCGTGGACCCGTGGCGACTTCGCCTCGACCTACGCCGTGGGCACCAAGCACAGCGGCACCGTGCGTAACCTGACCAACTTCGGCCTGTTCGTAGAACTGGAAGAGGGTGTGGACGGCCTCGTGCACGTGTCGGACCTGAGCTGGACCAAGAAAATCAAACACCCCTCCGAAATGGTGAAGGTGGGCGACAAGCTGGACGTAGTGGTACTGGAACTGGACCTCGGCGCCCGTCGCCTGGCCCTGGGCCACAAGCAACTGGAAGAAAACCCCTGGGATACCTTCCAGACGGTGTTCACCCCCGGCTCGGTACACAAGGCTACCATCACCGAGAAGTCGGAGCGTGGCGCAGTACTCGAATTGCCTTACGGCATCGAGGGCTTCGCTTACCCCAAGTCTTTGGTGAAAGAGGATGGCTCGACCGCGGAGAACGGTGAGTCGCTCGACTTCCGCGTAACGGAGTTCTCGAAGGACGACCGCCGCATTGTGCTCTCGCACACGGCCGTGTTCAACAAGGAAGCCGCCGCTGAGGACGACAGCCGCAACGCCAAGTTCAAGAAGAAAACCAACACCAAGGCTGGCGACACCCAGGGTGAAGGCAAAATCAGCGACCTGAAGAAGACCGAAGAGAAGTCGACCCTCGGCGACCTCGACGCGCTGAGCGCCCTGCGCGACCAGATGATGGGCAACGAGCGCAAGGCCGGTGAGCAGAAGCTCGCCGCTGCTGCCAAGGCTCCCAAAGCCGCCAAGGCTGAGGAAGCTCCCGCTGCTGAGGCTCCTGCCGCCGAAGAAGGTGGCCTGCTGGCCGGCATCGCCGGTGCTGCTTCGGCTGCCCTCGACACGGTGAAGCACGCCGCTTCGGACGCTGTAGACGCCGTGACCCACTCCGACGCTTTCCACAAAGCGTCGGAAGTAGCGGGTGACTTGGTGGACAAAGCCAAAGACCTCATTGCCGGCGACGCCGACAAGAAGGAAGACGAAACCAACGCCTAGTGCTTGATTTCGAACGCTAAAAAAGCCCCGGCCGCAACGCCGGGGCTTTTTTTATGCGTTGGCCTTGCCCACACCAACCGGGCTGCCTACCTTTGCGCTCCCAAAAGCCCACAACCGGTGACGTGACCGAGTGGCTAGGTAGAGGTCTGCAAAACCTCCTACAGCGGTTCGAATCCGCTCGTCACCTCTTTAAGTTGCCGAAAGACCCTTGTCAGCGAAATGCTGGCAAGGGTCTTTTTCTTTGCCAGCCAAGCGCTCTGGCAATGGGCTGGGCTGGGCACGCGCGCCGTTTCAGGGTGCCGGAATATCGGGTGCAACGGTCCACAATGGGGTTCGTGCCGTTAATTAGCCAAACTTTCTCCTCTAAACAGCGCCGTTGAGCGGCGCCACCCGTTGCGTATGACGTTTGATATTCCAGGTCGGGGCCGTGTAACTGCCTCTTCCGACCAAGAACTGGTAAATGCCCTTCGCCACAACGAAGAAGGCGCAAACTCTGCGGCAGACCAAGCGGAGTTTATGAAGGAATTGGCTGAGCGCGTAGTCGGAAAGCAAGCGTTTACGGTGCGAACTGATTCAGTTCATGACTTTTTATTTGACTTGCAACTCCACGGTTTCCTGGTTCCGGCCGAAGACCCGTGGCAGGCACTGGGGCTTGAAGGTGTGAGGGAAGAATTGCACGGCGAAGAAGCACCGGGGGGCTGGCACCACCGGCTCGTGTGGTCGAGCGTGCTTCCCATGGTTGTCTCGACTCATCCCGACGGGTCGGTGCACTCTTCCCTTCAAACAAGCCGGCTGGCGGAGCCGGGCTACCAGCACGATTGGGCAAAAAATCACTTGCACGAATTACGCCTCCACGAATAGCACGCCAATGAGGCCCGACTCCGTCGACGGGAAGCCGGTGCGTGTTTTCGGGCGGCATTATGCCTACATTTCGTAGCCAAGCGCACAATCCTTTCGTAGGGTACACCAATTCCCTTTTTTCACGGTTTATGAAGATAATTGACATCCGCACCATGCGCGGGCCCAGCTACTGGTCCGTGAAGCACACCAAACTCATCGTGATGAAGGTGGATTTGGCAGAGTTTGCGGGCACGTGGTCAAACGCCATTCCGGAGCTGCCGGCCAAGTTCATGGAGTTGTTTCCCAACATCGGGCAGCCGCAGCCGGGCGGCATCAGCGGGCGGCAATCGCCCAAACACCCACCCTTGAACGAAGACCAACTCAACGACGGCGAACCGCTGGGCCACGTCATCCAGCACGTGGCGCTGGAACTGCAACGCCTGGCGGGCATGCCCGTGTATTGGGGCAAAAGCTACCCGGCGCGCGAGGAAGGGGTGGAGTACGTGGTGTTTGCCTACCAAGAGGAGCGTGCCGGCCGCCGCGCGGCGGAACACGCCGTAGAAATTGTGGAGGCCCTGTGCAAGCAGGAGCCCGTCAACCTGAAGCCCATCATTGACGAGTTGCACGAAATCCGGGAAGATGAGTTCATCGGGCCGAGTACCTACAGCATTGTGGCCGAGGCGGCTTCGCGCAATATTCCGTATATCCAGCTCAAAAACAGCAGCATCATTCAACTGGGCTACGGCGTGAACCAAAAGCGCATCTGGGCCACCACCACCAGCTTCACCTCGCACGCCGGGGTGGAAGTAGCCGGCAATAAGAACCGCACCAAGGCCATGCTCAACGACGCGGGCGTGCCGGTGCCGCGCGGCACCACCGTGTATTCAGAAGACGGCCTGCGCGATGCCATCGATGAGTTGGGCTTTCCCATCGTGACCAAGCCGCTCGACGGCAACCACGGCAAGGGCGCCACCATCCGCATCATGAACTGGGAAGATGCCGCCGCAGGCCTCAAAGCTGCGCAAGAATACTCGCGCGCCGTGATTGTGGAGCAGTTTGTGGAAGGCTTCGACTTCCGCCTGCTGGTGGTGAACGGCAAGCTGATTGCGGCGGCCAAGCGCACACCTGCAGCCGTCACCGGTGACGGCCGCAGTACCATCAAGCAACTCATTGACAAAGTGAACGAGGACCCGCGCCGTGGCGTGGGCCACGAAAAAGTGCTCACGAGCATCAAGGCCGATAAGCATACACTCGACATTCTGGAAGGCAAGAGCCTCACGTTGGAATCGGTGCTGCCGGCCGGCGAAACGCTGTATCTGAAAAGCACGGCCAACATCAGCACCGGCGGCACGGCCACCGACGTGACCGACAACATGCACCCTTACAACGTGCTGCTGGCCGAGCGCGTGGCCGGCATCGTGGGCCTCGACATCTGCGGCATCGACCTGATGGCTACTGATATTGCCGTGCCGCTCAACGAGAGCCGCGGTGCCGTGATTGAGGTGAACGCTGCCCCGGGCTTCCGCATGCACATTGCGCCGGCCGATGGCCTGCCCCGCAACGTGGCCGCGCCGGTCGTGGACATGCTCTTTCCGCCCGGCAGCACGGCGCGCATTCCCATCATCGCCATCACGGGCACCAACGGCAAAACGACCACCACGCGCCTCATCGCGCACATGGTGACCAGCAAGGGCTACAAAGTGGGTTTCACGACTACCGACGGCATCTACATCCAAGGCGTGCAGCTGCAGAAGGGCGACTGCACCGGCGGCCAGAGCGCCGAGTTTGTGCTGAAAGACCCCACCGTGAACTACGCCGTGCTGGAAACGGCCCGCGGCGGCATGCTGCGCTCGGGCCTCGGCTTCCATACCTGCGACATTGCCGTGGTGACCAACGTGGCCGCTGACCACCTGGGCCTGCGCGACATTTACACGGTGGAGGAAATGGCCGCCGTGAAGGGCGTGCTGCCCCGCACGGTGCGCAAAAACGGCTGGGCCGTGCTCAACGCCGACGATGACTTGGTATATGCCATGGCCCGCACCGTGGACTGCCGCGTGGCCTTGTTCAGCATGCGCGACGACAACCCGCGCATTCGCGAGCACGTGGAGGCCGGCGGCGTGGCCGCTGTGTACGAGGAAGGCTACGTCACGATTTACCGCAACAGCTACAAGCTGCGCATCGACCGGGCCGCCGAGTTTCCCATCACCTTGGGCGGGCGCGCGGGCTTCAACATCGAGAACAGCCTGGCGGCCGCCCTGGCAGGCTAC
Source organism: Hymenobacter miniatus (assembly GCF_016427455.1). NCBI lineage: Bacteria > Pseudomonadati > Bacteroidota > Cytophagia > Cytophagales > Hymenobacteraceae > Hymenobacter > Hymenobacter miniatus. The sequence goes on from NZ_JAELXR010000008.1 coordinate 217,954, forward strand.
CTGGCCGGGTTCGATAAGGACGAAATCAAGACGGCGCTGCGCACCTTCATCCCCTCGGCCACCAAAACGCCGGGCCGAATGAACATCTACAATTTTCCGGACTTCGAAGTCATCGTGGATTATGCCCACAACACGGCCGGCATCACCAAATTTGCCGAGTTCATGGCCGCCACGCCGGCTACCCACAAAATTGGCATCGTGTCGGGCCTGGGCGACCGGCGCGACGAGGACACGCTGGGCTTCGCCCGCATCGCCGGCCGCATCTTCGACGAGGTGATTCTGCGCCAGGACCGGGACCTGCGCGGCAAGTCGGCCGAGTTCCTGCGCGACATCATGGAGCGCGGCCTGCGCCTCGACAAGCCGGATTTGAAAATCACCTACATTGAAAAAGAGCCCGACGCCATCGACCACCTGCTACAGCACACCCCGCAGGGCGGGGTAGGCGTCATCTTCACCGAGAACATCAGCGCCACCCTGGCCAAGCTGGACGAGTTCGAGAAAACGAGTGCGGTGAGCTAAAATCCGCTGTTAATTAAAACGGAAGAGGGAGCGGGATTGGTCCTGCTCCCTCTTTTTATATTGCGTCCTGTCTGAAGCTTACCTTTTTCCTATGGTCAACCTTTCCTCTCTACTGCCCGCTGTGCTGGTTCGCACCTTGGTGGTTTTGCTTCTTTTGGCTTTTCACCTCCCGGCGGCGGGGCAGGCTCCGGCTTGGCAGTCGGCGCGGGCGGTGGCAGTGGCCACAGCGGCGGTAAGCGGTAATTATTCAATTGTGAAGGCCACAGCCGTCGATGCAGCGGGCAACGTGTACCTGACCGGAGATTTCCAGAATACTGTGGTACTGGGCGGCACCACGCTGACGAGCCTCGGAATCACGGACGTGTTCATCGCTAAATTCAACCCCTTCAGCAACCAGTTCATTTGGGCCCAGCGTGCCGGCGGCACGGGACGCGACATATGCTCCGCGCTGGTCGTGAGTGGCACCAGCATGTATGTAGCTGGCTCTTTCAGCAGCCCCACGGCGAGCTTTGGTACGACCATGCTGACCAATGCGGGTACGGGCTCTACGGCAGGCACTTTCGACGTGTTTGTGGCCAAGCTCACGGACGCGGGCCCTACAGGCAGTTTCGTGTGGGCACAGCAGGTCGGCGGCGCGGACCTCGACGTAGCCAACGGACTAGCCGTTAGCGGCGTCAGTATTTACGTGTCCGGGGATTTCGGCAGCCGTACAGCCGCCTTTGGCGCCTCCACCCTGACCAATGCGGGCTTTTCAACGCGTTCGTGGCCAAGCTCACGGACACTGGTAGCACCAGCAGTTTCGTGTGGGCGCAACGGGCCGGTGGCACAAGTGACGACCATGCCAACGCGCTGGCCGTGAGCGGCACCAGTGTTTACGTGGCGGGGTCTTTTGGCAGCCGTACGGCGGCATTTGGCGCCATTACCCTGACCGTAGCGGGCTCGAATGACGTATTTGTGGCCAAACTCACGGACGCCGGCCCCACGGGCAGCTTTGCTTGGGCGCAACGGGCCGGCGGCGCGGGCCTCGATGAGGCCTACGCGCTGGCCGTAAGTGGCACCAGCGTGTATGTGGCTGGAAGATTCACTAGTCCTACGGCAGGCTTCGGCGCCACCACTCTCCTCAATGCGGGGAGCGAGAACGGTTTCGTGGCCAAGCTCACGGACGCCGGCCCCACGGGCAGCTTTGCTTGGGCGCAGCGGGCCGGCGGTACGGGAACAGATTACGCCTACGCGCTGGCCGTGAGTGGCACCAGCGTGTACGTAGGCGGGAGGTTCACCAGCCCCGCAGCGGGCTTTGGTGCAACTACTCTTGCCACTGCGGGCGCTGCCGACGCGTTTGTGGCCAAGCTCGCGGACGCGGGCCCCACGGGCGTCTTCGCATGGGCGCAACGGGCCGGCGGCACGAGCGGCGATGAGGCCCGCGCGCTGACGTTGAGCGGCACCAGCGTGTACGTGGCCGGGTATATTCAGAGCACTGCGGCTGACTTCAGCACTATCGTCCTTTCCAGCCCCGCCACGAACGCAGCCCTTGGCTTCCTCGCCACCCTCACCGACCCCACCCTCACGGCTACCACGGCCGCCATCCCCCGCGAACCGGCCCAACTCTTCCCCAACCCCGCCCGGCACGCGGCCACCCTGCGCCTGCCCGCCGGCACCGCCCCCGCGTCCCTCACCCTCACCGACGCGCTGGGTCGCCCCGTGCGCCGCTACCCCGCACCGGCCGGCCCCGAAACCGCCCTCGACCTGCGCGGCCTGCCCGCCGGCCTTTACTTGCTGCGCGGCGCCGGCCCGGCCCAGCGCCTGGCGATAGAATAGCAATAGCCTAGAAATAAAAAAGCCGCTTCATCAACTGAAGCGGCTTTTTTAGCCTTGTAGTTCGGTAGGCGGGTTATTTCAGCGTGAATGTGGTTTTGCCCATCAGCTGGCCGCTTTCATAGAGCTCCACGGTGTGCTGTCCTTTCTTGTAGTCGGCACCTTTGGCGTACACAAACTCCAGCTTTTGCTTGGTGTTGTCGTACACCACGTCTTGTTTTTGGGTATAAAAAGCCTCCTGGCCATCCACGGTGAAGGTGCCGCCGCCGGTGCTCAGGTTGTAGAGTGCGGCGCCGTCGGGCTCCAGAATGCGCATGTAGATGGACTTGGTTTCCTTCGGCGACACGTCGTTGCGGGCCAGGTTGAAGGTCACTTTTACCTTCTCCACCTTCTTGGCCTTGAACTCCTCTTTGTCGTCTTCCTTCTCCTTGTTCTTGGAGGTGATGATGGCGACTTTGATGTTTTCGGACTGCAGGCGCGACGCAATGCCCACTTTCTCGCTCAGCTCGCGGTTGCTGCGCACCACCGTGCTGATGGTGTCCGTCAGCTTGTTTTGCTTCTCCTTGAGCGTGGTGGTTTCGGTGTAGAGGGTTTCGTTGTCCTTCTTCAGTTGGGCAATATCGTCGTCGCGTTTGCGCAGCTGGCTTTCCAGGTTGAGGGCGCGCTGCTTAAACAGGTTTTGCTGGGCAATGGAGAAGCTGCCGGCCCGGAACGAGCGCAGCTTCAGCAGGTCGGCGTTCACGCTGGCAATCTTGGCCACCAGCGAGTCGTTGCTCAGGCCCAGGGCCTGCAGCTCCTGGCTTTGGCGCTCAAAATCGGCCTTCAGCGCCTCGTATTGCTTGATTTGTTCCTGGAGCTTGCTGTCTTTGGCCTGCACTTCGGTGGTCAACTGCTCGTTTTTCTGGCCTTTCTGCTGGTTGAGGTAGAACAGGACGCCGTTGATGCCCAAGAGCACCAGCACGAGGGCTGCCCAGAGCAGGACGCGGCTGTTATTGGAGCGGGGTTCGGGGGTTTCGTTCGGGTCCATGCGGGAATTGTTAAGCGGAAAAAGCAAAAGAAAAGCAAAGCGCCCGCCGCTATGCGGCACGTACCTTTGGGCGTAAAAATAGGGGACTTCCGTGCCCTGGCAAGTTACAAGTATACTTCAACGGTATGGAAACGGTTTTTCCGGCGTTCGACGCCGCCTACTGGCAAGGCCGTTACGACGCAGGCCGCGACGGCTGGGATGCCCACGCCATCACGCCCCCGCTGCGCGCCTATTTCGACCAGCCCGACGTGGCCCAGCAGCCGCGCATCCTCATCCCCGGCGCCGGCCGCGCCTACGAGGCCGAGTACCTCCACCAGCGCGGTTTCGAGCAGGTGTTCGTGGCCGACATTGCCCCCGAAGCCCTGCGCGCCCTGGCCGCCCGCGTGCCCGATTTCCCAGCCGGCCACCTCTTGCTGGCCGATTTCTTCACGCTGCCCAACGACCCGCCCTACGATTTAATTGTGGAGCAAACGTTTTTCTGCGCCCTCCACCCAGCCTTGCGCCCGGCCTACGCCCGGCAAGTGGCCCGCCTGCTGCGGCCCGGCGGCACGCTCATGGGCCTGCTCTTCGACACCGATTTCGGACCGGTGCAGGAACCCCCGTTTGGCGGCAGCAAGGAAGAATACCGCCAGTATTTCGAGCCGTACTTTGAGTTTCGGCACTTTGAAACGGCCACCAATTCGCTCAAACCCCGGCAGGGGCGCGAGCTGTTTATTTGTTTGAAGAAACTGTCATCCTGAGCGCAGCGAAGGACCTTATCACGTTTGGATTAGTTGACTTATTGCAAACATTCCAGCCGTGATAAGGTCCTTCGCTACGCTCGGGATGACAAACATGTAGCGACCAAAAATAACCCTCACCACATGCTCCAGGCCCTCGCCAACACGCTCCCGCACTTCCGCCACACCAACTCCGGCCAGTTTTTCCTCATGGCCGGGCCCTGCGTCATCGAAGGCGAAGACATGGCCCTGCGCATCGCCGAGCGCATCAAGCACCTCACCGATAAGCTCCAGATTCCCTACATCTTCAAGGGCTCTTACCGCAAGGCCAACCGCTCGCGCCTCGATTCCTTCACCGGCATCGGCGACGAAACGGCCCTGCGCATCCTGCAAAAAGTGGGGCGCGAAATCGGCGTCCCCACCGTCACCGACATCCACGAATCGAGCGAAGCCGCCCTGGCGGCCGAGTACGTCGACGTGCTGCAAATCCCGGCTTTCCTGTGCCGGCAGACCGATTTGCTCATCGCCGCCGCCCAAACCGGCAAGGTGGTGAACGTGAAAAAAGGCCAGTTCCTGAGCGGCGAAGCCATGAAATGGGCCGTCGATAAAATCCGCCAGTCGGGCAACCCGCACGTCATCCTCACCGAGCGCGGCAATTCCTTTGGCTATTCCGACCTAGTGGTGGACTTCCGCAACCTGCCCGCCATGCGCGAGTTCGACGTGCCCGTGGTGATGGACGTGACGCACTCGCTGCAACGCCCCAACCAGAGCAGCGGCGTGACCGGCGGCCAGCCTGCCCTCATCGAAACCATTGCCAAAGCCGCCATCGCCGTGGGCGCCGACGGCCTGTTCATCGAAACCCATCCCACGCCCGCCACGGCCCTCTCCGATGGCGCTAATATGCTGCCCCTCGACCAATTGGAAACCCTCCTGGTGAAGCTGACGCGGGTGCGCGACGCCCTGCGGCCCACGCCCGGCATCGACACGCAGGGCTTGCAGGCCTAACATTCCGAACCGCATTGATAAGAGTTGATGACGGAGTTCCGGCTGTATAAATCTCGGCGGAAGGCACTGCGGCTGTTGCTGGGGTGCGGGGCCTTTGTGGCGCTGGGCATTTTTCTGGCGGTTCGGGGCGCCACTCCGCCCTGGGGGCCCTGGGTGTGCATCGGCTTTTTTGGCCTGGGCTTGCCCCTCAGCCTTTTCCAGTTGCTGGACCGCCGCCCGCAAATCATTGTGAACGAGTTCGGAGTATTTGACCGTACCGCGCACCACGAGTTCATCAACTGGGAAATCATTCAGAGTGCTTACCTGGTGCAGATGCACCGCCAGCAATTTATTTGCTTGGTGGTGGATGCCGCCTTCGAGCCCTCGCGCCGTAAAGGAAAATTCCAGCAGGGCATGGCCAAACTGGGCAAGGACCTGGGATTTCAGGAGCTGAACATTTCGCTGGGGTACATCGATGTTGACCCAAGACGCTTTGCTGCGTTCATCTTGGCCATGCGCGGTGCCGCGCCGCCCAAACGGGAAACGCTGGTAAAAAATGCCATTGCCAATCTATGATGGACGCGGACTCGCAAAGCCCGCAACACGGGCTCAGGGGCGCAGCCAAAAATGCTGCTTGGGTTGGTTCTTCCGAAAGAACACCAGCCCAATGTAGAACAAGTCAACCGTCAGCATCACTTCCGGGTGAGCTTTGATGGCTTCCCAGGCCCGTTCCATTTCAGCGGACCAGTGGATGTCGTCGAAGACGAATACCGAGTTCTCGGTACGGTGGGCCAAGCACTGCTCGAAGTAGCGCAGCGTGGGCTCGTAGCGGTGGTTGCCGTCGAAAAAGGCGAAGTCGACCGGACGATTCAGCGCCGCCAGGGCGGAAGCGAGGGTGTGGTCGATATTTCCTTCGATGACGTCGATGTTGCGCAGCTGCAGCTCGGCAAAGGTTTCGCGGGCCACGGCGGCCACGTTGGGGCAGCCCTCGAAGGTGACGACGCGGCTCCGCGAATCGGCCGAGGCTAGGTAGGCAGTGGTGAGGCCCAGCGACGTGCCCAGCTCCAGAATGGTGGCCGGCCGGAAGTAATTGACCAGCCGAAACAGCAGCTGCGCCAGGGGCCGGGGCTTGGCGGCCGTGCGGGCAATGTCGGCCACGCGGCGCTGCCGGCCCGCGCCGGTGTGCGAGCCCGCCCCAAAATCGGTGACGCTGATGCTGGCCGGGCTGCCAAGCAACTGCTGCCGGCGCGCTTCGACGGCCGCGTAGGCCTTGTACGAGCCCGTGTGGCGCACCACCGAGGTGTAGAGCCCAAACACGAAGGGCGAATGCAGCCCGTGGGCATTGCCCGAACGAAGCCAGAAGCGGAGGTAGGCGAGGAGCTGAAACAAGAAGCGGGCGAACAATGCGAGCCGCAAAGGTCGCACTGTCCGCCCGCTCTTTGGCGAAACGAGGACTTAGTTGAGGCGGTAGGGCACCATGAGGGTGAACTCGGGAATCTCCACGTTGAACTCCTGGCCGTTGGCCAAGCGCTCCATGAGGTAGGTGCCGCGCATCTTGCCCACCCCCGATTTCAGGTTGCAGCCGCTCACGTACTGGTGGGCCTCGCCGGGCTCCAGCACGGGCTGGCGGCCCACCACGCCTTCGCCCTCCACCTCGCGCACCACGCCGTTGGCGTCGTGAATGTGCCAGTGGCGGCGCAACAGTTTCACGGTGAACTCGCTGTTGTTGCGGATTTCAATTTTATAGGCGAACACGAAGTGTTCCTGGCCGGGGCTGGAATAGTCGGGCAAGTAGTTGGTCGTAACCGAAACGGTGACGCCTTGCGTAGTGGTGGTGGGCATAGGTGTCGGGCTATAAGGTAGCTGCGGGCGTAACAGCAGCCCGCGGAAATTGGTTTTACGCAAAAGCGGCCTTTCAACGCCGCAAACACCCGTTTATTTTCTCCAAATTTTCAATGGTAAAGATAGCCGAAAGCTGGCGGCCGGTGTTAGCCGACGAATTTGAAAAACCCTATTTTCAGCGGCTAATTGCCTTTGTGAAAGGGGAATACGCCACGGCTACCGTGTACCCGGCCGGCTCCCAGATTTTTCACGCCTTCGACGCCACCCCGTTCGAAAAAGTGAAGGTCGTTATCCTGGGCCAAGACCCTTACCACGGCCGCAACCAGGCGCACGGCCTGTCGTTTTCGGTGCAGGAAGGGCAGCGCACGCCGCCCTCGCTCCAGAATATTTTCAAAGAGTTGCAGGACGACATCCCCGGCACGCCGCTCGCGCCCAACGGCAACCTCGACCGCTGGGCCCAGCAAGGCGTGCTGCTGCTCAATGCCACCCTCACGGTACGGGCCGGCGAGCCCGCCTCGCACCAGAAAAAAGGGTGGGAAGAATTCACCGACGCCGTGATTCGCAAGGTTTCCGAAGGCAAGGAGCACGTGGTGTTCATCCTGTGGGGCGCCTACGCCGGTAAGAAGTCCGAGCTGATTGACGAGAAGAAGCATTTGGTAATTAAGTCGGTGCATCCGTCGCCCTTTGCGGCCGACAAAGGATTCTTCGGCAGCAAACCATTCAGCAAGACCAACGCCTGGCTTCAGCGCATGGGGCTGGAGCCGATAGTGTGGTAGGGTTCAAGCGTCATGGCGAGGCCGCAGGCCGTGGCAGCCGAAGGTCAGCGGAGCTAATCCGTCCGGTTCTCAGCGACCAACTCACTGATTTGACTTGTCAAATAAAAAGCCCCGACTCCATGCAGAGCCGGGGCTTTTCACATTATGAGGCTGGTTGCTGAGTGAGGAAGGATTAGCTCCGCTGACCTTCGGTTGCTTCGCTGCGCTCGCAAGGACAGGCGCTTAGTGGATGATGTTGAACAAGCGGCTCCAGCGGATTTTGTGCCAGAAGTCGGCGTTGGGGTCAATGGACAGCCAGATGAGGACGGCTTTGCCCACGATGTGGTCTTCGGGCACAAAACCCCAGAAGCGCGAGTCCTCGGAGTTATGGCGGTTGTCGCCCATCATCATGTAATAGTTCTGCTTCACGGTGTAGCTGGTGAGCTGCTTGCCGTTTTGGTAAATCATGCCGTCGGCGTTGTTCCAGGTAATGCCTTCGTTGCGCTCGTAGCGGGCCACGATTTTGTAGTAAATGGCGGCATTGCCGGGGCTCAGCGTGATGGTCTGGCCCTTTTTGGGCACGGGCAGCGGGCCGTAGTTGTCCAGGGTCCACTTGCGCGGGGTGGCGCTGGTGGCGTCCGAATTGGTAAAATCAGCCTTGTCGGGAAAGAGCGACGGCAGCGGCGGCTCGTACACATCGAGGCGCTTCACATAAGGCTGCTTGCGAAAGAAATCGGCAGCGGCTTGGGTGCAGCTGATTTTGTACACAAAGGTGCCGGGCACCTCGCCGCCCATGGCCTGGGGCATGCCGCCGGGCTGGGTGTAGTCCACCACGCCCTGGGAGCGCAAGGCGGCCAGCACCTCGTCGTTGGGGTTGTCCACCTGCATCACGTAGTCGGTTTGCAGGCCGGGCACGGTGCCCTCGGGCTGGCCGTTGAGGTACACCTGGCCGTTTTTGATTTGCAGGGTGTCGCCGGCAATGGCCACGCAGCGCTTGATGTAGTTGGTGCGCAGGTCGGCGGGGTACTGGGTTTCGTGGGGCACGTGAAACACCACCACGTCGTTGCGCTTCACTTCCGAAAATCCCGGCAGCCGGTAAGTGGGCAGTTGAATGAGTTCGGAATAGCTTTTCAGGCCCGTGCCCCACACGGTTTGGTGGGTGAGGGGCACCTGCAGCGGCGTTTGCGGCGTGATGGGCCCGTAGTGCAGCTTGCTCACGAACAGGTAGTCGCCCACCAGCAGGGAGTTTTCCATGCTGGGCGAGGGAATGGTGTATGCCTCAAACGTGGCCCAACGGATGAGCGTGGCCGCCACAATGGCAAAAATCAGCGAATCGGCCCATTCGCGGGTTTTCGTTTTGGGCGGCTTGGGGGCAGCGGTGGGGGTGGTTTTGAGCAACGACATGGGCAAGCTTGGGCTTGGCAGTGAATATCAGGCAAAGAAAGGCAGCAACGGGCCAGATTGCCCCGCCGCGGCCGGCAAATGGTGAGGCAACTACAAATCCAGCAGCTCTTTCATTCCGAACACGCCCTGGCGGCCGGGCAGCCACTCGGCGGCCAGCAGGGCGCCCAGGGCAAAGCCCTCGCGGCTGTGGGCCTCGTGCTTGAGCTCCAGCGTGTCGACGTCCGACGTGTAGGTGACGATGTGCGTGCCCACCGCCTCGCCGGCGCGCTCGCTGATGATGGCCAGCTCGGCCGGGGCTTCGGCCGGGGCGTTGCGCCAGGTGGTTTTGGCCGGGAAGTGGCGCAGGATGCCCTCTGCCGTGGTGAGGGCCGTGCCGCTGGGCTGGTCGATTTTGTGGGTGTGGTGAATTTCGCGCACCGCCACGTCGTAGCCGCCAAACTGGTTCATTTTGGCCGCGATGTACTCGTTGAAGTGGAAAAACAGGTTCACGCCCACGCTGTAGTTGGAGGCGTAGAACAGGCTGCCCTTCACTTCTTCGGTCAGGGCCGTGGCTTCTTCAAAATGATGCAGCCAGCCCGTGGAGCCGCACACCACCGGCAAGCCCTGGCGCAGGCAGGCCTGCACGTTGGCAAAGGCCGAATCGGGGTGGGTGAACTCGATGGCCACGTCGGCCGTGGCGGGGCTGAAGTCGGCGATGCTGGCCTGGCTGGCGTGGAGGTCCACAATGCCGGCAATTTCGTGGCCGCGTTGCTGGGCCAGCGCGCCAATGGTCTGGCCCATTTTGCCGTAGCCGATGAGAAGAATTTTCATGGTAGTTATCAGGGGGCGTTGGCGGTTTTCGGGTCGGCAGTTGCGGCCATCTCGGGCCTGACAGCTGACAACGAACTGCTGCCAACTAAAAAGTTATTTCACGCGCAGCGCCACTTGCAGGCCGGGCGTGAAGGGCAAAAGTGCACCCTGGCCGGGCACCTGCAGCAAGGTGGGCTGCCAGTGCACGGCCAGGTCGTCGCTCACGTCGAAGTCTTTGAGGTGGGCGTCGACCAGCGCATCCACGATTTGCAGGCCGTAAGCCAGCCCGATGTAGAGGTAAAAGATGTCGCGGTTGCCCCGGTAGAATATCACTCCACTGTTGAGCGCGTCGGCACTGTTGAACAAACGGGCCCGCGGGCCCAGCCGCGTGCTGTGGAGCAGCGTGGGGTCGGCCGTAACCAGATTGTAGGCATCAGCAAATTCGTTGTAGCGCTGCTGGTAAAACACTTCCAAGCCCACCACGGTGCCCAAAGCGCCGTACACCAGCGGCAGCTTCCACCAGCGCCGGTTGTATATCTGGCCCGCGCCGGGCAGAATGGTGGCCAGCAGGGCCGCCTTGCCGGGCCGCGTGAGGCGAATGCCCTCGTAGCCAAAGGCCCGGAACATGCGCTCGGTGCGCTTGGCCGAGTCGGCCGCGGCCTTGCTGCGCTTGGCTTCGGGCGTCACCACCGGGTCGCGGCGTTCGGTGGTGTCGGCGAGAATAGCGGCGGGCGTGCGCCCCGTGGGGTCGTTGGGATTGGTCGGGTTATTCGGGTTGAATACCTGCGCCCCGCCACTGTGGCCCGCCAGCAAGGAGCCAGCCAGAACCAGCACGGCCGCGATGTGGTGATACAACTTCTTCATAGCAACTCCGCTAACGGAAAACGCCCGGGTTTCGCATGTTGGCCAGCGCGTTGAATTACGAAAACCACCCGCCCACCGGGGGCAGCCTTACGAGGGATGCAGAATGTGCAGGATGCGCTGCATGTCCTCAATCGAGTCGAAGGCGATTTTGATTTCGCCGTTGCCCTTGGGGCCGGGGCGCACCTGCACGCGCGAGCCAAACCGGTCGGTGAGGTGGCGCTCGGTGCGGCGCAGTTCGGCGGCGGGCACCGCCGGCTGAGCAGGAGCCGAGTTGGCCGAGCCATTGCTGTTCGACTCAGGCGCGGGGCGGCCGAAGCCGTTGCGCACCAGCTCTTCCACGCGGCGCACGGAGAGTTCTTCGGCCACAATCTTGCGGTAGAGCTCCACCTGGGCCTTGGGGTCGTCGAGGCCGATGAGGGCGCGGGCGTGGCCCATGCTGATGGCGGCGTCGCGCAGGCCAATCTGCACGTCGGGCGGCAGCTTGAGCAGGCGCAGGTAGTTCGTCACGGTCGAGCGGTTTTTGCCCACCCGGTCGCCCAGCTCTTCCTGGCGCAGGTTGCACTCGCTCAGCAGGCGCTGGTAGCTGAGGGCGATTTCGATGGCATTCAGGTTTTCGCGCTGAATGTTCTCAATCAAAGCCATTTCCAGCATCTGCTGGTCGTCGGCCTTGCGGATGTAGGCGGGAATGGTCTCCAGGCCGGCCAGCTTAGAGGCCTGCAGGCGGCGCTCGCCCGAGATGAGCTGGTAGGAATTGGTGCCGAGCTGGCGCAGGGTCACGGGCTGGATGATGCCCTGGATTTTGATGCTGTCGGCCAGTTCCTGCAGGGCTTGCTGGTCGAAATGGGTGCGGGGCTGGTAGGGGTTGGCCTCGATGTGCTCGACGGAGATGAAGCCCACCGAGTTGACGGGGTGCGACACGAGGCGGTCGCCGGTACCGGGCCGGTCGCCTTTTTTCTCGTAGCTGCCCTCAATCAGGGCATTGAGGCCGCGGCCCAGGCCACCCTTGCGTTTCACCGCGGCGGCAGCAGCCAAAGCAGCTTGCAATTTCTCTTCGTTTCTCTCTTGAGCCATAGTACGTCGGCCGGGCCCATAAAAGGCATGCGGCAACCGAACGTCAAAAATACGGAGAGTTCAGCGAAGGGCAAGCCGGAAGTTTGGGGCGACGTTCTGACGGGCGCCTCACCCCCCGGCCCCCTCTCCCAAAGGAGAGGGGGGAGCCAGACGCAAGACCCGAATGCAAAGCCCTGTCGGGGCGGCCCTCGTTCAACGAATGCCGCCCCGACGGGGCTTTGAGAACCTGAAGAAACTTGGATTACTACCGATATGTCGCCCCGCTGGGGCTTATGACACTACAACTTTGGATTCTGATGCAGCGCCAGCACCTCAACTACTTCGCACGGCCCGATATTCAGCCCACCTTCTCGGAAATAACCCCGTGTACCAAGCTTTATGTGCTGGCTGTGAAATTCCCGAAAAGCAGAATTTAGAATATACATATCAGCCAAGCCAGAATTAGGCATGGGCTCACCTTCGGGCAGCATTTCGCCAGATGGTGTGATGAATATCGGCCAAATCACAAATGTCTGATTTGGTGGGCTTATGTCCTCGTCTTCGTAAGCAAAATCCCACCGGATGCCCTGGAAGTGCGGCTTCTTGCGCCCGCCTTCTTCGGCGCTGTAGATGCGGTAGCTTACCCGAAAATCTGGCGGCAGGTGTCCGGAGGAAGAAGCCATCGGGAACTGGCTGGGCTTTAATAATCAGAAGAGACTTCTGCTACTATAGCATCTGTTGATTACCTGCGCAGTGGAGATGCTGCGACTTCGCTCAACATGACGTTCTAAAACTAAATCCGCTCGTCCTCCGCGGTTTCCTCGGTGGCTTCCACGCTGTTTTTCTCCACGATTTCGCGGGCCAGGTTGAGGTAGCTGATGGAGCCTTTGCTTTCGGCGTCGTGCAGGATGACGGGGATGCCGAAGCTGGGCGACTCGCTCAGCTTCACGTTGCGCGGGATGATGGTGTCGAAGGCCAACTGCTGGAAGTGCATGCGCACTTCTTCCACCACTTGGTTGCTTAGGCGCAGGCGCACGTCGTACATCGTGAGCAGGATGCCTTCGATTTCGAGGTCGGTGTTGAGGCGGCTCTGGATGATTTTGATGGTGTTCAGGAGCTTGCCGAGGCCTTCGAGGGCAAAATACTCGCACTGCACCGGGATGATGACCGAGTGCGCGGCCGTGAGGGCGTTGACCGTGATGAGGCCCAGCGAGGGTGAGCAGTCGATGATGATGTAGTCGTACTGCTCGGCGAGGGGGCGCAGGGCCTCCTTCATTTTCTCTTCGCGGTTGGGCAGGTTTATCATCTCCACCTCGGCGCCCACCAGGTCGATGTGGGAGGGCATGAGGTCGAGGTGGGGCAGGATGTTGGTGGGCAGGATGATGTCCTGGGCGTTGATGCCGTCCACCATGCACTCGTAGATGCTGTTCTGGATGTCCTTGGGGTCGTAGCCCACGCCGGAAGTGGCGTTGGCCTGGGGGTCGGCGTCGACGAGCAGGGTCCGGTAGTCCAGGGCGGCCAGGGACGCCGCGAGGTTGATGGAAGTAGTGGTTTTGCCCACCCCGCCTTTTTGATTGGCTACCGCAATGATTTTTCCCATGAGTCTCTCTAGTTGTCAGTTGTTCGTTGTCAGTTGTTAGTGGTTTGTTGCTTCATCGTCAGGTAGTGGGCTTTTTAAGGGCCTTTCAACTAACAACTGACAACGAGCAACCGACAGCTAAAAACTAATAACTTTTGCCGTAGCATTGCACAAAGATACATTCTTTCCCTGTTCGCATGGCCCCTTTTTTGGCTCGTTGGGCTGGCTTCTCGGCTAACTGGTTTGGACTTTCGCTGGGCTTGCTAACGCTGGCCGGCTGCCACGACGCGGCCCGCCCGGCCGCCGACGAGCGCCGCGTGTTTCGCTACAACCAGCCCGAAGCCCTCTCGTCGCTCGACCCCGCTTTTGCCCGCAACCAGGCCAACTGGTGGGCGGTAGGCCAGCTCTACAGCGGGCTGGTGGAGCTGGATTCGACCCTGCTGCCCGCTCCGGCGCTGGCCCGGCGCTATAGCATTTCGCCCGACGGCCGCCTCTACACCTTCGTGCTGCGCAAGGGCGTGCGCTTTCACGACAGCGACGTTTTTCCGGGCGGCAAAGGCCGCGAAGTGGAAGCGCAGGACTTCGTTTACAGCTTCAAGCGCATTCTGGACGCGGCCACGGCCAGCACCGGCGGCTGGATTTTTCGGGGCAAAATCCTGGAAAATCCCGACGGCTCGCCCAGCGACACGGCCTTCGTGGCGGCCAACGACTCCACGCTGCGCATCCATTTGAAGGAGCCGTTTGTGCCGTTTTTGGGCATTCTGACCATGCCCTATGCCTACGTGGTGCCGCACGAAGCCGTGGCCAAGTACGGCAAAGACTTCCGCGAGCACCCGGTGGGCACGGGCCCGTTCCGGTTCAAGCTTTGGGACGAGGGCAACGTGCTGCTCTACGAGCGCAACCCCAGCTACTGGCGGCGCGACCGGCAGGGCAAAGCCTTGCCCTATCTGGACGCCGTGGCCATTAGCTTTCTGCCCGACCGCAAAACCGAATTTCTGACCTTCATGCAGGGCAAGCTGGATTTTCTGTCGGGCATCCGGGCCGGTTCGCGCGACCTGATTATGCACCCGGACGGCACGATTCGGGAGGATTTCAAGGGCAAATTCACGGTGCAGAAGGTGCCGTACCTGAACACGGAGTACCTGGGCATCCAGCTCGACTCCGCTAACCTGACGGGCGAACAGGCCGTGCAGGGCCGCGCCCTGCGCGACAAGCGCGTGCGCCAGGCCTTGAACTACGCCCTCAACAAGCCCGAAATGCTGACTTATCTGCTAAACCGGGTGGGCACGGCGGGCACGTCCGGTTTCGTGCCCAAGGCCTTGCCGTCCTTCTCGGAGAAGGAAGTGCCGGGCTACAGCTACCAGCCGCAAAAGGCCCGGCAACTGCTGCGCGCCGCGGGCTACGGCCCCGGCAAACCGCTGCGCCTGCGCCTAAGCACCGTGCTGGAACGCAAGGAGATAGGGGAGTACCTGCAAAAGCAATGGGCCGACGTGGGCGTGCAGGTCCAGATTGACATCAACCAGTCGGCCGCGCAGCAGGACCTAGTAGACAACGGCCGCGTGGCCTTTTTCGCCAAAAGCTGGCTGGGCGACTACCCCGACGCCGAAAATTACCTGGCGCTGTTCTACAGCCCCAACTTCAGCCCCGGCGGCCCCGATAAAACCCACTTCAAGAACGCGCAGTACGACAGGCTCTACGACGAAGCCCGCCGCACCCAGGACGTGGCCCGGCGCACGGCCCTCTACCAGGCCATGGACCGCATTGTGGTGGAAGAGTCGCCCGTTATCAGCCTGTATTACGACGAAGTGGTGCGCCTCACGCAGAACAACGTGCGCGGCCTCACGCCCAACCCCATGAACACGCTGCTGCTGGAGCGAGTACACAAGGACTGACCCACCTTTTCGCCTTTAATCTGACTCGTTATGCGCTTTCTCCGCCCGTCGATTCTACTGGTGCTGCTGGCCCTGCCGTGGGCGGGCGCCGTGCGTGGCCAAGCCGCTGGTGCTGCCTCCGAAGCTGCCCCGCTGGTGATGGGGCAGACGTTCACCATTGCCTCCAAGGCGCTGGGCGAAACGCGCCGCATCAACGTGTACCTGCCGGCGGGCTATGCCGAATCGACTACGCTGCAGCTGCCGGTGCTTTACATGCCGGATGGCGGCATGCAGGAGGATTTTTTGCACGTAGCCGGCTTGGTGCAAGTCTCGGTGGGCAATGGCACGATGCGGCCGTTCATCCTGGTCGGCATCGAAAACACCGAGCGGCGGCGCGACCTCACCGGGCCCACCACCAACGAGAAGGACAAGAAAATAGCCCCCCGAGTGGGCGGCTCGGCTGCTTACCGTCAATTTCTGCGCGAGGAATTGATGCCGGCCGTGAAAAAGCGCTACCGCACCACCGCCGAAACGGCCATCGTGGGCGAGTCGCTGGCGGGCTTGTTCGTGGTCGAAACGCTGCTGCTGGAGCCCGAACTGTTCAACACCTACCTAGCCTTCGACCCCAGCCTGTGGTGGAACAACGGCCAGCTGGCAAAAGAAGCCAGCAAGTTGCCTTGGTTCACGGCCAAGAGCAGCCAGCCCAAAACCGTGTTTCTGGCTACCAGCCGCGATGGCGACCCGGACGTCGTGAGCCAGCTGGCCAAGCTGCTAAACAGCAAACCGGGTGGGCGCATCACTGCCTATTCCGAGGCCATGCCGCAGGAGTCGCACGCCACCATCTACCATCCGGCGGCGCTGAAGGCGTTTCGCACGGTGTTCAAGCCCGCGCCTTCGGAAGGAAAATGAGCCGGCCCGCAGCTGGGGCACGTCTTATCTGTCGGCCGCGGTGGACTGAACCAACGGGTCGAACTGGTGCCCGAAATAGGTGACGAGCTGCCGCACGTTTTCGGGTTCGCCTTCTTCTACCCGCACCACTTTGAGCTGGCCGTTGGCCTGCCGCACGCCAATGATGGTGCTGGGCAGGTCGGTGGTGTGCTGGGTGTATTGCTCAGCAAACTGGTCGAAATGCGCTTCCTTGGCCTGGCGCAGCAAGTCGTCGACAGCGGCTTTGGACAGCCTAAGCTCTTTCTGGCCCACAAACGGCACGCCGCGCCGGCCTTCGTACAGCACGCGCCCATCGGCAAACACCTGCATGCGGTAGGCCGGACAAGTGCCGAAGCAGGGCGTCCGCTCGAAGGTGATGACCGGGCTTTCCTCGGCCGCGGGCTTGGCGGCAGCCACGGGCTTTGTGCTGCTTTTGGCCTTTTTTACCTTCACCTTCTGGGTTTTGGAGGCGACTTTTTGGGCGCAGGCGGGCAGCGCGAGGCCGAAAGCAAACAGGAACAGCAGCAGGGCGAAATGGCGCATGACGGGGGGGTATAAAAGGAATTGCCGCGTGAATGTAGGCAAACAAAAAACCGGCAGAACGAAAACCGTGCCTATGGTCTTCGTTCTGCCGGTTTTGGCCCGCCACCCATTCCGGATGACGGGAAAGATTACGACTTGCGCTTGGCCTGGGCTTCGCGCTCCTGCGCGGCCTTCATGGCTTCGGCAATGCGGCCCTGCAGGCCGCTGGGCTTCTTGTCCTTGTTCTTGATTTTGTTGGCTTCGAGCTGGGCGCGAATCTTGGTGTCATCTACCAGGCCACGGGTGATGGCCTGCTGCGCGAAAGTGATGACGTTCGACACGAAGTAGTACCAGGTGAGGCCGGCCGCAAAGCTGTTCAGCACGAACAGGAAGATGATGGGCATCAGGTAGCTGTACGTCTTCATCGGGCCCTGCATGGCCGTGTTCATCTGGTTGCTCTGCCAGGTCATCACCAGCGTGGAGGCCGTCATGAGCAGCGTGAACATGCTGATGTGGTCGCCGTACCACTTGATGTAGAAAGGCAGTTTGGCAAACACGTCGTAGGAGCTCAAGTCCTTGGCCCACAAGAAACTCTGCTGACGCAGCTCAATGGCGTTGGGGAAGAACTGGAACATGGCAAACAGGATGGGCAGCGTGAGCAGCGTGGGCACGCAGCCGCTCAGCGGGCTCACGCCGAAGGTCTGGTAGAGCTTCATGGTCTCCTGCTGCACCTTGGTCTGGTCGTCGCCGTACTTGGCCTTCAGCTCGTCGAGCTCGGGCTTCAGCACTTTCATGCGGGCCTGGCTTTCGTAGGTCTTGTAGGTCAGGGGCCAGGTCACCAGCTTGATGAGCACCACCAGCAGCAGGATGATGATGCCGTAGGAGCTGATGTATTGCTCCAGGAAATGGAACACGGGCAGCACCACGAAGCGGTTTACCCAGCGAAACAAGCCCCAGCCGAGGTACACGTTGCGGTCGAACTCCGGCGCCACTTCCTTCAGGGTGTTGAAGGCATTGGGGCCGAAATAGAAGCGGTACTGGCCGCGGCCCTGCTCCACCTCGGCCACCGGAATGGAGAGCGTGCTGCTCAGCGTTTTGATGGTTTTGGGGTCTTCCAGGTTCACGTTCGAATTGAACGCGCCGCCAGCGAAAGGCTGCTGGTCGGCAATTAGGCCGGCCACAAAAAAGTCGTGCTTGTGCGCCGCCCATTTCACCGGTCCGCCGGCTTTGAATTCCTCGGGCTTCTCGCTGGCTTCGGCCAGGGCGCCCTGGTCGCCAGCGGCAAGGTAATGGTTGATGGTGGTGTGGTTGCGGTTCTGCTTGAGGTCCTGCTCGGTCTGGCGCACCTGGTCCACGAAGCTGAAGGTGAGCGGCTCCTGGGCCACGGTGCGCTCCAAGCCCACCAGGCGCAGGTCGTACTTCACCTCAAAGCTGTTGGCGGGCAGCGAGTAGGTCTGCACAATCTGCCCCCCGGCCACGGGCGCCGTGAACGTGAGCACCGACGCGCCGTTGGCTTGCGAGGGTGCAGCCTGAAAATTCAGGTCCGAAAACTTGATGCTTTTGCCGTCGACGGTGCGGAAGCGGGTGTCCATGCGGGCGCTTTTGGCGTCGAACAAATCCAACGGCTGGCCGAAAAAGGTCTTGTACTTCAGCAGGCGCACGGCCGTCACGCGGCCGCCGCGCGTCGAGAGCGTCACGTCGAGGTTGGCGTTGGTCAGGTGCAGGTCCTGGGCCGGGCCGGCCGTGGTGTCGAGGGCGGTTTCGGGCGCCAGCGCGGCGGCGGCCGGAGCCGCGGCTGGCGTGGCCGCCGCAGTAGTGGCCGGGGGCGTTTTGCCGGCGGCTTTCTCGTCCTTCTTCGGGCTGAAGAAAAACAGGTACACGAGGAGCAAGGCCGAGATAAGGAACAGGCCGGTTGCTTGATTTCTATCCATTACGATGTTAAAGTTGCGAAGGGGCAAAGGTACGGCGGGACGCTGCGCTTAATGAAGAATGAAAAAGAGGAATAAATAATTGCAGACGCCTGTCCTCCTGAGCGCAGCGAAGAACCTTATCGCGCTTGGGTAAAAAGAATTACCACAAACCGTTTTGACGTGATAAGGTCCTTCGCTGCGTTCAGGAGGACAGGCGTCTGCAATTGCTTTGAAACCTGCCTACCCCTTGCGGTGCTGAATGGCGGCCCGCACGAAGCGCACGAACAGCGGGTGGGGCTGCTCCACGGTGCTTTTCAGCTCGGGGTGGAACTGACCGGCCACGAACCACGGGTGGCTGGGCAGCTCAATCACCTCCACCAGGCCGGTTTCGGGGTTGGTGCCGGTGGCTTGCAGGCCGGCTTCCTCGAAGCGGGGCAGGTACTGGTTGTTGAACTCGTAGCGGTGGCGGTGCCGCTCGCTGATGTGGTTGCGGCCGTAGGCTTTGGCCGCTTTCGAGCCGCGGCGCAGGTCGCAGGCGTAGGCACCCAGGCGCATGGTGCCGCCTTTCTGGGTGATGTTTTTCTGCTCCTCCATCATGGCAATGACGGGGTTGGGCGTGAGGGCGTCCATCTCGGTGGAGTTGGCGTCGAGCAGGCCCAGCACGTGGCGGGCGTATTCCACCACGGCCACCTGCATGCCCAGGCAGATGCCGAAGAAGGGAATGTTGTTTTCCCGCACGTAGCGCACGGCGGCAATCTTGCCCTCGAAGCCGCGCTCGCCGAAGCCGGGGGCCACCAGCACGCCGTCGCAGCCGTGCAGCAGGCCGGCAATGTTGTCGGGCGTCACGTGGTCGGACTGGATGCTGCGCACCGTCACCTTGCACTCGTTTTGGGCGCCGGCGTGCACAAAGGCCTCGTTGATGGACTTGTAGGCGTCGGGCAGCTCCACGTACTTGCCCACCAGGGCGATGGTCACTTCCTCGGTCGGGTTTTTCAGCTTGCCCAGAAAGTCCTTCCACGCCTCCAAATCCGGCTGCTGGGCGCCACCGGTCAGCTTCAGGCGCTTAATCACCCGCTCGTCCAGGCCCTCTTTGCGCATGAGCAGCGGCACCGAGTAGATGCTGTCGGCGTCGAGGCTTTCGATGACCGAGTTGATTTTGACGTTGCAGAACAGCGCGATTTTGCGCCGCATTTCCATCGGAATCGGGTGCTCGGAGCGGCACACCAGGATGTCGGGCTGCAGGCCGGCCTCGCGCAGGTCGCGCACCGAGTGCTGGGTGGGCTTGGTTTTAAGCTCGCCGGCGGCCTTCAGGAAAGGCAGCAGCGTAAGGTGAATGACCAGCGAATCATTCTCGGGCAGCTCCCAGCGCAGCTGGCGCACGGCCTCCACAAAAGGCAGGCTCTCGATGTCGCCGATGCAGCCGCCGATTTCGGTAATCACCACGTCGAACTGGCCGTTCTGGCCCAGCAGCAGCATGCGCCGCTTGATTTCGTCGGTGATGTGGGGCACCACTTGCACCGTTTTGCCGAGGAAGGCGCCCTCGCGCTCGCGGCGGATGACGTGGTCGTAGATGCGGCCGGTGGTGACGTTGTTGGCCTGCGAGGTGGGCGTGTTCAGGAACCGCTCGTAGTGGCCGAGGTCGAGGTCGGTTTCGGCGCCGTCGTCGGTCACGTAGCACTCGCCGTGCTCGTACGGGTTCAGCGTACCGGGGTCGATGTTGATGTAAGGGTCGAACTTCTGGATGGTGACTCGGAAGCCGCGGGCCTGCAGAAGCTTGGCCAGCGAAGCGGAAATGATTCCTTTGCCGAGTGAAGAAGTGACGCCGCCGGTAACGAAAATGTATTTCGCTGCCGACGCGCTGGGGGAGGGGTTGGAGCGTTCGGGCATGACGGGAGTCAAAAGTACGGCGCCCAAAGTTGGGATGGCGGAAAAAAATGCGCGGCCGGGCCACCAATGCCGCCGCGGCTAGCCCGTGACGGCCCGCAAAAAAGAGGCGGGTATTTCCGCAAACGATTGCAAAAGTTGCTGGGAATTAATACATTTAGTTTATGGCACATTTCATCAATCACCTCGTCCAGAGCTGGGGCCTGAGCCCGGTGCACTACTGGCACTTGCGCCTGCTCACGGCCTTGCTGCTCACGCCGTTGCTGGGCGTGCTCTACGTGGTGCTTTTCGACCGGCCCAAGCGGCCCACGGCGGGCCGCCAGCTGTGGCACCGGTAGAATAGAACGCGCCCAAGCGTTTCGTCATCCTGCTTCGTCGCGCCCGCTGAAGCACAGCGCGCTTGGGCAAGCCGTTTCGTTGGCTGGCGCGGCCGGGTGTTTCTTTGGGCTGGTAAATACAACCCGGCCCCATGTTGCACGAAACCCTGCTCCTCGTTCTCGGCCTGCTGTTCGTCGTGTTTCTGCTGGTGATGCTGGCGCAGCAGCTGCGCATTTCCTACCCCATTTTTCTGGTGTTGGGTGGGCTGGCGCTCAGCTTTGTGCCCGGCCTGCCGCGGGTGGCCATTGCGCCCGATTTAATATTCCTGATTTTCCTGCCGCCGCTGCTCTACGAGGCGGCCTGGACCACCTCCTGGAACGATTTCTGGCGCTGGCGTCGGGCCATTGGGCTGCTCGCGTTTGGGCTGGTGGCCTTTACTTCGGCCATTGTGGCCTACGTGGCGCGGGCCGTCATTCCGGGGTTTACGCTGGGGCTGGGGTTCCTGCTCGGGGGCATCATTTCGCCGCCCGATGCAGTGGCGGCCACTTCAGTGCTGCGCGGCATCAAGGTGCCGCGGCGGGTGACGGCTATTCTGGAAGGTGAGAGCCTGATTAACGACGCCAGCAGCCTGATTGTGTTTCGGTTTGCGTTGCTGGCGGTGTCGTCGGGCGTGTTTGTGTGGCAGGAGGCGGCCACCAGCTTTCTGCTGGTGAGCGGCATGGGGCTGGCGGTGGGGCTGGGCGTGGCCTACGGCTTCTACCTCATTCACAAGTACCTGCCCACCACGCCCAGCATCAACACGGTGCTCACCTTCATGGCGCCCTACGTGATGTATTTGCTGGCCGAGGAATTCCACTTTTCGGGCGTGCTGGCGGTGGTGAGCGGCGGGTTGCTGCTTTCGCACCTGTCGCACCGGGTGTTCGACGCCAACACCCGCCTGCAGGCCAACAGCGTGTGGGCCAGCGTGAGCTTCGTGCTGAATGGGCTGGTGTTCATTCTCATTGGCCTGCAGTTGCCCATTGCGGTGGAAGGGCTGGGCGAATACTCTTTGCAGCAAGGCATTGCCTACGGTTTGCTGATGAGCGGGCTGGTCATTGTCATTCGGCTGCTGTGGATGTACCCGGCGGCGTTCATTCCGCGCTATTTGAGCAAAAGCATCCGCAATGCCGAGCCCAGCCCCGGCTGGCAGGGCACGCTGGTGCTGGGCTGGGCGGGCATGCGCGGGGTGGTGTCGCTGGCCTCGGCGCTATCGGTGCCGCTGATGACCAACGACGGCCTGCAGTTCCCGCAGCGCAACCTCGTTCTGTTCATCACATTTGTGGTCATTTTGGTCACGCTGGTGCTGCAGGGGCTCACGCTGCCGGCCATCATCCGCTTCACCCGGATTGCCGAGCG
This sequence comes from Hymenobacter miniatus, assembly GCF_016427455.1. Lineage (NCBI taxonomy): Bacteria > Pseudomonadati > Bacteroidota > Cytophagia > Cytophagales > Hymenobacteraceae > Hymenobacter > Hymenobacter miniatus. The sequence continues at coordinate 240,125 of NZ_JAELXR010000008.1, forward strand.
CGACGACCGCATGCCCCTCGAAGAGCAGGAAGCCGGCGTGCGCCTGCACCTGCGCACCGCGGCCGTGAAGCACCTGCAGCGCCACTACGCCGCCGAAACGGAAGCCAACGAGCTGATTGCCCGCCTGCAGCAGCGCATGCAAACCGAAATCAACCTCACCACCCGCACCCTCAACGCGCTGGAAACCGACCAGGCCGGCCGCGACGCCCTGCGCCAGTACCACCTCGTGCTGCTCGATGTGCTGAACGTGGAGCGCGAGGCCCTGGCCCACCTGCGCCACCACGACAGCTTCGACGACGAAGTGCTGCGCCAGCAGGAAGCCCAACTGGACCTGGACGAGGCCAAGGTGAAGCACATTGAGCGGTAGGGGAGGGCGGCCGGCTGATAACGGAACGTCATGCAGAGCGCAGCGAAGCATCTCGCCTGCTTCAACTAATATCAATTAAATTACTACCACACGCGAGATGCTTCGCTGCGCTCTGCAGGAAGTGCTGATTATTTTTTCCACTCCCTCGCTTGCGTCGTTTCAGGCCGCCGCTATCTTTGCGGCACGCTCCCTAATCGGGGCACTTATCAAGAAAGGCGGAGGGACAGGCCCTGCGATGCCTTAGCAACCAGTAGCAATACCAGGTGCTAAATCCTGTTCTGAATCAGTTTCGGCCGGTTCAGGAGAAGATAAGTCTACAAGATGTTCCCCGACTGCAGCGGTGGTGCTCTTCTGACTTGTCGGAAGGGCTTTTTTTGTGCCCTTTCGGTAAGAAATCTTGAAAGTGCTTAGGTACCCGGGTGCGTTTTCGTCTCAGCCACAAAACGCTCATTGCCTCATGCAAGCCTCCACCCGCCTCATTCAGTCCTTTCCCGTCGACGAACAAACCGGTGCCCTCGCGGTGCCGATATACCAGACCTGTACCTTCGTGCAGGAGTCGCCGGGCGTGCACAAGGGCTACGACTACTCCCGCACCGCCAACCCCACCCGCAGCGCCCTGGAGCAGCTGCTGGCCGGCCTCGAGCACGGCCATTCGGCCTACGCCTTTGCCAGCGGCATGGCCGCCATCGATGCCGTGCTGAAGTTGCTCTCGACCGGCGACCAGATTGTGGCCATCGACGACATCTACGGCGGGGCCTTCCGCCTGTTTGAGCACGTGTACCGCCGTTTCGGCATCGACATCGTGTATTGCGACACCGCCGACCTGGCCCAGGTGCAGGCCGCCATCACCGAGCGCACCAAGCTGGTGTGGCTGGAGACGCCCTCGAACCCCACGCTCAAAGTCTCCGACATTGCCGGGCTGGCCGAGCTGGCCCACGCCGCCGGTGCCTGGCTGTGCGTCGACAACACCTTTGCTTCGCCCGTGCTGCAGCAGCCCATTCTGCTGGGCGCCGATTTGGTGGTGCACAGCGCCACCAAGTATTTGGGCGGCCATTCCGATTTGATTGCCGGCGCCGTGGTGGCAGCTACCGAAGAGCTGGGCAAGCAAATCCAGTTCATTCAAAACGCCTCGGGGGCCATACTGGGGCCGTTCGATTCGTTTTTGGTGATTCGCGGGCTCGAAACCCTGCATTTGCGCATTGCCCGGCACTGCAGCGCGGCCCTGCAGGTGGCCCGCTTCCTGCAAAGCCGCCCCGAAATCCAGGCTGTGTATTACCCCGGGCTGGAATCGCACCCCAACCACGGCCTGGCCCGGCAGCAGCAGCCCGACGGTTTTGGCGGCATCATCGCGCTGGTGCTGAAAGACGACACCGTGGACGCGGCCACGCAACTTGCCACCAGCCTGAACTACTTCAAGCTGGCCGTGAGCCTGGGCGGCGGCAAGAGCCTGGTGTGCCATTCGGCTTCGATGACGCACACGGCCATCCCGGCCGAGCAGCGCCGCGCCGCCGGCTTTGCCGACAGCCTGCTGCGCCTCTCCATTGGCCTGGAGGCCGCCGACGACCTCATTGCGGATTTGGCGCAGGCGCTCGATGGCTTGGGCGCTGCCGCGGCCAGCGCACCGCTGGCGGTGCCCGAAGCAGAGGCCGTGCTGGCCTAGCCGCAACGGCGGGCGGCAGGCTGGCTGCGCGAAGAAGCCAGTCAGTGGCCGCCCGCCGTTACGGGAGCCGCCACCGGGCCCAATGGCGGCCGTTTTATTCGGCCGATTTTTGGGCGCCAAGCATGATTTGGGCCATAAAAGCCTCCCCGACCGTGTCTGTTGCGTAAGTTGCGGCCGATGCTACGTTCCCTGTATTTTCTGTTGCTGCTGACGCTGGGGGCCACCCAGCTGCCGGCTTGCGCGCAAACCGCCACCACCCCGCCGGCCACCGCCGCCACGGCGCCGGGCCGGCCGCTGCCCTGGCTCGATTCGTTGCTGAATAGCTCGGCCATCCTGCGCCAGCACCAGGTGGGCCTGAGCTTGGCCTATGCCGACAGCACGAAGCCGTTCTACGGCTACCAAGAAGCCAAATACTTCACCCCGGCCAGCAACATGAAGCTGTTCAGCTTTTATGCCGGGCTGCACCTGCTCGGTGATTCGCTGCCGAGCCTGCGCTACTTCTCACGCCGCGACACGCTGTTTTTCCAGGGCACCGGCGACCCCACGCTGCTGCACGGCGACGTGCCCAGCCGCCGCGCCTACAGCTTTTTGCTGAACCGCCCCGAGAAAGTGCTGGCCTACTGCGACATCAAATGCGTGACGCCCTTCGGCCCCAGCTGGACCTGGGACGACTATGGCTACTATTTCCAGCCCGAGCGCGGGGCATTTCCCATCTACGGGCACACCGTGCGCTTCTACGCCGCCGCGCCCGCGCCCGCCAAGCCGCGGGCCGGCGGCACGGCCGCCACGCGGGCCGTGGCCCCGGCCATGCCGCGCGTGCGGGTGCTGCCGCGCTATTTCGTGCCGCTGGTGGGCCCGGCCACTTCCGACCTGCTCACGCCAGGCCTCGACAAGGACACCCACGTGTTGCGCGACCCCCGCGAAAACCGCTTCTACGTGCTGCCCTCCACCAAAAAATGGGTCGATGAAACGCCCTTCGTCACCAGCCGGGGGCTGATGCTGCGGCTGCTGGGCGACACCCTGCGCCGGGCCACGGCCAACGCCGCCTGGCGCCCGCGCCCGGGCCCGGATTCTATTCGCACCCTGCACGGGCTGCGCGTCGACTCCCTTTACCGCCGCATGCTGCGCGTGAGCGACAACTTCCTCGCCGAGCAACTCCTGCTGATGTGCAGCACCAAAATCGGCAGCCACGACTCGCTCAGCACCGGCCGCGTGATTCGCTACGCCCGCAAAAACTTCCTCGGCGGCCTGCCCGACCCCGTGGTGTGGGTGGATGGCTCGGGGCTTTCGCGGCTCAACCTCGTCACGCCCCGCTCCCTCACGGCGCTGCTGCTCCGCCTGCACCAAGAGGTGCCCGAGCGGCGCTTGCTGAGCCTGCTGGCGGCCGGCGGGGGGCAGGGCACCCTCCGCAAGCGCTACCACGACGCCGCCGGCCCCTGGGTGTGGGGCAAAACCGGCACGCTGAGCAACAACCTGAACGTGTGCGGCTACCTGCGCACCAAAAGCGGCCGGCTGGTGGCCTTCAGCTTCATGAACAACAACCACGTGGCCGACAGCGGCGACATGCGCAACGAAGTGGAGCGGGTGCTGCGCCAGGTGCGCGACCGCCTGTAGGTGCGGCGCCGGCTTACCGCGTCACCACCACCTTTTGCGACGCGGCAGTGCCCGCGCCTTGTACCCGAAGAATGTACACGCCGGCCGCCAGCGACGATAAATCAAATTCGCTTTCTACCGACGGATGCAGCTCGGCCGTGGGCGTGACGGGCTGGCCCAGGGCATTGAAGAGGGTGGCGCGCAGGTCGTTGGCCACGCCCCCTTCGGGCTTCACCGTGAGGGTGGTGCTGGCCGGGTTGGGGTAGGTTTGCAGCTGCACCCCGGCGGCCACGAAAGTGGCCGTCACCACGTAGGTGGTCACGGGCTCGTTCACCACGGCGTGGCCCGACTGCGGGCCCGTGGCGCCGGCCGGAATCACGCCGTAGTAGGTGGGGCCGGGCGTGTAGGGGTAGGCGCCGGCGTACTGGCTGTTGATGGTGACGAAGTAGGCATAGGTGCCCTGCGGGTACTCCGGCGTGATGCAAAAGCGGCCGTTGTGGCTGTCCAAGTCGCCGCGGCCGGCCACGTATTCAAAGTCTTCGATGTAGTAGCCCATCGGCTTGGCCGCGTTGATGGCCGGGCCGGCCGAGGGAGCGGCAGAGCCGTCGGGCAGGGTGGTGCGGGCCGAGATGTTGCGGAAGCGGTAGGACGTGCGCATGCTCCGGATGGCGCCCGTGCCGTTGGCATTGGCGTAGCCGTAGGCCCCGTAGATGGGGTAGCCATCAAAGGCGAAGCCGATGATGGGGGAGTGGCGGCTGCTGTCGTGGTCGTTGTAGAGGCAGCGCGGGTTGAGGTGGTGGTGGTACTCGCCGTTGCCGGCGGGGTGGCCCAGGCAGGAATCGAAGCTGGGCCCTTCCACCACAATGGCGTTCTGGTTCCACACGCCCGCGTTGTTGTAGCTCATGGCGTCCTTGGCGTTGAAGATGCTCACGCCGTTGCTCCAGATGCCGGTGTGGCCCAGGGGCGTGGCGGTGGCCGTGCCGGTGTTGGGCGTGGGCGTGCGCGTGATTTTGAACACGAAGTTCTGGTTGGTGGCCGAGTTGGGGTTCATGGGCCAGGGGCCGATGGTGTAGCTCGGCACGCCGGTGCAAGTGATGTACACGTTGCCGGCAGAGTATTGTACCCGCTGCACGTTGCTCAGAATGCCACCAAAACCGGTAGCGCCCGTGGTGTTCACCACCCAGGAGCTGACGATGGGGGTGATTTGGGACTGAGCCAGCCCCGGAAGCGCCAGCAGGAAAAACGGCAGGAAGTAAAGGTGTCGTGGCATAGAAAGCGGTTGTGGGCCCGCGCCCAGATGAAGAGGTCGGTTGACGGCACCGGGCACCGGAAGTTTAAGCCCGGCTGCTGCGGCAGCGTATTGACGTGAATGTAAGGACCGCACCAGCCAGAAAGCGCGCCCAATCTGCCAATCAGCCTCCGCGGCCGACGAGGTGCGCTTTTGCCGGTGCCAACCCCAACACGCTCGCCGCTACGGCAATGCAAAACCCCGGCTTGCGGCCTTTGAGTGAAAAGCCGCAAGCCGGGGTCCGGCCAAAAATCTGGTTGTTCATTCCTAGTACAGCACCCGAAACTTGATGGTGTGCTCCACCGCGCGCAGGGCCTGAATCACCTCCTGGTCGTACTGCCGGTCGATGTCCGTAATCACGTAGCCGATGTGCTCGTTGGTTTTGAGGTACTGGCCCAGGATGTTGACGTGGTGCTGGGCCAGCACGTTGTTGATGTTGGCCAGCACGCCGGGCACGTTGGCGTGGATGTGGATGAGGCGGTGGGCCTGCTGCGTGGGCAGCTGAATGTTGGGGAAATTGACCGACTGCTGCGTGTTGCCGGTGTTGATGTACTGCATGATGCGCTCGGGCACAAACTCGGCGATGTTGCGCTGGGCCTCGGCCGTGCTGCCGCCGATGTGGGGCGTGAGCAACACATTGGGCAGGCCGCGCAGCTCGTTTTCGAAGGTTTCGTGGTTGGTTTTGGGCTCATACGGGAACACGTCGACGGCCGCGCCGCCGAGGTGGCCGCTGCGCAGGGCGGCGGCCAGGGCGGGCACGTCCACCACGTGGCCGCGGGCGTTGTTGAGAAACAGGGCGCCCTGTTTCATCAGCGCAAATTCCCGGGCGCCGATGTAGCGGGTGTTTTCCTGGCGGCCGTCGATGTGCAGCGTCACCACGTCGGCCTGGGCCAGCAGCTCGTCCAGGGTGCGGCACTTCACGGCGTTGCCGAGCTGCAGCTTTTCGGCCACGTCGAAGTACACCACCTTCATGCCCACGGCCTCGGCCACCACGCTCAGCTGCGAGCCGATGTTGCCGTAGCCCACGATGCCCAGCGTCTTGCCGCGAATCTCAAACGAGCCGTTGGCCGACTTGTCCCATTCGCCGGCGTGCATCTTGGGGTTCTTTTCCGGAATGCGGCGGGCCAGCACGATGATTTCGCCCAGGGCCAGCTCCACCACCGAGCGGGTGTTGGAGAAAGGCGCGTTGAACACGGCCACGCCCTTTTTCATGGCCCCCACCAGGTCAATCTGGTTGGTACCGATGCAGAAGGCGCCGATGCCGATGAGGCGGTTGGCGGCATCGAGCACGCGCTGCGTCACCTGGGTTTTGGAGCGAATGCCGAGCAGGCTCACGCCCTCGATGCGCGCGATGAGCTCGTCTTCGTCGAGGCCGCCTTTCACTTCTTCCACCTGGTAGCCTTCCTGGCGGAACAGCTCGGCGGCGCGGGCGTCCGGATTTTCCAGCAGGAGCACCTTGATGCGGTTTTTGGGGTACGAAAGAGTCATGGGCAGTCTTAGTTGGTACAAAAACTCGTCGAAGGTGGGCAGCACCTCGTCGGCCTGGGCCACCACGCTGGGGCGGCTAACGTTCTCGGTGTAAGCGTAGAAGCGGTGCGCCAGGCCGGCTTCGCGAATTTGGTAGTCGGTATACCCGTCGCCGAGCACGTACACGGGGCCGTCCAAATCGAGCAGCACCAGCTGGCGGATTTTGCCGCCGTCGCGGCTCAGCACGTTGCCGGGGTCGCAGCCGGTGATGTTGCCCTGCGCGTCGAAGGTGAAGGTGTTGGCCAGTACGTGGTCGGGCGCGATGCCGAACTCGGCCACCACCGGCTCAATAAACTCGCGGAAGCCGCTGCTCACCACGTAAATCCGGTCGGCGAACTGCCGGAAGAAAGCGGCGTTGCGCTGAATGCTCTCGCTCACTTTGGTTTTGAGGCGGGCAATGAGCGGCGTCAGGTGGCGCTCGTTGGCGCCCAGCAGGGCCAGCCGTTTGCTCAGCGACTCCTGGAAGCCGATTTCGCCGGCCATGCCCTGGTCGGTGAGGGCCTTAATCTGGCCGACGACGTTGGCCTGGTCGGGGTGGCCTTGCAGGGCGATGTCGGCCAGCTCGTCCAGGCCTTCGACCTGAGTAAACGTGCTGTCGAAATCGAAAACGAGGTAGGGCAGGGGGGTAGCAGGAGCGGACATGTTCGCAAAGATGGGCGCGGCAGTACCTTGGCGCGGCATTCACGCCCGAAGTATTTTATGAAACCCTTGCTGACTTTGTTGCTACCGCTGCTATTGAAACTGGCTGCTGTTGGGCCGCCAACGGGGAAAGTGACGTTTAGCCCGCTGACCAAAGCAGCGTATCTGGAGGCCAGGAAGGCGGCAATTGTGACGAAGCCGGTCGCAACGTTTCCGCTGAAGAAGCAGAAAGGATGCATTGTGATTCCGACAGTAAAAGGCAAAGTGATTTTTCAGGACAAAGGCGTTGGCACTGATAATGATGACCAAGCGGAGTTCAGTTACCGTGGCCTGGTTGCGAGCCTGAAATACCACGTAGTGGAGGGGCGGTACTGGGAAGCATTTCAGGTGCACCTAGTGGGTGAGAACGGACAGAGGCTGGACCTGCCTAGTTTGCCTGAGTATTCGCCGGATATGCGAAGCATGGTGGTTGCTTCTTCGGGCATTGAAGTTGGATACTTTCCCAATGCCATTCAGCTGTACCGGCTCGAAAACGGCCGCTGGCGGCAAGTCTGGAAAATAGAGCCATCGGTAGACCCAATGAGTTGGGAGCCGGAAGAAGTTCGGTGGCTTTCTAACTCAGCTTTGCTGCTGAAAAAGAAGATGTGGACCGGCAAAAAACCGGGCACGACCTACACCTACGCCAAGCTGCAGGTACACTAAAGCTGCTCCCGAGAGCCCGGCCGTTGCGCCGGTTTTTTTGTGGCGTTGTTTGTGGCTGACGGCGCCGCCGATTTGGCTGGCACTCATCATCACCCAGCACCAAACGGCGGCCCGGCGTCATCGGTCCCGCCAACACCGGGCCCTATTGGCGCGTTACCTTGTGCTATGACGAAAGCTGTTTTTATCGCCGCCGCCGAGCCCAACAGCGGCAAGTCGCTGGTGGCCCTGGGTTTGGTGAACATGCTGCTGGGCAAAGCCCGCCAAGTGGGCTACTTCAAGCCCATCATCGACTACGACCCTGGCCAGGGCCTCGACCCGCACATTGACACCATTGACCAGTACTTCAAGCTGGGGCTGCCCTACGCCGATACCTACGCCTACACGCGCCAGGAGGCGTTGCGGCTGCTGGAAGCCGATGCCCAGGGCGAGCTGATTGACGCCGTCATCCGCAAATTCAAGCACTGGGAAGACACGCGCGATTTTACGGTGGTGGAGGGCAGCGACTTTTTGGGGCCGGGCACCGCCATTGAGTTCGACGCCAACGTGTCCATTGCCAAGAACCTGGGCGTGCCGGTGGTGCTGCTGGTGTCGGGCGAAGGCAAAAGCACGGCCCAGCTGGTGAGCGCGGCGCTGACGCTGCTGCGCAGCTTTGAGGGGCGCGAGGTGCCGGTGCTGCTGGTGGTGGCCAACCGTGTGGCCCCCGCCCAGGCCGACGACGTGCAGGCGCTGCTCCGGGCCCAGCTGCCGGCCGAGGTGCTGCTGGCCGTCATCCCCGAAGAGCCCAACCTGCTGCACCCCACCATGCGCGAAATCCAGGCCGGGCTGGGCGGCAAGCTGCTGTTTGGCGAGGGAGGCCTGGGCAGCCAGGTCGACAACTACGTCATCGGGGCCATGCAGGTGCCGCAGTTTCTGAACTACCTCAAAGACAACGTGCTGATTGTGACGCCCGGCGACCGCGGCGACATCATTGTGGCCGCGCTGCAGGCCAACCAGTCGGCCAGCTACCCGCGCGTGGCCGGCATCGTGCTCACGGCCGGCTCCGAGCCCGACCCGCCCATCATGCGCCTGCTGGAAGGCCTGCCCAACGTGGTGCCCATTCTGGCCGTGCCCACGGGCACCTTCGAAACCACCACCCGCGTGGCGGGCATCCGCTCGCGCATCTCGCCCGACAACCCCAAGAAGGTGCAGCTGGCCATCGGCACCTTCGGGCGGCACGTGGATGTGCGGGCCCTGGAAGAAAAGCTGGTCAGCTTCCAATCCGAGGGCATTACGCCGCACATGTTCCAGTACCGGCTGCTGCAGTGGGCCAAACGCTCGCGCCGCCACATTGTGCTGCCCGAAGGCAACGACGACCGCATTCTGCGGGCCGCCGCCCAGCTGCTGCACCAGGACATTGTGGACCTCACCATTCTCGGCGACCCGGCCGAAGTGGCGGCCTCGGCCAAACGCCTGGGCCTGAGTCTGCCCGCCGGCCACCTGCGCATCGTTGACCCGGTGCATTCGGAGCACTACGCCGACTACGTGGAGACGTTTTACGAGCTGCGCAAAGACAAGGGCGTGAACCACGACATGGCCCGCGACCTGCTGCGCGACGTGTCCTATTTCGGCTCGATGATGGTGTACAAAGGGCACGCCGACGGCATGGTGTCGGGGGCGGTGCACACCACGCAGCACACCATCCGGCCGGCGCTGCAATTCATCAAAACCAAGCCGGGCGTGTCGGTGGTGTCGTCGGTGTTTTTCATGTGCCTGCCCGACCGCGTGGCTGTGTTCGGCGACTGCGCCGTGAACCCCAACCCCACCGCCGAGCAGCTGGCCGAAATTGCCATTTCCTCGGCCGAAAGCAGCCGGGCCTTCGGCATCGAGCCGCGCGTGGCCATGCTCTCGTATTCGTCGGGCACCTCCGGCGCCGGCGCCGACGTGGACAAGGTGCGCCAGGCCACCGAGCTGGTGCGCCAGAAGCGCCCCGACCTGAAAGTGGAAGGCCCCATCCAGTACGACGCCGCCGTGGACCCCCTGGTGGGCCGCCAGAAGCTGCCCGACTCGGAAGTGGCCGGCCAGGCCAGCGTGCTCATCTTCCCGGACCTCAACACCGGCAACAACACTTACAAAGCCGTGCAGCGCGAAACCGGCGCCCTGGCCATCGGCCCCGTGCTGCAGGGGCTGAACAAGCCGGTGAACGACCTCAGCCGCGGCTGCACGGTGGATGACGTGTTTAATACGGTGGTCATCACCGCCATTCAAAGCCAGCAGCAGTAGCGTGGACGCTGCGAGCCCACGCTACATATTACCTTTTGCATGAACATTTTCGTCATCAATTCCGGCAGCAGCTCCATCAAGTACCAACTCTTTAGGTGGCCGGCCGAGCAGCCCGTGTGCAGCGGCCTGGTGGAGCGCATCGGCTCGGACGAAGCCACCATTCGCCACACCGTTTTTGAGCAGGAAGGCGCCACTGCCGAGCAGCGCCTCGTCCTGCCGCTGTCCGACCACGAGGCCGGCCTGCGCGAGGTAGTCCGGCTGCTGACGGCCCAGCCCGGCGGCGTCATCCGGGACCCCGCGGAAATCGCCGCGGTGGGCCACCGCGTGGTGCACGGCGGCGAGGCATTTGCGGCCACCACGCTCATCACGGCCGAGGTGAAAGCGGAAATCCGGCGGCTATTCGCGCTAGCGCCGTTGCACAACCCGGCCAATTACCTGGGCATTGAAGTGGCGGAGCAGCTGTTTGCCCAGGCCCGGCAGGTGGCGGTGTTCGACACGGCTTTTCACCAGACCATGCCCGAGTACGCTTTTCGCTACGCCCTGCCCACGGCGCTGTACGAGGAGCAGCGCATTCGCAAATACGGTTTTCACGGCACCAGCCACCAGTACGTGGCGGCCCAGGCGGCGGCGTATCTGCAGAACCCCGACGCCCGGCTCATCACCATTCACCTGGGCAATGGCTGCAGCATGGCGGCGGTGCGCGGCGGCCAGTCGCTGGACACCAGCATGGGCTTCGGCCCGCTCAGCGGCCTGGTGATGGGCACCCGCTCCGGCGACCTCGACCCCTCGGTGCTGTTGCACCTGCTGGGGCCGCTGGGCTATTCTGCCGAGCAGGTGAGCACCCTGCTCAACAAGGAAAGCGGCATGCTGGGGCTGGCCGGCTCCAACGACATGCGCGACATCGGGCAGGCCCTGGCCGCCGGCGACGCCCGCGCCGCCCTGGCCTACGACCTGTACGCCTACCGCATTCGTCACTACATCGGCGCCTACACCGCCACACTCAATGGCCTGGATGCCATTGTGTTCACCGCTGGAGTGGGGGAGAACGACGCCCTGGTGCGCGCGAAGGTGTGCGCGCGAATGGAGTTCTTCGGCCTGCAGCTGGACGAGGAGAAAAACCAGCAGCGCAGCCCGGGCTTGCGCGACCTGAGCGAGCCGGCGTCGCGGGCCCGGATATTGGTGATTCCGACGAATGAGGAACTGGAAATAGCCCGGCAAAGCGCCGAATTACTAACCGCTCACGCTTGAAAATGCCCCAACGCCTGCTCTTCGTGTACAACGCCGACACCGGCCTGCTGCCCGGCCTCAAGGACGCGTTTCACAAAATCCTCTCGCCGGCCACCTACCCGTGCGCGCTGTGCGCCGTGACGTATGGCGCCACCAGCATGCGGCCCGAGTGGCGCGCGTTCATCAAAAGCCTGCCGGTGCCGGTGCAGTTCCTGCACCGCGACGAGTTCGGGCGGGCTTTTCCGCAGTGGCGCGGGCACCGACTGCCGGCCGCTTTTGCGGTTGCCGAAACGGGGGAGCTGCAGCCATTTATGACGGCGGAGGACATGGCCGGGGCCGACCTCAACGGCCTGATGCAGCAGGTGCGCGAAAAACTGGCTTAGGGCAAGACTGCGCCGTTACCTTTGGCAGGAAAACAGACGGTTTCTGTTCTTTTCTATCATTATTCCACCCGATTTTTCATGAAGTGTACCTTTCTGCTGGGCGCGGCCCTGCTGACGGCCGGCACGGCGGCGGCGCAGTTTCAGGCCCCGGTGCCAACTGGCCCGGCCTACGACGCCCGCACGCTGTTTAGCCCCTCGTTCATCGAGCAGCTGGCCACGCCCACGCGCACGGCCGGTGGCCAGCCCGGCGCCCAGTACTGGCAAAACGCGGCCGACTACAAAATCAACGCCCGCCTCGACGACAAAACGGCCCGCGTGACGGCCAGCGTCGACATCACCTACACCAACAACAGCCCCGACGCCCTGCCCTTCGTGTGGCTCTACGTGGACCAGAACCTGTACCGCGCCGACTCGCGCGGGGCGGCCGCCACGCCCGTGGGCGGCGGGCGCTTCGGCAACTCGGCGCGCGGCTTCCAGGGCGGCGACTCGCTGCAAACCGTGCGCATCGAGCTGCACGGCAAAAAGCTGAAGGCCAACTACCGCGTGAACGACACGCGCCTGCAAATCATGTTGCCCGAGGCCCTCAAGCCCAAGGGCGACAAGCTCAGCATCCACATCGACTACGGCTTCAACGTGCCCGAGTACGGCTCCGACCGCCTGGGCCGCCTCAACACCAAAAACGGCGAAATCTTTGAAGTGGCGCAGTGGTACCCGCGCATGGCCGTGTACGACGACGTGGAAGGCTGGAACACGCTGCCCTACCTCACGGCCGAATTCTACCTCGATTACGGCAATTTCGACTACACCGTGAACGTGCCGGCCAACTTCCTGGTGGGCGGCTCGGGCGAGCTGGTGAACCCCGCCGAGGTGCTGACCAGCGCCCAGCAAAGCCGCCTGGCCAAGGCCGCCGGCTCCGACCAAACGGTCATCGTGCGCTCGGTGGACGAGGTGACGCAGCCCGGCTCGCGGCCCGCTGGCAAGGGCGGCCGCCTGAGCTGGCACTTCCGCTGCCAGCGGGCCCGCGACGTGGCCTGGGCCGCCTCGGCGGCCTTTGTGTGGGACGCGGCCAAGATGAACCTGCCCAGCGGGCGCAAGTCGCTGGCCATGTCGTTCTACCCCGTGGAATCGGCCCAGGACACGGCCTGGAACCGCTCGACGGAGTACGTGAAAAAGAGCATCGAATTCAACTCGAAGCAGTGGTACGAATACACCTACCCCGTGGCCACCAACGTGGCCGGCGTGGTGGGCGGCATGGAGTACCCGGGCATTGTGTTTTGTGGGGCCAAAGCGCGCAAAGCCAGCCTGTGGGGCGTGACGGACCACGAATTCGGCCACAACTGGTTTCCGATGATAGTGGGCTCGAACGAGCGCAAATACCCGTGGATGGACGAGGGCTTCAACACGTTCATCAACATCCTGTCGTCGCAGGCCTTCAACAACGGCGAGTACGCCAAGCTGCTGAACGACACCACGCGCCTGGTGGGCGGGCTGGTGCGCGGCATTCTCGACCCCGCCACCGACCCGCCCTACACCGTGCCCGACGTGACGCAGTCGCGCAACCTGGGCTTTGCGGCGTATAGCAAGATGGGCTACGGCCTGTTTTTGCTGCGCGAGGAAATCCTGGGCGAGGAGCGGTTCGACTACGCTTTCCGCACATACATCAAGCGCTGGGCCTTCAAGCACCCGCAGCCCAAGGACTTTTTCCGGACCATGAACGAGGCCAGCGGCGAAGACTTGAGCTGGTTTTGGCGCGAGTGGGTGTACAACAACTGGATTCTGGACCAGGCCGTGACCACCGTGGCCTACGTGAACCAGGACCCCGCCCAGGGCGCCCTCATCACCCTCGAAAACCGCGGCCAGGCCGCCATGCCCGTGACGGCCGACGTGACCGAAACCAACGGCAAAACCACCCGCGTGAAGCTGCCCGTCGAAATCTGGCAGCGCGGCGGCACCTGGACCTTCCGCTACAATTCCACCACGCCCCTCACGCAGGTGCGCCTCAACGCCACCAAGCTGCTGCCCGACGTGAACCCCGGCAACAACGTGTGGCGCGCGCAGGTGCTGCGGTAGCCATCGTTAGAAACCGAAGGCCGCCATGCTCTGCATGGCGGCCTTTTTTGTTGGCATGCCTTCACCGGCTGGCCACTTTGCGCGGCGCTGGGGCGTCGGCGCCGTCCTGGCGGGCGCGCTTCACCACTTCGAGGCCCACTTTTTTGCCCAGGGCGAGGCCCACGATGTTGTCGGTGCGGAAGTGGATGCCGCCGTCGAAGCGCGACTCGGCGGCTTCGTGGGCTTTGGCGTCGCAGAGCTGGGTTTCCTCGGGAAAGAGGTAGCTCAGCACCGTGCCGCGGGCGCAGGAGAGCGTGGCGTGCCCCGACGGGTAGCCCGGAAACGGCGGCGTGACGGGCAGCACCGGCTGGTAGCTCGGGTCGTACTGGTCGGGCCGAATGCCCCAGTACGAGAACTTGGCGTCCCAGCAGGCCACGCCGGCGTCGAAGGCGGCCACGCTGAGCAGGGCGTAGGCCCGGGCGGCACGGGGGGCGTCAAGGTATTGGCCGGTTTCGAACAGCTTCCGGTTCAGCATCTCGCCCCAGTAGTCGTTGGAAGCCCAGTAGAAGGCCCGGCCCATGGTGGCCGGCGTGCGCTTGGCCATTTTTAGCTCCTGCATGTCGGCAGTGTAGTCGGGCGGCGGACCGGGGCGGAACTGCCGGCCCGAGGTGAGCACAAACGGCCGCCAGTGCCCGCGCATGGGCGCCACGGGCGCGCGCTTGTCGTGCCAGAGGGTGGCCTGGGTGGGCGCAGCGCCTTTCCAGACGGCGTCGCAGCTGTCGGTTTTGGCGCGCTCCAGCACGGCCGCGGCCACGCGCTGGCCCAGCTCGAAGCCGGCGTCGACGTCGCTGGGGTAAGCCACCCCGGCCAAGATGCGCGAGCGGCCGGCGTCGGCGGCCAGCTGGCGCAGGGAGTCGGCCTTGGCCGGAAACAGGGCCGCCAGCACCGCCGAGGCCGCGCCGGCCGCCACGGCGTGCTCCGAAGGGTAGGAGGGGCTGCTGTTGTGGGCCACGCAGGCGGCTTCGGCGTGGCGGGCGTCGGGGCCCGGGCGGCGGTAGGCGTACTTGGCGTGCCAGGCGGCCACGGTGGCGTCGTAGATGGCGATGTTCATCAGGGCCTGGGCGCGCCACATGGCGACGGGGTCGTGCAACAGGCTTTCCGAGATGGCCTGCCAGCGGTAGCCGGGCGCGCCGGCGTTCCAGTAGCGAATCAGCTGCCGGCTGGCCGAGTCGCGCCGCTGGGCCAGGGCCAGCACGGTTTGGGCTTCGGCCCGGGTGGCTTTGGCCGATGGCGGGGGCGGCACCGCCAGGGCCGCGCCCGAGGGGATGACCCAGGTTTTCCACTCGCCGGCGGTGGGCTCCATCTGCGCCCGTGCAGGACCGGCCAGCAGGCAGCTCAGCCCAACCAATAGTACAGTTGTCTTCATAGCAAATAGGAGCAAGGGGTGTATATCAAAAATAACGAATATTTATGACATGCACCCCTTGCTCCTATTTATTTGAATTATAGGCAACAACAAAGGCTTGGTAGGTCTTTAGGATGCCCGGCCGTGGCGGCTTCGCCACTTGGCGTCGTAGCGCGCACCGCCGAATAAATAGAGCATCAGCGCCCGCGAATAGCGCAGAATGAGCGGCGTGAACAGCACCGTGACGCCGGTGATGATGGCCACGTACACCCAGGTGTCGGGGTTGCCGAGCAGGTAATAAATCAGCACGCCCAGCACCAGGAAAGTGCCCACGTTGAAGGCGAAGGTGATGTACATCGAGCCGAAGTAGAAGCCGGGCTCGGGCTCAAAGCTCTGGCCGCACACGGGGCACTGGGCAGGCATTTGGGCAAACTGGGTCACGTTCAGGGCCGAAGTGCTGAAGAGCTTGCCCTGGTGGCAGCGCGGGCAGCGCAGCTTGAGCAGCGCCAGGGCCGTCGAGTCGACGAGTTCGTAGGAATCGGTGGGTTCGGCCATGGGGGAAGCGGGGGAGGGAAGCATGAGGCTAGGGGCTATACGGGAGAAAAGCGGCGGCGCCCACGCGCGGGGCGGGCGCCCACGCGTCAGCGCCATTGATGGCCCAAAATTACCGGGCCGTAAGGTGGGCATTGCGGCCCGATTTCAGGCCTTTACAGGACAAATCAACGCTGCTGCCGAAAGGCTTCCGGCGTGGTGCCCGCGTACTTGCGGAAGTAGCGCACGAAATAGGACGAGTCCTCAAACCCCAGCTCGTAGCCCACCTGCGCCACGCTCAGCGCCGAGTGGCTGAGCAGGCGCCGCGCCTCCGTGATGACCCGCTCGTGGATGAGGGCGCTGGCGGTTTTGTTGAGCACGCGGCGGCACAGGGCGTTGAGGTGGTTGGCCGTGAGGTGCAGCAGCTCGGCGTAGTCGCGCACGCTGCGCCGGGTGCGGTAGTGCTCGTTGAGCAAGGCGCCAAACTGCCGGATTTGCTGCAGGGCAAGGCTGGCTTCGGCCTCGGCAGCGGGGGAGGCGGGATAGTGGCGGGTGGCCAGCTCCAGCACCAGGTGCAGGTAGCTGCGGAAAACGTCGGCTTGGTTGGCGTGGGGTGCGGTGTATTCGTCGAGCAGGCGCTGAAACAGGGGCTGAATCTTGGTTTCGGCCGCCGGCAAGTACAGCACCGGCGGGTGCGCGCTGCCGAAAAACGGGTAGGCGTAGAGGCCGGCGCCGGGGTAGCGGAAGAGGTAGAAATCGGCCGAAAAAAACACCACGAAGCCGCGCGTGTCGGGCGTGAGCTGCCAGCGGTGCACCTGCCCCGGGGCCAGAAAAAACACGCTGCCCGGCCGCAAGTCATACGCGACGAGGTCGACGGTGTGCGTGCCCGTGCCGGCCGTGACGTAGAGCAGCAGGTAGAAATCATGGGCGTGGGCCGCGTTCACGTGCGGAAACCGAACGACGTGCGTTTCCAGCCGCTCGCAGTAGTAGGGCGCGCCGGAGGGCGTGTTGGGAAACGAGGCGAGGGCCAAAACCGGCAGGCCAGTGGCTTTCATGGGCGCAGCTTGAGGCCGTGAAAGTAACCCCGGCGGCGCGGGTCGTACCTTTGGGGCACTGCTGGGGTCTGGTTGGCCCTGACTGGCGGATGCCCCGGCGGCATCGCGTCAACGGGCATGGGCGCTTGGCCGTGGCCGTTGAGTACAAGCTGTTTTCAGCTTGCATCCAGCTTGGTCGACGCCCGCCAGCAGCGACTTGTTGCCCCGTTCTTGTGCACCTTTCCTTGTTGAACCGCTCGGCCGTTTGGGCCGGGCTGCTGGGCGCGTCTGTGCTGCTTGCCGGCTACAGCGGCGCCAAGCCCACGCCAACGGCTGCCCCGCGCAGCCGCACTTTTGTGCTCACCAGCACGGCCACCGTGCCCGTGCCGCCCGCCGGCACCAAAACCCTCGACCTGTGGCTGCCCGTACCGCATGCCGACGCCAACCAGGACGTGCGCAACCTCAAAATTGAGTCGCCGGTGCCGTACAAGATTGAAACCGGCGCCTACGGCAACCAGATGCTGCACCTCCAGCCCGCCGCCGTGCCCACCGCCCCGCTGGTGGTGAAGCTCACCGCCCACATCACCCGCCGCGAGCACCTCAACCTGCGCGCGGGTACGCCTACGGCCAAGGCCAGCAAGGAAAAAGCCGACCCCAACATGGCCCGCTGGCTCGGCCCCGACCGGCTGGTGCCCCTCGACGCCAAAATCAAGCAGCAAGCCCAGGAAGTGGTGGCCAAGGCCGGCGCCAAAACCGACCTCGAAAAAGCCCGCGCCATCTACGAGCACGTGGTGAGCACCGTGACCTACGACAAAACCGGCCAGGGCTGGGGCCGCGGCGACATCTACTACGCCTGCGACGCCCGCCGCGGCAACTGCACCGATTTCCACGCCATCGTCATCGGCTACTGCCGCTCGCTGGGCATTCCGGCGCGCTTCAGCATTGGGCTGCCGCTGCCCGCCGAGCGCGGCAAGGGCGAAGTGAAAGGCTACCACTGCTGGGCCGAGTTCTACACCAAGGAAACCGGTTGGGTGCCCGTCGACGCCTCCGAAGCCGCCAAAAACCCCGACAAGCGCAACTATTTTTTCGGCGCCCACGACGAAAACCGCGTCGAATTCACCCGCGGCCGCGACGTGGAGCTGGCCCCCAAGCAAGCCGGCCCGCCGCTCAACTACTTCGTGTATCCGTACGCTGAAGCCGACGGCAAGCCCCTGGACGTGGCCCGCACGTACGAGTTTGTGGACGTGGCCAAGTAGCGCGGCTTCGTTCTGGCGGGCGCCTCATCCCCGGCCCCTTTCCAATAGGAGAGGGAGCACCGGTTTTGCTCCCATTAAGGGTGAAAGTGAAGAGTTAGGAGTCAAAAACGACGACTAATTCTAACTTTTAATGCAAAGACGGGCTCCTCTCTCCCTGAGGAAGGGGGCTGGGGATGAGGCGTCCGCCAGAACGAAGCTGCGGCCAAACCCAGTCAAACCACTATATTCACCCAGCACCTTTCCTGCTGGTCTCATGGTTTTGCGCTTCCAACAGCCGGCTTCGCCGCTGCGGCCCTTTGTGCAGTACTACATGCTGGTGCACATGCGCTACCACGGCATCAGCCCGGCGCAGGCCGTGAAGCCCATGCCGCCGGCGCCGCAGCAGTGGCTGTATTTCTACCCGCGCGAGGCCATGAACACCTTTCATTACGGGCAGGGGCGCGAAATACCGTCGCCGCGCAGCATCGTGGTGGGGCCGCAGGTGTCGCGGGTCGATTTGCGGTTTCCGCCCGACCACCTCATGGTGTGCGCCGCGTTCTGGCCCGGCGGGCTGCACCGGCTGCTGGACGTGCCGGTGAAGGAGCTGTTTGACTTCTCCATCGACAGCCGCGCGCTGCTGGGCCCCGGCGTGGCCGAGGTGGAAAGCCGGCTGGCCGAAACCACCGACTACGCCGCCATGCTGGCCGTGCTCGAGAGCTACCTGCTGGGCATGCTGGGCCGCCTGCGCCCCCGCGCCGAGCGCCCCCTCGACCGCCTGCTGCCGGTGCTGCTGCCCACCGGCCGCACCACGGCCTCGCTCGAGCACCTGGCCGCCGAGGCCTGCCTGAGCCCGCGGCAGTTTGAGCGCGGCTTTGTGGAGCGCGTGGGCATGTCGCCCAAGCTCTACGCCCGCATCGTGCGCTTCGACCGGGCATTCCGGCTCAAAGAGCGGCGGCCTGAGCTGGACTGGCTGGCCGTGGCCGTGCGCGCCGGCTACTACGACTACCGCCACTTGGTGCGCGACTTCAAGGAATTTGCCGGCGTGACGCCGCCGCAGCTGCTGGCCGCCGAACTGGCCCACACCCAGGTGGTGGGCAGCCCGGTGCATTACCCGGCGTAAATGTCGGTTTTTTACTACCGGGGCGGGGCCGTTGGCCGAGAGCTTTGCTGGCGAACCAACCACTTCAACCCCATGAAAACCTTCTTCCTGAGCCTGGCCCTGTGCCTGGGCACCGCCGCCGCCTTCGCCCAACAGCTGCCCGCCGCCGACGAGGCCGCCATCCGCCAGGTGCTGCGCCGCGTGGATGCCAACTACACCGACCACAAGTTTGCCGACATGGCCACGTATACCACCCCCGACGTGAGCTGGGTCAACATCGTGGGCATGTGGTGGCAGGGCCGGCCGCAGGTGCAACTGGCCCACCAGCAGATTTTCGACTCCATCTTCAAGGGCGTGCCTTTCAAAATGGGCAAGGTGGCCATGCGCGCCATCACCCCGGACGTGGCCCTCGTGAACGTGTACTACGAAGTAGGCGCCTTCTACCCGCCCGACGGCGTGAACCGCGGCACCAACAAAATGGGCGACGACCAGAACCTGCTGAGCCTGATAATGGTGAAGAAGCAGGGCAAATGGCTGCTCACCGCCGGCCACAACACGGTGGTCGACGCCCGCGCCGCCGCCAACGACCCCGCCCTCGCCGCCAAAAAGTAGCCTGCCGCAAAGCGTAAAAAAGGCCGCGCAAACCCAGTCGTTTGCGCGGCCTTTCCGATGGCGACGAAGGAAGAAAACGGGCTACGGCGCCAGCACCAGCTTGCCGAAGTTCTCGCCCGAAAACAGCTTCAGCAGCGCGGGCAGGAAGTTTTCGAGGCCGTGCTCTACCTGCACTTTGGGCATGTGCAGCTTGCCTTCCCGGAGCCAGCCGGCCATTTCGCGGGCCGCCGCCGCGTAGTTGGCGGCGTTGTCGAACACCACGATGCCTTCCATGCGGGCCCGGTTCACGAGGAGCGAAAGGTAGTTGCTGGGGCCCTTCACGGGCGTGGTGTTGTTGTACTGCGAAATGGCCCCGCAAATGACAATGCGGGCCTTGAAGCGGATTTGCTCCAGCACAAAATCGAGGATTTCGCCGCCCACGTTGTCGAAATACACGTCGATGCCCTCGGGGCAGGCCGCGCGCAGACCGGAGCGTACGTTTTCGGTTTTGTAGTTCACGCAGGCATCGAAGCCCAGCACATTCAGGCAGTAGTCGGCCTTGGCCTGGTCGCCCACAATGCCCACCACCCGGCAGCCTTTCAGCTTGGCAATCTGGCCCACCACGCTGCCCACGGCACCGGCCGCGCCGCTCACCACCACGGTGTCGCCGGGCTGGGGCTGGCCCGTGTCGAGCAGGCCGAAGTAGGCCGTCAGGCCGGGCATGCCCAGCGTGGCCAGGTAGGCTTCGAGCGGCGCCAGGCTGGTATCCACTTTCACCAGGTATTCGGGGCTGCGCGGGTCGGTGGCGCCGGGGCCCACCACGGCGTATTGCTGCACGCCGAGGTTGCCGGTCACGTAGTCGCCCACCGCAAAGGCGGGGTTTTTGGACTCCACCACCTGGCCCGCCGTGCCCGCCCGAAACACCTCGCCAACCTCGATGGGCTTGATGTAGGAACGGCCCGCGTTCATCCAGCCGCGCATGGCGGGGTCGAGGGAAATAAAGCTGATTTTTATCAGCAACTGGCCGTCGGTGAGGGCCGGCACGGCCACTTCGTCGAACTCTAAGTTGGCCGACTGCGGCAGCCCAACGGGGCGCGAAGCCAGCTTCACCCGCTTGTTGGTATACGTCATAAAATGCGGTTTAAAGGGGTAGAGACGCAACATTTTGCGTCTCGTCGTTGAACGGCCGGTACCGCACCGTTCTGGCAAAGTAGGCGTCATCGTTCAACGACGAGAGGCAAAATGTTGCGTCTCTACCTCGTTCAAATTAAGCAGCTTTCACCGGCTGGGCCTGCTCCAGCGTTACCAAATCCTCGGCCGTGAGGCGCAGCTCGGTGGCTTCGAGCAGCTCCGTGACCTGGCCCACGCTGGTGGCGCTGGCAATGGGTGCGGCCACGGCGGGCGCCTGCATCAGCCAGGCCAGGGCCACCTGGGCCGGCGTGGCCGATTGCCGGTCGGCCACGGCGTCGAGGGCCGTGAGGATGCCCAGGCCCTTTTCATTCAGGTATTTCTGGCCCACCCCGCCGCCGCGCGGGCTCTTCTGCAGGTCGGCCTCGGAGCGGTACTTGCCCGTGAGGAAGCCGGCGGCCAGGCCGTAGTACGGAATGGCGCCGATGTTTTCTTCGAGCAGGAGCGGGGCCAGGTTCTTTTCGAAGTCCTCACGGTCGTAGAGGTTGTAGAGGTTTTGCAGCGTCTCGTAGCGCGGGAAGCCGTGTTGCCGGCTGGCGGCCAGCGACTCGCGCAGGCGCTCATTGGTGAAGTTGGAGGCGCCAATAGCGCGCACCTTGCCCGCTTTCACCAGCTGCGCATAGGCTTCCAGGGTTTCCTCCACGGGCGTGGTGGGGTCGTCTTTGTGCGACTGGTAGAGGTCGATGTAGTCGGTGCCGAGGCGCTTGAGCGAGCCTTCCACGGCGCGCAGGATGTAGTCCTTTTTCAGGCCTTTGTGGTCGGCGTTCACCTCCCAGCCCACTTTGGTGGCGATGATGACGTCGTCGCGCCGGCCGCGGCGCTGCAGCCACTTGCCAATGATGGTCTCGGACTCGCCGCCCACGTGGCCCGGCACCCACACCGAGTAGCCGTCGGCGGTGTCGATGGCGTTGCCGCCGTTGGCCACAAAGGCGTCGAGCACGGCAAAGGAAGTAGCCTCGTCGATGGTCCAGCCAAAGACGTTGCCGCCCAACATGAGCGGTGAAATAGAAAGGCCGGAGCGGCCCAGTTCACGGGTTTGCATAGCGAAAAAACAGGGTTGGCATGAGGTGCACTAACCGAAAAATGGCGCCGAAGGTTGGGTCCCGGGCCCGCACGTTGCCCCATAACGAAGCCGCTGCCCGGTACCGCTTCGCATCGGAAGCGACGCCGGGCAGCGGCCGAAGGGGTAGGCGCCAGTCGCCTTAGTTTACCTTGTTCAGCAGCTTGCTGAGGGTGCTTTGCAACTCGTCGCCGCGCAGGTTGGTGGCCACGATTTTGCCCTGCGGGTCCAGCAAGAAGTTCTGCGGAATGGCTTGCACGCCGTATTCCTGGGCCACGGCGTTGTTCCAGTACTTCAGGTCCGATACGTGGGTCCAGGTCAGGTTGTCTTTCTCGATGGCGCGCACCCACGCCTCGCGGGCGCCTTCTTTGTCGAGCGACACGCCCAGCACGGTGAACCCCTTGTCTTTGTAGGCGTTGAAGGCCTTCACCACGTTGGGGTTTTCCTGGCGGCAGGGGCCGCACCAGCTGGCCCAGAAGTCAATCAGCACGTACTTGCCGCGCAGGCTGCTCAGCTTCACGGGCACGTTGTCGGGGGTGTTTTGGGTGAAGTCAGGAGCCACGGCGCCCACCGCCACTTTTTGCAAGCGCTTGATTTGCTCGTCGATGCGCTGGCCGCGCGGGGAGTTGCGCAGGTTGGCGCTCAGGCCCTGAAACAGCGCGGCGTAGGGCCCCACTTCCGGCACCGAGCCGCTGGCATCCTGCAACACAAACAAGCTGAAGCGCGTGTCGGGGTGCGCCTTCACGTATGCGGTCCGAATCTTTTTCTGCTCGGCTTCGATGGGGTCGAGCTTGGCTTCGAGCTGCTTGATGTAGGCCGGGTCTTTGCGCGTGGTTTCGGGCTGGGCGCGGTACTCTTTGATGAAGGCTTCGTACTGGTCATCCAACGACTTCAACGAGGCCGTCAGCTTGGCGTTTTCGTCGTTGAGCGGCGTGCCGCGCACCACCAGCCGCTTGGCCGAATCCGGCGTACTGACGGTGATGGTGCCCTTCTCCAGATAGAAAAATTCCCGCGTTCCGTCTTTCGATTTCTTCAGCGGGGTGCCGTTGTGGCTGAACGTGAGCGACGCCCGCCCCGGCTCCGGCAGCGTGCCCTTGAACTCGAAACGGCCGTTTTTCACCGCCGCCGAGTCCGTGGTCCAGACTTTGTTCACAGGGTAGCTGAGGTAGGCCTTGGTCACGCCGGCTTTGGGCCCCACGGTGCCTTTCACCGCAAAGGGTTCGGTTTGGGCCTGGGCCACGCCCGGCAACAGCAGCAATGCGCCGTACAGAAAGTTTTTCATCATCATGAAGTAAAAGAGAAATAAAAAGATACAGGGTTGCAAATGTCTGTTGGTCGATAACTACTTGAGCGCCGCCGTGGTAAGCGGCGTGACGGGCGCGTGCCGCGGCCGGCGGCCCTGCACCTCGGGCATCGAAACGTTGGGCAGACGCGGCAGCACGTAGCGGGCAAAATACTCGGCCTCGTCGAGCAGCGGGTAGCCCGAGAAAATAAAGGCCCGGAAACCCATGTCCATGTAGCGGTTGAGCTTCTCCACAATCTGGTCGGGGGTGCCCACGAGGGCGCCGCCGGCCCCGGAGCGCGCCTTGCCGATGTCGGTCCAGAGCAGCGGCTCCACAAAGCCTTCTGCGTCGGCGTGCTCGCGCAGCTGGTTTTGGCGGTGCACGCCCAGCGACCAGGAATCCTGCGCCCGGCTCTTGATTTCGGCCCCTTTCACGGGGTCAAACTTCGACATGAGCTTGCGGGCGTAGGCGCGGGCCTCGTCCTCGGTTTCGCGCACGATGACGTGGATGCGCAAGCCAAAATCAATCCGGCGGCCGTGGCGGGCGGCGCGGGCGCTCAGGTCCTGCATGGTTTCGTAGAGCATTTCCTCGGTTTCGGGCCACATCAAAAACAGGTCGCAGTACTGCGCGCACACCGCCCGCGCGCCTTCTGAGGTGCCGCCGAAGTAGAGCAGCGGCCCGCCGTTTTGCTGGTAGGGCTTGGCCGGGTCCGCGGGCATGTCGAACTGGTAGAGCTCGCCTTTATGAATGATGCGCTCCTGCGCCCAGGCCTGTCGGAGGATTTCGATGGTTTCGGCGCAGCGCTGGTAGCGCAGTTCGGGCGCTTCGCGCAGGCCGGGCAGGTCAGAATTGATGATGTTGATGGTGAGGCGACCTTCGAGCATGTGGTCGAGCGAGGCCAGGGCGCGGGCCAACATGGGCGGGTGAATTTCGCCGGTGCGAATGGCCGTGAGCAGGTTGATGCGCGAAGTCTGGGGCGCAATGCCGGCCGCAAACGTCATCACGTCTTGCCCCACGGTGTAGGACGTGGGCAGCAGAATATTGGAGTAGCCCAGCCGCTCGGACATGAGCACGATGTCGCGGCAATGCGCCCAAGAGCTGCGGTAGGCGCCGTCGAGCACGCTTAAGTATTGCGTGTCGCCGCCGCAGAGGTCGTCGAACCAGGAAATTTCGGCCACGCGCTGCGGCGTGCGAATGGCGACGGAGGCGATGGGGGAGGAGAGGGACATGTTGGGGTAGCTAGGGGCTAGTGGTAGCTAGCGGTTGGCCTTTTTGTTGAACAAGAAATACAGCCCCAACCCGGCCGCGGCGGCCACGGCCACGTCGCGCGCAGCTTGGGCTTCGCTGTTGGCCAGCAGCCAGGCGCATAGCCCCACGCACACGGCCGCCACGCCTGTCCCGCCCCGCACCCGAAACGGCGCCGGGACGGCCGGATGGCGCCGCCGCAGCACCGGCAGCGCGGCGCAGGTAAGGGCGAAGTAAGACAGCCGAATGATGGTGCTGAGCGTGAGGGCGTAGATAAAGGTGCCCGAAATGGCCAACGCCAGCTTCAGCACCGCCGACACCAGCAGGGCCACGTAGGGCGTGCGAAAGCGCGGGTGGGCGGCGCCAAAGAAAGCCGGAATCTGCCCCTGCTCGGCCAGGGCAAACAACAAGCGCGGCCCCGTGAGCATCAGCGCATTGAGCGTGCCCAAGGCCGTGAGCATGGCCGCCGCGGCAATGAACGCCCCGCCCGCCGGCCCCAAAAACCGCTCGGTGGCCTGCGCCAAGGGCCGCTCGGCCGTGGCCAGGCCCGGCAGGGTGCCGATGCACACTGCCTGCACCAGCAGAAACAGCACCGCCACCGTGGCGATGGCCGTGAACAGCGCAAACGGCACGTTGCGCTGCGGCTGTTGAATCTCGCCCGCCGGAATGGCCGCCACGTCGAACCCCGAAAAGGTGAAAATGAGCAGCAGCACGGCGCCCGAAAAGCTGGAATAGCCAGGCAGCACGGCAAACGAAAACGCCTGCCAATCCACAAAAAACAAGCCCACGGCCGTGAAACCTCCCAGTATCAATATCTTGCTGATGGTAAACAGGTTGTTGACCACCGAAGCGGTGCGCACGCCGATGAGGTTCAGCAGGGTGAGTACCATGATTAGGCTTGCCATGAGGGCGGCGCGGCCCGCTCCGGCACCGGCTGCCGGCCAGAAATAGGCCGCGTAATCCACGAACAGATTGCAGAGCGCCGCGAAACTGGCCAGGCGTGAAACCCACAGTAGCCAGCCCACTTCAAAGCCGACCAATGGCCCAAACGCCTCCCGGGCGTACAGATACGGCCCACCCGCGCCGCTAAACCGGCTGCTGACCTCGGCAAAGCACAAGATAATCAGGGCCACGATGGCCGCGCTGGCCACGTAAGCTACCAGGCTGTAGGCGCCCACCAACGCATAAATCTTGGCCGGCAGCCCCAAAATGCCGGCCCCGATGGTGATGTTGACGATGAGGGCCACAAAGTCCCAGCGGCGAATGCCGCGGACAAGCTCAGGCCGGGAAACAGCCGCAGGGGCGGGATGCATGCGAAACGAGAAAAACTGTTGAAAACAGGCCACAAACGGGCCTCACTGCACCAAATCAGGCAAGAGCGAGGCAACAACAACAAGGGCGGTTTGCAAGCAGCTTCACGAGCAGCAACGAGACGTAAGGGGAAGCGAAAATGGCCAGCAGGCCATAGAGGCCGCGCGCAGGCGGCGAATTGGGCGCAAATATAGCCCGCGGCGCCAACGGTGGCTGGCTCGGTGGTTTCAGCGCGAAAGCTTGCTGCGCGGGCACTTGGCGAGGCTTATTGCCGACAGAGTTGCGCTTGCCCGGTGCGCACTGCCTAGGTGTAGCCCAACCGTATGAACATCAGTATCCAAGAAACCCGTTCGGCTGAATCCTGACGCCTACGCCACGCGCCGGGCCGTGCTGGCGGGCAGCCACTTGCTGCACCGGCACACCGAGCAGGCGTGGCAGGGCGCGGGCGCCAGCTTCGCCACCTGGCCGCACTCGGTGCAGGCGTAGTCGCCGGGTTCGGCAATGAGGGTAAGGGGGGCGGCTAGCTGTTCGGGAATGATGGGCAGGCCGGGGCGCACTTCGTCGTCGGGGTAGAAGTAGGCACTGACCTGGCCAGTGGCCTCGATGTAGGCCAGCCGCACCTGGCCCAGGTGCTCCACCTGCAGCTGGCGTAGCTCGCCAAATAGCTCCTTGTGGGTCAGGTTCTGGTTGCGCAGGGCGCGGTCCACGATGGCGCCGTCGGCGATGAGCCGGACCGGCGTGCCCTCCAGCCAGTCGCTGAAGCGCGGGTAGTACTCGGTGAGGCGGTTGAACAGGATGTAGAGCAGCATCACCACCCCAAACACCACCGCAATGTGCGCCAGGGCCACGTCGTGGTAAAACATGGCGTCGCCCGCCGCCGAGCCCAGCGCCAAGATGATGCTCAGCTCAAACAGCGACAGCTGCCGCACCCCGCGCCGCCCCGTGATGCGCAAGGCGGCCAGCGTGAGCAGGTAGGTGAACACGCAGCGAAAGGCCACTTCAAACAGAAACGCCGGCGGCGCATCGGCCGACCACAGCAGGCGCTGCCAGTCGAAGGGCGTGATGGTTTCGGCAAGCAGGGGCATGGGCAACAGCAGCGAATAGTGTCACAGACACTTACTCACTTCGTGGCAATTTGTTCCCATACCTGGTAGCCGTGAGGGGGGAGGGTTGCCGTGCGGTTTTGTTGGGAAACCGAAGGCGCGCGGCCGTCGAACACAGCCGCGTAGTGCCAGCCCAGCGAATCGGGCGTGGCTGGCAACGTCACCCGTTGCGGCGTGTTACTCAAATTCACGGCTACCACAATGCCTTCCAGCTCTTGGCGCCGCTCGAACAAAACGGTGGAAGCCGGGCTGGGCAGCAGCCGGAAGCGAGAGGCCGCGTCGAAATTGCGCAGGGCCGGGTGCCGCTTCTTGAGTTGCAGCAGCGTGGTGTAGAAGCCCTGCAGCGGGTAGCCATTCCACGGAATGGTGTCTTTGTCGAAGAACCGCAGGCGCTTTTTCAGGGCCGCTTCCTGGCCGTTGTAGAGCATCGGAATGCCGGGCCAAAGCATGGCGAGCACCGCCTCGGGCAGGGCGTTGGGGCCGAGGCGCTCGTACTCTCTGCCGTCCCAGGCGTTGATGTCGTGGGTGCTGGTGAAGGTCATCAGGTTCACGCCGGGCGGGTAGGTGCGGCGCTCGGCGGCCCAGTAGCGGGCCAGTTCGGCGGTGGGTTTCTGGCCGCGGCCCACGCTGTCGAGCAGGCCGTGCAGGCTGAGGGCGTAGGTGGCGTCGAAGGCTTGTTCGAGCAGGCGCGTAGTGGGGTCAAACTCTTTCCGCGAAATGAACGTGGGCGGAAACAGCTCGTCCCATTCGGCCAGCATAAAGACCGGTTTGGTTTTCTCCAGCTCGCGCCGCGTGTCGTTCCAAAAATCGGTGGGCACCAGCCCGGCCACGTCGCAGCGAAAGCCGTCGAGGTCGGCGGTTTTCACCCAGTAGGCCATGCTTTCGGTCATGTAGCGGCGCAGGGCGGGCTGGCGGTAGTCGAGGTCGATGACGTCCTGCCAGTCGGCCACCGGCGGGCGGAAGTTGCCCTTGGCGTCGCGGGTGTACCACTCGGGGTGCTCGGTGGTGAGGTTGCTGTCCCAGGCCGTGTGGTTGGCCACCCAATCGAGAATGACGTGCAAGCCCAGCTGGTGCGCCGTGCCCACAAAATGCCGCAGGTCGGCCAGCGTGCCCAGGTCGGGGTTCACGGCGCGGTAGTCGCGCACGGAGTAAGCGCTGCCCAGCGTGCCCTTGCGGTGGCTCTGGCCGATGGGATTGATGGGCATGAGCCACACAATGCCCACCCCCATGCGTTGCAGGCGCGGCAGGTGCGCCTCAGCTGCCCGGAAGGTGCCTTCGGGGGTGAACTGGCGCACATTTATCTGGTAAAGGCTGGCCGTGGCGGCCCAGGCCGGGTGCCGCACGCGGAACGCCGCTGCGTCGGGTACGGCCGCGGCCGGCGGGGCCGCGGCTTGTTGTTTGGTGCCCGCGCCGGGGCCCGACTGGCAGGCCCCGAGCGCAACCAGCAGCCCCGCCAGGGCGCCCCAGGCGCGGAAAGCAATGGGAATTCTCATGCCGCAAAGTAAGACAAACCGGGAAAGCCCACCGGGCTGCATCTTTGCGGCAGCCGGTTGGCGCTGAGGCCTATGCAAGTCCCGATTTCCTTCATGACGGTGGCGCTGTTTGCCGTCATCGCGCAAGCGTGCTTTGCGGCCGGGTTGCTGGCCGCCTCGCCGTTCAATCGGGTGTCGAACCGTTTCCTGGCCCTGCTCATGGGGGCCATTGCGCTGTGGGTGCTCGATGGGTTCTTGCGCGTGGCGGGCCTGTACGGGCAAAACGCCAACCTGTATTTCTCGCCCATCTACTACTCGCTGGCGTTTGGGCCGCTGCTGTATTTCTACGTGCGCAGCCTCGTCAACCACGGCTTTCGGTGGCGGGCCGGCTACTGGCTGCACTTTGGGCCGGTGCTGTTGCAGGCGGCGCTGTATTGGTGGCTGCGCTTCCAGCCCTACGCCGTGCGCAACGACTTTTGGCAGCACGTGCACCGCCCCGTCACCTACCGGCTCGAATTCATCGGCACCTGGGTTTCGCTCATGGTGTACCTGTTCCTGAGCCTGCGCCGGCTGCGGCACTACAGCCACTGGCTGGAAGACAACTTTTCCGAGGTGTCGCGCCTGCGCCTGCGCTGGCTGCTGGTGCTGCTGGGCGTGGTGAGCGGGCAGTGGCTGGTGGAGCTGGTGCTGCGCGAGTTTTTCGGCCTGTACTACCGCTACGATTATTCCACCGAGCTGCTGGGCGTGGTCGTGTTTGTGATTGGCATAGTGGGACTGCGGCAGGCCGACATGCGCGCCGTGCACTTCGCGCCCGAGGAACATCCGGAGCAAGTGCCGGCCGAAACCAGCCCGGTCGAGCCGCTGCCAGTGGCCGCCGAGCCCGCCGCAACCGACCCCGCGCAAACCATCCAAACGGCCAGCCCGCCTGCGGCGCCCGACCCGCGCATCATGGAGCGCATTCGCCGGGCGCTGGTCGACGACAAGCTCTACCAAAACCCCACGCTCACCCTGGCCGAGCTTTCGGCCCATACCGGCCTGCCGGCGCGCCTCATTTCCTTCACCGTGAACGCCGGCTTCGGCCGCTCCTTCAACGACTTGGTGAACGGCTACCGCGTGGCCGAAGTGCAGCGCCGCCTGGCCGCGCCCGATGCCCGGCGCTACACCCTGCTCGGCATTGCTTTCGAGAGCGGCTTTAACTCGAAGACGACGTTCAACCGCATCTTCAAGCAGATGACCGGCCGGTCCCCGCGCGAGTACCAGGCCGAAGCCTGAGGAGGCGCCCAACCCCGGTAAAACGGCCCATATCTGGTATCGGGACGTGCCATATCCGGATGTGGGGCGATGCCGGGTGAGGCAGCGGGCCACCTTTGGGTCGTACTGCAAACGCCCCGCTCATGTCCCGTTTCCTGCTGCTATCCCTCGGCGCGCTGGCCCTGTGCCCCGCCCCGGCCATCGCTCAAATCGCCCCGCCTTCGGCCTGGACCGACCGCAGCCGCGCCCTGCCCGACGAGCTGCGCCGCCTGCCGGTGGGCCTCGCGCTGTGGCACACGCCCAACCCCGTTTGCCCCGAGCCCAACCCCGCCGTGCCCGGCGGCTACGTCTGGAAACACAGCACCTGCGTGCGCGCCGACGAAGCCGACCTCAAGGTGGTGAGTTGCGGCAGCTACATCTGGTACAGCGCCGCCGGTTGGCAAACCAACCTGCGCGAAACGCCCGCCGAATTCGCCGAGCTTTTCAACTGCCCCGGCGGCAAGCTGAAAAAGGGCGTCACCTACACTTTCGTCCGCAACTACCGCTACGCCGCCAGCGCCCGGCAGCTCTACGGCGGCGATGCGCTGTGGTTCATCATCGCGAAGGACGCGCAAGGACGCCTTTACAAGGGCTATGGGCTCATCGAAACCGAGGCCGACCCGTGCCCGACGAAATAGCGCCGAGGCGCCCTCATTCTGATGTCGAAAATCAGCACAACGTGCTCTGTATCACAATTAATCCAGCTTGTTTTTGTATGAAAAGCCTGTTCATTCTCGCCGTTTTTCTTTTTCTAAGTGCCGCGTGTCCGGCCAGCACTGCTTATCGCCTCGACCCGGGTACCCTCACCTGGACTGGCCACGCTGAGGCCGGTAGCTGGGCGCCGCAAGGCACCGTCCGGGTGCGTGAGGGCCGCGTGGAGGCCGACGGCCACGCCGTGCGCGCGGCCCGCGTGGTGGTCGATATGACGACCATAACCCACGAACAAGCCCAGCTCGCCGAACACCTTCGCGGCCCCGACTTTTTTGACGCGGCCAGGTTTCCCACGGCGGTGTTTGAGCTCACGAGCTTCAAGGAGGGCCGGGCCAGCGGCACGCTCACGCTAAAAGGCATCACCAAGCCGGTGGCGTTTCCCGTGACGGTGGAGCCCGCGCCGGGCGGCCTGCGCCTGCGCGGCACGGCCACGCTCGACCGCACCCAGTTCGGTGTGAATTATAATTCCACCTCCTTCTTCCAAAACCTGGGTAGCTACGCCATTCGCAACGATTTTCAGGTCACGTTCGACCTGCTGGCCCGCTAGTTGGCCACCGGCCGCCAAACGGCCGGCCGCGCCGCCCGTACATTCCAGCGCGGCCCACCCACGGGGCTGATTCAAGCGCCTACCCATGACCAACGCTTCGTATTGGATGCCGGCGAACCGGCGTTGGCGCGGGCACACCCGCTGGGTGCTGATTGGAGCGCTGCTGGCCTGGGCCACCTTTGGCGCCCTGGCCTGGGCGGTGCTAACCACTGGGTACCTGTGCTTTGATGAGCCGCTGCTCTGGTTCTGGCACCGCCATGCCACGGCCGCGCTCGACGCCTTGGCCGTGTTTCTGACCATTGTGGGCAACACCGGGCCCATGGTGGGGGCCGGGGTGCTGGGGCTGCTGGCGCTGCTGCGGCGTCGCCACTGGCGCGCCGCCGGCGAGTGGGCGCTGGCGGTGGGTGGGTCCATGGTGCTCACGCAGCTTATCAAGGCGGTGGTGGCCCGGCCGCGGCCCGCGCTGTGGGCCAGCATTCGGCCCGAAACCACCCTCAGCTTTCCCAGCGGGCACGCCATGGACACGGCCGCGCTGGCCACGGCGCTGGGCCTGCTGCTGTGGCAGGCCCGGGCCCACTGGTGGGTGCAGGGACTGGCGCCGCTGTTTGCGCTGGCCGTGGGCTGGGCCCGCGTGTACCTGGGCGTGCACAACCCCTCCGACGTGCTGGCCGGCTGGAGCAGCGCCGTGGGCTGGGTGCTGCTGGTGCACCTGCTGCTGAGCCGGCGCCGAACCGACTTAAACGGCTCTATCTTGGCCGAATGAAAGCATTCCTGTTTTTGCTGGTGCTCACGCTGGCCGCTTGCTCCAAAGACGCGTCCAAGCCGACGCCTGCGCCGGCTACGTCCATCACCTACACCGATGCGGCGGGCAAAACCTCGACCCTGACCAGCTACAACGTGTCGCTCGTCACGCCGCCCCCTTCCTCCTCGGGGCAGGAGCGGCGCATGCTGGTGCTGCGCGCGGGCCTGCCCGATGGCTCGACCCTGGAGCTGCTGTATTACTACGTGGGCAAGGGGTTGCCCAGCAGCACCGGTCCGGTGCCACTCGATGTTCCTGTACAGGCCTGCAACTATCCCGCCGGCGGCACCTCCAACGGTGGGCCGTTTTACAACGGCCCCACCACCACGGGTGCGCTCACCGTCGACAATCTGATGCCCAATTTCTGCAGCGGCAGCTTTGCCGGGCCCATGGCCATGGGTGGGGCCAACGTGCGGCTGGTGTTTCAGCGGCTGCCGTTCTAGCGCCGGGGGCGAGTCGGGGTTAAGTGGGCGTGGCCGGATTGCGGGCCTCGTACCACACGCAGCGCACGCCTTCTTCCACAAATTTGTTGCCTTCGCGCAGCCCAATTTTGGCCAGAATGCGCCGGGAAGCCAGGTTTTCGGCGTCGGCGTAGCCACAGATTCGGGGCAGGCGCATGGCCTGGAAGCCGTGGTCGAGCCAGGCCTGGGCGGCTTCGTAGCCGTAACCCTGCCCCCAGAACTGCGGCCGAAATCGGTAGCCCAGGTCGTAGAAATCCTGCTGCCCGTTGATGGGGCCGTCCACCAGCTTTAGCCCCGCCCACCCCATGAATTCGCCGGTTTCGCGCAGCACCACGGCCCAGCGCCCGATGCCCTTGGCGGCGTATTGCGCCTCGATGAAGCGTATCATGTCCAGGCTTTCGGCCGGGTCCGTCAGCAGCCGGCCGCCAATGCCGCCCAGATAGCGGTGCACGGCCGGGTCGGAATCGAGCGCAAACATGCCGGCCGTGTCGGCGTCGGCGAGCGGGCGCAGGTGCAGGCGGGCGGTGTCGAAGGGCTGCATAAGCTTGCGGAGGCTAGGGGAATTGGTTAATGCGTTGGGTTATCGCCGAATAAGGATTTCAGTGTGGCTTCCAGGGTTGCGGCAGCGGCCGGGTTGCTGGGGTGCGGGGCATTGGCGTCGATGATGCGGCCGTCGGGGCCCACGAGCCAGCATTGGGGTACGCCTCGCTGCTCCCACAGCTGGCGCAGGGCGGGGTTGGCCAGCTGGCTCAGCAGCTGCGCCTGGTTGGGGGCCTCGGCCAGCCGGTCGGCCGCCACGGCCCGGCGCCAGGCCGCGGCATTGGCATCGATGGACAAGCTGACGAACACCAGTTGGGCAGCGTGCGGAGCCATCTGGGCCTGCAAGGCGCGCAAGGCTGGGGCATCGGCCCGGCATGGCTGGCACCAGCTCGCCCACACATCCAGGTACACGAGCTTGCCTTGAAAGTCGTTCCAACGCACGGGCCGGCCCGCCAGGTCCGTCATGGTAATTTCCGGTGCCGGCTGCCCCGGGCGGCTGCCGGCCAATAGGGCGGCGCGTCGGGCCACCGCCGCCGCCAGCTCCGGCTGGGGGCCCAGGGCCTGAAAATCGATTAGCCGGGAGCCGAAGTCGCCGGGGCTGCCGTGCCGCAGCATCTCATCCAGAATCTGGGCCAGCAGGTACTGGCGGGTGAGGCTGGTGGGCATTGCCCGCCGCACAGTGTCGTAGGCCCACGAAAACTGCCGGGGCACGAATGCGGGAAAAGGCAGTTGCTGCCGCCGCTCGCGCAGCAAATACGTGGCGTAGCTGCGCGCAAACGCCCGGTAGGCCACGTGCGCCAGCAGCGAATCCTGCGGCAGCGGCAACTCGGTCAGGAACCGATAGTATGCCTCGGGCATGCGCCGTACCACGCTGCCTTGCGGCCAGCTCCGGTATTCAAACCGATAAACCGACGCCAGCAGGGCGTGTCCCCAGTCGTAGCGGATGGCGGCTACTTCCTGGCGCCGCAAGGCCGGGGGCAGGGGATGCTGGCGGTCGGCGGCGCGCAGCACTGCTTCCGCACGTTGGCGGTAGCGGTCGGCCAGGGCACGCATCCGGGCGGGGTTGCGGGGCTCGGGCCGTCCCTCGGGTGCGTCGTAGAAATTGGTGGTGCGGGCCCGTTGCTGAGCGGCGCGGTAGAAATTAACGCTTGCGTGACGCCCCGCAAAGCGCAGGCTTGGGGCGAAGCGGCGGGCATCTACGGTCATCGTGAGGGTGTCGCCGGGGCTCAGCCACACGCCTGCGGAGTGGCGCACGCGGGTCGGACGGCCTAAGCCCCATCGAGCCGTCAGCGGCTGGAATAGGCTGTCGAGCACAAAATGAAACTCGCCTTGTGGGCCTAGCCGAACCTGTTGCAGCACGGGGGTGGCGTCGAGCGGGTTGCGCGGCCACGCCAGAAACACCACCGAATCGGTGGAGTGCAGCACACGGCCCTGCAGCACGGCCGGCGCCGTGGTTTGGGCCGCTACCGACCCGCTACCAAGCGACCACAAGCCCAAAAACAGCTTTTGCAGGAGGTTCATTGGCCGTCCGTTCATCAATTACCGCGTCACAATCAGGCGCTGGTGCTGGCCGGCCACTTCGGCCGTGTACACGCCCGGCGCGGCGTTGCGGGCGTCCCAGCGCAGGGCGTGGGGGCCGGGCTCGTCCGATAGCGCTTCCGTGAACACCAAGTGCCCCAGGCTGTCAAAAATATTGAGAAAAGCATCGGCGCGCACGGAGCTGATTTCCAGCTTGCGGTTGCGACGGTCGGGCTGAACGGTGGCGGAGCTGGTGCGCCGGTGGCGGGTGTAGTGCAGCGTGGTGCCGCCGGGCCCGAAGCTGCGGGCATCCGGCGCTTCCAGCGTCAGGGCGTCGGGCGCCGCATCGGGGGCGGTTGCGGTCAGGATTTTCAGGCCGCGCAGGCTCACGGCCACGCCGGCATTCATCAGGAAGTGCACTTCCAGCTCATGCTTCACCGGGTCGTAGGAGTAGCCTTCGGCGGGCACGGGTTTTTCGTCGAAGAAAATGGCCGTGGGCGGCGCGGCCACCCGCTGCACCAGCAGCCGCAGAAACCGAAACACCGGCTGGCCCGGGTATTCGCCGTTGCTGCTCAGTATCACATCGGTTTGCGTGGGCGTGCAGAAGCCGCGGGCCGTGAGGGTTTCGTACTGCCGCCGGGCCAGCGCCTGGGCCGAGTGCCCGTCATCGTCGTACATCGTAAACTCCGATTCCGACGCGCTGGGGTCGGGGTAGTAGCGCAGCAGCAGGGTGTCGGGGCGGTAGAGGGCGGTGCTGGGCCGGTAAGCCGTCATGGGCAGGAAGGCGCCGCCGCGCACCAGCAGAGGCGTGTGGGCCAGCGGGGCGGGCACGCCCACCACGCTACTGCCGGTGTACGTCTGGTTGGTGTAAAAATCAATCCAATTTCCGCTGGGCAGCAGCACGTTGCGCCGCCGCTGGCTGGGGTGGAGCACCGGGGCTACCAATAGGTTAGGCCCGAGCAGGTATTGGTCGTTAGCAAGTGCCAATGCCTTGGTGACCGGCGAGTCAAGTGGCGCACTTGTATCAATATCCCGGTAGAAATGCTCTTTTTTCGGCGATTTTTTCGGCTTTTCCCAGTCATTGGCGGCTGCTACCTCCACTAAATAATCGGCTTTTGATGGTGGCGGTGGCGGGACAACAGGATAACGATTGTTGAAATCCATGGCCCGCACCAGCGGCAGGCCGCGCGCCGTGTTTTGCCAGGCCAGCGTGTACAAATAGGGCAGCAACTGATACCGCAGCTGCACGGCGTTGCGCACGCTGCTCTTGTACGGGTCAGGGTAATAGTAGGGCTCCGGCGGCACGCCCGAGCCGTGGGGCCGCAGGATGGGGCAGAGGCT
The DNA here is from genome assembly GCF_016427455.1 of Hymenobacter miniatus. Taxonomy (NCBI): domain Bacteria; kingdom Pseudomonadati; phylum Bacteroidota; class Cytophagia; order Cytophagales; family Hymenobacteraceae; genus Hymenobacter; species Hymenobacter miniatus. Next base: position 275,583 of record NZ_JAELXR010000008.1, read on the forward strand.
GGCCATTTGCAGCCAACGGGTGTACAGCTCCGGGTCGATGCCGCCCACGCAGAAGCCGCCCGCATCGGAGTGCATGTAGCCCACTCCCCCCTGGCCCATGCCCAGCATCACTGGAATCTGGGCCTGAAAACCGCTCCAGGAGCGATTGATGTCGCCCGACCACGGAAACACGCTGTTGCGCTGCATGCCCGCCCAGCCCGAGCGCGCCAGGTTGAACACCCGCTCGTCGGGAAAGTCTTTCGCGTAGCCTTCGGTGAAAATGCCGGCCCAGCTTTGCCCGAAGGCGTTGTGCACGGCGCGGGCCGGGCCGGGCGCGTGCCGCATGGCTTCGGGGTGGTTTTCGGGCTCGCCCAGGTCGCTCCACCAGCCGGCGGCGCCTTCCTGGTGCAGCTGTTTGTAGTAGCCCCACAGCCAGTCGCGGGTTTGGGGCTTGAACACGTCGAGCAGGCTGGCCGGCCCGGCCCAGAACGAGCCCACCGTGAACGGCTGGCCCGCCGCCGTGGTGCCCACCAGCCCCCGCGTGCGCACCGTGGAGTCGTTGCGCGAAGTCCGCATCACATAAGGCTCCGAAATCAGCACGGTCTTCACGCCCTGCTTATTCAGGCGGCTCATCATCCCGGCGGGGTCGGGGAAATTGCGGCGGTCCCAGGCCAGGTCGCCCTGCCGGGTGGTGCCGCCAAACCAGTACAGGTCCAGCACCAGCGCGTCGAGCGGGAAGTTTTCGCGGCGCATGCGGGCGGCCACGTTCTGCATCTCCGCGTCGCTTTGATAGCCAAAGCGGCTCTGGATGAGGCCCAACGCCCAGCGCGGCGGCAGCGGCTGCCGGCCCGTGAGGGCCGTGTAGCGTTCCAGGATTTCGGCCTGGTTGCGGCCGGTTATCACGAAGTAGGAGAGGGAGGTCAGTCCCTCGCCACCGTATTCCAGCACGTTTTTATCGGCCTTGCCCAAGTCGAGGTAGCCCGGCGCGTGGTTGTCGAAAAACAGCATGTAGCCCCGGCTGCTCAGCACCGTGGGCAGCGCGATGTTCAGGTTGGGTTCGTTGTTCTGCGAGCCGTAATGCGCTTGGTTGTAGAGCTCCAGCCGGTGGCCGCGTCGGTCCAGCGGTAGGGCGCGGGAGCCGGTGCCGTACAGTCGCTCGCCCGGCGCCAGGCGAAAGCGCACGGCCAGTCCGCTGGGTTCGGAGGCGGACGCCAAGCGCTGGAAAATGCTTGCCACCTCGCTATAAAGCATATCGGCGCCCTCTCGCCAAGTAATGTTGAGCGTGCTCTTATCCACCATGACCGTACCATGGTTGGTACGCAGATTCACAGCGCCAAGCGTAGCCGACGACGGGTTGGCCAGCAACATCTTATGCTTGCCATCCGGGGCATTAACCACTACCCCGTCGGGGCCGAACTCGCGTGAATTTTTCACGACTGCTGTAGAAGGCTCCGTTGTCTGGGCCTGGCCGGGTGCGAAATAGCTGACTTTTATGACACCGTAGTTCCATTCTTGTATCTGCCGAATGCTTCCATCGGTGGCGCGAATGGTCAGAATGCCTGATTCTCCATCAAATGAGTGCGACTTGTACCGCCCGCCCGGCACCGCCCGCGCCGGCACCATGCGCCGCCCAAACGGGTCCGCCGCTGGCCGGCCGTTGTCGGCGCGCTGGGCCTGCGCCGCCGGGCAAAGGGAAAACTGTAGCGCCAGCCACGCCGCCGCAGTAGAAGCCAAGTGTCGTACCTTCATGCGGTCAAATAACGCACAAGCTGGCAAACCCGCCACCATTGACAACCCGTTATCCCTGCTTTCCAAGGGTTCACGGGGCGGCCGCTTGCCGGCGGGGTGCGTGCTGCAAAATGTTCTGGTCTGCCCACAGAGCTGTTTCTCCGTGATAAGATTCATTCTTTTTGCCTCATGTCGCCCAAGTCACCTGCTTCCCCATACGCCGCGGTATTCATTGATTTTGAGAATGTTTATTATTTTCTCAAGAATCACTTCCACGACCCGCCCGACCTGAACGACTACGTACTCGACATCGTGCGCAGCCTGCGCGAGCAGTTGGCCGCCAAGGGCCTCGACTCGCTCATCAGCTACGCCTACGCCGACTTCGAGCGCCTGGCCACGGCCCCGCAGGGCGCCCTCTACCTCATGGGCGTGAGCACCCGCAACGTGCTCGGCACCGACCACAAAAACGCCGCCGACATGCAGCTCTGCATCGACGCGCTGGAAGTGATGTACACCCGGCCCGACATCGGCACCTTCGTGCTCGTGGCCGGCGACCGCGACTACATTCCCGTGCTGCAGCACCTGCGCCGGCAGGCCCGGCAGGTGCTGGTGGCCGGTTTCCGCGAGTCCGTGTCCGGCGACTTGCTGCAGAACATCGGCTCCGCATCCTTCATCGACGCCCGCGACCTGCTGGGCGCCGAACGCATTGAGCAGCTCGAAAAGCGCCGCACCGACCGCCTGCGCCTGCAGGAAGAAAGCCGCCGCCTGCGCGAGCAGGGCCTAGCGGGCGTGCCCACGGCCGCCGCCCTGGCCGCCCGCGAAACCGCCAAAGGGCCTCAGGTGGGCTCCATTCCCTCGGCCAGCGCGCCCCGACCGGTGGTGCCCGCGGCGCCCCGGGTTGCGTTTCGCACCGCCGACGAGGTGCCCGATTTTGCCCCGGTTCGGCCCTTGGTGCGCGACATCGAGCGCCGCACGCTGGCCTTCATTCTCAACGAGTTTCAGAAGCTGGAAGCCAAGCAGCAGCGCCGCGTGCCCGAGCTATGGCTGGGCCCGTTCATGCGCCTGCTCACCGACGAGCTGCCCGAGCTGCCCGACTACGAGCGCCGCGACCTGCTCAACCACCTGCGCGACGCCGGCACCATCCGCATCGAAAAGCGCGAGGGCGAGCCGCATCCGTTCTCGGTCATCGTGGTGAATTACAACCACCCCGACGTGCAAGCCCTGCACCCCGGCGGAGAATAGGGCGCCGGGGCCGCCGGCCCTCGGCGAAGGCCAAAATGTTGTGATGGTCAGGGTCAACAAGGCCGGGCGTTGCGGGTTGCTAAGGCATCTTTCATCCGCCAACCCTTCCACTCCCCACACATGAATGCTCCCCAATCGCAAAGCAGCCTCGGCAACAGCCAACTGGATACCACGCTGGGTGCGCTGCGCGGCGGCCTGCCCAGCGCCGCCGGCATCGCCGGCGAAAACATCACCGGCTGGATAAAAACCTTACAAGGCAACGCCCCGCTGGCCGACATCGCCGCCGAGCTACAAAGCCTCCACCAGGCGCTTCGCAGCGGCACCGCCGATGCCGCCACCCTTGCCCAGCACCTGAGCAGCCTTGGCGAGCTCACCACCCAAGCGGCCGACTCGGCCACCGCCGATGCCCAGGACAAGCTGCGCGAGCTGGGCAACGTGCTCAGCACCGCCGCTGGCCAGCTGCGCGGCTAAGCCACCGCTGCCGGCCGGCAGCGGTGCTGGTGTGCCCCGGCCGCCGGCAGGACTTTTGCGAACGGACGTCCGCTGCGTCTCTTTGAAAAGAGCCGCTCCCATGCGGCACGCGGGCATATCTGCCGATGGGTTGGCTTTTTGGGGGCTTGGCGCCGTACCTTCGTGGTCCCAAGCCAGGGTTTGGCGGCGTGCCGTGCCGGCTGGGTTCATTTTCCATTTCTCTCTTCTTCTCATGAGCTTTATTTCCGAAGTAGAATCCGGCATCAAGTCCCTGTTCACCGCCACCGGCAACGGCTTCCAGATGGACCCCAGCGCCGGCTACAGCCACATCGACCACTGGATTCAACAGCTGCGCTCCATCGACCAGCCCGTGCTGCGCCCCATCGTGGCAGAACTGGAAACCCTGCGCCGGCACATCGACGGCAACAACCCCGCCGGCATGTCGCAGGCCTTCCAGAACCTCGGCGAGCTCACCGCCCAGGCGGCCCTCACCACCCACAACTTCAGCGGCGAAGGCGACAAAGCCCGCGAACTCAGCCAGAAACTCATCGCCGCCGCCGGCAACCTGCGCCACCTGGCCAGCACGGCCGTTGCGCGCTAGCACGAGGTAGCGACGTATACTTGCGTCGCTACCTCGTTCACCAAACCTGATAAGCAGTAAAAAAGCCCGCTGAATGATTTCAGCGGGCTTTTTTACTGCTTACTTGCCTAGTACCCCATGGCCTTGTCGTCGCCGCGCGGGTCGGCGCCGCCTTCCAGCGTGCCGTCGGGCAGCACGTGGATGATGTCGAGGCGGCCCCAGGGGAGACGGGGGTTGGGGCGGTAGCCGCGGGCGCGCAGGGTGTCCTGGGCGGCGGGCAGCAGGGCGCCGGCTTCTACGTCGAGCAGGTCGGGCAGCCACTGGTGGTGCAGGCGCGGCGCGGTCACCACTTGCTGGGCGTTCAGGCCGTAGTCGACAATGCCCAGAATGCTCTGCAGCACGCTGGTGATGATGGTGCTGCCGCCCGGCGACCCCGTGACGAGGGCCACGCGGCCGTTGCGGGTGAGGATGGTGGGCGTCATGCTGCTGAGCATGCGCTTGCCGGGCGCAATAGCGTTGGCCGTGCCGCCCACCAGGCCGTAAGAGTTGGGCACGCCGGCTTTGGCCGAGAAGTCGTCCATCTCATTATTCAGCAAAAAGCCGGCGCCGGGCACCACCACTTTGCTGCCGTAGGCGCCGTTGAGGGTGGTGGTGCAGCTCACGGCGTTGCCCAGCGCGTCCACGATGCTGTAGTGGGTGGTTTGGTCGCTCTCGTAGCTGGGCAGGTTGGTGCCGGCCGTCACCTCCGAGCTGGCCGAGGCCCGGCCGCGCGAGCGCATGGAGCCGGCCCGCTGGTGGTTGTAGTCCACGTCGAGCAGCTTTTGGGTGGGCACGAGGCCAAAGTCGGGGTCGCCGAGGTAAGTGGCGCGGTCGGCGTAGGCGCGGCGCTCGGCCTCGGTGATGTAGTGCACGGCCAGGGGCGTGTGGTAGCCGGCCTGGGCCAGGTCCACGGGCTCCAGCATTTGCAGCATTTGCAGCAGGGCCACGCCGCCGGAGCTGGGCGGCGGCATCGTAATCACGTCGTAGTCGCGGTAGCGGCCGCGCAGGGGCTCGCGCCACTTGGCGCGGTAGCCATCGAGGTCGGCCTGGCTTACGAGGCCGCCGCTACGCTTCATCTCGGCCAGCAGCAGGCGGGCGGTTTCGCCGCGGTAGAAGCCGGCGCGGCCCTGGTCGCGGATGCGGGTGAGGGTGCGGGCCAGCTCGGGCAGACGCAGGGTGTCGCCGGCTTGCCAGTCGCCGCCGCCGGGGCGGACGTAGGCCGGCACGTTGCCGGGGTTGTATTTCTGAAAATCGGCGCGGGTGCGGTTGAGGCCTTCGGCTTCCTTGGTGGTGAGCACGAAGCCCCGGGTGGCCAGGGCCACGGCCGGCTGCAGCAGCGTGGGCCACGAGAGCTTGCCCAGCTGCTTGTGCAGCGTCACCATGCCGGCCACGGTGCCGGGCGTGCCCACGGCCAGGGGGCCGGCGGTGCTCAGGCCGGGCACGACGTTGCCGGCTTTGTCGAGGTACATGTCGCGCGAGGCGGCCGTGGGGGCGGTTTCGCGGAAGTCGAGCGAGCCAGCCGACCCGTTGCGGTCGCGGTAGAGCAGGAAGCCGCCGCCGCCGATGTTGCCGGCCACGGGCAGCACCACGGCCAGGGCAAACTGCACGGCCACGGCCGCGTCGTAGGCGTTGCCGCCGCGCTGTAATATCTGGGTGCCAATTTTAGAAGCCTCTGGGTGGGCCGACACCACCATGGCGTAGCGGGCCAGCTTGGGCGCCGCGGCTTTGGGAACGGGCGTGCCCAGCGAGCCCTCGAAGGCCCGCGATGTAGACGTAACCGGCCGCTCGGCCGAACAAGCCATCAGCAGGGCCAGGGAAATAGTGAGTACACGTTTCAGCATTGGGCAAAATAACGGGAATAATGCCGCCCTTGCTACCGTGCGCCGAAAATCAAAGCCCAGCCATGGCAAAACCTCGGCGATTAAGCCCCTGTCCTCGGCCAGCAGTTTTGGGGCCTTACATTTGGGCAAAACCATTTTCACCCATGGCTAAGTCGAAACCCACTGCGCCCACGGCTGCCCCGGCCACCGTTGCCGCTACTTCCAACGCGACGCCTCGCGCCCGCCGCCCTGCGCCGCTGGCCCTTGTCAAGAACGACGCCTGGCTGGCGCCCTTCGAGCCCGTGCTGCGCCAGCGCCAGGAGCGCCTGCAGGCCCGGCTGGCCGAAATCGAGCAGTACCACGGCTCGTTGCTGAACTACGCCACCGCCCACCAGCAGCTGGGTTTGAACCACGACGCCGGCCGCGGCGGCTGGGTGTACCGCGAGTGGGCACCCGGCGCCGAAGCGCTGTCATTAATCGGAGATTTCAACCACTGGGACCGGCAGGCCAACCCGTTGCACAAGCTGGATTTTGGGGTGTGGGAGGCGTTTTTGCCCGATGCCGAATACGACCAGCGCCTCGCCCACGGCAGCCGCTTCAAGGTGCACGTGGTGGCCAACGGCCAGGGCAAAGACCGCCTGCCCGCCACCCTGCGCCGCGCCGTGCAGGACGAGCAGACCAAGGATTTTGCCGGCCAAGTCTGGCGCCCCGACACCGAATTCCGCTGGACCGACCAGAAGTTCCGAACCGCCACCGCCGTGAAGGAGCCGCTGATTTATGAAGCCCACGTGGGCATGGCCACCGAGGAAGGCCGGGTGGGCACCTACCGCGAGTTTGCCGAAAACGTGCTGCCCCGCATTGAGGCCGGCGGCTACAACACCATCCAGCTGATGGCCGTGCAGGAGCACCCGTATTACGGCTCATTTGGCTACCACGTGGCCAATTTGTTCGCGGCCAGCTCGCGCTTCGGCCCACCCGAAGACCTGAAGTTTCTCATCAACGAAGCGCACCGGCGCGGCATTGCCGTGCTGCTCGACACCGTGCACTCGCACGCCGTGAAAAACGAAGCCGAGGGCCTGGCCGATTTCGACGGCTCCGGCAACCTCTACTTCCACAAGGGCGAGCGCGGCAACCACCCCGGCTGGGACAGCAAGCTGTTCGACTACGGCCGGCCCGAGGTGCAGCAGTTTCTGCTCAGCAACGTGCGCTTCTGGCTGGAGGAATACCACTTCGACGGTTTCCGCTTCGACGGCGTGACCAGCATGCTCTACCACCACCACGGCGAGGGCGTGGCCTTTGTGGGCTACGACAACTACTTTGGGCCGGCGGCCGACGAGGACGCCATTCTCTACCTGCAGCTGGCCACCACGCTGGCCCACGAGTTCAAGAAAGGCAGCCTGCTGGTGGCCGAGGACATGAGCGGCCTGCCCGGCCTGTGCCGCCCCATCAAGGAAGGCGGCGTGGGCTTCGACTACCGCCTGGCCATGGGCATTCCCGACTACTGGATTAAGCTGCTCAAGCACACCCCCGACGAGCACTGGCCCCTGGGCGAGCTGTGGTACACCCTCACCAACCGTCGGGCCGGCGAGAAAACCATTGCCTACGCCGAAAGCCACGACCAAGCCCTGGTGGGCGACAAAACGCTGGCCCATTGGCTGTTCGACGCGGCCATTTACACCCACATGCACGCCGTGGACGGCGACCCCGGCGCGGCGCGGGCCCTGGCGCTGCACAAAATCATCCGGCTGCTCACGCTGGCGGCCGGCGGCGAGGGCTACCTCACCTTCATCGGCAACGAGTTTGGGCACCCGGAGTGGGTCGACTTCCCGCGCGAAGGCAACGGCTGGGGCTACCACTTTGCCCGCCGCCAGTGGAGCCTGGGCGACAACCCGGACCTGAAATTCCATCAGATGGGCGCCTTCGACAAGGCCCTGATTCACTTGGCCAAAGCCCGCCACCTGCTGGCTGCCGGCCCGGCCACGCTGCTCAAGCACGACGAGGAAAATCAGGTGCTGGCCTTCGAGCGCGGCGGCCTCGTGTTCATCGTGAACCTGCACGTGGAGCGCAGCCTCACCGACTACCGCTTCTGGGTGACGCAGGAGGGCAAGTACCGCGTGGTGCTCTCCTCCGACAGCGCCCGCTTCGGCGGCTTCGACCGCCCCGATGAGTCGTTTGAGTACGAAACGTATGAGCACCAGCTCAGCCTGTACCTGCCCAGCCGGGTGGCGCTGGTGCTGGCGCAGGCGTAACGGAGGCGTAAGGCGACAGCGCCGACAGCCCCTCGCCAACCCCTGTAACAAAAAAACGCCGCTTAATGAGGAGCCCGGCGCGCTGATGGGGCCGGCCCCCGCGGGGTGGCGCATGGGGCGAGAGTGGGCATCAGCGGTTGAGCTTGAGGATTTCGGAGCCGGCCAGCAGAAAGGCGCCCGTGCCGTACACTTCCCAGCTGTCGGCTGAGAAGTCGCGGCGCGGGTCGGCACCGATGGGCTGCACCCAGCCCACGCGGCCTTCCGGCGACACCACTTTGCTGAGGGCCACCCAGGCTTTTTGCACGGCGGGCAGGAAGGTGGCGCGGTCCAGAATGCCGTTGTTGAGGCCCCAGGCCATGGCGTAGGTATCAAAGCCCGAGCCCGAGGTTTCGCCGCCGGGGTAGGCGGCGGGGTCGAGCAGGCTGGAGCGCCACAGGCCGTCGGGCTGCTGTAGCTGCACCAGCCGGGCACTCATTTCCTTAAACAAGCTCAGGTAGAAAGGCCGCGAGGGGTGATTGGCGGGCAGCTCCTGCAGAATTTGCACCAGGCCGCCCATCACCCAGCCGTTGCCGCGGCTCCAGAAAATGCGCTGGCCGTTGCTTTCCTTTTTGCCTTCGCCGGCCGCGTTCCACAGGTAGGAGGCATCGCGGGCAAAAAGGTGCTCCGCGTGGTTGAACAGGCGCCGGTAGGTTTGCTGGTACAGCGTGTCGTTCAGGGCCAGGTACTCGGGCTTGTTCTCCATCAGGCCCAGCTTCACGAGCACGGGCGGGCCCATAAACAGGGCGTCGCACCACCACCAGGCGATGCCGTTTTTCTGCACCTCGGGGCCGGGCACGGTGCGAAATTTCTCCACCACGGCCAGGGTGGGCGCTAGCATGCGCCGGTCCTTCTTGAGGCGGTAGAGGTTGAGGTAGGTCTGGCAGATGGCGATGTCGTCGGCGTGGTCGTAGCGGCGGTCGGGTTGCCAGTGGGTGCGCTCGCCCATGGCCAGGAGCGAGTCCAGAATCAGCCGGGATTTGGTGGCCTGATAAGCGGCAAACACCCCGGAGTAGAACGCCCCGTTGGTCCAGTCCCTCACTTGGTGCTTGGGGTGGGCCAGCTGCCAGCGCGTCGCTTTCAGCAATTGCTGCTTGATGAATTTGGGCTTGAACACGGCCTTGTCGGCGGCGCTGAGTGCCTGGGCGTGGCCGGCGCGGCCCAGGCCCAAGGCCAGCAGCAGCCCGCCCGCCAGCGGACGAAGAAAACGGAGCATAAAGATGGGGTGGGGAAGTGAGGCTGGTTGGAAAGGGGCCAGCGGCGAATTTCCAACCGCAATACTAGGCGCCGGGGGGAATAGGGCAGGGAGGCATTGAGGCAATTGGCTGCCCGCAACGCAACAAAGGCCGCCCACGCCCGGCATTCCCGCGGCCCGACGGGAGCTTTACCTTCGCACTGTGGCCTGAATAGCACCGCGCCACCCGCAGGTAGTCCCCGTCGGCCCTTCGCGTCGCCTTGCCTTCTAACCTTTCTCCGTTCGTGTTCATGCTTCCTTCGTTTTTACGTGGCCTACTGCCCCTGCTGACTGCCGCCGGCCTGGGGCTGGCCGGCGCCCCGCCCGCCACGCCGCCCGCCCACACCTTTGCCCTGGCCGCCGACCAGTTTCTGCTGGATGGCAAGCCGTTTCAGATGATTTCGGGCGAGCTGCACTACCCGCGCATTCCGCGCGAGGCTTGGCGGCAGCGCCTCAAAATGGCCAAAGCCATGGGCCTGAATACGGTGGGCACCTACGTGTTCTGGAACGCCCACGAGCCCCAGCCGGGCCGGTACGATTTTGCCGGCAACCACGACGTGGCCGCCTTCGTGCGCATGGCCCAGGAAGAAGGCCTGTGGGTGGTGCTGCGCCCCAGCCCCTACGTGTGCGCCGAGTGGGAATTCGGCGGCTACCCCTACTGGCTCCAGAACATTCCCGGCCTGAAGGTGCGCAGCCAGGAGCCGCAGTACGTGGCCGCCTACCGCCGCTACATGCAGGCCGTGGGCAAGCAGCTGGCCCCGCTGCAGGTGAACCACGGCGGCCCCGTGCTCATGGTGCAGGTGGAAAACGAATACGGCTCCTACGGCGCCGATAAGGAGTACCTCGCGTTAAACAAAAAGCTGTTTGAGGAAGCTGGCTTCGACGGCCTGCTCTATACCTGCGACCCGGTGAAGGACGTGGCCAACGGCCACCTGCCCGGCCTGCTGCCCGCCGTGAACGGCACCGACAAGCCCGGCCAAATCCGCCAGCTGGTGCGCGCCAACCACGGCGGCCAGGGGCCCTACTACGTGGCCGAGTGGTATCCCGCGTGGTTCGACTGGTGGGGCACCCAGCACCACACCGTACCCGCCGCCAAGTACTCGCCCGGCCTGGATTCGGTGCTGAAGGCGGGCATGTCCATCAACATGTACATGTTTCACGGCGGCACCACCCGCGGCTTCATGAACGGGGCCAACTACAAGGGCGACGGCACTGCGTACGAGCCCCAAATCAGCAGCTACGACTACGACGCGCCGCTCGACGAGGCCGGCAACGCCACCCCCAAGTTCTTGGCTTTCCGAAGCGTCATTGCCAAATACCGGCCGGCCGGCCAGCCCCTGCCGCCCGTGCCCGCGCCCCGGCCCAGCGTGGCCCTGCCGGCCGTGAGCCTCACCCGGACGCACCGCCTGCTCGACCGCCTGCCCGCCCCCGTGGCCAGCGCCACGCCCCTCACCTTCGAGGCGCTGAAACAGGCCTACGGCTATGTGCTCTACCGCGCCACGGTGCCGGGCGGCAGTCCCCAAACCTTAAAAATCACGGACCTGCGCGACTACGCCGTGGTGCTGCTGAACGGCCGGCGCGTGGGTTCCCTCGACCGCCGCCTTCGGCAGGACAGCCTGCGCCTGGCCCTGCCCGCCGGCCCGGTGCAGCTCGACATTCTGGTGGAAAACATGGGGCGCATCAACTTTGGCAAATACCTATTGGAGAACAACAAAGGCATCACCCGGAGCGTGCGCCTGGGCGAGAAGGAGGTGCGGGGCTGGCAGATGTTCGGCCTGCCCTTCGACCAAGCCCCGGCGGTGCCCAACGCCAGCGCGGCGGCTCCGACGGCCGACGGCGCCCCCGTACTGCGGGCCGCCACGTTCAGCGTGGTCCAGCCCGCCGACACCTATCTCGACATGCGGCAGTGGGGCAAAGGCGTGGTGTGGGTGAACGGCCACCACTTGGGCCGCTACTGGGCCATTGGGCCCCAGCAAACGCTGTACGTGCCCGCCGAGTGGCTGAAAAAAGGCACCAACGAAATTGCGGTGCTGGAACTGCTCAAGCCGCAGCAAGCCCAGCTTTCCTTCCTCAACCACCCCATTCTGAGCGAGCTGCAGCCGGGCGTGACGAAAGCACCGTAGATACGCCAACTGTTGCTTATCTACACATTCTGACGGCACTTCACCACCACAAAGCACCAATGCCATGCGCAACCCCTGCCTGTACCTACTGCTTCTCGCTGCCTGCTGCCTGGCCTGGCTGCCTAGCCGGGCGCAGCGTGCGGCGGTGGCGCCCCTAGTTCCCAAGGCAACGGAGCTACAGCCGGTGCTGGGGCCTCGCCCGCCTGCGGCGCCGAATCCGCCCACGGTGACTTACCACCCCAAGCCGGCTTCGCTGCCCGACCCGCTATTTCTACTCAATTCGATGATTATCATCGACAATGGCTTTCTGGGCATCAAGCCCACCGACATAAGCAAGCTGTACGTGTACAAAGGCGCTGACGCCCCGCGAAAGTGGCGTAGCCTGAGCACGCACGGCATCATCGACATCGTTTTGAAAGATGCGAGCAACGCCGGGCCGAAGACCCGGACGCTGGCGGAAATAGGGCAGGGGCTCGGGCTGGCGGGGCCCGTGAGCTACCTCATTAACGGCATGGCGGTGAGCGATACCGACCTGCACATTGCCGCCCAATCCATTGGCGAGGTGAAGGTGATGGCCGCCGGCGAAACCACGCTGGTTGACGTTCAGATAATTCACCGTCCGCCCGTGCCGCCGGCGCCCGACCCGTCCGGCAAGCCCCGGATAATGATTCGCGGCACGGCCGCGCTTTAACCTTTATTCGCTCCTGATGCTTGCTGTTCGATTTGCCGGGTGCCTGCTGTGGCTGCTGGCGGGCCTGGCTTTGCCCCGCGCCGCCCGCGCCCAGGCGCCGGTGGGCCTGGGCTGGGCCCGCAACAACCTGAACGGCACCGTGTTCCGCAAAAACTCCGTGGTGACGTACCGGCGCGACCAGTTCGCCGCCTACTACGACTCGGTGGGCTACGTGACGCTGGCCAAGCGCCGCCTGCCCGCCGGGCCCTGGCAGGTGCAGCGCACGCCCTACCACGGCAACGTGAAGGACGCCCACAACGTCATCAGCCTGATGGTGGACGGCGCCGGCTACGTGCACCTGAGCTTCGACCACCACAACACGCCCCTGCGCTACTGCCGCGGCCTGACGCCCGGCTCATTGGAGATGGGCCCGCTGCAGCCCATGACCGGCCAGCAGGAGCAGAAGGTGGGCTACCCGGAGTTTCACCGTTTCCCCGGCGGCGACCTGCTCTTTCTGTACCGCGACGGCGGCTCCGGCAACGGCAACCTCGTGCTGAACCGCTACTCGCTGAAAACCCGGCAGTGGACCCGCCTGCACAGCGTGCTCATCGACGGCGAAGGCCAGCGCAACGCCTACTGGCAGGCCTGCATCGACGCCCGCGGCGCCGTGCACGTGGCCTGGGTGTGGCGCGAGTCGCCCGACGTGGCTTCCAACCACGACCTGGCCTACGCCCGCTCCCGCGACGGCGGCCGCACCTGGCAGAAAAGCACCGGCGAACCCTATGCGCTGCCCATCACCGAGCGCACCGCCGAGTACGCCTGCCGCATCCCGCAGCGCAGCGAGCTGATAAACCAGACGTCCATTGCGGCCGATGCCGCGGGGCAACCCTACATCGCCACGTACTGGCGGTCCGCGGGCACGCAGGTACCTCATTATCAGCTATTTTGCCTGGCCGGTAAAGAGTGGAAGACCATGCAGGTCGGCCAGCGCACCACGCCCTTTAGCCTGAGCGGGACCGGCACCAAGAAGATTCCCATTGCGCGCCCCCAGGTGCTGGTGGGCGAGCGGCGGGGCCGCCGCACGGTGTACGTCGTCTTTCGCGACGTGGAGCGCCAGGACCGGGCCTCGGTAAGCCAGTGCACCGACCTCGCCGCCAACCTCTGGACCACCGCCGACCTCACCACCAGCCCCCTGGGCAGCTGGGAGCCCAGCTACGACACCGAACGTTGGCTAAAACACGGCGTGCTCAGCCTCTTCGTGCAGCGCACCGGCCAGGGCGACGGCGAAACCCTGGAGGCGCTGCCGCCCCAGCCCGTGCGCATCGTGGACTGGCGGCCCGGCCGCTAGCCGCGCCGGTGGGCTACTTGCCCAGCTCCAGCACTACGGCGGTTTTGGCGGGCAGCTGCAGGGTGGCCAGGCTGCTCAGGTTTTCGCCCGTCAACACGTTGCGGCCCTTCGTGAAGCCACTCATGCGCTCCGCGAAGCGGGCCGTGGGCAGCGCGGCGGGCTTATCGGTGGTGTTGCTGGCCACCATCACGGTGCCGGTGGCGTCGTAGCGGAAGTATACGTATAGGCCGTTTTCGGGCAGGTACTGCATCAGCTTACCGGAGTGCAGCACTTTGTGGTCGCGGCGGTAGGTGGCCAGCTTTCTCACGAAATCGAAGGCCTCGTTTTCGCGGGCCGAGCGGCCGGCGGCGGCGAATTTGTTGTCCTTGTCGCCGGGCCAGCCGCCGGGGAAATCCTTGCGCACCTCGGCATCGGTGGGGTCTTTGAAGTTCTTCATCAGGATTTCGGTGCCGTAGTACATGCTCGGGATGCCGCGCGTAGTGAGCAGCCAGGTCAGCCCCAGCTTGTACTTGTCGAGGTCGTCGCCGATTTCGGACAGGAAGCGGTTGTGGTCGTGGTTGTCGAGGAAAGTCACGAGCCGGGTCGGGTCCTGGTACACCACGTCCTGGGCCAGGGCCTGGTACACGCGCTGGGCACCGCCGTCCCAGCCAGAAACGGCCGGTGTGCCGGTGTCTTTCAGCGCGCCCAGCAGGGCCCCTTCGAGCACGAAATCGAGCGCACCCGGCTGGTTCGATTTGAAGGGGAAGTCAATTTTGCTGCGCGTGTAGTAGGCCTGGTCGATGCTGTTGGTCACGGCCGACTCGCCGAAGATGTGCAGACGCGGGTACTCGGCCAGCAGCGCCGCATTGCAGCGGTTCATAAACGGCTGGTCGTTGTACAAGTACGTGTCGATACGCCAAGCGTCCACGCCAAAGTTCTCGACGCACCAAATGGCGTTTTCAATCAAGTAGTTGGCCACGAATGGGTTCTGCTGGTTGAGGTCGGGCAGGAAAGGCACAAACCAGCCGTCGAGGGTGATGTTGCGGTCAATCTGCGCTGCGTGCGGGTCGGTGATGGGCGTGTAGCGGTAGGTGGTGTTGGTGTAGCTGGGCCACTGGTGCAGCCAGCTTTTCATGGGCAGGTCTTGCAGTATCCAGTGGGTGTTGCCCACGTGGTTATACACGGCGTCCTGCACCACTTTCAGGCCGGCGGCGTGGGCCTGCTGCACGAAGCTTTTGTAGGCCGCGTTGCCGCCCAGGCGGCGGTCCACGTTGTATTGGTCGGTGAAGCCGTAGCCGTGGTAGGAGGCGCGCATGGTGCCGCCCTCGGAGGTGAGCGGCTGGTTGTTTTCGAGCACCGGCGTAAACCACACGGCCGTCACGCCCAGGTCTTTGAGGTAGCCGATGCGCCGCGCCGCGCCTTGCAGGTCGCCGCCGTGGCGGAAGAAGGGGTTGGCGCGGTCGTGGTTGGGGTCGCGCATATCCGCGAACTTGTCGTTGGCCGGGTCGCCGTTGGCAAACCGGTCGGGCATGGCCAGGTAGATGAAGTCGGCCGCCGTCACGCCCAGGGCTTTGGGGGCGTTGTCGCGGGCTTTCAGGGCCCAGGTTTGCGTCACGGTCTGGGTGCCTTTTTTTCCCACCAGCCGCACCGTGCCGGGCTTGGCCGAGGGCGAGATGCTGAGGTCGAGAAAGGCGTAGTTGGGGTTCTCGACGGTATTGGTTTTTACCAGTTTCACCCCGGGGTAATTCACGGTATACGTGAGGGTGCCCGCGCCGGGCCCGTGCACCAGCAGCTGCACGTTGGGGTTTTTCATGCCCACCCACCAGTTGGTGGGGTTCACGCGGTCGATGCTGATGTTCTGGGCGTTGGCCAGCAGCGGGAGCAGCAACAGGAGCAGCAGATGGCTTTTTTTCATGTGGATTGGCTGGGTGGGAAACCAGGTATTAATAGTCAGAACGTCATGCTGCGCGCAGCATGACGTTTTGTGCAAAAGCAAAGGCTGCTACCCCCGCTTGCGGCCCTGCGTGAGCATGGCCACGGCCTCGCCGAGGCGCTTGGCGCGGGTTTCGGGCTTTTTGGCGCCTTCCAGCCAGCGCACGTACTCGCGCTGGTGGGTGTAGGCCAGCTTGTTGAAATAAGCGGCGGCTTTGGGGTTGGCGGCCAGCTGCTCGGCCAGGTCGGCGGGGGCTTCCATCTTACGCTCGGTGGCGTCGCGCGTCAGGGTCACGCGCACGGTGTCGCCCACGGTTTTGTCGATGGCTTTGCGGATTTGCTTGAGCAGGAGCAGGGCGTGGTGGCCGTCGCCGAGGGGCACGGCGCTGCCCTGGTAGGGGTAGCCGTCGAAGGTGGCCTGCA
This sequence comes from Hymenobacter miniatus, assembly GCF_016427455.1. Classification (NCBI taxonomy): domain Bacteria; kingdom Pseudomonadati; phylum Bacteroidota; class Cytophagia; order Cytophagales; family Hymenobacteraceae; genus Hymenobacter; species Hymenobacter miniatus. The sequence continues at coordinate 291,436 of NZ_JAELXR010000008.1, forward strand.
CCGGAATGCGGCCGCGCGTGCCGTACACTTCCGGCACCGAAAAGGGCAGCACCACAAACACGCCGCCGTGGTCTTCGCCGGCTTCTAAAACGGCTTCAAATTCGTGTTCGGGCTGCATGCGGGGCTTTTGTTGAAGTGGCTAAAATGACGTCAGGCCACAAAGGAAACCAATTCGAGCCAAGCCGCCCGCGGAGCTTAGCCCGCAGCCACCTCGCGCAGCACGGCCTGCACGGCGGCCTCGTCGGCGGCCGGCACCACGCGCACTTCGCTGGCCTCGGCGCCGTGCCGCTGCTGCAGCTGTTGGCGCACCGCTTCGCTGGGCACCAGCACGAGGCGCGCCCGGCGCAGGGCCATGCGCTCCACTTCCAGCAGCCAGCCGCCTTCGTGGGGGCCAAAGTCGCTGGCCAGGCTTCCCGCATACAGCACCAGCGGCAGCCGCGAGCGGTTGCGGATTTCAACCGCCGCCAGCCAGGCCGGCCAGTTGGGCGCGTAAATCACCTCGAAGTCCGTGCGGCCGTGCACCAGCTGCGCCGCCTGCCGGGCGTATTGAATCATGCGAAAATTCAGGCCGTCCGCTGCCGGCAGGCGAGCGGAAAGCTCCGCTTCGGGCGCCGCCGGAATCTGCAGGGCGGCAGCGGGATTTTCCACCGCCGGCTCCGCCGCCGACACGTCCGCAGCCGAAGCTTCCAGCGTCAGGTTGTCTTCAGGGGCGGCCAAGTCGCCGGCTTCGGCGGCACCCATTTCTTCCTGGGGCTCGTCGAGGGCTTCGGCAAGGCGCGCGGTGGTGGGCTCCGAGTCGCTTGCCGCTTCCTCGTTCAGGTCCGGAGCCGTGGCTGTCGGCCCCGTTGCTTCCTCCGCTTGCGCGGGCACGGCCAGCGGGCTGAAGCCGGAGGGCCGGCTCAACGCCGCCTGGGCCAGGTCGGCCGCTTCGCGCACGCTGGACGCCGGCACCAGCGGGGCCACCGGCTGCTGCACCGACGGCCCGGCCGGCGCGCTGGCCCCGACGTAGGGCGCGGCCGGCGCGGCCCAGCGCACGCGCTGCGGGGCGTTGGCGCCGGTGGGCCACTGGCTGCGGGCAGGGCCGGCCGACGCCGGGGCTACGGTTTTGGGGGCGGGCAGCGCAGCTGGCAGCTGGGCAGAGCCCTCGGCGGAGCCGGCAGGGGCGGCCAGCTCGTCCAGCCCAACCAGCAGGGTGGTAAAGGCGGGCGTTTCTTCGCTCGCGGCGCTCATCAAGCGGCGCACGCCCACTGCTTCTGGCGCAGCCGTCTCCTCGGCCAGGATTTCCGGGGCTGCGAAGGCCGCGTCCGGTTCGGCTTCGGCAGTGGCTTGGGAAGCCGAGTGGGGCGCAGCGGCCGCTGGTGCGGCTGGCTCCTTGCCGGCAAGCTCTTCGGCATCGGCCGGCAGGTGCGGGTACAGGGCCAGCACCGACTGCTCGGCGGCGAGGTGGTAGACCAGCGGCAGGGTAGGGGGCAGGGCCGCTCCGCCGAGCACGGCCACGCTGGGGTCGGCATCGTCCCAGGCCAGCAGCAGAACGGAGAAATCGGACGGGGTCATGGCAGGCAAAAAGGGGCAAAAACGGGCCGGCGCAGGCTGCCGGGCGGGCGCGGCGCGCTATCAGTTGTCAATGCTACGCAAGCCAATTCATATATCGGCGAAAAATCTGCGCTGGCCGAAAATTTCGGCGGCAGCCAGCCCGGAAAAAGTAACTTGCGTACTTAGCCTTCACTCAACCGGCCCGGCCGGTCTTTTTTTGCCCGGCGGCGCCTGCGCGCTGCCGCTGTTTAGCCCCGCTTTTGTTTATGAATACCTCGATTCAGGAAAATAACTACATGGTGAACGACCTGGCGGCCAAAAGCCACCAGGAACATTACCCCGGCGAAGTCATTCGCTTCGACCAGCTCGACGACCACCGCTTCCTTTTCAATTGCCAAAACGGCGTGCGCCTGTTGCTGCACGTGCTGAGCGACAAAATTCTGCGCTTCCGCTACCTCACCGACGGGCCCCTCAACCCCGATTTCTCCTACGCCGTGCCCGCCGATGCCACCACGCGCCTGGCCCCGGCCCTGGTGGAATTCCGCGAAAAGCCCGACCACTACCGCCTCACCACGGCCCGCCTCATCTGCATCATTCAGAAGGAAACCCTGAAAACCCGCGTGCTCGACCGCTCGGGCACGGTGCTGAGCGACGACGAGAAAGGCTTCCACTGGGAGTACGACTACGACACCGGCAACGACATCGTGAAGATGAGCAAGCAGGTGCCGCCCGGCGTGCACTACTACGGCCTCGGCGACAAGCCCGACAACATGAACCTGCGCGGCAAGCGCTTCACCAACTGGGGCTCCGATACCTACGGCTACGTGAAGGGCTCCGACCCGCTCTACAAGAACATCCCGTTCTACCACGTGCTGCACCAGAAAATTGCCCACGGCATTTTCTTCGACAACACCTTCAAAGCCAGCTTCGACTTCGCGGCCGAGCGTGCCGACGTGACCAGCTTCTGGGCCCAGGGCGGCGAGCTGAACTACTACTTCATCTACGGCCCCACGCTGCTGGAAGTGACGCAGGAGTACACCCTGCTCACTTGCCCGCCCGAGCTGCCGCCGCTCTGGACGCTGGGCTACCACCAGTGCAAGTGGAGCTACTTCCCGGAGAGCAACGTGAAGGAAATCACGAGCGGGCTGCGCGACCGGAAGATTCCCTGCGACGCCATCTACCTCGATATCGACTATATGGAGGGCTACCGCTGCTTCACCTGGAGTAAGCAGCACTTCCCCGACCCCAAGCGCCTGGTGCAGGAGCTGGCCGACGACGGCTTCAAAATGGTCGTCATCATCGACCCCGGCATCAAGATTGACCCCGAGTATTCGGTGTACAAGGAAGGCATCGAAAACGACTACTTCTGCCGCCGCGCCGACGGCCCCCTGATGAAGGGCTCGGTGTGGCCGGGCCTCTGCAACTTCCCCGATTTTACGGCGCCGCGGGTGCGCACGTGGTGGGCGGGGCTGTTCAAGGAATTGATTCAGGACATTGGCGTGAAGGGCGTGTGGAACGACATGAACGAACCGGCCGTGTTCGAGAAAGGCACCTTCCCGCCCGACGTGCGCTTCGAATACGACGGCCACTGGGCCTCGCACCAGAAGGCCCACAACATCTACGGCATGCAGATGGCCCGCGCCACCAACGACGGCGTGAAGCAGTTTTGCTACCCCAACCGGCCCTTCACCATCACACGCAGCACCTACTCGGGCGGCCAGCGCTACTCCTCCGGCTGGACCGGCGACAACATCGCCTCCTGGGAACACCTCTGGCTGGCCAACATCCAGTGCCAGCGCCTGAGCATCTCGGGCTTCAGCTTTATTGGCAGTGACATCGGCGGCTTCGTGGACACGCCCACCGGCGAGCTGTACGCCCGCTGGATTGCGCTGGGGGCCTTCCACCCGTTCTTCCGCACCCACAGTTCCGGCGACCACGGCGACCAGGAGCCCTGGAGCTTCGGCGACGAGGTGACCGACCTGGCCCGCCACTTCATCGAGCTGCGCTACCGCCTGCTGCCCTACATGTACACCACGTTCTGGCAGTATGCCACCCAGGGCACGCCCATGCTGCGCCCGCTCACCTTCCTCGACCAAAACGACACCGAAACCTACCTGCGCATGGCCGAATTCGGCCTCGGCGACAACCTGCTGGTGTGCCCCATCACGCAGCCCGGCGCCGAGGGCCGCTGGATGTACCTGCCCCGCGGCGACTGGTTCTACTACTGGACCGACGCGCCCACCAGCGGCGGCGCCGAAGTCTGGGCCACCGCCGACCTCACCCGCATCCCGCTCTTCGTGAAGGCCGGCGCTGTGCTGCCCATGCAGCCCGTGCTGCAATACGTGGGCGAAAAGGTGATTGACGAGCTCACCCTGCACGTGTACTACAAAAACGGCACCGCCGAAAGCGTGCACTACGACGACGGCGGCGAGGGCTACGCCTACCAGGACGGCCAGCGCACCGTGCGCCGCTTCACGGTGGCCGGTTCGCCGCAGGAGTTGGTGCTCACCCAGGCCATCGAGGGCGACTACGCGCCCAGCTACGCCACCTACCGCGTGGTGCTGCACGGCGTGGCCGGCCCCATCGAAGTCACCACCGACGGCCAGCCCGCCCAAGTGACGGAAGCGACATTAGAAACCGGTTTGAAACTGCCCAGTCTGGTGGTGCCGGTGGGCTTCGGCGAGGTGCGGGTGCGCGTGGTGCCGGCGGCGGGGGAGAAGGGGGAAGTAGCGGCTTGATTTACCCTTCCTTAACCGAGGACTCTACCGCATACTTTTATGTCCATTGTTGCCCGCACTGATTTCACGCTAGACGGTGTTATGGACTTGTGAGCGAAATTAGCGGGTATGGAAGTTACCCGCCGCGCTTATCCGAGCGACGTCACC
>NZ_JAELXR010000009.1:0-289333 GCF_016427455.1 Hymenobacter miniatus
CAGGCGCGGCCCGCCGCCGAAGGGCACGTAGGCAAACGGCTGCACCGGCCGCGCCTGTCCCGGCGCAAAGCGGCGGGGCCGAAACTCCTCGGGCGCGTCCCAATACTTGGCGTCGTGGTGCAGGCCGTGGAAGTAGAGCGAAAACAGCGTGCCTTTGGGGATGCGCAGGCCCTGGTACTCGTCGTCGGCCAGGGCCACGCGGTCCACCATCCAGGCGGGCGGGTAGTGGCGCATGGTTTCCTGCACGGCCCACAAGGCCTGGCCCAGGCGCGGCAGGTCGTCGAAGGCGGGCGCGCGGCCGGCCAGCACGGCGTCGGCCTGGGCGCGAATGGCCACGGCTTCGGCCGGATGGTGGGCCAGCAGGTAGGTGAGCCAAGTGAGGGCGTTGGCGCTGGTTTCGTGGCCGGCCACGAGCAGGATGAGGGCCTCGTCGAGCACGCGGTCGGGCGTCATGGGCTCGCCGGTGTCTTCGTAGCGCACGTCGAGCAGCATTTGCAGCAGGTCGTCGGGCGGAGTAGCACCGGGCTGGGCGTTGGCCTGCTGGCGCTCGGCAATGAGGCGGCCCAATAAGGCGCGCAGCTCGGCGGCCAGCGCGTCGTGGTACCGGAACCGGCCCCGCAGCCGAAACCACGGGTTGAGGTAGGGCTGCCGGATGGTGCGCACAAAAAACGCCTGAATCTCGGTGATGAGCCGGGCCAGGCGGTCGAGCTCCGCCTCCGGAAAGTTGGTGCTGAACACCGAGCGGGCAATGATGCGAAAGGTCAGGCGCGTCATCAGCTCGTGCACTTCCACGGCGGTGGCGCCGCCCGCCTGCCGGGCCCGGGCCACCAGCGGCGCCAGGGTTTCGGCGGTTATTTCCTGCATCAGCCCGGTGAGGCCCGCCACCCGCTGCCGATGAAAGCCCGGCTGAATGAGCCGGCGCTGGCGCAGCCAGTCGGGGCCGTCGTTGGTGAGCAGGCCGTGGCCGATGTAGCGCGAAAAGCCCTGGGTGAATTTCGACTTGGCGTAGTTGCGGTTGTTTTTCTGCAGAATGTGCTGCGTCAGGCCGGGGTCGCGGGTGAGGATGCTTTTCTCCACGCCGCCGATGTACAGCTGCACGGTGTCGCCGAAGCGCGCCAGGGTGGCGTCCAGCACGGGCAAGGGGTCTTTGGCCAGCGCAAACGAGCGCAGCAACGAGCGCCAGCGCGGCACCCGCGGCAGCTGAAACGCGCCGGCCGCGGCTTTTTCGGAAGCTTCCATGTTCATGTTGTTCGGGCCCGCCACGCGCCGGCCACTCAAACATACCACCCGCCCGCGGCCACTTCATACTTTTTCGGCCCGGCCGCGTAAACCTCAACCGGGCCCCGGCCCACGTCCGCCTTTTCTTTCCTCCAACCCCCTTGCCCTTATGTGGATTCAGCAAAACCCCAGCACGCCCGCCCCGCTCGCCGATTTGCAAGGCCGCGCCGTGGGCCTCAAGTTTGAGTGCCAGCACTGCAACACCGAAGTCTTCACCGACCTCATCGGCGTGCCCGCCCCCAACGACCAGGCCGACTCGCCCGAGCACGCCGACAACCACGAAATCGAGGAAATCAAGTGCCCCGGCTGCGACATGACCCACCAGCTGGAAGTCGACAGCACCTTCGACGGCGTGACCTTCAAGGTGAGCGACGCGAAACAGGTGAGCTACCAGGTAGCGGAATCGAAATAGCCGTCTGTCATTGCGAGCGCAGCGCGGCAATCCGTCTTGTTCTCAGCGACTCACCTTCTACTGTGATAAAGCCCTAAACGTGAAAAGCCCCGGCACCATTTCGGTACCGGGGCTTTCTGGTGAAAGAGCGTGTCTGGTTTTGACAGGACGGATTGCTCCGGTTCCGCCTCGCAATGACAGCCGCGCGCTACTTCTCCCGCTCAATGGTGTAGTTAATCAGCTCTTCCAGCGACGTGCGGCTCGGCGACTCCGGGAAGGTGTGCAGGATGGCCAGGGCGTCGTCGCGATACCGCTTCATCGTGTTGATGGCGTAGTCCAGCCCGCCCGATTTCTTCACGAATTCAATCACCTGCTGCACCCGGTCGCGGTGGCCTTCGTTGTTTTTCACGTTGAAGATGACCTTGCGTTTTTCCAGCCAGGAGGCGTGCTGCAGGGCATAAATCAGGGGCAGCGTCATCTTCTTTTCTTTGATGTCGATGCCCACGGGCTTGCCGATTTCGGCGGTGCCGTAGTCGAACAAGTCGTCTTTTATCTGAAACGCAATGCCGACTTTTTCGCCGAATAAACGAGCGCGCTCAATCGTTTCCTTGTCGGCCCCCACCGAAGCCGCGCCCACGGCCGTGCAGGAGGCAATGAGCGACGCCGTTTTCTGCCGGATGATGTCGAAATACACGTCTTCGGTGATGTCGAGCTTCCGGGCTTTCTCGATTTGCAGCAGCTCGCCTTCGCTGAGCTCGCGCACGGCGTTGCTCACGATTTTGAGCAGGTCGTAGTCGTCGTTTTGCAGGCCCAGCAGCAGGCCGCGCGAGAGCAAATAATCACCGACCAGCACGGCAATCTTGTTCTTCCACAGCGCATTGATGGAGAAGAAGCCGCGGCGGTAGTTGCTTTCGTCCACCACGTCGTCGTGCACCAGCGTGGCGGTGTGCAGCAGCTCGATGAGGGCCGCGCCGCGGAAGGACGAATCGGGCAGCGGGTCGCCGGTGTTGGGTTCGGGGCGGGCGGCGCGGGCCGTGAGAAACACGAACATGGGCCGAATCTGCTTGCCCTTGCGCTTCACGATGTAGCCCATTATCTTGTCGAGCAGCAGCACTTTGGTGCGCATCGACTGGCGGAACTTGTGCTCAAACTCTTCCATTTCGGCCGCAATGGGCGCCTGAATCTGGTTGAGGGAGAAAGTGGGTTGTTGGGGCATTTCGGCAACAATGATACGGCAGAAATAGCAGGGTAAGCCGCGGCGCGGGCCAGAGTGTTTTGTCATTTTGCGCGCGGCTCGCCCACTCACCATTTCCCCATCTCCCCGGCCCTACCTTCGCTGTATGCTCACTCACGCCTCTTTTTTGCTCACCGGCACCGGCCACGGCCGTCCTTTCGAGGCCGACGCCACCTTTCGGCCCGATGGCCAGCCCAAGCCCGTGGTGTTGTTTGTGCATGGCTTCAAGGGCTTTAAGGACTGGGGCCACTTTCCACGGCTGGCCGATTTCTTCGCTGAGCGCGGCTTCGTGTTCGTGAAGCTCAACCTGTCGCACAACGGCCTGGTGGTGGGCGGCACCGGCGATTTGGAAGACTTGGAAGCATTTGCCCGCAACAACTTCAGCATAGAGCTCGACGACATCGGCCAGGTCATCGACGCGCTGTTTGACGGCCACTCGCCCGTGCCCGCCGCCGAAATGGACCTCACGCGCCTGGTCCTGGTGGGCCACAGCCGCGGGGGCGGCCTGGTATTGCTCAAGGCCGCCGAAGACCCGCGCGTGCGGGCCGTGGCCACCTGGGCCGCCATTGCGGAGGTGCACCCGCACTGGCCCCAGGCCGTATTTGATGAGTGGCAGCGCACCGGCGTGCTGCACGTGCCCAACACCCGCACGGGCCAGCAGCTGCCCATGCACTACCAGATAGTAGAAGACTACCACGCCAACCGCCCGCGCCTCGACATTGCCCACAACGTGCGCCGCAAGCTGCGCCAGCCCCTGCTGCTGGTGCACGGCGACGAAGACGAAACCGTGAACGTGGCTGCCGCCCACGCCCTGCACCAGCTCCGGCCCGATGCCGAGCTGCTGCTCGTGCCCGGTGCCACGCACATGTTTGGCGGCGCCCACCCCTGGCCGCACCAGCAGCTGCCCGAGCCGGCCCGCCTGGTGGCCGAACAAACGGCTGATTTTTTCCTCCGCGCCACGTGAGCGCCGCCGTCACCGCCTACCTCCTGCTCGGCAGCAACCTCGGCGACCGGGCCGCGCTGCTGGCCGCCGCCCGCGAGCAACTGGCCTTGGCCGCCGGCGAACTCATGGCGAGCTCGGCCCTGTACGAAACCGCGGCCTGGGGCCGCGAAGACCAGCCGGCTTTTCTCAACCAGGCCCTGGCGGTGCGCACTACGCTCACGCCGCACGAGCTGCTGGCCCACTGCCTGGCCACCGAGCAACGCGCCGGCCGCCAGCGCCTCGAACGCTGGGGTAGCCGCACCCTCGACGTGGACATTCTGCTATATGGCCCCGAAATCATCGACGCGCCAACGCTGACGGTGCCGCACCCGCGCCTGGCCGAGCGGCGCTTTGCACTGGTGCCGCTGGCCGAAATTGCGGGTAGTGTGCTCCATCCGGTGCGGCACACCAGCATCGCCGAGCTGCTGGCCATTTGCCCCGACCCCTTAGCAGTGAAGCCCTGGCCCGGCCGCTGAACGAATCAGCGGCCGGGCCAGGGCTTCAGGGAGCAAAGCAGATGGTTAGCCAATCGTGGCCGTGGGCACAATTTTCTTCACCAGGCCTTGCAGCACCTTACCGGGGCCGCACTCGATGAATTCGGTGGCGCCGTCGGCGGCCATGCGTTGCACCAGCTGCGTCCAGCGCACGGGGGCCGTGAGCTGGGCCAGCAGGTTGGCTTTGATTTCGGCCGGGTCGGTGTGCGGCAGAGCGTCCACGTTTTGGTACACGGGGCACTTGGCCGCGTGGAAAGTGGTTTTTTCGATGGCCTCGGCGAGGGCGGCGGCGGCGCTTTGCATGAGGGGCGAGTGGAAGGCGCCGCCCACCGGCAGCGGCAGGGCGCGCTTGGCCCCGGCGGCTTTCAGGGCTTCGCAGGCCTTGGCCACGCCTTCGGCCGAGCCGGAGATGACGAGCTGGCCGGGGCAGTTGTAGTTGGCGGCCACCACCACGTGGCCGCCGTCGGTGATTTCCTGGCAGATGCGCTCCACCACCGCGTCGTCGAGGCCCAGAATGGCGGCCATGGTGCCGGGCTGCTCTTCGCAGGCGGCCTGCATGGCCTGGGCGCGGCGGGCCACCAGCGGCAGGGCGTCTTCGAACTTGAGCACGCCGGCCGCCACCAGTGCCGAGAATTCACCCAGCGAATGGCCGGCCGTCATGGCGGGCCGCAGCTCGGGGCGGGCCACAAACTGGGCCACCGAGTGCACAAAAATGGCGGGCTGGGTGACGTCGGTGCGGCGCAGGTCCTCCTCCGAACCCGTGAACATGATGTCGGTGAGGCTGAAGCCGAGCAGGTCGTTGGCTTGGGTAAGCAGGGCGCGGGCGTCGAGGCTTTGGTCGAACAAGTCGCGGGCCATGCCCGGAAACTGGCTGCCCTGGCCGGGGAATACGATGGCGGAAGTCGAGCTCATGGCAATGAGTTGCTGAGGGAGGGAAAATGGATTGGGGGCGCAAGCTGCACAAAAACCCGCATTGCCCCAAAAAAACGGAGCGGACCCCTAGGCCCGCTCCGCATGCTTTGGCGCCGCGCGCCGCGCTGGCAACGGCAGTTACCGCACAATCTCCACCCAGCCCTTGTAGGTGCGCTTGGTGCTGGCCACGTCGGCAAACTCTACCTCGGCCAGGTAGTAGTAGATGCCATCGGCGGTTTTGCCGTCCTTGCCGCCCGAAACGTCGCCGCTAATGGGCCCGCCGCCGTCCCAGTTGATGAGGGCGGGGTCGTCGGCCGTAGTCGTGTTTTCGAAAACCTTTCGGCCCCAGCGGTTGAAGGCCTGGAAGTGCACGCTACGCACGGGCGAGTTATTCTTGGGTCGGAACACGGCATTCTGCCCGTCGCCGTTAGGCGTAAAGATGTTGGGCAGCAGGAAGAACAAGCAGTTTTCCTGGCAGGCCACGTTGCTCGTGTCGCTCACCGCGCCGCCGGCGGCCACGGCCTGCACCGCGTAGCACCCGCCGGAGTTGGGCAGGTTGCCGTGGTTGAAGGTGGTCTGGCTGGTGGTACCGATGAGGGCAAACGCGCCCGAGGTGCCCGGGCGGTAATACACGCGGTAGCTGGCCACCGCCGCGTCGCAGCCGGCCGGGGTGTTGCCCAGGGTCCAGCGCAGGGCGTTGGTGTAGGTTTGGCTGCCCGGGGACTGAGGCAGCGCCGCCAGGCTGTCGCAGTTTGTGGCTTTCAAACTCAGCACGGGCGTGCAGGGCGGCGCAATCAGCGGGCGGCATTGCTCCTGGCTTTTGTTGAGCAGCGAGCTCAGGAAGCCGGTGAGGGTGTAGCGGCCCTCCGTCTGCACGTAGTAGCAGTAGGTCTGGCCTTTCACCAACGCGGGGTCGCTGTCGGTGTAGGTGCCGCCGCTCAGGCCCGTGGGGGCGGTGGCCACTTGCACGTAGGTGGGACTGCCCGTGAGCTTGCGGAAAATTCGGACGGGCCGGGCCGAGTTGTCCCACGGCACGTTGTGCGTCCAACTCACCGTGAAGGCCGTGGGCGGATTGGCGGCCAGCACGGTGGTGCGCACGCTGCTGGCCGGCGCGCTGGTTTCGGTGATGCTGGGCTGGCCATTGGGGAAGGAGCGCACAAACTCCAGCCGGTAGCTATACTGTCGGTCCAGGGTATTGAGGTTGGTGTCGACGTACGACGTGTCGTTGAGCGAGGTGAAGGTGCGCACCGGCACAAACGTGGCCGGGTTCAGTCCCTCGCCGCGCGAGAGCACGAAGCTGGGCGTGCCCGCAAACGACGCGCCCGTGGCCGGACGCGGCTGCGTCCAGCGCACCGCAATCTGCCCCGCGGTGGCGCTGGTGGTTTCCACGTCCACGTTTTTCAGCTGGGCCGCGCGGCCGGCAAAAGTCACACAGGCTTCGTCCGAAGCCAGGCTGGCGCCGCCCGCGGGCAGCGGGAAGTCGGCGTAGAGACGGTAGCAGTACGTCAGGCCCCGGTCGAGGCCGCGCCCGGCGTTGTCATCGGTGAAGGTGGTGGCGCCGGGCGACACGGTGCCAATGCGCACATAGCCCGACGAAGCCGGAATGCCGGTTTCGCAGGCGCCCGGCGCAGGGCCCGGGCCCACCTTGCGGTACACGTAGATGTTGGCCGCGTTGGTGCACGTGTACCGGTCCCAGGTCAGGGTGGTGCTGTTGAGGCCCCCGGTGGTGCTGCTGGCCACGGCCTGCACGTTGCGCGGCGGCGGCCCCACCACCCGAATGCTCCACACCTGTTCGTCAATCAGGGGCTGGTTGGTGGGCGTGGGCGCGCCGGGCGGCGTATCCTGGGCTTTAAACACCACCAGGTAAGGCTGCTGCGCCACGTTGCTGCAGTCGGTGCGCCAGGTGAATACGCCGCTGGCTACCGGCGGCCCGGCCTGGGTCTGGAAGAACGTAGCCGGCGGCCTGATGCCGGAAAAAGCGAACAACGCAATGGGCGTGGGCGCGGCGCTGGTGCTCGATGACCCGTCCACGGCCGTGACGGTGCCGGTCACGGTTTGGCCGGCCACCACGCACAGGTCGGGCGGCAGCGTCAGGATGGGCCGCAGGTTGTTGGTGTTGATGACCACAATCTGCATGTCGCGCACCACCTCTCCTATCTTGCGCCAGCCCAGGGGCGTGCGGCGCAGCTCTTCTACCCGGAAAGCAAAGTTGTAGGTACCGGCCTGCACGGGCGCATTCCAGGTAATTTGTCCGGGGTTGGCCCTTCGGTTGCTGATTTCAAAAATGGCCGGCACATTAGGTAGTTGCCCGGCCGGAATGCCATTGTAGGGCACCTGATAGGGCACGGTTGGCTGCGTGATGATGGGGTCGTTGGGGTAGCGGAAGTTCGGCACGTCGCTCACCTGCGGGTTGTTGTTGCCGGTAGCGCCGGCGCAGGGCGGCCCCACAATTGCATCGGCCAGCAAGGTGGACTTTTGGCTGGGCTGCAGGGTGTATACCAAGGAGTCACCGTCGGCGTCGTACGCGCCGGGGTTGTGGACGAACACTTGGTTTACGGCGGCTTTGTCTACAGCCGGAGCAGTCAGAATGGGGGTGCGGTTTGCGGCGTAAACGGGCGCAATTTCAATGGTGGTGCTGATGTAAAACGACTGGTTGCCGGAGGCGGTCATGTTCAGCACCCCGGCCACCCGGTTTTCCCCCACGTACTTAATGGTGTATTGGCCGGCTGCGGGAAAGGTGTGCTCGAATAGGTAGATGTTGTAGCTCGTATCCGAAAGGCCCGGCAGCGGCCGGCGTCCCCCCACCCGGTCCACGCCCTTGTAACAGCTCGACGTGCCATCGCCAAAGAAAATGGTGACCTGGTTTTCGTCCACCACGGACGTGGGATTGCTCAAGTTTTCGGTGGTGTACAGCACCATTTTGAAGAAGATGCGGCGGGGGTTGCGGGCCGCCGTGGTGTCCACTTTGGCCTGAATGTCGCCGGCCCGAATGTGGCTGGCCCGCGCGGCCTCGGGCCGGGCCAGCATCCCGGCCGTGGCCAGCAGCAACAGCAGCAGCAAACGGGCGCCGGCACCTGGTCGGAAGAGGAAAAATGCTTGCATGTCTAATCCAGCTGATGAAGCGCGGCCACGCCCCCGGCGGCCCCGAGTAACAAAAAGTAAAGCACTAACCCGACGCTTGGCGCCAGGTTTCGGCAAAGTAGGGCCTGCGCCCCAAAAATGTGCTTGCGCGCTCGAAGTGCCCTGGGCAATGCCCCAAAAATCAAGCCCAAAAAGACCTTTCGAAGAGAAGGCTTTTTGGGCTTGATTGCTACGCTTCCGGTCAGGGTCTACCGAACAATTTCGACCCAGCCCTTATACGTGCGCTTGGTGTTGGCGAAATCGGCAAACTCCACCTCGGCCAAGTAATAGTAAATGCCTTCCGATACAGCCTTGCCCGCCCCGGGCGAGGTGCCGGTCGGCGCTCCCGACTCCAGTTCGGGCCCGCCGCCGTTCCAGTTGATGAGAACGGGGTCGTTAGCCGTGGTGGTGTTCTCAAATACTTTGCGGCCCCAGCGGTTGAAGGCCTGGAAGTGCACGCTGCGCACGGGCGAGTTGCTGCGAGGCCGGAACACGGCGTTCTGCGCGTCGCCGTTGGGGGTGAAGATGTTGGGCAGGGAGAAGAACAAGCAGTTGTCTTGGCAGGCCACGTTGCTCGTGTCGCTCAGCACGCCCCCCGTGCCCACGGCCTGCACCGCGTAGCACCCGCCATTGAAGGCCAGGTCAGTATGCACATAGTTGGGCGTGATGGTGGTGCCGAGGAAGGTGAAGGCGCCGGTGGGCGTGGGCCGGTAATACACCCGGTAGCCGGTCACGGTGGCGTCGCAGCCGGTCGGCACGTCGGTCAGCGTCCAGTTCAGGCGGTTGGTGTACCGGTCGCTGGCCGTGGGGAAGTTGGGGCGCGCGGCCAGTTCGTCGCAGTTGGTGGGCTCTAGCGTGAGCTTGGGCGTGCACGGCGGGCTGCTGAGCACGAGGCAGCTTACCTGGCTGCGGTTGATGAGCGAGCTGAGGTAAGGCACGCCCGCGTACTGGCCATCGGTCTGCACGTAGTAGCAATAGGTTTGGCCTTTCACCAGTGCGGGGTCGCTGTCGGTGTAGGTGCCGCCGGTGGCCGTGGTGGGGGCCGTGCCCAAGCGGACGAAGGCCCCCGTGCTGCCGGCACGCCGGAATATCACAGCCGGGCGGGAAGCGTTGTCCCAGGGCACGCTGTACGTCCAGCTGACCCGCACGGCCGTGGCCGCGGCCGAGGTGGGCGCCGTGGTGGTGCGCACGCTGCTGGCCGGGGGCGAGGCCTCGCGCGCCGTGGGCCGGGGGTCGCCGGCCGGGAAGGTGCGCACAAACTCCAGCTTATAGGTATAGGGCTGGTCCTGGGTGTTCAGCCCGGTATCGGTGTAGCAGGTGTCAACCAGCGAAGTGAGCGTGGCAATGGGCGTGAACGCAGCAGGTGCCAGCCCCGCCCCGCGCGACAGCACGTAGCTGGGCGTACCCTCGAAGGTGCCGCCGCCCACCGGCCGCGGCCGCGTCCAGCACACCTGAATCTGGCCGGTGGTGGTCGAAGTGTTTTCCACGTCTACCTTCACCAGCCGCGCCGAGGTGCCCTGAAACGACACGCAGGCCTCCTGCGAGGCAATGCTGGAGCCGCCGGCCGGCAGCGGAAACTCGGCGTAGATGCGGTAGCAATACGTCTGGCCCCGGTCGAGGCCCTGCGGGTTGCCGTTGGCGTCGAGGTTGCTGTCGGTAAAGGCGGTGGCCGTGGCCGGCACCGAACCCACGCGCACATAGCCCGCCGAAGCCGGAATGCCCGTTTCACAGGGACCGGGCACGAAGCTCGACGGGTTCACCTTGCGGTAGATGTAAATCTGGGAGGCGTTGGTGCACACGTAAGGATTCCAGGTGAGCGTGGCGCTGGCCACCGCGGTGCCCGTGGCCGGCGCGGCACGCAGGTTCTGGGGCGGCGGCCCCACCACCGTGATGCGCCAGGCGCGCTCGTCAATCAGGGGCGAATTGGAGGGCGAGGGCGGGCTGGGGTTGTCCTGGGCCTTAAATACCACCAGATAAGGCTGACGGGCCACGTTGCTGCAATCGGTATTCCAAGTAAACGTGCCGCTGGCCTGAGGCGGGCCGCTTTGCGTCTGGCGGAAAGAAGCCGGCGGAATAATGCCCGAATAAGCAAACAGCGTAATCGGCGTTTGGGGGGCGCTAGCCGAAGCCACGTCCACGGCGGTCACGTTGCCGGTCACGGTTTGGCCGGCAATCACGCAGATGTCGGCCGGCACGGTGATGAGCGGGCGCAGGTTAGCAGCCGCCGTCACAATAATCTGCATGTCACGAATCACCGAACCGATTTTGCTGCGGCCCAGCGGCGTGCGGCGCCACTCTTCCACCTCAAAGGCCACGTTGTAGGGCCCGAGCGAGATGGGCGCGTTCCAGGTGATTTGCCCGGTGTAGGGGTCTTGCACGAATATGGCCGGCGCCCCCGGCACCCCGGTGGGCGTGCCCGGAAACGCCACCTGCACCGGCCCCGGCGCAATGGCCGGGTCGTTGGGGTAGCGGAAATTGGTAATCTGCACCGCGGCGGGGTTGTTGGTGCCCGTGCCGCTGCACGGCGCCCCCTGCGTGCCCGTAATGCCCAGCGGCACCTGCTGGCTGGGCCGCAGGTGAAACGCCAGCGAATCGCCGTCGGCATCATAAGCGCCCGGGTTGTGCAAAAACACCTGGTTGATGGCCGCGTTATCCACGGCCGGGGCTGTGAGAATGGGCGAGCGGTTGCGGCCCAGCGAGGGATTGATAGTGAAGGTGGTGCTGATGTAGAACGTCTGGTTCACCGAGTTATCGGTGTTCCGCACCCCCGGGTTCCGGTTCTCGCCAATGTAGCTCACCGTGAAGCTGCCGCTGGAGGGGTAGGTATGCTCGAAGTAGAAAATATTGTAGCTCGTATCGGGGTTGCCGGGCACCGGCCGGCGGCCGCCAAAACGCGGCACTCCCGGGCTGCACGTCGAGGTTCCGTCACCGAAGAAGAACGTGGCGACGTCGGCCGGCACACTCGAGCTATTGTCGGTGTACAAAATCATCTTGAAGAAGATGCGGCGCGGATTGCCCGGCGAGGTGGTGTCCACCTTGGCCTGAATGTCGCCGGCGCGCAGGTGAGTAGCCTGCGCCGCGCGGGGCCAGCCGCCCAGCACCAGTAGTATGACCAGCAGCGGCGCCGCCGGCGCCCATGCCCTTACTCGAAGCGGAAAAAACTGTGTCATATAAAGCAGATAACGAAAGAAAAGAAGCTTGGCCTCGGCGCGGCAACGATTGCTGCCCATCCCACGCTGCCCTGCCTTGGCAAACCACACCGCGCCCGTGCGTGTTAACGATGCCGGCGGCGGATAGATTCACCACGCCGGTCATAGTTTATTGAAATACGCCCCGCAGCCAAGAATAAAGCCCACGCGTTGCCCGGTTAGCAGGCGGGGGCTACCTTTGAGCCCTCAAAACACACCTCTTCACTTGCCCAGTTTGGCTACTATATGAGTTGGATAACAAAAACCTTAACCAGCAGCATCGGCCGGAAAATCATCATGTCGGTCACGGGCCTGTTCCTGTGCACCTTCCTGGTCGTTCACCTCATCGGTAATTTGCAGCTGTTTAAGCACGACCAAGGCGCTGCTTTCAACACGTATTCCCACTTCATGGGCACCAACCCGGTCATCCGCACCATCGAGTGGGGCCTGGTGCTGGGCTTCGGTTTCCACATCTTCGAAGCCTGGGCGCTCACCCGCCGCAACAAGGCCGCCCGCACGCAGGGCTACGCGCAGTGGCACGCCGAGAAAAACTCGGAGTGGACCTCGCGCAACATGGGCATCCTGGGCACCATCATCCTGATTTTCCTGCTGGTACACCTCTACAACTTCTTCTGGCGCGCCCGTTTTGGCGGCCTGCCCAAAGTAGGCGGCGCCAACCCCGAAGTGCGCGACCTCGACAACCTGTACCTGGCCGTGGTCGACTCCTTCCACGTGTGGTGGTACGTGCTGCTCTACGTGCTGGCCCAGATTAGCCTCGGCTACCACCTGTGGCACGGCTTCCGCTCCGGCTTCCAGACGCTGGGCCTCAACCACCGCAAGTACACGCCCCTCATCAAGTACGTGGGCTACGTGTTTGCCGTGGTGGTGTCGGCGGGCTTCGCCTCCATGCCGCTCTACTTCTTCCTGTTCACCAACGCCCAGGGCGAACTGGCGGCCAACGCCCCCAGCCTGGTGCACACCGTCGCGTCGGCTTTCTAAGCAATTCGGTTGGCCGGTAGAAACCCGCCGCGCGCCGCAACACCTTGGTCGCTCAGCTGTTCTACTACCAAACGTCACTCCATCACTCCGCTCCCAGTATGCTGTTGGATTCCAAAATACCCGAAGGCCCCCTCGCCGAAAAGTGGGAAAAGCACAAGTTCAACGTGAAGCTCGTGAACCCCGCCAACAAGCGGAAGTACGACATCATCGTGGTCGGCACGGGCCTGGCCGGCGCTTCGGCAGCCGCCTCGCTGGCTGAGCTGGGCTACAACGTGAAGGCCTTCACCTACCACGACTCGCCCCGCCGCGCGCACTCCATTGCGGCGCAGGGAGGCATCAACGCCGCTAAAAACTACCAGAACGACGGCGACTCCGTGTTCCGCCTGTTCTACGACACCATCAAGGGCGGCGACTACCGCGCCCGCGAAGCCAACGTGTACCGCCTGGCCCAGGTGTCGGTCAACATCATCGACCAATGCGTGGCCCAGGGCGTGCCCTTTGCCCGCGAATACGGCGGCCTGCTGGCCAACCGCTCTTTCGGCGGCGCCCAGGTAAGCCGCACGTTCTACGCCCGCGGCCAAACGGGCCAGCAGCTGCTGCTGGGTGCCTATTCGGCCCTGAGCCGCCAGATTGCCTACGGCAAGGTGAAGATGTACACCCGTTCGGAAATGCTCGACGTGGTGGTGATTGACGGCCAGGCCCGCGGCATCGTGACGCGCAACCTGATTACGGGCGAGATTGAAACCCACGCGGCCCACGCCGTGGTGCTGGCCACCGGCGGCTACGGCAACGTGTTCTACCTGAGCACCAACGCCAAATACTGCAACGTGACCGCCGCCTGGCGAGCCCACAAGAAAGGCGCCTATTTCGCCAACCCCTGCTTCACCCAGATTCACCCCACCTGCATTCCGGTGAGCGGCGACTACCAGTCCAAGCTCACGCTGATGTCGGAGTCGCTTCGCAACGACGGCCGGGTATGGGTGCCCAAAACGGTGGAAATGGCCGAGCGCGTGCGCCAAGGCCAGATTAAGCCGCAGGACATTGCCGAAGATGACCGCGACTACTTCTTGGAGCGTAAGTACCCTGCCTTCGGCAACCTGGTGCCGCGCGACGTGGCTTCGCGCAACGCCAAAATGATGTGCGACGAAGGTCGCGGCGTGGGCAGCACTGGACTGGCCGTGTACCTCGACTTCTCCGAAATCATCAAGCGCACGGGCGCTGAGGCGGTGAGCCAGAAGTACGGCAACCTGTTTGCCATGTACGAGAAAATCACCGACGAAGACCCGTACAAGCAGCCCATGCGCATCTACCCCGCCGTGCACTACACCATGGGCGGCCTGTGGGTGGACTACAACCTGCAAACCACCGTGCCCGGCCTTTACGCCACCGGCGAGTGCAACTTCTCCGACCACGGCGCCAACCGCCTCGGCGCCTCGGCGCTGATGCAGGGCCTGGCCGACGGCTACTTCGTGATTCCCTACACCATTGGCGATTACCTGGCCAGCACGCCGCCCAAACCCGTGGGCACCGACCATCCGGCCTTTGCCGAGTCGAAAGCCTACGTGCAGGCCCGCACCGAGCGCCTGCTCAGCATCAACGGCACGCGCACGCCCGACCAGTTCCACAAGGCCCTGGGCCACATCATGTGGGAGTATTGCGGCATGGCCCGCAACGCCGAAGGCCTGCGCCACGCCAAAGCCGAGATTCAGAAGCTGCGCTCGGAGTTCTGGAGCGACGTGAAAATCGTGGGTTCGGGCGAGGAAATGAACCAAGCCCTGGAGAAAGCCGGCCGCGTGGCCGACTTCCTGGAACTGGGCGAGCTGATGGTGGACGACGCCCTGAACCGCAACGAAAGCTGCGGCGGCCACTTCCGCGAAGAGTACCAGACCCCCGAAGGCGAGGCCCTGCGCAACGACGACGAGTACGCCTACGTGGCAGCGTGGGAATACCAGGGTGAAAACCAGCCCGAGAAACTCAACAAGGAAGAGCTGACGTTTGAGAACGTGAAGCTCACCCAGCGCAGCTACAAGTAATACCCTGTCATGCTGATTGCAGCGAAGCATCTTATCACGCTGACGCCAGTTTAGTTACTACCCCCACCGAGCCCCGGCGTGATAAGGTCCTTCGCGGCGCTCAGGATGACAAACGAGATATTCAAAGAAAGATGGCCGGTTCCAACCCCAATGCTAAACCGATGAACCTGACCCTGAACGTGTGGCGGCAACCCAACCGCCAGGCCCAGGGGAAAATGGTGGAGTACCACGTAAAAGACATTTCGCCCGACATGTCCTTCCTGGAGATGCTCGACGTGCTGAACGAGGACTTGCTACACGCCGGCCAGGACCCGGTGGCGTTCGACCACGACTGCCGCGAGGGCATTTGCGGCTCGTGCGACCTGTTCATCAACGGCCGTAGCCACGGACCCGAGAAGGGCACCACCACCTGCCAGCTGCACATGCGCAAGTTCTCGGATGGCGACACCATCACCATCGAGCCCTGGCGCGCCAACGCTTTCCCGGTCAACAAAGACCTGAGCGTGGACCGTTCGGCGTTTGACCGCATCATTCAGGCCGGCGGCTACGTGAGCGTGAACACCGGCGGCGCCCCCGACGGCAACGAGATTCCGATTCCGAAGGAAATTGCCGACCGTGCGTTTGAGGCGGCTACGTGCATCTCGTGCGGCGCCTGCGTGGCGGCCTGCAAGAATGCTTCGGCCATGCTGTTTGTGTCGGCCAAGGTGTCGCAGCTGGCGTTGCTGCCGCAGGGCCAACCGGAGCGCAAGTCCCGCGTCGAAAACATGATTGCCCAGATGGACAAGGAAGGCTTCGGCGCCTGCTCCAACATCGGCTCGTGCGCGGCGGAATGCCCGGTGGGCATTTCGCTCGAAAACATTGCCATTCTGAACCGCGAGTTCCTGGCCGCCAAGGCGACTTCGAACAACCTGGCGTAAAGCTTCGCACCAGACAATAAAAAAGCGCGACGGGCAGCCGTCGCGCTTTTTTTGTACCCTACTTCTTCCCTTCTACCCGCAGATTGGGCACCACCCACACCACCAGCAGGCCCAGCACCGACACCAGGGCGAACGACCACCGCAAACTCGCCGCCTTGGCCACAAAGCCCACCAGCGGCGGCACCATCAGAAAGCCAAAGTAGCTGACCGTCGACACCGACGCAATGGCCGCGCCCGCGCTCAAGGGGTTGGCGCGGCCCACCAGGCTGAACACCAAAGGCACCACGCACGACACGCCCAGCCCACCCAGCACGAAGCCCAGCCCCGCCACCACGGGCGTGGGAAAAGCGGCGGCCAGCAGCAGCCCGGTGCTCATGAGCAGGCCGCTGGCTTGCAGGATTTGCTTGATGCCGAAACGACCCACCAGCCAGTCGCCCAAGAAGCGGCCCGACGTCATGGCCACCATGTAGAGGGTGAAGCCCAGGCCGGAAATGGCTTTGGGCGCGTGGGCTGCTTGGGAGAAATACACGCCGCTCCAATCATAAAACGTGCCTTCGCACGCCATGGAGGCGAAGGTGATGAGGCCGTATTTCAGCACCGTTTTCTCGGGCCAGGTGAAGAAGGACTTCTTTTCGGGAGCCGGCGGCAGGGCCAGCGTTTGGGGAAAGAAGGCAAAGGCCAGCGCCGTAAGGCCCACGGAGACGGCGGCGAAATGCACGGTGGTGCTCACGTCGCGGCTAATGAGCAGTGCCCCCAGCCCCGCCGCCGCAAAGCCCGCCACGCTCCAGATGCCGTGAAACGTGGCGATGATGGAACGGTTGTACAGCGTTTGCACGCCCACCGATTGGGCGTTCACCGACAGGTTGAGCAGGTTGCGCGAGCACCCGAAGCAGAACAGCAGCACCGCCAGCTGCCAGGTATGCGCCGCAAACCCCAGCAGGCCCAACGCCAGGTTGTAGAGCACGGCCCCAACCAGCATTACCTGCCGGCTGCTGAAGCGCTGCAACAGCTGCCCGGTCACGGGCAGCGTGAGCATGAGGCCGGCCGGCAAGGCCAGCAGCACGCCGCCCAGCTCGGCCGCGCTTAGCCCCAGGCGGTGCTGAATGACGGGAATGCGCGAGGCCCAGGTGGCAAACCCAAACCCCGACACGAAGAAAAACAACGCAATGGCCACGCGGGCCCGCGTGGGCGACACCCGCAACGGCGACTCAACCAATACTTCACTCATAATCCAGGGTGGCCGGGAGGCCCTGCGGCACAAAGTAAGGCCACTGCGGCAGCGAGGGACCTGTTTCCTGTGGCTTTGGGCGGGCGTAGTGGCAAAATCAGTTTCGCGCAAAGGCCGTCCTATACGGCCGCTTCATCTTGAAAGTACTGCCGACGGCCAATAATGGCGTTATTTTGTGGCAATGCCGCCCCTCCCCCGCCGAACCTTACCGCTGCTGTACGCCCTGATTCTGGTTGACGTAGTGGTGGGTGCCGCCGTGGGCCCGGTGCTGCCCGATTTTGTGCGCGGCCTGCACCAGCCGCAGCTGTGGCTGAGCGTGGGCACGGGGCTGTTTCTGGGGGTGCAGCTGTTCTCGGCGCCGCTGCTGGGACGGTTGGGCGACGGCTACGGGCGCCGGCCCATCTTCATCCTTTCGGCGGTGGGCACGCTGCTGGCCAATGCCCTGCTGCTGCCCGTGCGCGCGGGCTTGTACTTCGCCAACCGCGTGTCCGACGGCCTCACCAACGGCATGTACGCCACGGCCCGCTCGGCCATCACCGACGCGTCGGCGCCCGAGCGGCTGTTTCGCAACCTGGGCATCGAGGGCGCCATCATTTCGCTGGGCTTTGTGCTCGGGCCCATGGCGGCGGGATTGCTGCTCACGGCCCTGCAGGTGCCCGCCGGCCAGCAGGCCACCTACGTGGTGCGCCTGGCCCTGGCCCTGGCCGCCCTCAACGTGCTGCTGGCTCTCGCCCTGCCCGAAACCCACCAGCAGCGCAACGGCGTGCGCGGCGCCGAGCTGCGCACCGAGCTGGCCCGGAGCATCAACCCGCTCACGCTCTGGGCCCGGCTAAGCGCCAAGAATGCCAGCAACCCCGGCATCCGGCGCATTGTGCTCACGCAGGTGGCCCTCACGCTCAGCACGGGCTACTACTTCTATTTCGTGCCCTTCGCCAGCCTGAGTGCGCTGCGCATGGATGCGCGCGCCATCTCCTACTTCTTCATGTTTTTCGGAGCATTGAGCGTAGGGCTTAATTACGTGTTCTACACCTACTTTGCCGACCGCATCAACCAGCGCCAGGCCATTGTGTGGCTGGCGGCGCTGGGCACGCCGGTGCTGGCCGGCTACGGCCTAGTGGGCACCTCGCGCGTGGCGCTCTACGGCCTGGTCACCCTCGATTGCCTCACGCTTTCGCTCATTCAGGGCCTGCTGGAAGGGCTGCTGGCCCGCCGCACCACCGATACCGACCGCGGCGAGATTTTCGGGCTGAACCAGGCCTTTCAGGGCCTGGCCAGCTTTGGCACCACGCTGGTGTTCGGGGCGCTGTCGGTGCTGGACTTGCGGCTGCCGTGGGCATGGTTTGCGCTGTGCCTGGCCGCAGTGGCCTGGCTGGCGGCACGGCGCCCCCAACCCCCGCCGCCGGCTGACATTGCTGCGGGCAGGCCGTTTCTGCACTGAATCCGGCTTTGGAAGGGCCACGCGGCGCGGACAATTGCCGCCCGTTCGTAACCTCTGGCCGGCCCAACGGGTTAGCACTGCACAATCCCTCGCCAGCCCTGCCATTTCGCTTTGATTACGCTCCTCTCCGGTACCAACCGGCCCAACTCGCGCGCCCGCCGCATTGCCAACTATTACCGCACCGTGCTCGCCGGGCTCGGGTCTGAAAGCCAGATTCTGGATTTGGCCGAGCTGCCGGCCGACTTTCTGGCCACGGCCCTCTACGCCAACGTGGGCACCAACCCCGAATTCAACCGCTTGGCCGCCATGCTCAATGCCAGCGACAAGCTGGTCATTATCACCCCCGAATATAATGCCTCGTTTCCCGGCGCGCTCAAAGCGTTCATTGACGGGCTGGCGTATCCGGGCGGCATTGCAGGCAAAAAAGCAGCCCTGGTGGGCCTGAGCAGCGGCGGGCAGGGCGGCCTGCTGGCCATGGCCCACCTCACCGACGTGCTGATGTACCTCGGCACCTCGGTGCTGCCCCAGCGCGTGCGCCTGCCCTTCATCAACCAAGACCTGAACGCCGAAGACGGCCTCAACCACGACCTGTCGCGGCAGCTGCTGCAGGAGCAGGCCAAGGCCCTGCTAGCATTTTAGTTGTCGGGCTGTCGCAAATTCAGCGGTCATCAAGCACGTTGCCGAGCCAGCACCCGGCCGAATACGGCCCGCAGCACGAAGTAGAGCACCAGCACCAGCGGCACGCAGGCCAGCGCCCAAATGAGCAGCGCGCCCAGCTCGGCCCGCCACAGGAGCTTGCCCACGGCCCCCCAGCCCTCGTGTGCGATGAGCTGGCGCAGGCTGGCCACGGTAAGGTTCGCCACTTTGTCGCCTTGGCCCATGATGATGGCCCCGTTCCGCAGCAGTGGGATGAGTAGCGCCAGTTGAAAAGCACTCATCAGGTGGGCGGCCAGCTGCATGGCGGCCACGTTGAGGCGCAGGCGCAGGGCCACGGCCGCACTCAGCAGCGTGGTGGTGCCCAGGGCCGGAATCAGCCCCAGGGCCACGCCCAGGCCTACGGTAAGAGCCAACTGCTGAGGCGAGAGGCCCGCCTTGAGCAGATCGAGAAGTGGGTCGACCACCCGGCGCCGGAACCACGAGCGCGCGGGCACTGCGTGGGGCTCGGGGTAAGATTCGGGAAGGGGCATAAAGAAAAATAACGGGCGCGTGCACCGGGCCATACGGCAGCCCGTACCTTCGCCGGAAGGCGCTGGCCAAGCGGCGGCGCCCGGAAAGTTGCCTTTTGGGCGTTATGACAAAGTTAGGTTCTCCGGCCGAGCTGCCGGGCCCCTGGTGGCGCGAGCTGCCCATTTTGCTACACCGCGCGGGCCGTGAGCTCGGCGCCAACGACCCGCTGCGGCTGGGGGCGGCCACGGCGTTTTTCACGTCGTTTGCGCTGCCGCCTATCCTCATCATCCTCATTGCGGTGCTGGGCTCGCTCTATTCTACTTCCATGGTGCGGCTGCTGCTGCTGAGCAAGCTCAGCACGGTGCTGGGCGCGTCGGCGGCGGGGCTGGTGTCGCAGATTGTGATGAACGTGGCCGACCCGCAGCGCAGCCGCTGGGTGACGTGGGCGGGTTTTGCGTTCCTGGTGTTTGTGGCCACCACGCTGTTCACCATCATTCAGCACTCGCTCAATCAACTCTGGCAAATTCGCCCCAAGCGCGGCACGGGCAAAGTATCGCAGGCCCTGCGCGAGCGGGCGCGCTCGGCGGGCATTTTGCTGGCCACGGCGGTGCTGTCGCTGCTGGCTTTTGCCTCCGATGCGGCCCTGGGATTGTTTGCCGAGAGCATTCGGGACTTCGATGCCACCTTCGCTTACTACGTGGTGCGGGTGCTGAACGCGCTGGTGGCGTGGCTGATACTGGCGGCGTGGTTCGGGGTCACGTTTCGCACACTTAGTCTGGCAAAAGTGCCCTGGCGGGCCGTTACGCGCGGGGCAGCGCTCACGGCCGTGCTCATCAGCCTGGGCGAAGTGGTGCTGGGCCAGTTGCTGGTGGCCCGCGACCTGGGCCCGGTCTACGGGCCGGCCTCCAGCCTGGTGCTGGTGCTGCTGTTTGTGTTCTATTGTGCCATGATATTCTATTTCGGGGCGGCATTTACCAAAGCTTACGCGCACCGGATTGGGCTGGACATTCGGCCCAAAAAGACGGCCGTGCGCTACCGGCTGGTGAACGTGGAGGACGAACACTAAGAAAAAAGAGTGCCTGCCTGGATAGGCAGTGAGCCCTCCTCATAGGCGGCAACGGGGCAGAACGTGCGGGTTGCTTAACCGGCCTTTTCCGCTGCCGTACCTTTGCCCCGTGCAAACCCCCGATACCTCCGCCGCTGGCGCCGCCCCGCAAGCCGCGCCCTCCCCCAAGCCCGACCTGCAATTCGCCGATTTCGCCCTCTCGCCTGCCCTGCTGGCGGGCGTGGCCGACCTGAATTTCACCCAGCCCACCCCTGTGCAGCAGCTGGTGCTGGCCCCGGCGCTGGAAGGCCAAGACGTGGCCGGGCAGGCGCCCACCGGCTCGGGCAAAACCGCCGCCTACGGTCTGGCCGTGCTGCAGCAGGTCGACCCCACGTCGGCCACCATGCAGGCCCTGGTGCTGGTGCCCGCCCGCGAGCTGGTGCTGCAGGTGCGCGATGCCCTGCAGCGCCTGGGCAAGCACGTGCCCAACCTGCGCGTGGCCGGCTACTACGGCGGCCACGCCATGCGCGAGGAAGTGAAAGGCCTGCAACAAATGCCCCACGTGGTGGTGGCCACCCCCGGCCGCATGCTCGACCACCTGGAGCGTCGCACCATCGTCCCGAACCGCCTAAAAGTATTGGTGCTGGACGAAGCCGACAAGCTGCTGGAACTGGGCTTTCAGGAAGAAATGGCCACCATCATCAGCCGTCTGCCGCAGCGGCGGCAAACGCTGCTGTTCTCGGCCACCATGCCGGATAAGGTGTTGGGCCTGGTGCGCGAGTATCTCACCCGGCCCCGGGTGATGAACGTGGGCGGCTCCAACGCCACCACCCTGCCCGCGAGCCTGGTGCTGCGCGGCCACGTGGTAAGCGCCGCCGACCAGAAACCCGCCGCGCTGTTCCATCTCATTTCGCAGCCCGACGCGGGCCGCTCGCTGGTATTTGCTAACACCCGCGACCGGGTGGAAGAGCTCACCCGCTTCCTGCGTGGTCGGGGCTTGGCCGCCGAAGCCTTGCACGGCAAAATGCTGCAGCCCGAGCGCGACAAGTCCATGATGAAGCTGCGCAACGGCTCGGCCACCGTGCTGGTGGCCACCGACGTGGCCGCCCGCGGCCTCGACGTGAACGACCTCGACACCGTGGTGCAGTTTGACCCGCCGCACGAGACGGATACCTTCCAGCACCGCGCCGGCCGCACGGCCCGCGCCGGCGCCGTGGGCACGGCCCACCTCATAGTGACGCCGCCCGAGCAGCAGAAAATTCAGCAGTGGCCCACCGCCAAAAACGTGCAGTGGGCTGGCTTGCGCCCGCCGGCATTGCCAGCCGCCGCGCCCAAAGCCCCGCGCCCCAGCACTGTTACGCTGCACGTGTCGGCCGGCAAGGGCGAGAAAATCAGCCGGGGCGACCTGGCCGGCGCCTTCGTGAGCGTGGGTGGGCTGGAGCGCGACGCCGTGGGCCGCATCGAGGTGTTCGACCACCACAGCTTTGTGGCCGTGCCCGAGGCCCAGGCGGAAGAAGTGCTGGCCCGCATGCAGGGCGCCAAGGTGAAAGGCAAGAAAGTGAAGGTGGCCCTGATTCGGTAAGTGAATAAAGTAAATAACGCCAACTGTCATCCTGAGCGCAGCGAAGGACCTTCTCACGGCAGCATTTTCAGGCGTGAGAAGGTCCTTCGCTGCGCTCAGGATGACAGTCGATTTCGATTTCAAGCCCCGCCAAACTGTCCCATGCGCCTGCTTTTCATCTGCAGCCAGAACAAGTGGCGCAGCCTCACGGCCGAGCGGCTTTTCGACGACCATTCTCACTACGAAGCCCGCTCGGCCGGCACGGAGCCCGGCGCGCGGGTGCGCGTCACGGCCGGGCACCTGGGCTGGGCCGAAACCGTCTTCGTGATGGAGCGCCGCCACGCCGACCGGCTGCGCGAGAAATTTGCCGAAGAGCTGCGCGGCAAAACCCTCGTGGTGCTGCGCATTCCCGACAAATACCCGTTTGGCGACCCGGCGCTGATTGCGCTGCTGCGCACGAAGCTGGCCACGCATTTGCCGTTACTTTAGGGGCTTCATTCTACCATTTTGCCCCATGCTGCGCCGGCTACTGCCTTTGTTTGCTGCTTTTTTCGGCTTCACTTTTCAGGGCCGCGCCCAGGCCTACGAGCCCGGCCTGCTGGTGCGCGCCACCGGCGACACGCTGCGGGGCGAGCTTGAAAACGGCTTTTGGCTGGAGCCGCCCGCTTTTATTCGGTTTCGGGCCGCGGCCGACGCGCCCAGCCAGCTTTTTCAGCCGCGCCAGCTGCGGGCCGTGGTGTTTGCGCAGGGCCGGTATTTCCGGTACGAGGTGCTGCCCCTCAACCACGCTGCCGAAACCAACCTGACCAAACTGCCGCGCGGCAACTACTTCGACGTGAAGCAGGACTCCCTGCTGGCCGAGGTGCTGGTAGACGGCCCGGCCGGCTTGCAGCGCGTGGTGCAGCCCGGCGCCGTGCATTACTACGTGACCGCGCCCGACCAGCCCGTGCTGGAGCTGAGCGACCGAAAATACCTGCGCATGAACCAGAAAGGCGCGTGGGAAGTGGCCGACGGCAACAACTACCAGAACCTGCTGGCCCTCTACTTTGGCCCCTGCCCGGCGGCCGCGCAGGCGGCCGAGCGGGCCCCCTTCACGGCCGCCGGGCTGGCCGCGGTGGTGCAGGCCTACAACGCCGCGTGCAGCCCGGCCAAGCAGACCGGCCGCAGCTGGCTGGCCACGGCCCGGCCGCGCCGCCGCATGTCGCTGCAGGGCGGCGTGCTGGCCGGCGCGCGCTACAACCGCATTGAAAACATGACGGGTTTCACCGACGGGGCCTGCGTCGACTGCCGGGTGAGGCCTTTTGGCGGCCTGTACGCGGAGCTGTTTCAGCCCAGCCGCACGGCGGCGGTGTATGGCGAGCTGAGCGTGAGCCCCTACAGCAACCAAGTGCTGTACTACAACGGCTATTCGAGCTCCGGGACACAGTACATCGCTGTCGACTATCGGGCGCTGTTGGGCACGGCTCGGCTGGGCCTGCGCTTCTACTTTCCGCTGCCTCGCGAAAAGCAGTTCATGCTGGGCATGGGCTATGAGTTGAACAGTATCATTCAGGCCCGAGTGAACAGCACGGGCGCCGCACTACCCGGCGACTTGGGTGCCAACGACCTATATGCCGTGCCCACCATTTTGCCCAACCTGACGCTGGGCTGGCGCAGCGGGCGCACCACCATCAGCGCCGATGGCCAGAGCTACCGCAATAGCGCCGGCAGCTTCGACCTCTTTTCCAACTTGGTCGGCTCAAACTACGCGTTGCGCCTGGCCCTGGCCTACCGCCTGGGCCGCAACCACGACGCCCCCGCGCCGCTTTCCACTGGGGGCAAGTAGCGTCACAATTTCCATCCCCCGCCCTCCTTTTCTGTCGCGCATGCCCGCACGTCTACTGTTTCTGCTTCTGTTCCTTACGAGCGCCGTCACCCAAAGCATGGCCCAAGCTTATGAGCCCGGCCTGCTGGTGCGCGCCAACGGCGACACGCTGCGCGGCGAAATCGAAAACAGTTTTTGGCTCGACCCGCCCAAGTTCATTCATTTCCGCCCCACTGCCACGGCCGATGCCGTGACGCTACTGCCGCGCCACCTGCGCACCGTGCTGTTTGCCGGGGGCCGGTATTTCCGGTTCGAAGCCCTGCCCATCGACCACGCCGCCGAAACCCGCCTCGACCGCCTGCCCAAAGGCTACCATCCCGACGTGCGCACGGATTCTCTGCTGGCCGAAGTGCTGCTGGAAGGGCCCGCTTCGCTGCTGCGGGTGGTGCGCTACAGCGCCACGCACTACTTCGTGCGGCGCCCCGGCCAGCCCGTGCTCGACCTCAGCGGGCGCAGCTACTTGCGCGCAAGCTCAATGGGTAAGATGGTGGTGGTCGACGCCAATAATTACCAGGCGCAGTTGGAACAGTATTTCGGCGATTGCCCGGCCGCGAGCTCGGCCGCCCGCGCCGCGGCCTTCACGCCCGAGGGGCTGGCCCGCGTGGTGCTGGCCTACAATGAATCCTGCGCGGCTGAACGTGCGCCCACGGCCTCGTGGGTGGCGCAGGCCATCAGCCAAAAGCGGCCCGCGTTTCAGGCCGGCGTGGTGGCCGGGGGCCGCACCCTGAAGCTGGGCGGGTACGGCACGGGCGAGCGGCAAAACAGTCCGTTTGCCGGCGTGTATGGCGAAGTATTTTTGCCCAACCGCTCCATATCGGTATACAGCGACCTGAGCGTGAGCTTGTTCGACGGCAAGGGCCGGACGTTGGCGTACACGAGCGAGCGGACGGTCGTCATCGACAACAAGCCCGTGACGGTGTCCGAACCCGTGTACAGCGCCTTTGCCTACCGCGCGGGGCTGGCCTCGGGCCGGGTGGGCCTGCGGTTTCATTTTCGGTCGCGGCGGCCGCAGCGGCTGTTTGTGGGGTTTGGCGTGGAGGGCAATCGGATTTTTGCGCCCAACGTCCGCATCACCGACGGCCCAGCGGCCACGCCCAATGACGAGGACCTCAGCAAACCCACCGTGCCTTTTATTCCGGAGCTCGGCCTGGGCTGGCGCAACCAGCGCGTGGCCGTGAGCCTTGATGCCCTGGGCGTTGCCGCGATGCGCCTGGGACTAACTTACCGCCTCAGTCGCAATCCAGACGTAGCCAAAGCCACCGCTGTCGCCCGGCCCTAACCCAACCCCAGCGGGCCGGCACCGTACCAGCGGCCATGCCTTATTTGATTTCCCTGGCCGTGCTGGCGGCCGTGCTCTACGCTTTTTACCGCTACGCCACCGCCGACAGCCGACGCCGCACCGAGGCCCTGGCCGAAGAATTTCCGGCCGCTTGGCGCCAGATTCTGGCCGAGCGGGTGGCGTTTTACCTGTCGCTCACGAAGAAGGAAAAAGTGCGGTTTGAGAAGCAGGTGCAGGTTTTTCTGGCCAGCACGCGCATCACGGGCGTGCAAACAGAGGTCGATGACGTCACGCGCCTGCTGGTGGCGGCCTCGGCCCTGATTCCGGTGTTTGGCTTTCCGGAGTGGGAATACGGCAACTTGGGCGAGGTGCTCATTGTGCCCGATGCCTGGAAGCTGGAAAACGACCCCGACAAGGAGGTGAAGCCGCTGCAGGGCACGCTGCTGGGCTCGGTGCAGAACTTCCAAAACCAGCACTACATGCGCCTTTCGAAGGCGTCGTTGGAACAGGGCTTCCGCGACGGGCTGGACCGGCAGAACGTGGGCATTCATGAATTCGCCCACCTGCTCGACGAGGCCGACGGCGTGATTGACGGCCTGCCCAAAGCCGCCCTGCCGCCCGAGCTGCTGCAGCCCTGGGCCGCCGTGATGCAGCGCGAAATTGCCGCCATTCAGGCCGGGAAGTCCGAAATCAACCCCTACGCCGCCACCAACGAGGCCGAGTTTTTTGCCGTGGTCACGGAGTATTTCTTTGAGAAGCCCGAGAAGCTGCAGGAAAACCACCCCGAGCTGTACGAACTGCTGAGCCGGGCCTTCCGCCAAAACCCCAAGAAGCGCTTCCTGCGCTTTGCCACCGACCCGCGCGAATGGCTGAAAACCCTGCGCAACCGCCGCAAATTTGGCCGCAACGACCCGTGCCCGTGCGGCAGCGGCAAGAAATACAAGGAATGCCACTTGGGGCAGGCGCAAACTGCTTGAACGTCATGCTGAGCTGGTCGAAGCATCTCTACCGTGGAGGTAAATCAATTACTCTCGCGGTAGAGATGCTTCGACCAGCTCAGCATGACGCACCTTTTTTCATTGGCAAAATGCATTTCTTTGCCCCATGAAAAAGCAACTGCTTCCCCTCATGGCCGCTGCCACGCTGGCGGCCTGCGCGCCCACCGCGAAAACACCCGTGGCCACCACGCCGGCCGCCCCGATGGCCCCCACCGTGCCGCCCACGGCCCCCGATTACCGCGCCCAGGCGCAGCAATTTCTGGACGGCTACAACGCCGACTACGTGCGCCTCTACACCGCGTCGAGCGAGGCCGAGTGGCGCTCGAACACGCACATCGTGGCCGGCGACACGGCCAACGCCGGCGCCACCACCCGCGCCAACCAGCGCATGGCCGCCTTTACCGGCAGCGCCGACAACATCCGCCAGCTGCGCGAACTGCTGAGCCACAAATCCGCCCTGACCGAGCTGCAGGTGAAGCAGCTGGAAACGGCCCTCTACAACGCCGCCAACAACCCCCAAACCGTGGCCGACGTGGTAAAAAAGCGCATCAGCGCCGAAGCCGCGCAGACCGAAAAGCTCTACGGCTTCGACTACAAATACGCCGGCAAGTCCGTGACGACCAACGACCTTGACGAGCTGCTGCGCAAGGAAACCAACCCGCAGAAGCGCCAGCAGGTGTGGGAAGCCAGCAAGGCCATCGGCCCCACGCTGAAAGACGGCCTGCTGAACCTGCGCGACCTGCGCAACCAGACGGTGCAGGCCCTGGGCTACCCCGACTATTTCACCTACCAGGCCAGCGATTACGGCCTGACTCGGGACGAAATGATGGCGCTGGTGCGCAAAATCAACGACGAGCTGCGCCCGCTCTACCGCGAGCTGCACACCTACGCCCGCTACGAACTGGCCAAGAAATACAAGGTGAAGCAGGTGCCCGACTACCTGCCCGCCCACTGGCTGCCCAACCGCTGGGGCCAGAGCTGGGGTTCGATGGTGGACGTGAAAGGCCTGAACCTGGACGCCGTGCTGGCCCAAAAAGGTGCCGAGTGGCAGGTGAAGCAGGGCGAGCGGTTTTACCAGAGCCTGGGCTTTCCGGCGCTGCCGGCCTCGTTTTACGAGAAAAGCAGCCTCTACCCGCTGCCCAAAGACGCCACCTACAAAAAGAACAACCACGCCTCGGCCTGGCACATCGACCTCAACAACGACCTGCGCAGCCTGATGAGCGTGGAGGCCAACACCGAGTGGTACGAAACCGCCCATCACGAGTTGGGCCACATTTTCTACTACCAGTCCTATTCCAACCCCGACGTGCCGCCGCTGCTGCGCCAGGGCGCCAACCGCGCCTACCACGAGGCCATTGGCAGCATGATGGGCCTGGCCGCCAAGCAGCAACCCTTCCTGGAAGGCCTGGGCCTGGTGAAGCCGGGCACCAAAACCGACCAGACCCAGCAACTGCTCAAGGAAGCGCTGGACTACGTGGTGTTCATCCCCTTCGCCTCGGGCGTGATGAGTGAATGGGAAAACAGCTTCTACGCCGACAAGCTGCCCGCCGACCAGCTCAACGCCAAGTGGTGGGCCCTGTGCAAGCAGTACCAGGGCATGGTGCCGCCCACCGCGCGCGGCGAAAACCACCTCGACCCGGCCACCAAAACCCACATCAACGACGACCCCGCGCAGTACTACGACTACGCCCTGAGCTACGTCATACTGTTTCAGCTGCACGACCACATTGCCAAGAACATTCTGCACCAGGACCCGCACGCCACCAACTATTACGGCAGCAAGGAAGTAGGCCAGTTCCTGCGCGACATCATGCGCCCGGGCGCCAGCCGCGACTGGCGCGTGGTGCTGAAAGAGAAAACCGGCGAGGACCTCTCGGCCCGCGCCATGGTCGACTACTTCCAGCCGCTGATGGCCTACCTGAAAGCCCAAAACAAAGGCCGGAAATACACCATGTAAGCTGCCATAACGAGCATGAAAAAGGCCGACTCTTACACAGAGTCGGCCTTTTTGCGTTTTTGTATTGTTGCGCCAGCTACGGCAGCAGCACGCGGTCGATGACGTGCACCACGCCGTTGGTGCATTGCACGTCGGGAATCACCATGTTGGCCGGGGTAGCATTGCCGTTGCCTTTGGCCGTGAGCACGCCGTTGGTGAAGGCGCCCAGCGCAATGGGGCCGCCGGCCGCGGCGATGGTGGAATTTTCGGGCAGCTCGGGCGTGAACTTGCCGCCCTGCGTGCCGCCCACCACCACGTGGTTGAGCAGTACCGCCGTGACCGTGGCCACGGGCAGCTTGCGGATGTCGGCGGGCACGTTGAGCGGCACGTTCAGCAAGACCCCCAGGTCCTTAAACGCTTGGTCGGTGGGCGCAAAAACGGTGAGCTTGGCGCTGCCAGGCGTGCCCGTCAGGGCCGACTGCAGGTTGCAGTACACCACGGCTTCAACCAAAAAAGTGAGCTCAGGCTTCACAAACACGCTGCCGCTTTGCAGGGCCAGGGCCGAGTTGAGCACGTCGGCGCCCGTGGCCAGCAGCACTTTGTCGATGGGGTGAATGAGGCCGTTGGCTGCCTGCACGTCTTTGCCGAGAATCTTCGAGCCGTTGACGTACTGGCTGCCGTCGGGGCGCTGAATGATGCGGCGCGTGAGGCCCAGCGCCGAGGCCGACGTGCTGCCCGGCGCGAGGGCGCCGCCCGGCAGCGTGCCGCTGAACACGTGGTAAAACAGCGTGTTGCGCAGGAACGGCTGCTGCAGGGCCGTCAGGTCGGCGGCCGAGTTGAGGCCCAGGCGGGCAAAGGCCGCGTTGGTGGGGGCAAACACGGTGAAGTTACCCGATGGGTCGGCTTCGTTTTTGTTGCCGAGCAGCACGGCCACGTCGCCGCGGATGGCGGCGTCTTCCAGCGTCTGGAAGTCGGGGTTGGTGACGGCAATGTTTGTTATGGTTGGCGCCACTTCGCTGTTCTTGGCGCAGCCACCCAATGCCAAAAGTGCCAGAAGCAGCACGCCGGCTTTAGAAGGGAAATAATTTTTCATCGGGTAAATCGTAAGGTTCATCGGGCAAATAGAGTTGTTGGCCATACCAGGCTGAATACAAACGCATTTCGCGGGCCGTCGGATTGCGCTAAGGTAAATCCGAAGCCCTGAATCAGCCCGTAAATTGCGCCATTGATGCTTTGCAGCAATTACCCAATCACTCGCTCGCGCCCTCTTACTTCTTAAGCATTCTTGATATTATGCAAAAATATGTTACCCTGGCCGTTGCCTCGCTCCTGCTGGCAGCTTCCGTTCCAGCCGCTCGCGCCCAAAGCTTGGTGAGCGGCTTTATGGCCGGTAAGCACCACGGCTCGGTGGTGGTGTCGGGCACCACCGAAAGCTACACCAGTGCCTACCTGGCCCCAGAAAAAATTGAGGGCGTGCCCATCTTCCAGGAAGTGCGCGTCAACTCCGTGAACCTCTACGGCACCTACGGCCTCTCCGACAAGGTAGACGTGGTGCTCAGCCTGCCCTATATCCAGTCGAAGGGCAAAGCGCCGGGCACCGTGATTAACGACCTGAACGCGCTGTATTCCACCCAAGGCTACACCAACGTGCGCCAAGGCTTTCAGGACGTGACGGCGCTGTTCAAGTTCAAAACCTACAGCCGCGAGCTGGGCAGCAGCATCCTGGACCTGCTCGGGGTGGTCAGCTTCAGCACGCCCCTGAGCAACTACCAGAGCAACACCGGCTACGGCTACATCATCGCCATCGGCAACCGCGCCACCAAGTACACGGCCGCCGGCGTAGCGCACCTCAAAACGGCGTCGGGCGTGTTTGCCACCGGCCAAATTGGCTACAGCCTGCGCACCGGCCCGGTACCCCACGCCCTCATCGGCGAAGCCAAAATCGGCTACGCCGGCCCCAAAACCTACGTAGAAGGCTTCGCCTCCTTCCAGGAATCGAACGGTGGCACCGACATTTCAGAAACCGGCTTCAACGGATTTTTTCCGTCTACGCGTGTCAACTACGTGCGCCTCGGGGCCAGCGCCTACCGCCCCATTGCCAACGGCTTCGGCCTCACGCTAGGCGCCAGCACCTACGTGGCCGGCCGCAACATCGGCAAGTCGACCGGCTTCTCGGCGGGCGTCACGTATAATTTCTAGCCGTTTGGCACCGAACAAAAAAAGCCGGCCCCTGGAGGCCGGCTTTTTTTTGTTCGGTGACGCGTTGGAAAGCTAGTAGTTCGACTCGCTCGAAGGCAGGTCAATCAGGATGAACTGGGCGTCCTTGCTGGCGCGCACATGCACCACGTCGTCGTTGGTCATGCGGGCCTGGTCGTTGGGGCCGAGCTCGGTGCCGTTCACGAAAATCACGCCTTCTTTCACGTAAATGAAAGTGAGGCGAATGGGAAACGTCTTGAACTCGATTTCCTTGCCGCAGTCCAGGTTGGCCCAGTACACGGTGCTGTTGGAGTTCATGTACACCACGTCTTCCAGCACTTTCTGGCCGGTCACGAGGGGCACCAGTTCGTTCTTGTTGCCGCTGATGAAGCCAATGTCCTTCTGCTCGTAGCTGGGCGCCAGGCCTTTCTGGCCGGGAATGAACCACAACTGGTAGAGGTGCAGGGGCTTGTCCTGGCGGTTGAATTCGGAATGGGCCAGCCCGGTGCCGGCGGTCATGCGTTGCACTTCGCCGGCTTTGATGGTGGTTTTGTTGCCCATCGTGTCCTGGTGCTGGATTTCGCCTTCGAGCACCAGCGTCACGATTTCCATCTCTGAGTGCGGGTGCTGCGGAAAGCCCGACTGCGGCGCTACGCTGTCGTCGTTGAACACCCGGAGCGGGCCAAAATGCATATTGTCGCGGTCGAAGTAATCGGCGAACGAAAACAGAAAATAGCTGCTGAGCCAAGCGGCGGGGGCGGCGTGGTGGCGGTCGGCAGCGGAAATGTATTTGAGCATAGAGGGTGGCGCGTAAGGGTGGGCGTGCCCCGCATACGGGCCAGTTGCCTCAGAAGTTAGGCCCAGCAAACGGCAAAGCCCCGCCGCGAGCGCGGCAGGGCTTTGTGAGGACAAGAAAACGGTCGAGCAAAATGCTTCCGCTACGCGCGGCATGACGGTTTACGCTTGCGTTCTACTGGCTACGCCCTTTTCAGCAGCGCCACCTGCTGCTGCAGGTCGAGCACGAGGCTGGCCACGCGCTCCAGCGACAGCTCAGCAATCGGGAAGGTGCTGCTGATGTAGCTCTTGGCTTCCCAGATTTCGAGCACGTCGTCCACGTTCAGGTCGTAGGGCGAGAAGTTGGGGTTGTCGGAGTGCAGCACAAACATGGCCCCGGAGCGTAGCTTGTTGAAAAGGCGCTTGAACACGATGCCTTCGCGCTTGCTCACCACGATGCACGGCGTGCCGTCCTTGATGGTGCTCCAGTCTTCCACGTAGCGGCCCACGATGACCGTGCCGCTGGCAATGGGCAGCATGGAGTCGCCCGCAATTTCAAAGGCCCGGTACGTGCCCGTGTTCGAGAGCATGGGCAGGCGGAACTTGGGCAGCACCTCCAGGTACTCGGGGTCGGCGTAGCCGTTGAGGTAGCCGGCGGCGGCCTTTTGGGGCACCCACTCGATGTTTTCGTTCTGGTCCTTGTCCACGGTCAGGGCCAGGATGCGGAGCTTGCCGCCGGCCGGCGTGGTGGGCGGGTCGGTGTCGTCTTCGGCGCCGCCGGCTTCGGGGGCCGGCACCGAGCCAATAATCTTGGCGTTCTTCTTCTTGCTAAAGTCGGTGGTCACGAGCTGGTCGAGCGTGATGCCGAACAAGCGGGCCATGTTGACGAGCGTAGCGAGGCGGGGCTCGGCGCGGCCTTCTTCGTAAGCGCCCACCAAGGAGCGTTTGATGCCGAGCTTGTCGGCCATCTGGGCCTGCGTGAGGGCGAGCTCGCGCCGGCAAAACTTGAGGTTGGTATTAATCATCGGGAGGGGCAGCGGCCGGGAATGGCGTTGGTTTCAACGCGAATTCGGCTGGTGAAGTTAGCAACGCAAGTGCGAAGTTACTAATTCACTTAGCTAATAATTTTCTGCCCACCACTTTAGCGTCGAGCCAGTTGTCGCTCGGCCCACCATTCGTCGTTTTTCCAGAAGTCGTTCCAGCCCACGCGGGCGTATTTGGGGTTGACGAACGCGTTGCGCTCGCCGATGTCGAAACGCGCAAGCACCTGCCGCGTCACGGCCGTGCCCTGCTTCCAGAGGGCGGGCACGGCGGTTTCGGCCGCAGCATCTTCGCGCCATTCGCCGTCGAAAAGCAAGCCGCCGTTGCGGGTGGCGGGGTCGTGGGTATAGATGGCCAGCTCGGGCCGGTGGCCGGGCGGCAGCTTGAAGTCCAGGGCTACGCGCCCGCTGAACTGCCCGCCGAGGCCGGCGCTGCTGCTGGCCCGCAGGGCAAAGCTGCCCGTGGCGCAGTAGATGGGCGCCTGGGTTTTGTCGTTCTCGTAATAGCCGGCTTGCTCGGCGGTGAGGCGCTGCACCTGCTGCAGCTCGATGCTGCCGCGGAAGGGCGTCACGTCGCCGTAGCAACGAAACTTGCCGGCCACCCGGTAGCGGCCGGGGCTTTTGGCGTCGGGCTGCACGGTGGTAAACACAAATTCCAGCCGCCGCCCGTCGTAGCCAAAGCAGCCGTTGAGCACGTCCTCGGTGCCGCTCTGGGGCTGGTGCTGCCACAGCTTGCCCAGGTTGGCGCGGGCCAGCAGGGCTTGGCGGGCGGCATTGGAGAGGATGGCGCCGGGGGCGGCCAGGGCGGCGGGCGCGGGCGCCGCGTGAGGGAGGGCAAGGCCAGCGGGCGGGCTCAGGGGCCGCGCCGCGCCGAGCAGCAGCACGGGGGCCGCCAGCAACAGGTGAAAACGCATAATACCGCGAAAAACAGTGAGTGAAGGCCGGCAACGGGGCTAGCTGGCGCTTCCGCAGTTCCTAACGGTGTATGGCTATGCTTTAGTATTACAGGCTGAGCGAGGGCTTGGGCGAGGCGGCCCACCATTCGTCGTTTTCCCAAACCTCGTTCCAGCCCAGCTTAGCGTATTTGGGGTTGACTTCGCCACCCCGGTCGCCGATGCCGAAATCTTTGTACACCTCCGGGGCCGCAGCAAACACGTCAGCGGCTACCACAAACGTCTTTACTTCCCGGGTCGTCAGGTTGCGCCGCGCGCCGTGCACGAGCATTTCGCTACCGTTGGCAGGCACGCCTTTATGCACAAACGGGGCCGTGACGTAGTCCAGCCGACCACGGCTGGCAACGTGAAAATTGAGCACGGCTTCTCCGCGAAATACGCCGCTATTTGGGGCCGCTGCTTCCTGAATTGCCAGTTCGGCGCGCAAGGTGTAGGGATGCGACAGCTGCCGGGCGCGCTCATATTGCGCCTCGGCCGAATCGTTGGCGGCCGCTTCCGTCAGGGTCGAGTCTTGCTGCTGGGGCGTGAATTCATCGTAATCCCAGGGCGCATCCAAATCAGCAACCTGCCGCACCGTGAGTGTGCCCTCGAACGGCCGGATATTTTTCCGGTAGCGGCATTTGCCCCGCACGTGGTACACCTCGGGGTGCCGGGCATCGCGCTGCACACTGGTAAAAGCCAGCGCAAACCGGTAATGGTCGGGGCCGAAGAAACCCTGCAGCGTTGGGTTCTCCCGGCGATATTGGGTATCGCCCTGCCACAGCTTCGACAAATCGATTTCGCGCAGCAGCTGCCGCATGGGTCCTGTGAGCGTATCGGCAGCGGCGAATAGCGACGGCAACGCTTTTTCGCCGTCTTTGGCCACTGGAACGGGCGCGCTGGCATCTACTGCAACGTTGACGGCAACCGGTTTCTGCTGCTGGCAGGCAACCAGCAGCCCAGCTAGTAAAAACGGGTAGTACGTTTGCTTCATGCCGCCAATTTACTGCGAAGCTCCGGCATAAACTCCCGCAGGAAATACCGCCCCAGCCCTGTTTCCAGTAGAATTTCCATCCCTATCAAATTGCCCACCCACGACAGCCACGTCACCGTCAGATACGTCTCAATGGGCTTGGTTTCGAACACGTAGTACATCACGTAGCTCTCGCCGCGCAGGGCCAGGGCGGCCAGTGTCACGGCGAAGCTGCGCAGCATCCACTCCACGTGCAGGCTCCACTGGCGCTGGCGGGCCGCTTGGTAGGCCCGCCAGGTGCAGCCCCACCACACCAGGCACTGCAGCGTGAAGCCCACCTGGGCCGCCAGCCCGCCGTTGGCAAAGCGGGCCAGAATGAGGCCCGACGGCGCCGCCAGGGCCAGAATACCGATGACGTAGCCCTTGCCCATCTGCCGGTGCAGCCCCGGCCCGCGCCGCGCCAGCACCGGCAGAAACTGCAGCAACCCCAGCACCAGCACCACCAAGCTGGTGGTGATGTGCACGTAGAACCCCAGTCGGAAAAACGGGTTATCGTTGGTTTCGTCGCTTTTGGTGGTGAGGAAGTTAATGCCCTTTTCAAAGGTGTAGTAGGGCAGCGTTTTGGTGAGCATCAGGCCCGCGAAGGCGGCGATGAAAGCGGCGGCAAGAAAGAGGACGATTTTTCGGAGCATAAAAGCAGCGCGTTCGGGCGATAGCCGGCAAATAAACTGAAGCGGCCCGCCGTGGGTACCGGCGGGCCTGCTTGCAACATTGGCTTATCGGAATTATTGCCCGCGCAGGCGCTTGTGGTACAGCGCGGCCATGCGCAGCTGGAAGTAGTCGTACTTCTCGCGCAGGTGGTCGAACAGGTCGCGCAGCGATGCCTCGTTGCCGAGCTGGGCGCGGGCCGTGAGGATTTCGGCCAGCTCCGAGTCGCTCACGAAGTCGTGGATGCGCAGCTCGCGGCCCTTGGCGTAGGCCGTGTAGAGGTGCGTTTTCACGGTGCTCAGGGCCAGGCCGCGGCGCTCGGAAATGTCCTCCGGCGTGAGGCCCATGTGGTGAAACTGCACGGTGGCATCTTCGGAGTCGCCCGCCGACTTTTCGGTTTTCTCGGCCTTGGCCAGGCGCGGGCGCGGCTCGTTGAACATGCTGTCCGAATCGGACGGCACGTACTGCCCGCCGCCGTCCTCCAGAATCAGCTTGATGAAGGCTTCGCCGTAGGTCTCGAACTTCTTCATGCCCACGCCCGAAATGCCCAGCATGCCCACGCGGTTGACGGGCCGTTCGGCGGCCATTTCCTGCAGCGTGGCGTCCGAAAACACCACGTAGGGCGGCACGCCCTGCTCGTCGGCAATGGCTTTGCGGAGCCGGCGCAGCTTCTCAAACAGCTGCGCCTCGGGCGTGCCGACGGTAGCCGTAGAAGCAGCGTTGGCGGCTTTCTTGCTGGCGCGGGTGGGCTTTTCGGCCTTCTCGGCGGGCTGGAACTTCTTGAGCGGCAGCGCGAGCTGGCCCTTCAGCACCTGGTGGCCGCGCTCCGTGATTTTCAGGGCATAGCCTTCCTCGTAGGCGATGTAGAACAGCCCGTCGTTCAGCATCTGGTGGATGTAGCTGTACCAGTCGAGGTAGGGCAAATCGGAGCCGGCGCCGTAGGTTTTAATCTGGTCGTAGCCGCCCTGCAGCACGGCCTGGTTGCGCATGCCGCGCAAGATGTCAATCAGCAGGTTGATGGCCACCCGCTCGCGGCTGCGGAACACGGCCGAAAGGGCTTTCTGGGCAATGAGGGTGCCGTCGAACGTGGTGGGCGGGTTGCGGCAGATGTCGCAGTTGCCGCAGTCTTCGCCCAGGGTTTCGGAGAAGTAGTTGAGCAGGATTTTGCGGCGGCAGCTGGCGGCCTCGGCAAACTGCTGCATGCGCTCCAGCTTGGCGGTGTTGAGCTGGGCCTGGCGCGCGGGCACGTCCTTGGTCACCATCTCGCGCATCTGCATCACGTCGGCGAAACTGTAGAACAGGATGGCGGTGCTGGGCGCGCCGTCGCGGCCGGCGCGGCCGATTTCCTGGTAGTAGCCCTCGATGTTTTTGGGCAGGTTGTAGTGCATCACCCAGCGCACGTTGCTCTTGTCGATGCCCATGCCGAAGGCGATGGTGGCCACGATGACCTGCAAATCGTCCTGCAAAAAAGCTTCCTGCACCTTGCCGCGCTGCAGGGGCGTCATGCCGGCGTGGTAGTGGCCGGCCTTCACGCCTTTGGCGATGAGCTTCTGGGCCACGGTTTCGCAGGTTTTGCGCGAAAGGCAGTAGATGATGCCCGGGTCCTGCGGGTGGCGCGCGATGTAGTCGAGCACCGAGCCCATGCGGTCCTGGCCCGGCCGCACGAGCAGGTTGATGTTGGGCCGGTCGAAGCTGGAGAGGAACACCCGGGGCTCGTGCAGGTTGAGTTGGGTGATGATGTCGCGCTTGGTGAGGCGGTCGGCCGTGGCCGTGAGGGCGATGATGGGCGTGTGGGGGAAGTGCGTCCGCAGCGCGCCGAGTTGGGTGTACTCGGGCCGAAAATCGTGGCCCCAGCTCGAAATGCAGTGCGCCTCGTCGATGGCAAACAGGCTGATGTTGACCCGGTTCAGAAACTGCAAGAAGCCGTCGCTCAGCAGCTTTTCCGGCGACACGTACAGCAGCTTCAGGTGCCCGCTCACGGCCGCCCGCGCAATGTCGTTGGACTCCGACTGCCCCACGCTGCTGTTGATGTAGGCCGCCGCGATGCCGTTGGCTTTTAGGGCTTCCACCTGGTCTTTCATCAACGCAATGAGCGGCGACACCACCACGCAGGTGCCCTCCGACACCACGGCCGGAATCTGGAAGCAGACCGACTTGCCGCCGCCGGTGGGCATGAGCACCACGGTGTCTTTGCCCCCCAGAATGTTCTGGATGATGTCGGCCTGCATGGGCCGGAAATTGTCGTAGCCGTAATACCGTTTCAGGGCCTGGCGGGCGGCTTGCATGATGGGCGGGGCAGTGGCTAGTTCGGGCATGTTGTGACGGGTAACCTCACCCCCAGGCCCCCTCTCCAAAAAAGAGGGGGAGCCAGACGGGTGTTCTGGGGATTTTTCTTTTAGGGCTTGGGCGATTTCCGTGAGGACTTTGTCCAAGCTGGTTAGCACTTGCTGGTTGGTGAAACGCAGTTCGCGGTAGCCTAATTCCGTTAGCGTGAAGGTACGGCCCGCGTCGTATTCGGCTTGCTCGGGCTTAGCGTGAATTTCGCCGTCGAGTTCGATAATCAGCTTGCCCTCAATACAGACAAAATCAACGATAAAAAAGCCGATGGCGTGCTGACGGCGGAACTTTGTGCCCAGCTTCGCGCCGCGTAAACATTGCCAAAGCTTGTGCTCGGCGGGAGTGGACTGCTTGCGGTTTTCGCGGGCGTAGGCTTTCAGGCGCTTTTCCCAGGTGCGCGGGTCGGTGGTATAGATGTGCTCCTGCGGGCCGCTGAGCTTGGGGGCTTCCGTGCAGGTAAGGTAGCACCACCCGGCATCAACCTCACCCCCTGACCCCCTCTCCAAAAAAGAGGGGGCACCGGTTCGTGAAGTCGATTCTTTGTCTAGTCAACAGGAGCAGAGCCGGTGCCCCCTCTTTTTTGGAGAGGGGGTCAGGGGGTGAGGTCCCCCGGCTGCGCCGACCTGGCTTCCCGCCGGCTTCCCCGGTACAGCTCATACTTCAACAGCCGGCAGTCAATCGGCCCATTGAACAGCGGAATGCGCCGCGCCGGCTTCAGCCCGATGCTCTTGGCCGCCTCCAGGTTGCCGGTAAAAACGCAGGCATTGTAGCCCTGAAACCCTGTTTTCAGCGTGTCGCCGATGGTCTTGTACAAAGCGGCCATCTGGGCCTCCTCCCCTATTCGCTCGCCATATGGCGGGTTGGTGAGCACGATGCCGGGCGCTTCCTTGGCGGGCGCGGCGGCCTCGCGCACGTCACGCACCGAGAGGCGCACGCAGTCCTCCAGCCCGGCGGCGGTGATGTTGGCGGCGGCCATGTCGATGACTTTGGGGTCGAGGTCGGAGCCGGCGAGGTAGGCTTGCGGCTCTTCGAGGCGTTGGGCTTTGGCTTCTTCGCGCACCTGCTCCCAGAGTTTTGGGTCGAAGTCGTACCAGTTTTCAAAGCCGAACTTGCCTTGGTGAAACAGGCCGGGCGCGATGCGCTGGCACATCAGGCCCGCCTCGGTGAGGATGGTGGCCGAGCCGCACAGGGGGTCGATGAGCGGCTGCTTGCCATCCCAGCCCGAGAGCAGCACCAGGCCGGCGGCCAG
The DNA here is from genome assembly GCF_016427455.1 of Hymenobacter miniatus. Lineage (NCBI taxonomy): Bacteria > Pseudomonadati > Bacteroidota > Cytophagia > Cytophagales > Hymenobacteraceae > Hymenobacter > Hymenobacter miniatus. The sequence goes on from NZ_JAELXR010000009.1 coordinate 38,274, forward strand.
CACCTCGTTCAGCGGGGCCTCGTTGGTGTGCTGGCGGTAGCCGCGGCGGTGCAGCGAGTCGCCGGCCGCGTCGAGGCTGAGGATGACTTCGTTCTCCGTCATGCGCAGGTGCAGGCGGATGTCGGGGTTGCGGGTGTCGATGCTGGGCCGCTCGCCGGTGCGGGCCCGAAACTGGTCCACGATGGCGTCCTTGGTGAGCTGAGCCACGAACAGCGAGTGCTCGAACGTGGAGCGGTTCACGACGGGCGTGATGGCGAAGGTTTGGCCGGGGCCGATGAAGTCCTGCCAGTCGATGCGACTTACTTCGCGGTACAGCGCTTTTTCATCGGCGGCGTAAAAGGCGGCGAAGGGCCGCAGCAGGCGCATGGAAAGGCGGCTCCAGAGGGCCACTTCGTAGAGCAGGCGGTGGTCGCCGATGAACTCGACGGCGCGGGAGCCCACGTGCGTGATGTCGGCGCCAAGGTCGTAGAGCTCGTCGGCGAGCAGTTCTTCCAGGCCGAACTGGGTGGTGGCGGTGAGGTGCATAGGTAGCGCGGACTTTGTAGTCCGCGGCCACAAAGGTCGGGAATAGCGCGCGGGGAAAGTCCTTCAACCAGCCCACGCGGCATTGAGCTTCCTTTTTTCTCTACCTACGCGTCCGGGCAATCGTGAATGTTCTTCCGGCGAAAGCATTCATCGCCCTTGTTGTAACTCACACTTCTGTCCCTTTGCGTTGATTTGCTATCCTGGCAACCGTCAAGCTGATTCAACTATTCCGCTGCAGCCTGTAGCTTTAGCAACACACCAACCAACCTGAACACAGCCTGATAGGGCAAGCGTTTAATTACTACCTTAAAATGCGCCGCAGAATCCCCCTGTTTGCCATACTGCTAGTGGCTCTCACGTTCGCCGGCTGCGGCAATTCCCCAACTTCAAATCCAACTGCTGAAATTGTCGTCCAGCGGCAAGCAGGCGCTGGCAGCACCAAGGCCGCGTCGTTAGTGAGCCCTCCAAAATCCGGCACCGCGCCCCGTATAAACCCAGACAGTGTTGAGCTCACGGCGTTGGTGAGAAACGTCTACGAATGGCACGTAACCAAATACCCAAACTACGGATTCCCGCTACAGGTCAACACCCCATCCGATAGCCTACTCACAGGCATCGACTGGGCCGCCTACAATAAAAATCATGCAGCTTTTAAAAAGACCGGCTTTTTCTCCAATGAATTCCTGGCCAGGCACCGGGCAATTGCCCTGACGATTGATTCATCGGTCAGACAAGCAAGTGCTGAATGGCGAAACGCAAACGACGGCATTCCATTGTGGTATTCCGATGCTGATGATTGGTGTAACTGTCAGGACAACCCCGACAATTACTGGCAGCGGCTTACCCTCAGGAATTTGCAGTTTGGTGCTGACACGGCCACGTTCAACTGGACCTGGGATGAAAAAGACGGCATAGCCCCTCCTTTCAGCTATGCGATGAAAGCGAAAAAAGTGAACGGTGCCTGGAAAATAAGTTACATGGAGGGGTTCCGGAATTACGGCACCGTTGCCGATTACAACCAGAGAATGAAGCAGCCGACAGTAGTGCAACTGCCGGCAGTTGCTCGCTAGCAGCAGTCATTCAGCCGTTATTGCTTATCCGTGGGTTGGATTTGCCAAGTCGGCCCGCTCGCTTTATCACGTAATCCTTCCTTAAAGCCGGCCCTATGTGGCCGGCTTTTTTGTACCTTCCGCCGCGTATGGCTATTCCAGTTTCTTCAGCGGCTACCACTGCCGCACCCGCTCGCTCCTACGCCGGCCCCATGGTGCTGATGACCACGCTGTTCTTCCTGTTCGGCGCCGTCACCAACTTCAACGACGTGCTCATGCCCTACCTCAAGGACGTGTGCCAGCTCACCGATTTGCAGTCCTCGGCCGTGCAGTCGGCCTTTTTCGGGGCCTACTTTCTGATGTCGCTGCCGGCCGGTTGGGTGCTGCGGAAGCTGGGCTACCAGCGCGGCATTGTGGTGGGCCTGCTGGTGATGGCCGTGGGCGCGCTGCTCTTCATTCCGGCCGCCAACTCGCGGGCATTTGCGCTGTTTCTCACGGCGCTGGCGACGCTGGGCGCGGGCATCACGCTGCTGCAAGTAGCGGCCAATCCTTACGTGAGCATCCTGGGTCCGGCGCGCGGCGCGGCGGCGCGGGTGAGCGTGGTGGGCGTGGCCAACAACTTCGGGGGCAGCCTCTCGCCGCTGGTGGGCGGCCTGGTGCTATTTGGCGGCTCGGTGGCCCTGAAAGCCCGGCTGGCGGCCCTGCCGCTGAGCGAGCGCCTGGCGGAGGAATCGCAGCTTGTGAAAGGGCCTTACATCGGCCTGGCCGTGTTTTTGGTGCTGCTGGCGGCCATGTTTTTCTTCCTCGTGAAGTTGCCCGACATCGAAGGCATTCCCGAAGAAGCGGCCGAAGAGGCCCGGCCCATGGCACCGGGACGCACGTCGGCGCTGGCGTTCCCGCATTTGGTGCTGGGCGTGGTGGCCATTTTCGTGTACGTGGGCGTGGAAGTAGGCTTGGGCTCCTTCCTCATTCGCTACGGCGAGTCGCAGGGCATTCAGCAGCTTTCCAGCTTCACCCAAAGCCTGGTGCGCGGCCTCAACGTGGCCACCAACTACGTGGGCGTCCTCTTCGGCCAGGACCCCGCCCCCATCGACACCGCCGCCGGCTTCACCAAGGCCGTGGGCGCGGTGCTGGTGTCCTCGTATTGGTTTGGCTCGCTGATTGGGCGCGTGGTGGGCATCCCGCTGCTGCTCAAGTTTCACAACCGCGCCCTGCTGGTGGCGGTGTGCGCGGCGGGCGTGGCCCTGGTGGGCGCGAGCATTCTGAGCACCGGCGAAACGGCCCTGTGGCTCATCGTGCTCTGCGGGCTGATGAACTCCATCATGTGGCCCGTCATCTTCCCGCTGGCCATCACCGGGCTGGGGCCGTTCACCAAACAAGGCTCGTCGTACCTGATTATGGCCATTGTGGGCGGGGCGCTCATTCCGCCGCTCATGGGCTGGCTGGCCACGCACGGCGGCGGGCTGCGGGTGGCGTTTGTGGTGCCGGCGCTGTGCTACCTGTACCTGCTGTTTTATGCGCTGAGCGGCTACCGGGTACGGTAATTCCCCGTTCTACAGTTCCTGAATAAACGAGTGTGGCACGGCATCCACCAGCCACACGCCGTTGCCCGACTCGTAGAAAACGCCGCCCGCGGCGTGCAACCCAGCCGCATCGATTTTCAGGATAACGGGCCGGCCCCGCCTGGCGCCCACCCGCCGAGCGGTTTCCTCGTCGGGCGAGAGGTGCACGTGGTGGCGGTCCATTTTCTGCAAGCCCTCACGCCGGATGGCCGGCAGGGCGGCCGGAGCCGTGCCGTGGTACAGCACGGGCGGTGGCACGGCGGGCGCTAGCTGCAAATCAACTTCTACGCTATGGCCTTGCTGGGCCCGAATGCGGGTGCCGGCGGCATCGAAGGCGAAACGCTTCTTGTCGCTGCCTTCCACAATTTCGGCCAGTTCGGCCGGACTGATGGGCGTGCCATGCGCCGCGCAGGCGGCCAGCAGTTCGGCCACGCCAACCCAGCCGCCCTCCTGCAAACTCAGGCCGATGGCGGCCGGCTGGTGGCGCAGGTGTAGGCTCAGAAACTTGCTCAGACGGATGGCTTGCTTGGTATCCATGGCGCCAAAGGTCGCCAAAGAATCCTTGCCTTATGCCCAACTCCGTAGCAGCCCAAGACTTGCGCAACCGAATAGCACAAGTTCCTCACCAGGGGTATAAGCCCGCCGCGATTGGCACAAATACCGCTATTTAAGAGCACAACTTGCTTAAGAACGGTACAAACGGGGCGGTCGAAGCACAAACATCTCTCGCGATTGCAGGCCCGCGCCATGCCCGGCCGCCGGTACCTTTGCGGCATGGTTCTCGAAGAAAACGTTTCCCTCCGCCCCTACAACACCTTTGGCCTCGACGTGAAGGCCCGCTATTTCGCCCGCTTTGCTTCTGCCGATGAGCTGCGCGAGCTGCTGCAGCGGCCCGAGGTACAGGCCGCCGAAAAACTCATTTTGGGCGGGGGCTCCAATCTGCTCTTTACCCAAGACTTCGACGGCGTGGTGCTCAAAAACGAGATTCGCGGGCTGGAAATCCTGCGCGAAGACGCCGACACCCACACCGCGCTGGTGCGAGCCGGGGCCGGCGAAAGCTGGCACGGCCTCGTGGAATACACGCTGGACCAGCAACTGAGCGGCATCGAAAACCTCTCCCTCATTCCCGGCACGGTGGGCGCCGCGCCGCTGCAAAACATCGGCGCCTACGGGGCCGAACTGCGCGACACCTTCGACCGCCTCGAAGCCGTTGAAATTGCCACCGGCGCGCTGCGCGTGTTCACGGCCGAGGAGTGCGGCTTCGGCTACCGCGAAAGCGTCTTCAAAAACGTGCTCAAAGGACAATTTGTGGTCACGGCCGTGGTGCTACGCCTGCACCGCCAGGCCCGGCCCAACGTGCGCTACGGCGCCATTGCCGAAACGCTGGCCGAAATGGGCATCGAGGGCGAGCCCACCCCGCACGACGTGAGCCGGGCCGTGGTGCACATCCGCCGCAGCAAGCTGCCCGACCCGGCCGAAATCGGCAACGCGGGCTCGTTTTTCAAGAACCCCGAAGTGTCGCAGGCCAAGTTCGACCAGCTCAAAAGCCAATACCCCGACCTGCCCGGCTACCCCGTGCCCGGCGGCGTGAAGGTGCCCGCGGGCTGGCTCATCGAGCGGGCCGGCTGGAAGGGCCTGCGCCGCGGCGCCGGCGCGGGCACCCACGGCGTGCACGCCCGCCAGGCCCTGGTGCTGGTGAACCACGGCGGTGCCACCGGCGCCGAAGTGCGGCAGCTGGCCGAAGAAATCATAGCCTCCGTGCGCGAGCAGTTTGCGGTCGAGCTTCATCCGGAAGTTAATATTTTGTGACAAAATAGCATTGCAGCAAAGCGAGGCATTTATGGTGAATGAGCGCAGCAAATGAAGAATTTATAACGAGATTTGCGTAAGCTCTTCTTTCTCGGTCTACATATTCTTCAATTCACGCCATGACCAAGCTGCTCACTTTCGTTTCGCTTTTTGCCGGCCTGACGGCCACCGCACAGGCCGCCCCCGGCCCCGCCGCTCCTCCCGTTCTCACCGTGAAAGCCGCCCGGGCCCTCGGGGCCGGCAGCACCGTCACGGTGCGCGCCGTGGTGCTCAACGGCGCCGAGATGGGCAACATCCGCTACATCCAGGACGCCGAGGCGGGCCTGGCCCTCTACGCCCAGCCGGCCAAGCTGCCGGGCTACGGCGAGCTGCACGCCGGCGACAGCATTCAGGTGACGGGCCAGCTGAAGCTCTACAACGGCCTGCTGGAAATGGACCCCGTGGCCTCGTTTCACAAGCTGGCCGGCGGCGTGCGGCTGCGCGCCCTGCAAGTGCCCCTGGCCCAAGCCACCAGCGCGTTTGTGGAAGCCAACGAAGGCCGCCTGCTCGAAATCACGGGCGTGCCGCGCCTGCTCACGCCCGCCGGTACGCCCGTCACGGCCCTGGCCGGCAACGCCAACTACCTCATCAACGGGCAGCCGGGCACGCTGGTGCGGGTGGGCGCCGCCAGCACCGGCCCGGGCGGCCTCGTGGATGCCCCGCCGCCCACCGAAACCTTTGACCTGCGCGGCGTGCTGAGCCAGTACTCGCCCAGCGGCACGGGCGGCTACCAGCTGCTGCCGCGCCTGGCCTCCGACCTGGTGCTGGGCGGCGGCCTGCCCCGCCTCACCGAAGAGCCCGTGCCCGTGGACGTGAGCCCGACGGGCTTCACGGTGGTGTTTTCGACGCTGAACGCCGGCGACACCCGCGTGCGCTACGGCCTCAATGCCCAGGAATTGAAGGAAGTCCGGACCGATGCCGCCCTCACCACCCGTCACAGCCTCACGCTGAGCGACCTGATTCCGGGCACCACTTACTACGTGGAGGTGAGCTCGCGCAACGCCGCCGGCACCGAAACGGCCACGCCCGTGCCGTTCATCACCAGCAGCGGCAAACGGAGCCGGCCGGGCACCAAAAACTAGGAGCCCGTGTTGGGCCGGCCGGGGGGCAGAGCCGCTGGTTTCGTTGAAATTCAGCATCTTTGTAATTCGGCTTCCCACATTTTTAAAGACCTAACCGTTTCATCACACTCGCTTCTTTATGAAGAAATTTACCCTGCTGGCGCTGCTGGCGTGCGCCACCTCGTGGCACGCCGCGCAAGCCCAGACCCCCATTACCATTGCGGCGGCGCGGGCCCTGGCCCCCACCACCAACACCACCCAAGGGCCCACCGTGACGGTGCGCGGCACGGTGACGAACGGCGACGAGTTGGGTTCGTCGGTGAGCATCATTCGCTACATTCAGGACGGCACGGCCGGCATCGGGGTGTACACGACGGGCGGCGCAACGGGCCCGCTGGTGTCGCAGCTCGTGCCCGGCGACAGCATTCAGGTAACGGGCGGGTTGAAAATGTTCCGCGGCCTGCTCGAAATTGACCCCATCACGTCGGTGACCGTGCTGGCCGGCAACCGGCCCATTCCGGCGCCGGTGGTGTTTCCGTCGGCCCAGGCGGCTTCGGCCTACGCCGAGCAGTACGAGGGCATGCTGGTGCGCATCAACGGCCTGACGTCGGTGAACACGACCGGCGGCGCGTCGGTGACGTCGTTCACGGCCAACACCACTTACCGCCTCAACAACAACTCGACGCTGGTCACCTACGTGCCCACCAACTCCAACGGCCCCGACGGCCTGATTGGCAAGCCCAGCCCCACGGGCACCTTCGACGCCGTGGGCATCATGAGCCAGTATAGCTCGTCGGCCACGTCCACCACGGGCGGCTACCAGCTGCTGAACCGCAAGTACGGCGACTTCATCCAGGGCCTGACGCCCAACCTGACGTCGACGCCGAAGCCGACCAACATCAGCACCACCGGTTTCACGGTCACGTTCAACACGGCCAACGCCGGCAACACCCAGCTTTCGTACGCCACCAGCCCCACCGGCACGTTCACGACGGTGGCCGGCAACACCGCCCTCACCACGGCCCACACCCAAACCCTGACCGGCCTGCAGCCGGCCACGGTGTACTACGTGCAGGCCGTGTCGGTGAACAGCGTGGGCCGCTCGGAGTCGCGCGTGGTGCCCATGATTACGGCTTCGCTCTCGTCAGGCCGCATGCGCACGTACTTCACCCGCCCCGTCGACAACACGCTGGCCCTGGCCGGCAACGCAGCCGTGTACGCCCCCAACGGCAGCGTGGCCGATACGTTGGCCCGCTACATTGGCCGCGCCACGCAAACGCTCGACATCACCATTTACAACTGGAACAGCCCCACCATCCTGGCGGCTGTGAATGCGGCCCAGGCCCGCGGCGTGGCCGTGCGCGTGATTTACGAAGACGACAACGCCAACGTGAGCATTGGGAGCCTGAACGCGGCCATTCCGCGCATCTTCCGCCCGGCCCAAACCGGCAGCAGCGGCAGCTCCATCATGCACAACAAGTTTGTGGTGATTGACGCCAACAACACCAACCCCAATGTGCCCATGGTGTGGACCGGCTCGACGAACTGGACCGGCGCCCAGCTCAGCACCGACCGCAACAACGTGGTGACCGTGCAGGACCAGAGCCTGGCCCGCGTGTACACGCTGGAATTCAACGAAATGTGGGGCAGCGCCACGGCCACGCCCGGCACGCCCCTGTTTGGCTCGCGCAAAACCGACAACACGCCCCACTACCTCGTCATCGGCGGCAAGCAGGTGGAATCGTGGTTTTCGCCCACCGACAACGTGAACGCCCACCTCATCGAAACCGTGCGCACGGCCGACTACGACCTGCACGTGCTGTCGATGCTGGTGACGCGCACCGACATCGGCCGCGCCATTGCCGACCAGGTGACGCTGCGCAACATCGGCCAGTGCTCCGACGGCCTGACCAACGACACCAGCGGCGTGGCCGGCTTCGTGTTCCGCACCATTCGGAGCGGCATGGGCACGCGCTACCTGCTCGACAACCGCACCGGCATCATGCACCACAAAACCCTGATTGTGGACGCCAGCGCCCCGCAGTCGGACCCGACGGTGTTCGTGGGCTCGCACAACTGGACGGCTTCGGCCGACACCGAGAACGACGAAAACACCCTCGTTATCCACGACCAGCGCATCGCCAACCAGTACTACCAGGAGTACGCCGCCCGCATTGCCGAGCAAAACCAGGGCGTAACGGCCTGCCGCATTGCCCTGGCCACCCGCACCGGCACGGTGCAGGCCAGCACCGTGCAGCTCTACCCCAACCCCACCAAGGGCAACTTCAACCTGCACCTGGCCAGCACCTCGGCCCGCACGGCTACCGTGGTGCTGCGCGACGCCACCGGCCGCGTGGTGCTCACCCAAACCCAGCCCCTCACCGGTGCCGACCTGACCATCGACGCCACGGCGCTGAAAGCCGGCCTGTACATGGTGCAGGTGACGACCCCCGAGGCCACGCAAGTGAGCCGCGTGGTGGTGCAGTAACCTCTTGCCTACCCATAAAAAAAAGGCAGCTTCCCTTGGGGAGCTGCCTTTTTTTATGCGCCTTTCGGTGACGCTGTAACCCCCTTAGCCAGCCGCCGGTCGGGCGCGGCGCAGGTACCAACCGGCCAGCAGCACGCCGGCTGCCAGCAGCAGGGCGGCGCCGCCGTCCACGGGCGTTTGGGCCGGTGGCGGGGCATCTTTCTCCAGGGTATCGAGTGAGGCATTTGCCGCCAGCGTCTCGGCCTGCTTACGGAACAGCGCAGCCTTCTGGGCGTCGTTTTCCAACGCCAGGAAAGAAGTGAAAGGCGTGAGAATGCCCGCCCGGAAACTGGCCTGAATGAAGGGTATCCGCTCCTGCTCGGTCGCCTCGGGGTGGAAGGTTTGCCACTGGTGGTAGCCGCTCAGCAGCAGGCCCGTGAGCCAGCGGTTGCCGGGCGCGGCGGTGGGCGCGGGCACGGCCGGGCGCTGGCTGAGCACGATGCTGGGCGTGCTGGTATTGGGAAGGTAAGCGCGGGGCCGGACGGCGGTAGGCCAGGCCCGCACGGCCACTGCCGCGCCTGCGGGTGGGGCCGTCGCCAGCGGCGTGCGGGCATCGTGGCGCAGCGAATGCGGCACGAGCTGCCCATCGGCGCCCAACACGTAGAACACGTCGCTTTCGGGGAAGGCGCTGCTGAACTCTTGAAAGTCTGGGGCCAGCACGGCCTGGGCCAGGTCATCGGTCACGGCCACCAGCACCGGGTAGGTGGCGGCCGGGTGCTCCTGCGCCTCAAACAACACCCGTCGTATGGCGCCCGTGAGGTAAAAACCGCCGGTAAGGGGCGTGCGGCGTAACTGCGCCGTCCAGTCGGCGCCCGCGGGCACGGGCGTAGTGGCCGCATTTACGATGCTGAACCGCGCAGGCGCCCCGTTGGGCAGTGGTTGGGCTAGCACGTCTGCAACGCGTGTTTCGTAAGCCGCCGAAGACTGCCCCGCCGAGGCATCGAGCAAAAAATGGTAGTACGGCCTGCGTTGAACCAGCGGCAGGCGCTGCTTAGCCAGGGCACTCACGTAGGCCACGCCGCTGCCGGGCAAGGCCACGGGGGCGGCCACCGGCGGCGCGGAAGTGGAGTCGCCCAGAGTCAGCACGCGGCCATCGATGGTGAGGGTGCACGGCTCCTTGTGCAACAGTTGAATGCGGGTGCGGCGCACCTCGCTGCCCGACACGGGGTATACGCGCAGCGAAATTTCGTTGGCCCGGCGGTAGGCCAGCAGGCCGGGGTCGCGGCTGCGGTTTTCATTCAGAATCTGGGCGTAGACCCAGGTAGCCGCCCGCTTTTCGGCCAGAATGCCCCGCTCCTGCCGGTGGCCGATGGTCAGGTAATAGTCGCTCACCCAGCAGCCGATGGGCAGGGTGATGGCCGTGCTGTATTCGCCGTTTTGAATATCGGAGACAGGGTTGGCAATCTCCAGGTTTACCCAGCTCACCCAGGCCTGCTGGCGAGCGTCGTAGGTGCTGCTGGCGGTTGCCTCGCGCAGCTGCGGTGCCGAGGAGGCGGGCTGCGGTGCGTCGTTTGCCCACCCCGGCGCCCACCGGTAGCCTGACGAGGCGCTCATGAAAATGCGGTCCAGTTCGCTGAGCTTCTCCTCCGATAGCATGAGGTTGTCGAGCACCAGCCAGTTGAAATACGTGGACAGGTAGGGTTGCTGCGAACCGAAGAGGAAATCCATGTTTCGGTCTTTGTTTTGGCGCACCACGGCGAGCGTGGCAGCCAGCGCCGAGGGGTCGATGTGCTCGGTTTTGCTAAAGTCGGGAGTGTATACATAAGCCAGCGCCTCGTGCAGCACTTGCCGCCGGTGCCAGAAGCTTCCCGTAACCGCCAAGGGCAGTACCGCCAGCCCACCCAGCAGTGCGGCCCGCACCACGGCCCGCGAAAACACCAGTTGCAGTGCGGTCACGTCTTCGTGTAGCTGGCGCACGTGCACTACGAACAACATCAACGGCGCCAGCAGCAAAAAACCGGTACCAATGAGGATGATGGCCGGAATGGCCAGCGGCAGAAAGGGCAGGAACACCAGGAAAAAATAGAACGTGTAGCCAAACACCGCACTCCGGCCCAGCAGCTGCACCAGCCGCACCCCTGGCCGGGGGCTGTCGGGCAGGCACAGCAGGAGGGCGTTCAGCGCAGCCAAAGCATAAAACCATGGGCTGGTGAAATTGCCGAATACGCCGCTGTCGCTGTGATGAAAGCCCTGCCCAAACAGCAGGCCGTTGTTTACGCCCAACCCCACCAATGGCAACACGAGCGTAATGACAACTTTCCAGACCAGGCTGGTTTCAGCCCAGAAGCCATTCCGGTGCTGCGTGATGATGAACAGCGCCCGCACCAGAAAAAAAAAGAAGCTCAGCGTACTGATTACCGCCCCGAACACGACAAGGGTACCGACCACTTCGTCCCAGCGGCCGGGCGTGTAGGGCTCGGCCGAAGCGCCTCGCGTGTGGTCGTCAATCCAGCTCACCACCGAGAATACCAGCCACCACCCAAACGGCGTGACCACCGCCAGCAAGATGTTGGGCGCCGCGCTGTGGGGCTGGTCGTCGGGTGTGAACCTGGCCACCAGTACCAGCATGGCGTACGCCAGCGTGGGCATCAGGAAAGTCCAGGCCATCAGCAGCGGCTCGGTGGGCAACATCCAACGCGGCACCGCGCCCGGCGGCAACAGCTTGTTCGACTCCACCGTGAGCAGGCACAGCCACAAGCTGTAGCCGACCAGCACAGCCACGCTAAACCAGCCCCCCAAGGGCCGCTGCCGGGCCAGCTGCGTGCCCGCATAGCAAGCGGCCACCACCCCCATGGCCAGCAGCGCCAGCCCGTACGCTTGCCACAGGGCCACGCTGCTGGCCGGCAGCAGCGTGTGCACCACCGCGAACTCGCCGGAGCAGAGCAGCAGCAGCACCGCTGTTGGGAAAGTATTCGTCAGGAAAAGCCATTTCGGATTGCGTAAGCTGTGCATGGAACGAAAGCCGGACTCGTCCGGAGCTAGTGAAGAAATACGCGCAGGAACTCGTGCCCAACAGCCAAGCACACACTAGGCTGGCGACTGGCAAGGCCACAGCAAAAGTATTTTAAAGAACTTTGCATTTCAAAGTATTTGCTCAAAAGAGTTGCTTCTTCTGTTAAAAAGGGCACTTCCAAACCCAAACCGCCTTTTTTATTTCATCCATTCAGCAGCTTGTGCCGCCTGATGGGCTTGTGCTGACGTAGCCGGAGCGCGTGGAAACAAGTAGGCACGTCGTTGGTCCACGTTCGCAGAAGGAGCACAATGGCCACTATTTCGAGCCGGCTCGCCGCCCCTACCCAAAACGAAACGGCGAACAACACGCGGGACTCGGCAGTCAGGAGAATCTGAACCAGCGCGGCGGCCGAAACCAGCACCCACGCCTTCGCACCCCAGGAATGCGTGGCGATTTCCTTGCGAAACCGGAGGTAGCTCACGGCATACGTCAGCCCTTCCAGCGCGAGCAGCAGCCACAGTTTGGTGGCGTGGCGCGCAAAGAAACCCGGGCAAGCCAGGTAGGTGGCCAGCAACACCAGCCCCCAGAACACCTGGTCGATGGCCGAATCGAGCCGACGCAGCTTCTCGGTCGACACGTTCAGCTGCCGGGCCACGATGCCGTCGAACACATCGGTGAGCACCCCCAGCACAATCAGCCCCACGGCCAGTGCCCCAAAATGCGCCACGCGCCCGTAGCTGCACGCTACCAGCAGCCCCCCGATGACGAGCCGGGAATAGACGAGGGCCAGCGGAACAGATTCCATGGCCGATGTAGCACGAGGCATAGCGAGCCGGCGACCGATGAGCTACTGGCCCAGGTCGGATTGCTCGGGCCGGCCCTGGCGCATGGTGTCGCGGGTGTTTTTCTGCACGGCAATGGCGGCAAACAAGCTCAGCACGAAAGACATGGCGTAGAACCCCTTCTCGCTCAGCGTGAGCGTGGCGTTCCAGAGGCCCACGGCGAGGAGCAGCACCGTGAGCAGGACCGACACCCAACTGATGCCGTAGTACAGGTTGGTGACGGGGATGCCTTCGAGGCGGTCGCGCACGCTTTTCTGCACCGAAATGGCGGCGAACAGTCCGTACATCAGCACCGTGAAATAATAGCCTTTCTCGTTGAGGCCCATCTGCGCGTTCCAGAGGCCGACGTTGAAGGCGACCACGCCCACGAGCAGCGCCACCCAGGAGGCGGCAATGAAAGCCGGAGAAGTTTGCGGAACGGACGGGCTGGGGTGTTGGGGTTGCATGGCGGTTGAAAGGTGAAGGCGGTGACTGCGGGCCGAAAGCTACTTCGCAGCTGTTGGCAATGCTGTGCAAACCTAGCGCTAGCCGCTGCCGGCCACCACCTCATTTTTTGTTTTTACAGACTTTTCAAACTGCGTACTCGCTGCTCAAACATCGTTCAAAAACCGTCAAAAAAAGAAACCCATGGCGTATTCAGGCCTGGGCTCACATTGAATTCAAGGACAAATGAAATCAGCATAATGACGCGGGACGCCCGTCATTACATGGAGTTGAACGCGCCGGAAAAGTCCACCGGATACACCACTTCGTAGCGCCAGTCGTCGGCACTGGTCATGAGCCGACGCGCGATGCGGGCCCGCCCCTGCGCCTGGCGCGCCTCCAGGGTCTTAACCACTACGGGAAGTGCCGTCGTGGCCGAATTGACTTCGTAGAGCATGTTCATGCCTCCGGGTCCCAAGTCGCCCGCCACCCATTGCCCCAGGTGCTCCAACTCCAGCGCCTCACCAATGGCGTCCTCCAGATTGCCGCGCTCGTTCATGATGGCGATGACGTTCAGCAGGGTTTCCTTCCGATGTTCAGCAGCGGGGTCCACCTGCACGAAAAGCTCCTCCGGGTATTTGCTGGCGTACGGCCGCCACGGGTAGTGGGAAAGCAATTGTCTCTTCACGCTTTCCAGACTATCGGCCGGCACGCGCCGCACCGGCGCCGGCCGCTGGGCCATGGCGTGCCCTTCCACAAGCGTGGCCCGGTGCAACGCTATGCGGTGCTCCGCTTCGAGCAGGCGAGCCACGTGCAACGTGTCGCCGGCCCGCGCATAGTACACGGCCAGTTCCTTGGGCACCTGGCTGAAAACCACCGGTGCCTGCTGCCCGCATCCCGCTCCACCGAAGAGCAGGATGCTTGCAAGCAATGCTTTTGCGGCACCGGCCACCGTGCAACTATGCGCCATAGCCCTTTACTTCAGCACCGCAATGGTTACGCCATCCCCGCCCCTATCGGCGTGCTCGTCGGCCACGCTGGCCACGGCGCGCTGCGAGCGCAGGTAGTCGCGCACCACCTGGCGCAGCACGCCGTTACCGCGGCCGTGCAGGAACTTGATTTCGGGCATGCCCAGCATCACGGCGTCGTCGACGAAGCTCATGGTTTTGGTGAGGGCGTCTTCGGCGCGCTCGCCGCGCAGGTCGAGCGTGGGGCTGAAGCCGGCCATGCGGTCAGTGATGTTCACGCTTTTGCCGCCGCCCGCGCCGCTGCCGCCCAGGCGGCCGGCTTTGGATTTGGCGGCCTGCTCCCGCTCCCGGATTTCAGCCCGACCCAGCTTTTCGAGCTGGCTGAGCTTGGTGAGGGTTTTCATGCCGCCGAACATCACTTCGGCGGTCTGGCCCTTCACGCTCACGACTTCGCCATAGCCGTCTTGGCCAAACAGGGCCACTTTATCGCCGGGCTGCACGGCGCCGGCCACGGCCCGCTCGCGGGTGGGTTTCGGTTTGGGCGGCTCTATCTGCAATTCGGTGCGCACGAAGGTGTCGAGCTTCTCGCGGGCCGCCTTGTTGGTTTCCTTCTCGGCGTTGCCCCGGCGAATTTCGCCGATGGTGGCCTCAATCTGCTGGTTGGTGTTCACCAAAAGTGCTTTGGCTTGCTGCTTGGCCGTGCGCAGGGTTTCGAGCTTAGTGTCTTCGAGGTGCTGCTTGAGGTCCTGGTATTCCTGAGCGGCTTTTTTGAGGCGGCGCTCGGCCTTGGCGGCTTCGGCGGTGCGCTGTTCGAGCTCGGTTTTCTCCTTTTCGAGGCCTTCGAGCAGGCGGTCGTAGCGGATTTTGTCTTTGCCCACGAGCTGAGTAGCACGCTCCACCACGTCTTTCGGCAGGCCGATTTTGCGGGCAATTTCGATGGCAAACGACGAGCCCGGCTTGCCCACTTCGAGGCGGTAAAGCGGCTGCAGCTTCTCCGGGTCGTAGCGCATGGCGCCGTTGACGAGGTGCGGAGTGCGCTCGGCGAAGTTCTTGAGGTTGGTGTAGTGGGTGGTGATGACGCCGAACACGCGCGACTTGTTCAACTGGTCGAGCACGGCCTCAGCGATGGCGCCGCCCAGGCTGGGCTCGGTGCCAGTGCCAAACTCGTCAATCAACACCAGGCTTTTCTTGCCAGCCAGCAGCAGGAATTGCTTCATGGCCAGCAGGTGCGAGGAATAGGTTGAGAGGTCGTTTTCCAGGCTCTGCTCGTCGCCGATGTCGAGGAAAATGTCCTCAAACACGCCGGCTTCGGAGTTGTCGGCGCAGGGAATGAGCAATCCCATTTGCAGCATAAACTGCACGAGGCCCACGGTTTTAAGGCTCACCGACTTGCCGCCCGCGTTTGGACCCGATATCACCAGAATGCGCTGCTCATGGTTCAGCTCCAGGTCGAGGGGCACCACTTCGCGGGGGTCGCCGTTGTCGCGCTTGTGCTGGGCGAAGGCCAGCTGCAGCAGCGGGTGGCGCACGCCGTGCCATTTCAGTAGTGGCTTGTTGTGCAGCTGGGGCAGCTGGCAATCGAGGGTGACCGCGAGGCGGGCTTTGGCCCGGATGAAGTCAATCAGCCCGAGGTAGCCGTATGCTTTGCGCAGGTCCGGAATGTGGGGGCGCAGCTGGTCGGTGAGGGCCGTGAGGATGCGAATCAGCTCGCGGTGGTAGGCATTGTCGAGGTCCTTGATGTCGTTGTTGAGCTCGAACACCTCGGCCGGCTCGATGTAGACGGTCTGGCCCGAGGCCGATTCGTCGTGAATCAAGCCCTTCACCTTGCGCTTGTGCTCAGCGATGACGGGCAGCACCAGACGCCCGCCCCGGATGGTGGGCTCGGCGTCGGAGGGAATCCAGCCCTCGGTTTTGGCGTGGCGCAGGATGCCAGCAATCTGCTTGCGGAGCTGGCCCTGGCGGGCAATGAGCTCCTGCCGAATCTGACGCAGCAGCGGGCTGGCGTCGTCGCGTACGGCACCGTCGTCGTCCACCACCTTGTCCAAGGCGGCCAGCAGGTTGCGGTCCACCTGCACGCCAATGCCCAGCAGGCGCAGCGTGGGGTACTGGTCCTCGTCGGCCTGCGAGAAGAAAGTAAGGGCCTGCCGGATGGTGCGTAGGCTCATTTTCACCTCAAAAAACGCGGCCACGTCGAGGTAGGCGCCCGGCAGGGCGGCGCGCTTGAAGTGCACCTTGGCGTCGTAGTAATGCGAGGCCGGGAAGTCGGCGCCGGAGCGCAGCAGGTAGGCGAATTCGTTGGTTTGCTGCAGCAGTTTCAGCAGGGGCTCGTGCTTGGGCTGAAACTCCATGCGGGCCACGTACTGCCGGCCCAGGGCCGAGAGGCAATTGGCCTCGAGCTGCTCGCGGAGCGTGCTGAAGCCAATCTTTTGTTCGAAATGTTGGGGTAAAAGCAAGAAAGTAGTCTTTCGGTATTCGGGAATGAGATACGAAGGTAAACAGCAGGCCGGCCGGGAAGATTCGCCAGAAAGCATTAAGAAATGGCGCGGGATGGCCGGAGCGGGGTCAGACGTGCCGGGCGCCATCGGTATGGGCCGCGCCACCCGCCGCCTGCGGGTAGCCCATGTGGCCCGGCGGCTGGGGTGGCGGGGCTGGGGTAGTGAAAATTATTATTTATTTGAACTATCAACAAGAAACGGTTGCGGGGATGCGCCTTTTCGCTCCCTGACACGGTAGCTGTGAAGCCTTGTTTAACTTTTCCTTCCGCCGCCACGATGCACATACGACTTGCCTTCGCCCTGCTATTGGGTGCAACGGCTTTCGGGCCATCCAAAGAGCCACACGTGTCGACGATTGTGGTTAATTACGGTGCGGTTGCGTGTCCGTGCGCGCAGTGGGTTGTTCAGACCAGCCCGCGCGTGCAATACCCGGAATACATCTACCTGGAAAGAGGTAAGCCAACACTTCCACTTGCCGAAGACCTATGGAACGGCATGAGCCTTCCTCTACAGCTTCGCGTGACCGGGCAGTTCAAGCCGGGCAAAGGATTGCCGGAGGGCATTCACTGGTCCAAAGGCAATCCGCCCCCCGCAAGAGTATTTCGCTACACTTCCCTGACCATTCTAAAGAATGGTCATCCGGCGCGGTGAAGCTGCGCGCGTAACCTGATATGGCCTTCGCTCAGGAACGAGAGGCCGGCAGAATCTTCCTTTTACTATACCACCCGCTGCGACGCGCGTTAGTGGGAAACCTACGCCGCTGGGGTAGCGCGCTGGTTGCGGCGGTACAGGCCCAAGTACAGCCCCGTGAAAGTGAACAGGCGCAGGCCCACCGTCCAGTCGACGCCGGGCACAAATAGCAACACCACGCCCAGCGCCATCAGGGCGTAGCACAGCCCGGCCAGGGCACGGCCCAGGCCGCTTTGGTAGAAATTGGGGCGGTGCAGGCTTTCGGCCGGGGCATCGGCGTCGGCCGTCTGGTGTTGCATGGCCTCGCTTAAGGTAAGGGCGTCTACCAAACCGGGCAGGTCGGCCTCGGCGGCGGGGATGGCACGTTTCGGGCGGTCGGCGAGCTGCAGCATGGGGCCTTCGCGGCGGTAGAGCTTGATGTGGTTGCCGCCTTCCGACAGAAGCTCGCCATAGCCGGTTATCTCGTCCAGCGGGCATTCCACCGGCGCCAGGCCGAGGGCCAGGCTGCGGCCGCGCGGGTCCAGGCGCAGGGCCGCGGGCGTGAGGGTGGCCAGCACCGGCAGCATGCTGCGTCGCAGCAGCGGCCAGGCCACGGCCAGCAGCGGCAGGCTGCCCAGCAGCAGGCCCCCGCCCCAAGTGCGGTCGCCGTCGCTGAGCAAGAGGCCGCCCGTTATCAGCATCAACAAACCCAGCGTAGGCAGCAGAATACCGGCCAGCATCAGGCCCATGCGCACCAGCACCAGATGGCTGCGCAACGTGGTGGAAGGAATGGCCGGTGAAGATTCTATTGCAACAAAAGGTGCATCCATGGACCGGAATTGGAGATGAAGGGTCCCAAATTATCTGTCGGTTATGGTAAATGCAAACTTGAATCTATTCACCAACCGCTGCGAAACACGGAACTGTATCGATTCAACCTCCTTTTCTTTTGCCGCTAGCCGCAAGCCACGCGCTGAAGTATATCAAAACATTACCGCACACCAGAAAGAGACTGCCCCATTTCACAGGTTTTGCACTAGTGAATACGCTCCACAGAAGCCAAGCTAGCCCAATAAAGAGCAATGCCATCACCGCTGTTGAAATAGGTTTCTCAAAAAAGGTTTTTTCTCGGAGTGTAGGTCTTATTTCGCCAGCTTGGATTTGGTATACACCCAATTCGGCCTCAAATGCCTCCACAATCCGGCAAATGCTTTGGCCATTACTCAGCTTTGTATTGATTGCTATTTTCAGCTTTGTGCCATCTGTTGACGTCACTCGAAATTGCTCAGCATTATTGAAGTCGGTGAAACGATAAGCGGCTATTTCAGAAAAGCGCATGAGTCGGGTTTCGCCGGTTTTCTGGTTTAAAACTGCTAATCCATTACCATCAATTACAACCAGCGTGGGCTCCGCACTTATTGATTTCCCCACTCGGAACAGCCCATACATTCCACCTATTACAATGGCCAAAAACCATATGGTTCTAACAATAGAGTTAGCTGCTGCCAGGCCGGTGTTTAGCCCCATTGCAGCCACAACAAGAATTGCGACAATACCGCCCAACCAAACCAGCAGAAGTTTCCCGGTATGGTACTGCATTACTTCAAACTGCCTCATCCCAGCTTGTTGATTTAATAACCGCTACTTGTCCACCCCCGCCCCGAACAGCGCAAAGTCGTATTTCACGGGGTCGGTGGGGTCGAGCAGGCGCAGGTTGGCGGTGAGCTCTTCGGCGGCTTGCCAGTCCACCAGCTTTCGGGTGAGCAGGCCCAGCGGGCGGGCCTGGCGCTCCACGTGCAGGTCGATGGGCATGATGAGGTCGGCCATGGAAAGGCGGGTCCAGAGGCCAAAGTCGACGCCCTTGTCGTCGCGGCGCACCAGCCAGCGCAGGTACATGTTCACGCGTTTGCAGGCCGATTTGCGGGCCGGCGTGGCCACGTGCTTGCGGGTGCGCTGGGGCGCATCGGGCAGGCTGAAAAAGCGGTTGTGGAAGTTGATGAGCCGCTCGCGCTGCGTGTGGCCCACCAGAAACGCGGTTTCCAGGGTGTCGTGCTGCCGGTACCAGTCGCGCAGGAAATGCACGAAGTACAGCAAATCGGTATCGCAGAAGGTGCGGTGGCAGAAGCCGAGCAGGCGCTTGAGGTCCTCGTCTTGGTGCTGCGTTACGAACTGGTGGGGCGCGTCGTCCATGCGGCGCAGCAGTTCGGTCACCTTGTTGATGATGGTGGGCCGCTGCCCCCAGGCCAGCAGCGCCGCAAACAGCGCCGCGATTTCAATATCCGGCCGCTGGGTGAAGCGGTGCGGGATTTGGATGGGGTCGTTCTGGATGAATTCGGGCCGGTTGTAGCGCTCGTACTGGGCGTCGAGCTGTCGGCGGAGCTGGGCGATGTTCAAAAGACGGCGGGCGGAAGCGTTAATAAGAAAGCACAAAAAGAACGTCATGCTGAGCGCAGTCGAAGCATCTCTACCGCAACACTAATCCCATTGAAAGGATTACCATAGCAGTAGAGATGCTTCGACTGCGCTCAGCATGACGTTCTACTCATTCAATAACCTACCTCGCGCTACTGCGGAATGTAGTTCGTCTCGACTCGGAAGCGCGAGTCGGCCGTGCCCAGCTTCTGCACGGCGCGGGGCGAGAGGCGCACCAGGATGTTGTTGTTTTCGCCCGTATCGGGCAGCTTGCCGATGACGCGCACGTACACCGACAGGCCGTTCATGCTGTTGCGCACCTGCATGATGGTGCCCACGGGCGCCGTTTTGTGCAGGGCGAGGTACTTGTCGGTCACGCTCTTCTCGATGGGCGCGCCCAGGCCCGACTCCACTACGCGCGACAGCAATTCGCCGGCGCGGGTGGGCGTGCGCTCCTCTTCTTTCTCCTTTTCTTTTTCGGCGGAGGCGGCCGGCGTCACCGTTGCAATCTGGGCGGGTTTGTCGGGAGCCGGCGGGGGCGTTTTGGCCACCGTGGTGGCGGGCACGGCTTCCACCTCCGCCGGGCGCACCGGCGCTGGCGTAGGAGCAGCCGGCGTGGCCGCGGCCGGAGCAGGCGCCGCGGCCTCGGCAGCCCCGGCGATTTGAAGCTGCTGGCCCACCCGCACCGAGCCGTTGCCGGGCAGCTTGTTCAAGCGAATGAGCTCATCGGGCGTCACCTGGTACTTGCGGGCGATGGCAAACAGCGTTTCGCCCTTGGCTACCGTGTGCTTAGCGGGCAGGGCTCCCGAGGCCGCCGGAACTTTCGCGGCGGGGCTGGCAGCGGCGGCTTTGCCGGCCGCCGGGCGTGGCACGAACACGATTTGGCCGATGCCGAGGCCGTTTTTAATCTGCGGGTTGGCGGCCGTGAGTAGCTCGAGGGTCACGTGGTAGCGGCGCGTGAGGGCAGTGAGGGTTTCCCCGGCGGTCACGCGGTGCTTCACAAAGCGCTGGCCGCCGCGTATTTCCACGCCAATGGAGTCTGTGGGCGTGCCTTTGGCGGCGCCCTTGCCGGGCCCAGGGCCCCCGAGGGCCAGCACCGTGAACAAGGAAAGTAGTATCGTCATAAAATCAACCTGGCAAAATCAGCACCACAACTGCCCAAAAACCAGCCGGGCAGGCAGCGCAGGCAAAATAACGCAAAAACGCGCGGGTAATTGGCCGCGCCGCGTCTGCCATCCGCCCGAAACCCGGTATTTGCCAGTTATTTTTGGTGCTTTCTCCTGCATTCCCCTCCCTTTTCCGCATGGTTCTTGGCCTGATTCCCGCCCGTTTTGCTTCCACCCGCCTGCCCGGCAAGCCCCTTGTCGACCTCGGCGGCCAAAGCATGATTCGGCGGGTGGTGGCCCAGGCCCGGCAGGCCAATCTGGCCCGCGTGGTGGTGGCCACCGACGATGAGCGCATCATGCAGCACGTGCAGGACTTCGGGGGCGAGGCCGTGCTCACCCACCCAAACCACCCCAGCGGCACCGACCGCCTGTGGGAAGCCTTCCAGCTGCTGGGCAGTCCCGCCGACGTGCACTGCATCGTCAACATCCAGGGCGACGAGCCCTTCATCAACCCCGCCCAAATTAACGCCCTGGCCGATTTGTTCGCCGACCCGGCCGCCGCGCCCGACATTGCCACGCTGGTAAAACCCGTGCTCACGGAGGAAGAATTGTTCAGCCCGCACCTGCCCAAGGTGGTGCTCAACCAGCAGAGCCAGGCCCTTTATTTCAGCCGCCACCCCCTGCCCTACCAGCGCGGCCGCGAGCCCCAGGAGTGGCTGGCGCACCACCACTACCTGCGCCACCTGGGCCTCTACGCCTACAAGCCCGCCGTGCTGGAGCAGCTCACCCGCCTGCCCGTGTCGCCGCTCGAAGCGGCCGAAAGCTTGGAGCAGTTGCGCTGGCTCGAAGCCGGGTTCCGCATTCAGTGCGCCGAAACCGAGCTCGAAGCCTTCGGCATCGACACGCCCGAGGATGCCGAGCGCGCCCGCGTGCGGCTGGGGCACTAGTCGGCGTCGGCGCGCTGCACCACGTGGTTTTCGGGCGTGGCTTCGTGGCGCTCCTCGCGCATTTCGCGGGAGAGGAAGTAGTTGAGCGCCGTCCGAATGACGGCAATGGCGCCCAGCTTGCCAATCTGCTCCCAGCTCGGCGCAATGGCCGTCGACAAAATATCGGCCCCCAGCTGAAACTCCAGCGCCAACGCCAGGTAGCGTGCCAGCGCCAGCCGAATGGCCGTAAAATCAGCCGTTTGGCGCTTCAGCAAGGCCTTCACCAGCAGCCAGCCTGCGCTGAGAATGCCCAGCGCAATGATGGTGGCGCCCACGGTTTCCACGCCCAGCTTCAGCCACAGCACGGCACTGATGACGCCGCTTTCCGCCTGCCCGTGAATGGAGGTGACGTCGCGGGCCGCTTCGGGCAGGGCTGAGAATTGGAGCAGCATGGGCAGTTATTAAGGTGATTGTGGCAGCAGCGAAAAACAGAAAGCAGCCCTTTAGCCACCGGCCTTTTTGGCTTTGTAGCCTTCTTTGAGCAGCACTTCCAGCACTTTGTCGCGGAAGTCACCCTGCACCACCACTTCGCCGTCTTTGGCGCTGCCGCCCACACCGCACTTGGTTTTGAGCAGCTTGCCGAGGGCCTGCAGGTCGGCATCGGTGCCCACAAAACCGGTCACGAGGGTTACTTGCTTGCCGCCGCGCTGTTTTTTATCGAGTTGCACGCGCAGCTGCTGTTGCTGGGGCGGCAGCGTGGTGGCCGCGGCTGGCTCGTCGGATTGGTAGGCAAAGTCGGGGTTCGTGGAATAGACCACGCCGGTGCGGTTATTTTTCATGCAGATGCTGGGGAATACGTCCGGGCTATTACGCTGGAGAGCGTGGCTTTTGTTGGTTACTGAGTACTTGTTTAGGTATAAATAACCAACTGCAATTTTAAACAAGGTACCGCCAGCAGGTGCAGGCATATTCTTCCCACTAGGTTTCAGGCAACAGTGGCCATCAAAACGGGCACGAGAGGAGTTTACGAAACCCATCGCCTTTAGGCATGTGGTAAACGTTGATTCGTAGACGAGTTCTGTAAACTCGCGGGGTGCAGCAGTGGCTTGTGAGACACCTGTTATGGGCTTGCTGCTAGGGGTTAAGGGAAAGAAGCCTTTCTTTGCTTAATATGAAGCTGACCTACACCCTGGACCAGATGATTGCGCTGCAATGGGGCACGGGCTACTTCGACTTGCATAATGACTATGAATTGGTGAGTGCCCTGCGCGACAACGCCCGGTGTTACCTCCACTTCGTCAAACGAACGGCCAAGTGGGTCAAGGCGCCCAACCCCTCCCACTTGGCCCTTGTGTTTGAGCAAGTAGAGTATTTTCAGCAAAGTGAAGGGCTCCAACTGCCCAACAGCATCCAAGAAATCGGCTTCAAAGAACCGAGCGACCTCGATGTAGACTGGTTTATGGAGCGAGCCGATGCGGAAACGGACCACATCTTGTTTCGGCTGGAGGATGACCATTTTATCCGCATCGGAGCAGAAGCTTCGTTTCTGTTGACCAGTAGCTCTGCTACTTGACAGTTACTGGTGCAGTTTAGCGAAACGGTTGTAAAAACAGTCGCAAACGACCGGCTTAGGGATTTAATCAAACGGTGCACGCAGCCTTGGTGCAGCCCTGACACACCAAGCTCCCCTCGCGCCAATAGTAAGTTACACCGCCACGGCCAGGGCCAATGGCATCATTTCAACGTTGAATTCGCTGGCGTGGCCCATGTAGTCGCCATCCACATGAAAGCCGATGGGAGCTTCCGCGCGCACCGTGCCTTCCGTCACCCGAAAATATTCGGCGGCTTTGGTTTGGGGCAGGTTGCCGAGGGCCATGGCCAAGCTCACGCGGAAGGCCCGGCCCACGGGCAGGGCGTCAATCAGGCACACGTCGAGCAGGCCGTCGCGCAGGTCGGCGCGCGGGGCGATGTAGGCGTTGTTGCCGTACTGCGAAGCGTTGGCGAAGGCCAGCACGTAGCAGTCGGTGGCCCGCTCTTCGCCGTTGAGTAGCACGCGCACCGGGGTGGGCTGGTAGCGGCGGTATTCGCTCAGGGTCACGCGCAGGTAGGTGGCCAGCCCGCGCGAGCCGGCTTGGGCAAAGTGCTGGCTCACGTGCGCATCAAACCCCAGCCCCGCCGTGCAAAAAAACGGGTGGCCGTTCATCACGCCCACGTCCATGCGGCTGAAAGTGGGCGCGGCCAGCCGGCGCAGGGCGGCCGGCAGCGCCAGCGGCACTTTCAGGTGGCGGGCCAGGCCGTTGCCGGAGCCCTGCGGCACGATGCCCATGGCCGCATCGGTGCCCAGCAGGCCGCGGCCCACCTCGTTCACGGTACCATCGCCGCCCACGGCCACCACCACTTCGTAGCCCTCACCGGCGGCGGCCCGGGCTATTTCCACCGCGTGGCCCGCGTATTCGGTCAGCCTGATTTCGTAATCAGCTTCGCGCGCCCCGAAATACCGGTCGATGAGGGCCGGCATGTCGAGGCGGCGGCTGGGGCCGGCCATGGGATTCAGGATGAAGCAAGTTTTGGGCATTGCGCACGCCAGGAGCAGGCCCGGCGGATAAGTGAGAAAAGAGCGTTGAAACCAACGGCCGAAATAATCACACAAAAAACGCCGCCCGCCTCGCCACGGGTGGC
Organism: Hymenobacter miniatus; assembly: GCF_016427455.1. Lineage (NCBI taxonomy): Bacteria > Pseudomonadati > Bacteroidota > Cytophagia > Cytophagales > Hymenobacteraceae > Hymenobacter > Hymenobacter miniatus. Next base: position 62,319 of record NZ_JAELXR010000009.1, read on the forward strand.
AAAGCAGGCGGCGTCTTATGTACGCACTTAGCGCTTAACCGTTCATCCGCTCGCCGAGCTTCTGGATGAGGTCGGCGGTGCGGGTGGAGTAGCCGAACTCGTTGTCGTACCAGCCAATGACCTTGGCCAGCGTGCCGTTGGCCGACGTCAGCTCCGAATCGAAGATGCAGCTGTGGGGGTTGCCCACGATGTCGATGCTCACCAGCGGGTCGGTGGCGTACTCGATGATGCCTTTCAGGGGGCCTTCAGCCGCAGCTTTCAGGGCGTTGTTGATTTCCTCCTTGGTCACTTCCTTTTTCAGGATGACGGTCAGGTCGGTCATCGAGCCATCGGGCACGGGCACGCGCATGGCCAGGCCGTCGAGTTTGCCTTTCAGCTTGGGCAGCACCAGGCCCACGGCTTTGGCGGCGCCGGTGCTGGTGGGGATGATGCTGTAGGCAGCGGCGCGGGCGCGGCGCAGGTCCTTGTGGGGGGCGTCCTGCAGGTTTTGGTCCGAGGTATAGGCGTGCACCGTGGTGATGTAGCCCTTCTCAATGCCGAAAGCGTCGTCCAGCACCTTGGCCATGGGGGCCAGGCAGTTGGTGGTGCAGCTGGCGTTGCTCAGGATGGTTTCGGAGCCGGTGAGGATGTCCTCGTTCACGCCCAGCACCACCGTGGGGATGTTGCCGGTGGCGGGGGCCGAAATCACCACTTTCTTGGCGCCGGCGGTGAGGTGCTGGCCGGCGCCGGCCTCGTCCACGAAGCGGCCGGTCGATTCCAATACCACGTCAACGCCCATCGTGCCCCAGGGCAGGAGCTTGGGGTCACGCTCGGCAAGGGCGGCAATTTTCACGCCGTTCACGGTGAGGCTTTCCTCGTCGTAGCTCACGGTGCCGTCGAAGCGGCCGTGCACGGAGTCATACTTCAGCAAGTGGGCCAACGTTTTGTTGTCGGTCAGGTCGTTGATGGCAACGATTTCCACGTTGTCGCGGCCCAGCAGCGACTTGAAAGTGAGGCGGCCGATGCGACCGAAGCCGTTGATGGCGACTTTAATTTTAGCCATGGTGAAACAGGAAGGTGGTAAGTGACAGCCGCCACATCGGCGACTGGTTAAAAAGCGGGGCGAAGATAGTAGAATGGCGCGGGTTGATGCCGCATTCCACGATACGATGCGGCGCGGCGTCGATTTCTCCACGCGATACCGTAACAGGCAGGTGCCGCCTGGAGTTGCCGGCCGTGGCTACACTACCAACGTGGCCACGCATAATTTTTTTTAGCCTGTAAAACAGGCCATTTCCGTTGGCAAGCCATTTTTTTTAGCGCTGATACTTGCATCAAAAGCCGCGCGCCGTACCTTTGCATCATCAAAACGAACAACGGTCCGTTCGTCTAGGGGTTAGGACAGTAGATTTTCATTCTACCAACAGGGGTTCGATTCCCCTACGGACTACAAACGATGCCCTTCCTGCTAGCAGGAAGGGCATTTTGGTTTTCCGGGTAAACCGTGACGGGGACCCTCGGCGCCAAATGGTGCGCTTTGACGGCACAAGCAAGCTGGCTATTGTCGGGTCAGCTGCCCAGTACGCAGATGTAATCCTCTATTTGCCCACTCCTCCCCTCTTCGGCCTCAGTCCGAGGAAGCAATTGGACTGGGTGGCGCTCGGATTTCTTCTCCGGAGCATTTTTCACTTTTCCTCTGCCGCCAATTTATTGCAGTTGATTGGCAGCCTGCGTTTATTTTTTTGCTAATCGGTCTGTAGGAAGTTGCGGTCGATGAACTCCTTAAATGCCTTGCGGTAGGAGTCGCTGATGGGCAGAAACCGCTCGCCGACCTGCACCTTTTCCTTGTGAATGGACTGGATGCCTTCCAGGCTCACGATAAAGGACTGGTGAATGCGCACGAACTGCTCGGCGGGCAGTTGCTGCTCCAGCACCTTAAGGCGCTGCAGGCTCACGATTTTCTGGTCCCGGGTGTGGATGGCCACGTAGTCGCGCAGGCCTTCCACGTACAGAATATCGGTCCAGCGCACTTTCACTAGCTTCACGCCGTCTTTCACGAACAAGAACGGCGAGCTGCCGCCTCGCCCCGCGGGCGGTTCCGGCTCGGGCGAAAGCTGGGCGCGGGCCCGCACTTTCTCCGCGGCCCGCAGGAAGCGTTCCAGGGTGAAAGGCTTGAGCAGGTAGTCGACCGTGTCAAAATCGTAGCTTTCCAGGGCATATCGGGAATAGGCCGTGGTGAGGACGACCAGGGGCTTGCGGGGCAGCAAGCGCAGCAACTCCAGGCCAGTGAGGTCGGGCATCTGCACGTCTAGAAACAGCACGTCGATGGGCGTGGCGCGCAGCACTTCCATGGCTTCCAGAGCGCTGGCGCAGGTGGCCTGCACCTGCAGGTAAGGCACTTTTTTGGTGAACTCCACCAGCAGCTCGCGGGCCAGGGGTTCGTCGTCAAGAATCAGGCAGGCGAGTTTCATGACAAGGCCAAACGCAGGTGAATCCGGTACTCCTCCGGCGATTCTTCAATGTGCAGCGAGTGGCGGTCGGGGTAGCTCAGGGCCAGGCGGCGGCGCACGTTTTGCAGGCCTGCGCCGGAGTATTTTTTGGGCGGCGCCAGCGAGAGCGGCCGGCTGTTGGCCACGGTATAATGGCAGTTACAGCCCTGCAGCTCCACCTGCACCCGGACCCAGCCATTGCCGTGGGTAGCCAGGCCGTGCTTGAACGCGTTTTCCAGAAAGCTCACCAAAATGAGCGGTGCGATTTGCTGCGCGCCGATGGGCCCGGCCACTTCGAAGGCAATGGCGCTGGCGTTGTTGAGGCGCAGCTGTTCGAGGCTGATGTAGTTTTCCAGGTATTCCAGTTCCTCGCGCAGGGCCACTTCGGGGTGGTTGGAGTCGTAAATCATGTAGCGCATCATCTGGCCCAGCTTGGCGATGCCTTCCGGCGTGTTCGGCGACTGCATGTAGGCCAGGTACTGGAGGTTGTTGAGGGTATTGAACAGGAAATGCGGGTTGATTTGGGCCTTGAGCAATTGCAGCTCGGCCGTGAGCTGGGCATTTTCCAGGGCTTTGGCCTTGGCTTCCAACTCGAACCAGCCCACGGCAAACCGCAGCATGCTGATGAAGGCCGCAATGAACAGCATGCTGACGCCCAGCCCCAGCACATAAAGCGCCGAGTACAGGTAGTTGGCGGGCACATTGGCCGGGGCGAAATGCCAGAGCACGTAGACCCGCAGCGCCAGGGCCGGCACAAAAGCCGCCGCAAACTCCAGCAGGTAGCGGCCGGTGCGCTGGTGGCGCAGCCAGCGCGGCAGCAGCCAGAAGTAGTTGACATACACCAGCGGCAAGTACAGCCCGATGGACAGCAGCGTGTAGCCCACCGAGGCCAGCCAGCTGTACTCGGCCCGAAACTGGTAGACGTACCACGAGAAATACAGCCCCCAAAACGAGACGTGCAGCAGCACGACCCGGTGGCGCCGAAGAAAGTCAAGCATAAGCAGCGGGGTGGCGAAAAGCTACTTAAAGGTACCGGCTGGGCGCAATGCTTTTGCGCAACCAACCCAATTACTCGACACGTGGGCGGATATATTCGGCAGGTTGCGCCGGCGCAGAATGGTGTCTGAAAAGGCCGGGTGTCGAATATATCTGCCCACGTGTCGAACGCCGCGCCGGGGCGCCGGACGGGGGGTTTCTTTTGAGATGGCTGGCAAGTCGAGCAACCCCAATACCTATCTGGTGAGGTGCTGAGGCTGTCGTTTTACCCCAATGGCGTACCCTCTCAAGTTTATTCTTATGAAAGCGCTGCTTTCGCTGCTGGTGCTGCTGTGGGGCAGCGGGCACCTGTGCCAGGCCCAACCCGCCGGCTCTTTCACTGGGCTGGTCGCAGACGAAAAATCCCAGGCCGTGCCCTTTGCGAATGCGGTGCTGGTGCGCGCGGCGGACTCGGTTTTTGTGGCGGGCGGCGTGGCCAACGGCGCGGGGCACTTTGCGCTGCCCGCGCCAGCCCCGGGGGCGTACCGGCTGCGCATCTCGGCGCTGGGCTACCGCCGCTGGCAGTCCGGGCCCCTCGCGGTGACGGCGCCCGGCCAAGGCCAGGATTTTGGCACCATTCAACTAGTTTCCGAAGCCAGAGCGCTGAAAGAAGTGGTGGTGCAGGGCCTGAAGCCGACCATCGTGCAATACGCCGACCGGCTGGTGGTGAACGTAGAAGGCAAGGCTCTGGCGGCCGGCAACACGGCTTACGACGTGCTGGCCCGGGCCCCGGGCGTGTTCATCGACCCCGAAGGCGCCATCCAGCTCAACGGCAAGGCGGGGGCGCAGGTAATGCTTGATGGCAAGCTCACCTATCTCTCGGCCAAGGAGCTGCAAAGCCTGCTGCAGTCGATGGCGGCCGACAACATCAAAACCCTGGAGCTGATTACCAACCCCTCGGCCAAGTACGACGCCGCCGGCACCGGCGGCCTCATCAACATCACGCTGAAGAAAAACACCGCCCGCGGCCTCAACGGCAGCGTGAACGCGGGCGCGCAGTACAACGGGCTGGCGGGCTACACCACGGGCGGCACGCTGAACTACAAGCGCGGGGCCTGGAATTCCTTCGGCAACCTGGATTTCTCCCGCCGGCCCACCTTGCGGACGCTGGCTTTTACGCGGGTGTTTTCGGATGTGAGTCAGGGGCTGCTGTTCGACCAGACCGGGCGGGAAGAAGGCTTCCGCAACTCGCCCGCGCTGCGCCTGGGCACCGACTGGACCGTGCGCCCCGGCCATACGCTAGGCGGCATGCTCTACGTGCTGCGGGCCGACCAGGCGCGCGACCTGAGCACCGCCACCAGCCTGCGCTCCGACCAAGCGGCCACCAACCAGTTCATCGACGCCCTCACCCGTACCACCTCCGAGCTGCGCAGCCACACCGCCAACCTGCACTACCTCGGCCAGCTCGACACGGCGGGCACCACGCTGGCCCTCGACCTGAATTACGTCAACCTCAGCAGCACGGTCGGCAATGCGTTTACCAACCACATTCGACGGGAAACCGGCGCCGTGCGCGACCAGCTGCTCACCAGCGACAACCCGGTGAACTACGACATCTACGCCGCCAAGCTGGACGTGGAGCGGCCCCTGGCGCGGGACACCAAGCTGGAAGCCGGCGCCAAAATCAGCCAGGTGGTGTCGGACAACGACCTGCGGTTTTTCAACGTGGTGGCCGAAAAGTCGCTGCCCGACCTGGGCCGCACCAACCATTTTGTCTACCAGGAAAACATCTACGCGGCCTACGCCAACCTGTCGCGCACGCTCTCGAAGCGCTGGAGCGTGGAGGCCGGCCTGCGCGCCGAGCAAACCCACAGCCGGGGCACCTCCCGCACGCTGGGCCAGACGAGTGAACGGCGCTACCTAAATCTGTTTCCGAGCGTGTTTGTGCAGCAAACCGTGTCGCCCCAGTACCAGGTCAGCTACCAGTACAGCCGCCGCATCGACCGGCCCCGCTACGAGGAGCTGAATCCCTTCGTGATATTCCTGGACCCTTATTCGGTGGTGAAGGGCAACCCTGGCCTGCGGCCGCAATACACCACCTCGCTGCAAGTGGTCCAGACCTGGAAATCGCTCTACAACCTGACGGTGGGCTACGCCCACACCCGCGACTACATGGCCCAGATTCCGCTGCAGGACACCCGCGACACACTCACCGTGTTTCAGCAGCAGAACCTGAGCCGGTATGAAAACTTCAACGCCACGCTCTCGGCGCCGTGGCGGCTGATGGCCAAGTGGCAGACCACCAACGTGCTGACCGGCACCTACGAGCGGGTGAGCACCGAACTCAACGGCCAGGGCGTGCGCAACAGCCGCCTGAGCCTCTTCGCCCAAACCACCCACACCGTGCAGCTGCCTGCCAAGCTGCGCCTGGAAGTGAACGGCAGCTATGTGGGCCCGGGCATCTACGGCGTGTACCGGGTGCAGGGCATCGCGTGGGTGGATACGGGCCTGAAACGCACCTTCGCCAAAGACCAGCTGGAAGCCAGTCTGAGCGTGACGGACGTGTTTCGCTCCCGCCAAATCGGAGGCGTTTACCGCCAAAACAGCAGCCTCAACGAGTTTGCCCAGTACCGCGGCGAGCAAGCCGTGCGCCTGAGTTTACGCTACAAGTTTGCCCGGGGCGAGAAGTTCGACAGCAAGCGCCGCGCCAGCGACTTGGACGAAGTAAACCGGGCCGGCCGGTAAGGAGCCACTCAAGGCGCTGCTTTTTCGCAGGCTCTTCAATTCCTGCCGGCAGCCTTCGCAAAAACCGCTTTAAGGTTCATCCATTTCCCATTAAACCGGTGGAACTACACATTCGCAATGTTTCTAAACGCTACGCCAACGGCGTGCAGGCGCTGCAGGACGTGACGCTGACCATTCCGGCGGGCATGTACGGCCTGCTCGGGCCGAACGGAGCCGGCAAATCCACGCTCATGCGCACGCTGGCCACGCTGCAGGAGCCCGATGCCGGGCAGATACGGCTGGGCGACCTCGACGTGCTCGGCCAGCCCGATGCCGTGCGCCAAACCCTGGGCTACCTGCCCCAGGAATTTGGCGTGTACCCCAAAGCCCGGGCGGAGGACCTGCTCGATTATTTTGCCGTCCTCAAAGGCCTCACCAACCGGCGCACGCGCCAGCCCGTGGTGGAAGGCCTGCTGCGGCAAACCAACCTGTGGGACGTGCGCCGGCAACGGCTGGGGGGCTTCTCGGGCGGCATGCGCCAGCGCTTCGGCGTGGCCGTGGCGCTGCTGGGCAACCCCCGGCTGCTGATTGTGGACGAGCCCACGGCGGGCCTCGACCCCGCCGAACGGGTGCGCTTCCTGAACCTGCTCAGCGAGCTGGGCGAAAACAGCGTGGTCATCCTTTCCACCCACCTCGTGGAAGACGTCGCGGAGCTGTGCCCCCGCATGGCCATCATCAACCAAGGCCGCATCCTGCTCGAAGCCGAGCCGCTCCGGGCCATCGAAAAGCTAAACGGGAAAGTATGGCGCAGCGTGGTGGACAAGCCGGCCCTGCCCGCGCTGGAGCAAGCCCACGCCATTATTTCCACCAAGCTGCTGGGGGGCCGCACCGTGGTGCGGGTGTTCAGCGAAACGGCACCGGGAGCCGGCTTCGAAGCCGTGCCGCCCGACCTGGAAGACGTCTACTTCACCACCATGGCCGGGCACTACGGACAAACTCCAACTCAGGAAGGAAGGGTGGAACTATGAGGAAGCTGTGGGAGGTCTGTCGATTTGAATTCGTTTACCAGGCGGGCCGGGTCTCGACCTGGTTCTATTTCCTGCTCCTGCTGGGGCTAAGCTTCCTGCTGGCCCGGCAGGTGTTCGTGAATGAAGCGCAGGTGGGCGGCTACTTTCTCAACGCGCCGTTTGCGGTGGCGCAAGTCACGCTTGTGGCGTCCATGTTGGGGCTGCTGCCGCTGGCGGCGTTTGCGGGCGGCGCGGCGGCCCGCGACGTGGAAACCCGAATGCACCCAATTCTCTACACCGCGCCCATTGGCAAGGGCGCCTACCTCGGCGGGCGGCTCCTTGCCGCCTTCGCCCTCAGCGCCCTGCTGATGAGCACCATTCCGGCGGGCCTGCTCGCCGCGGCGTTCCTGCCGGGCGCGCACGGCGACCTCATCGGCCCGATGCGGCCGGCCGCGTACCTAAGCGCGTATTTCCTGCTCGCGCTGCCGAACGCGTTTATCGCCATGGCCTTCATGTTTTCGGCGGCAGCTTTCAGCCGGCGCGGCGTGGTGAGCTACCTGGGGGGCGTTTTCGTCTTCTTTGCCGCGGTCGTTAGCTGGCAGTTCGTGGCCGTGAGCCAAGGAAACTGGGCCCTCGGCAAGCTGACGGACCCGCTGGGGCTTACGGGGCTGGGCGAACTGTCGGAGCTCTGGTCGGCCAGCGAAAAAAACACGCTCCAAGTCGGGCTACAGCCGGCGATGCTCGCCAACCGCCTGCTGTGGCTGGGGGTGGCGCTGGGCGTTTTGGCGCTCACCTATTTCCGATTCCGGCTCGCGCACCTCGCCGAGGGCAGCCAGCGGGGCCGCGCTGCCCAAAGCCCAAAAGGGCCGGCCGCCTTGCCTGCCGGAATCCAAACCGCAAGGATTCCCCAACTCACCGTTCCGCCGGTCCAGCCGGCGTTCGGCCCTGGGGCCCGGGTGGTGCAGGCATTCACCATGGCGAAGGAATCGTTTCAACTCATCGTGACGGGCTGGGGCAGCATTGGGGCGGCCATCCTGGCGGCCTTCGTGTTCCTGACCGGCCCCCTGTGGTTCTCGGAATACTACGATGTGCCTGAGCTTCCGGCCACCGGCAAGGGCGTCAACATCCTGGAAAATACCGGCGACCACGGCCTGTGGCTGGTCATTCCGCTGCTCATCGTCTACTACGCCGGCGAGCTCGTGTGGCGGGAGCGCGAAGCCGGACTGGGCGGGATTGCCGGGGCGGCCCCTGTGCCGGTGTGGGTTTCCTTCGCCGGCAAGTTTACGGGGCTGGGCCTGGCGCTTATCGCCGTGCAGGCGCTGCTCATTGCCACCGCCATGCTTGTGCAGGTGCGCTTGGGGTACTACCACTTTGAGCTGGGACTGTACGCCCAAATCCTTTTGGGGCTCCGGCTCACCGATTACCTCCTGTTTGCCGTGCTCGCCTTCACGGTACACGTGGTGGTTGACCAAAAATACGTGGCCCACCTGCTCGCAATACTGGCGTACGTGGCCGTGGCCTTTGGTTCGCAGCTCGGCCTGGAGCCGGGCCTGCTGGCTTACGGCTCGGACCCGGGGTGGTCGTATTCGGATATGCGCGGGCTCGAACCGTACCTCGGGCCGTGGCTGCTGTTCAAGGGCTACTGGGCGGCGTGGGCTTTGCTGCTGGCGGTGCTGACGCAGCTGTTCTGGGCCCGGGGCGGTGAGCGGGGCTTGGGGCCGCGGCTCCGCGGGGCGCGCCGCCGCCTTAGCCGCCGCATCGCCGCAATCCTTGCTGCGTCCGTGGCGCTCATTATCACCGGTGGCGGCCTGCTCTTTTACAACCTAAATGTGCCGGGCACTAAGCCAGCCACCTCCGACACAGAAGCGTGGCGAGCCGACTACGAGCGGAAATACGGCCGGTACGCCGGCATCCCGCAGCCCCGCATAATCAGCGCCAACCTCCGCGTCGAAATTTACCCCAAGCGGCGGGCCGTAGAGGCGCGCGGTACCTGCCGCTTGGTCAATAACACCCGCTCAGCCATCGATTCGGTGCACGTGGCCACCGCCCCGGGCGTGGAAACGCGTTCGGTGGGCTTCGACGTGCCGGCGCGCCCCGCGATGGCAGACGACGCGCTGGGCCATCACATCTACGCGCTGAAAAAGCCGCTGCTGCCGGGCGACTCCCTGCAACTCACCTTCGACGTGCGCTTTGCGCCCCAGGGCTTTGCCCCGAATCAGCTGGACGCGTCGGTGGTGCCGAACGGCACGTACGTTGACGGTTGGTGGCTGCCCAGCGTGGGCTATCAGCGAAGCCGCGAGTTTCGGGACGCCCGGCAGCGGCGAAGCCACGGGCTGGCCCCGCGCCCAGCAGTAACGCCCCTGGACGACCCCATGGCGCTTCGGGACGTGGCGGGGCAAGAGCAGATTATGCTTGACGCCGTGGTGGGCACCGACGTGGGGCAAACCGCCGTGGCGCCCGGCACGCTGCGCCAGACGTGGGCGCGGGGCGGGCGGCGCTACTTTCACTACGGCACCGACGCGCCCATTAAAAACAGCGTCGCCTTCTTCTCCGCCGCCTACGCCGTGCGCCAAGGCAAGTGGAAGGACACGGAAATACAAATCCTGCACCACCCCGGCCACCGCCTGAACGTGGAGCGGATGCTACGCGCGGCGCAGGCGGCGCTCGGCTACCTTTCCCGCCAGTTTGGCTCCTACCCGCACCGCCAGCTGCGGCTCGTGGAAGTGCCCGGCGACAGCAAAACCCTGTTCGCCCACCCAACCAACATTTCTTACGAGGAGGGATTTGCCCTGCTCGACCCCGATAAAGACCCGCGAGGCGTGGATTTGCCGTCGGCGACGGTGGCGCACGAGGTGGCGCACCACTGGTGGGGGCACCAGCTCGCGCCGGCCCAGGTGGGAGGCGCGGCGCTGCTCACCGAGAGCCTGGCCTGGTACTCGGCCCTGGAAGTGGTGGAAGCCGCGCAAGGGCCGGCGAAGCTGCGCCAACTACTGGGCATGGTGCGCGAAGATTTTCTGGGCGGGCGGGCGCGGGCCGCTGAGCCGCTGCTGCGGGCAACCGACCGCGTGCAATACTACCGCAAGGGCCCGCTGGCCCTGTTCGCGCTGCGGGAGTACGCGGGCAAAGACCAGGTGCACACGGCCCTGCGCCGGTTGCTCGAAAAACAAGCATTGGGAAGAACCCCGCTGCCGACCCCGCTCGACCTCTACCGGGAACTGCGGGCAGCCACCCCGGATTCGCTGCACTACCTGCTGCACGATTTATTCGCCGCCAATACCTTTTGGGAACTGGAAACGAAGAATGTCACCACCCGAAAAACCGCAGCCGGGACCTGGCAGGTGACGCTGGACGTGCAGGCGCGCAAGGTGGTAATCGAGGCCAACGGCCTTGAAACGGAAGTCCCCATGAACGACTGGGTGCAGCTTGGTCTGTTTGCCTCCGCCAAGGAGGAAAACGAGTCGGCGGGCTTGCTCTACCTGCGGCAGCACCGCATTCGCTCCGGCAGGCAGCAGCTTACCGTGACGGTGCCACGCAAACCCGCGCGGGCGGGCATTGACCCCAATCACCTGCTATTCGACGGGGGTATGGATAACAACATCGCTGCTGTACAAGCCGAACAATGAGGACGAGTGTACGCCAAGTGCCAGCCGGAAGCCCGCGTGAGCGTGACGCCCGTGTTGCGCGCCCGCCAAACCGGGGCTGAGTACCGCCAAAACCACGGCTTCAACGGCCTTGCCCAAGGCAGCGGCGAGCCGGCCACGAGTCTTTCGAAATCTTACCGCACTGAAATACCACCTTTTCTGCATCCTTTAACCTTATTTCCATGACAACGCCCTCCTTTTTTCTGCACCTGTTTCTTGCCCCGCTGCGCGGCAGGCTGGCCCTCCTCTTGCTGCTGGCGGCCCCGTGGGCCCGGGCCCAAACGCCCGCGGGGGTGCGCGGCGCGGTGCAAACGCCGGCCGGCGTGCCCATTGAGTACGCCACGGTGACCCTGCACCGGGCCGCGGATTCGACCGTGGTCAAGACCGAGTTTAGCGACGACAAGGGTACGTTTCAGTTTGAGGCGGCGCCGGCGGGGCGCTACGTGGTGTCGGCGGCGCAGGTGGGGTTTGAGCGGCGCTGGTCGCGGCCGTTCGACGCCGGCCGGGCCCCGGTAGAGCTGCCGGTGCTGCAACTGGCCATCAGCGCGGCCACGCAGCTGCAGGAAGTGAAGGTGGTGGGCAAGCTGCCGCTGTATGAGCGGGAAGCCGACCGCACCATCGTGAACGTGGAGGGCTCGACGCTGGCGGCCGGCAACACCAGCCTCGACGTGCTGCGCCGCGCCCCGGGCGTGACCGTGGACGCCAACGACAACCTGGCCCTGCGCGGCAAGCAGGGCCTGCTGGTGCTCATCGACGGCAAGCGCCAGCCCATGAGCGGCGCCGAGCTGGCCGACTACTTGCGCGCCCTGCCCGCCGAACAGCTCAAAAACATCGAGCTCATCACCAACCCGCCGGCCAAGTACGACGCGCAGGGCGGGGCCGGCATCATCGCCATCAACCTCAAAAAGGACCAGCGCCAGGGCACCAACGGCACCGTGAACGGCAGCTACGGCTATAGCCCTTACAACAAATACGCCGGCGGCCTGAGCCTGAATCATCGCCATCAAAAGGTCAACCTGTTCGGCGCCTATAACTACGGCGACCGCACCGGGGTGACGGACCTGGTGATTCACCGCAACTTCTACCGGGCCAGTGGCGAAAATTCCCAACTGATGGCGCAATCGGACCAGGACAACCACCTGCCCAACAACGTGCGGGTGCAGGGCTGGAAGGCCGGGGCCGACTACGCCCTCTCGAAGCGCACGACCGTGGGCGTGACGGGCAACAGCGCCAGCAACCGGGCCGTGGTGAACGGCCTCAACGCGGCCGTGGTGCGAAGCTTGGCCCAGGGCACCGCGGAAGCCTACTACTCCACCAATTACTCGAACCGCTACCTGACCAAGACCAACGCCAACCTGAACCTGCGCCACGTGTTCGACGACTCGGTGGGCACGCGCGAGCTCACCGCCGACCTGGACTATGGCTACTTCACCGCCGACCGCGACAACCTGCTGCAAACCTACACCTTGCAGGAAGTGCCGCTGGACCAGAACAGCAGCGTGCAAACCGGCGACATCAACTTATGGTCGGCCAACGTGGATTACGCCCAGCCCCTGGGCCCGCAGGCCCGCCTGGAAGCCGGCGCGAAAATGAGCCGGGTGACCACCGACAACGACCTGCGCTTTTACACGAACCAGCAATTCGACCTCGGCCGCTCCAACCGGTTTCAATACGAGGAAACCATCCGCGCCGGCTACCTCACCCTCACCCGCAAGCGGCCGGGCCTGACGCTCACGGCGGGCCTGCGCGCCGAGCACACCACCACCGTGGGCCGGCAGGAGCGCGAAGTGGAATTTCAGAATTTTACCCGGCACTACCTGAATTTGTTTCCCAGCGCGGCCCTCAAACGCGCCTTCTCGGAGCGGCACGAAACGAGCTTTTCGCTGAGCCGGCGCATCGACCGGCCCACGTATTCGCAGCTGAACCCCTTCCGCGCCATCACCGACCGGACCACCTTTGCCAGCGGCAACCCCGCGCTGCGGCCCCAAACCAGCTACACCGCCGACCTGACCCACACCTTCCGGCAGAAGTACAGCCTGGGCCTGAGCTACAGCCTCACCAGCCAGCCCATCGTCAGCGTGTTCGAGCTCGAAACCGACAGCACGGTGCTTTCCACCGTGCGCAACCTCAGCCAGCAGCACTACTTCGGCCTCACCCTCACGGCCCCCGTGCAGTTGGCCAAGTGGTGGACGGCCTACTCCAACGCGGTGCTGTACTACAACCGGTTCAGCGGCGAGCTGGGCAGCACTAGCCTCAACCGCGGCGGCCTCACGCTGCAGCTGACGACCAACCACTCCCTGACGTTCGGCAGGGGCTGGAGCGCGGAACTGAATGGCCGCTACGAGTCGCGCCAAGTGTACGGCTTCCTGGTGCAGCAGCCCCTGGGCGAACTCGCGGCCGGGGTGCAAAAAGCCCTGTGGGACGGCAAAGGCACCCTCAAGCTGAGCGGGGCCGACCTGCTCTACACGCAGACCGCCCGCGTGACGTCCACCTACGGCAATTATGTAGAAAACTACCGGCAGCGCCGCGACTCGCGGCAGGTCACGCTTTCCTTTTCCTACCGCTTCGGCAACAGCAAGGTCGCTCCCGCGCGCCGCCGCGCGGACGGCGCCGAAGATGAAAAGCGCCGCGCGGGCTAAGCGTGCATCGTTGAGCGCCCCCTGCGACAGCATGCCTTCACTTAAAACCAGGGACTGCTGACGCCAGGACCTGGTTTTAAGTGAAGGCAACCATGAAGCGCATCTCTCCTCGATGACCCATACCCCTACCTGCAAAAACTGCCACGCCGCGCTCCACGGCCCCTACTGCCACCGTTGCGGGCAGAAGAAAATTCGGCCGGAAGACCGGAAGCTCCGCCACCTCGCCCACGAGTTCTTTCATCACCTCACCCACCTGGACGGCAAGTTCGTAGCGGCGCTGCGCAACCTGCTGACCCGGCCCGGCCTGCAGGCCCAAGACGCCATTGCCGGCATCACCGTGCGGCATTTTAGCCTCAGTTCGCTTTTCCTCATCGCCACGCTGCTGTACTTTCTGTTCCCCAACCAGCACAGCATCCGCAGCAACATGGTCACCTCCTACCGGCAAGAGGTGCAGGGCGGCGGCGTGGGCGCCTTCAAACGCCGCCTGGCCGAAGCCAAGATGCGCCGACAGCGGCTACCCGAAGCACAGGTAGCCGCCGGCTTCGACCAGCGCAAGCAAGCCTACGGCAAGCTGCTGGCCTTTCTGCTCATTCCGCTCACCGTGCCGGTGCTGTGGGCGGTGAACGCCGGCACCCGGCGCTTCCACGGCAGCCACCGGCTCACGGCCTACGACCTGGGGGTGGCCGCTCTGGAAATCAACTCGCTTGTCCTCATTGGCTTTTTTCTTCTCGGTAGCCTGCTGGCCAGCGCCGCCGAGCTGGCCTTTGCCAACGCGTATGTGGTCACGGCGGTGGTCGGGGCCAGCTTGCTGGTCCTGCTGTGCTTGCTTTATCGCTTCTTCCGAACGGTGTTTTGCCTAAATAGCTGGCCGGGCCTGTTGGCGTTGACCCTGTTTTTGATAGGCTACACCGGGGCCTTAATTGCGTACGGAATGCTCACGTTTGCCATCTTGATTTGATTCCTGGGTTTTCCCTGTGATGCAAGCTGGCTTGGGGACGCCTGCGGGGCTGCGCCCGCAGCACAACGCGGGCCGACGGAGTGGTGCGTCCTCTGCAAACAGAAAAGTCCCGGCTCGGTGGCCAGGGCTTTTATTGATGCTTCTGGGGTTTCCTCAGCTGGGCCAGCAGCGGGTGACCGGATTTGCGAGGGCAAGGAGCGTCACGGCGAGAGAATTCGCAAATGAAGAAATTGCGTGGGCCATTGCCCAGTCGTCGGCAACACAAAAGCCCGCCTCAATGAGAGCAGCAGTTAAGCCGGTTCATTGGCGGATGATGGCTTCCAACGCCGGGGCTTGCCGAGAAAAATAGGCCTTGCTGCTGAGTCCAGCGGCTACCTGAGGCGTGATATCGGGCACCGACAGCTCCAAGTACAGGGGTGCCCACTCGGGGTAGGCCCGTGGGAGCAGGCCGGGTGCAGCCGCTTCAGTCGGGAGGCGCGCCGGGGCATCGAAGTGGTGGTACCTGCCAGCCATCATTACACTCACATCGTCAACCGCGTCGTGGTCATTCGGGAGTTACTGGCCACAGTCAGACATAATTAAATACAGCGCAAGCAAGTGAGGTAGCGGGGACCCGCCAGGGGCCCTACTGATTCATTTAGGCCATCCAGGTTACTTGTGGGTAGTCATTATGCTTCTCTTCTTAGCACACGAAAGCCGTATAGTAGTTGCCAGCAGCTTTTGCTAGATGCCTTTGGACACTAGTTTCCAGCCCCCTACGGACTATAAACGATGCCCTTCCTGCGAGCAGGAAGGGCATTTTCGTTTTCCGGGGTACCCTCAGGCTCGACTTAGCTGATGAAGCAAGGCATCGCACGACCACAGAAAAGGTCCTCCGCAGCACGCGATGGGCCTTTTGCTTTTCCGGATGCCCCGTAAGGGAACCCAAGGTTTTTGGGTTGCTCCAATTGGGGTTGGTTAAAATTGCCCGGTCCGCCGGACTAAGATTGTCGTTTCACAACCATGAATCTGAGCAATTCTGGCGTGAAGCGCGCCCCTTAAAGACAGATACAATCGGTTTATGTGAAGCAAGTTTATGTGCTTCTGTGTAGCAGCTCTTCGGCCCTACTCCAGGCTCACCTCAATGCTTGGGCGCGAAACGCCATTACCGTCAAGTTACATTAGGCATGCCGCGCACCTAGGTTACGCAGGCCACCAGAACGAAGGGCACCAACCATCCCCTTGGCATCGACTAAACATGCACGGCAATGGCCTCTTGCTCGGCCAAAAGCACACTGTCGAGGCGGGCGCCGGGCCTATTGGGGCATCCGGATGGTGGCGCAGGGGCCAACTGTGCTGGTGCAATAAGTCGAAAACTGCCTCTGTTTTGGCGGTACAGCGCCCCGGACTTTTGTCGGGTTCCGGCGCCGCCCGTGCCACTGCCATTCTGCTTTTCCCATGAACCCCGAACAAGCCACCGCCTTTGCCCACGACTGGGTCGACAGCTGGAATGCCCACGACTTAGACCGCATCATGGCCCACTACGCCGACGAGCTGGACTTCCGCTCGCCGCTGATTCAGCAGCTGGGTGCGGACGCCAGCGGCACTCTTCACACTAAAGCCGCCCTGCGCGCCTACTTTGCCACGGGCCTGGCCCGCTACCCCGACCTGCGCTTTGACTTGCAGCAGGTGCTGCCCGGCGTGCAGTCGGTGGTGCTCTGCTACCGCAGCATCAACGACTGGCCGGCCGCCGAATACATGGAGCTAAACGCCCAGGGCCGGGTGCAGCGGGTGCGGGCGCACTACGCGGCGCCGGCGGCCGGCGCCTGACTCGCGGTGCATCCCCGACCGGATTCTCCTGTTCATTATCAACACCTTTGACTTACCATGAACCCTACGCTGCCCGGCGCTGCCCCGCTGCACAAGTACCAAGTGGTGGCCCACCACCTGACGGCCCAGATTCGGGGCGGCGTGCTGCGCGCGGGCGACAAGTTGCCCTCGGTGCGGGTACTGAGCCGGGAGCAGGGGCTGAGCGTGAGCACCATTTTGCAGGCCTACTACGCGCTGGAGGCGGGCGGGCTGGTGGAAGTCCGGGCTCAGTCGGGCTACTACGTGCGGGCGGCGGGCCGGGCCGCCCCCGCCCAGCCCACGCCCACGCAGCCCGCCGCACACCCGCCGGCGCCCGCAGCCTTCAGCGAAGCCGAGGACCTGATTGCCGAATACTCGGCCCAGATGCACCGGCCGGATTTGCTGCCGCTTTCGCTATCGGGTCCCGACCCTTCGGTGCTGCCCGTGGCCCGGCTGGCCGAGGCCATGCGGCGGGCCCAGCAGCAGCTGCCGCAGGCCGGCACCCGCTATGAGCCCGTGCAGGGCAACCTGCTGCTGCGCCAGCAGATTGCCCGCTATAGCCTGCTCTGGGGCGGGCAGCTCACGGAGCACGAGCTGCTAACTACAGAGGGCTGCATGGCGGCCATGTCGCTGTGCCTGCTGGCCCTGACCAAGCCCGGCGACACGCTGGCCGTGGAAAGCCCCACCTACCTGGGCGTGCTGCAGCTGGCCCGCGCCCTGGGCCGGCAGGTGCTGGAGCTGCCCACCCACCCCGAAACCGGCGTGGAGCTCGACGCGCTGGCCGAGCACCTGGCGGCGGGCCGCGTGCAGGTGTGCCTGCTGACGCCCAATTTCCTCAACCCCATGGGCAGCTGCATGCCCGAAGCCCACAAGCGCCGGCTGGTGCAGCTGCTCGAGCGCTATCAGGTGCCGCTCATCGAGGACGACCTCTACGGGGACCTGCACTTCGGAGCTCAGCGGCCCAAGCCCTGCAAGGCCTTCGACACCACCGGCCTCGTGCTCTGGTGCGGCTCGGTGAGCAAGACGCTGGCCCCCGGCTACCGGGTGGGCTGGGTGGCGCCCGGCCGCTACCTGGAGCAAATCAAGCGGCTGAAGCTCTACCAGCAGGTGGCCTCGCCGGGGCTCACGCAGCAGGCCATTGGCTATTTGCTGGCCACCGGCCGCTACGAGCTGCACCTGCAGCGGCTGCGGCGCTTTTTGCTCGACAACTACCGGCGCTACGCCCGGGTCCTGGAGCAGCACTTTCCGGGTGCTAAGGTCAGCCGGCCGCAGGGCGGCTTTCTGCTATGGGTGGAGCTGCCGGCCCAGGTCAGCGCCACGGCGCTGTTTCGGCGGGCGGCGCAGGCGGGCATCAGCCTGGCGCCGGGCCGCATGTTTACCCTGCACGAGCAATACCACAACTGCTTCCGGCTCAGCTACGGGCTGCCGTTCAGCGAGGAGGTAGAAGCCGGCCTTATTCGCCTGGCCGGGCTCGTGCGCGAGGCCATCGCGCTGGCCCAGCCCCCAACCTAGCGCGGCGGGCATTCCCCTTCCGCATTCAAAACCCGGCCTTGCGGCCCCTTGCCAATCCCCCCGCATGAAACAACTCAAATGGTTTGAGCGCGAATTTTCTCAATTGGCCGACCCGCGCCTGCTGCCCTCGCTGCTGGAGCGGCTGGCGGGCACCCCGGCCCGACTGGAAGAAAAGCTGGCCGCGATGCCGCCCGAATGGCTGACGGCGCGCGTGGACGGCACCTGGACCATCCAGGAAAACGCGGGCCACCTCGGGGACCTGGAGCCCCTGTGGCTGGGCCGGCTGGAAGACATCGCAGCCGGTAAGGCCGAGCTGCGCCCAACCGATTTGACCAACGAGGCCACGACCCGGGCGAATCACAACGCCACGGCCCTGCCCGCGCTGCTGGGCAGTTTCCGGCAGCAGCGCATGCGCACGGTGCAGCGCCTGCAGGCGCTAGACGAGGCCGTGCTCAGCCGGTCGGGGCTGCACCCGCGCATGCGCACGCCGATGCGGCCGACGGACCTGTTTTTGTTCGTGGCCGAGCACGACGACCACCACCTGGCCCGCATCAGCGAGCTGGCCCGGCAGCTGGGCGGCTCTCACTCCGTTGGCATTGCCTCACCCCTTACTCCTGCCTCGCATTCATGAAAAACATCTTCGCCACCAAACCCCTGGCCGTGCTGCTGGGCGAGGCCAACGCCTCCGGGCACGGCGCGCTGAAGCGCACGCTGGGCGCGGGCAACCTCATTGCCCTGGGCGTGGGGGCCATCATCGGCTCCGGCCTGTTTATCCGCACGGCCAATGCTGTTTCGCAGGCCTCGGGCCCGGGCGTGACGCTGGCCTTCGTGCTGGCGGCGCTGGGCTGCGTGTTCGCGGGGTTATGCTACGCCGAGTTCGCGGCCATGATTCCCATTGCTGGGTCGGCCTACACCTACGCTTACACCACCATGGGCGAGTTCGTGGCCTGGGTGATTGGCTGGGCCCTGATTATGGAATACGCGCTGGGCGCGGCCACCGTCAGCATCGGCTGGAGTGAATACCTGAACAAGCTCTTGCAGGCGTTTGGCATTCAGATGCCTTACGCCTGGTGCCACTCCCCACTGGAAAGCGCCGTGCTGGGCGGCGTCACGCAGCACGGGCTTATCAACCTGCCGGCGGTGCTGGTGGTGGTGGCCCTGAGCTTGCTGCTGGTGAAGGGCACGCAGGAATCGGCGGTGTTCAACTCCGTCATGGTCGTCGTCAAGGTGGCGGTGGTACTGCTCTTTATCGGGGTCGGCTGGCAATTCATCACCCCCGCCAACCACACGCCTTACCTCATTCCCGAAAACGCGGCGCCGGTGCGCAATGCAGCCGGCGCGGTGGTGCGCGAGTATTCGGCCTGGAACAAGCATGGCCTGGGCGGCATCTTGGGCGGGGCGGCCATTGTGTTCTTCGCCTTCATTGGATTTGATGCCGTGAGCACGGCCGCCCAAGAAGCCAAAAACCCCAAGCGCGACATGCCGCTGAGCATTTTGGGGTCGCTGGCCATCTGCACGGTGCTCTACATCCTGTTTGGGCACGTGCTCACGGGCGTGGCCAACTGGCGCGAGTTTGCCGACCCCTCGCTGGGGGCCGAGGCGAGCGTGGCCTACGCCATCCGGGCGCACATGCCCGGCTACGGCTGGCTGGCCACGGCCGTGACGCTGGCCATTCTGCTGGGCTTCTCGTCGGTGGTGCTGGTGATGCTCATGGGCCAGAGTCGCGTGTTTTTCTCCATGGCCAAGGACGGCCTCATGCCGCCGGCCTTTGCCGAACTGCACCCGCGCTACCGCACGCCCTACAAGTCCAACCTCATGCTAATGGTGTTCGTGGGCTTGTTTGCGGCCTTCGTGCCCGGCTCGCTGGCGGGCGATTTGACCTCCTTCGGCACGCTACTGGCCTTCGTGCTGGTGAGCATCGGCGTGTGGCTCATGCGCCGCTCCCACCCCGAGCAGCCGCGGCCGTTCCGGGCCCCGCTTTCGTCGCCGGGCTTTCCGCTGGTGCCCGCGCTGGGGGCCGTACTCTGCACCCTGCTCATTGTGGCCCTCGATGCCTTTACGCTGCAAGTGGCCGTGGTGTGGATGCTGCTCGGCTTCGGGGTTTACTTTCTGTATGGCCGCAAGCATTCCAAGCTGCAGCAGGGCATTGTGGTGGTGCCCACGGAACTGGCCGAGCCGGCCAACGGCTAGCCTCTCATCGGCTTAGAAATGTGCATTTCATTCAATCAGCGGCTGCTGCTGCTCGTCTCCCCATGCCCGCGACTGCCAATTCTCCCGTTCACCGCAGCCCACCCGCGCCCGCTCAGGCCAAGCGCGGCGCCGTAGCGCTGGCTTTTGCGGCCATTTATGTGATTTGGGGGTCGACGTACTTCGCGGCGCTGGTGGCCCTGGAAACGCTGCCGCCCTACCTGCTGATGGCCGCCCGCTTGCTGCTGGCCGGCACGCTATTGGCGGGCCTGAGCCAACTGCGGGGTCAGCCGGCCTTGAGGCGGGCCGGCTGGCCCCGCAACGCGGCCTGCGGCGTGCTGATTCTGGGACTGGGCAGCGGTTCCACGGTATGGGCCGAGCAGGTGCTGCCCAGCAGCCTGGCCGCCATTCTGGCCACCACGGTGCCGCTGTGGCTGGCCGTCCTCGACTGGCCGCGGTGGGCGCAGTACCGACACGAGAAGCTGCGGTTGCTGGGCCTGCTGCTGGGCGGCTTGGGCGTGGTGGGCCTGTTTGGCGAGCAGCTGTTGGCCTCGGCCGCGCGGTTGCCCGGCCCCGGGTATTGGCTGGCGGTCGGGGCCATTGGGGCGGGGAGCTTGTGCACCGCGGCCGGGGCGCTGCTGAACCGCTACTGGGCCGCGCCGGGCCCGCCCCTGCCCAACGCGGCGCAGCAGCTCTTGGCGGCGGGGTTGTTTTGCGGACTGGTGGGCACTGCGGCGGGCGAGTGGGCGCAGGTGGCGCCGGCCCAGGTCAGTGGCCGGAGTTTGTGGGCGGTGGGCTACTTGGTGGTATTCGGCTCGGGCGTGGCCTACCTGGCTTACCTGTGGCTGCTGCAGGTGCGGCCACCGGCCGTGGTGGGCACCTACGCCTACGTCAATCCCGTGGTGGCCGTGCTGCTGGGGGCAGGCCTGGCCCACGAGGCCATCAGCCGCCAGCAGGTGCTGGCCCTGGGGGTGATACTGGGCGGCGTGTGGCTCATCAACCGTCCGGCTCTTGTCCCACCGCTGCCGTCCAGCCAAGCGCAGCAGCCAAAAAAGCAGCCCGCCAAGCTTTTGGCTTAACGCACTTCCTATCAGAGAACCCGTTGCTTTTTCCCTCATCCTCCAACCCTTTTCTCATGGCCCCCGACTACCTCACCAGTGTAAGAAAACAGTTCGAGTACTATAAGCTGCTCGGCGACCAGACGTTTGCCCAGCTGCCCGACGAGGCCCTGTTCTGGCAGTACAACGCCGAAAGCAACAGCATTGCCATTATCGTGCAGCACCTGTGGGGCAACATGCTCTCCCGCTGGACCGATTTCCTCACTTCCGACGGAGAGAAGGAATGGCGCAACCGCGACGCGGAATTTGAAACCGGCAGCCGGACCCGCGCCGACCTGCTGGCCCAGTGGGAAGCCGGCTGGACGTGCCTGTTCACGGCCCTTGACTCCATCACGGAGGCCAACCAGGACACTATGGTCTACATCCGCAACCAGGGCCACAGCATCACCGAGGCCATCAACCGGCAGCTGGCGCACTACCCCTACCACGTGGGCCAAATCGTGTTCATCGGCAAACTGGTGCTCGATGGCCAGTGGCAGTCGCTGTCCATTCCGCGGGGTAATTCGCAGAGTTACAACGCCGAGAAGTTTGCCCAGCCCAAACGCACGGTGCACTTCACCGACGAGTACTTGCAAAACCAGCAGCCCTCGGCGTCCTAGAAAGGGCCAAGCCGCCTGCTTTCGGCAGGCCTAACCAGCCGATTCCGTCACTTTTCACAAGCTTATTTACTCAATGCCATGCCCACTCTTGATACACCTGACACCCCCGAAAAACGTGGGACGAAGGCCCGCCAAGCCGGGCTCTTCACTGAACACGTCCGCATTCTGACTTACCAGCCGCAGTACGCGGCAGATTTCAAGCGCCTGAACGTGGAGTGGATTGAGAAGGACTTCGTGCTCGAAGCCGCCGACCTGAAAATGCTCGACCACCCGGAAGAATACGTGCTGCAGGGGGGCGGCCAAATCCTACTGGCCGAATACCAGGGGCAGGTGGTGGGCGCCTGCGCGCTGATACGCATGGACGCCGACACGCTGGAGCTGGCCAAAATGGCCGTGTCGCCGGCCGCGCAAGGGCTGGGCATTGGCCAGCGCCTGGCCCAGGCCGCCCTCGACACGGCCCGCGGCATGGGCGCGCGGCGCGTGTACCTGGAAAGCAACACCGGGCTCACGGCCGCCATTCGGCTTTACTACAAGCTGGGCTTCCGAAAAATTGAGCCCGACCGGCCTTCGCCCTACGAGCGGGTCAACATTCACATGGAACTGCTGCTGGACGAAGGCGCGGCAGGTACCGCCCTCTTGGCGAAACCCTGATGGAAATCCGCACCATTGCCTCTTTTCTCGACTACCACGGGAAAATCCGCCAGCGCACCGACCGGGTGGTTGCGCTGGTGCCTCCTGACCACGTGGAATGGCGCCCCCGGCCTGGCAGCTTCTCCCTCGGCGATACCGTTCGCCACCTCGCGGCCATCGAGCGGTACCTGTACGCCGAAGTGGCGGCGGGCCGGCCGAGTGCCTACGCGGGCTGTGGCCGGAATCTGGCCGATGGGCCCGCTGAGGTGCTGCGCTACTACCAGCGGCTGCGGGCAGAGTCCGCGGCCATCTTCAGCAGCCTGAGCGACAGCGACCTGCAGCAAAAGCGCTACCCGCCGGGCAACGGGCAGATTACGCTGTGGAAATGGCTGCGGGCGCTCCTGGAGCATGAAATTCATCACCGGGGGCAGCTGTACGTCTACCTGGGCCTGGTGGACGTGCCGACCCCTCCCCTCTTTGGCCTCACGTCCGAAGAAGTAATGGGGATGAGCATCGCTGATTCCTGATAGCCTGCCGGGCCGCAGTCGCCCTTCTTCATCGCGGCGTTCCTTGTTTCCACTTGCTGGTCAAGTTTAAAAGCCGGCAACCGCTGGAAATACCGGTGTGAAATGCCGTCAGCGCATTTCCGCAGGTAAGGGCAGTGCCAAGAGTCTGTTCCCTTACTGCATCCCTTTCAGCATGTTATAGAAAGCCTCGGCGTAAGTGTCGCTGATGGGAATGAGTTGGTCGGCAATCTGAATCCGGTTTTTCTCGATGTGGTCGATTTTGTCGATGGCGACCAGGAAGGACCGGTGCACGCGGGCAAATTCCGGGGCGGGCAGCAGCTCTTCCAATTTGGCGAAGCTGAGCAGTGTCATGATTTTTTCTTCCCGGGTGTGAATCCGCAAATAGTCTTTCATGCCCTCCACGAAGAGAATGTCGCGGGTCGCCACTCGCTGGATGCGGTGGCCCACCTTGAGGAAAAGGTATTCCGGCTCCGGCCTCGCCTCGGTTTTTTCCGCCTTCTTTTCCGGGGCCGGCCGGGGGCCGTGCTCCTGGTACAGCCGCAGCACGGCCCGGTAAAACCGCTCGAACGTGAAGGGCTTGAGCAGGTAGTCTTTCACCTCCAAATCGTAGGCTTTCAGGGCGTACTGGTCGTAGGCGGTGGTGAGGATAATCAGGGGCTTGGGGTTCAGCATCGGGATGAAGCTGAGCCCGTCCAGGTCCGGCATGTTGATGTCGAGGAACAGCAGGTCGGGGTTATCCTCGGCTAGCTGGCCCGCGGCCTCCAGCGGGCTGGCGTAGGTCCCTTTCAGCTCCAGAAAGGAGACCTTGCGGATGTACTCTTCCAGAATTTCCTGGGCCAGGTACTCGTCCTCAATGATGATGCAGGTGAGCTTGTCTTTCATGAGCCGGGGCGTGAAGGCCGTGGATGGTGAGCAGGACCGCAAAGGTCTCGCCGGTGTGCTCAATGGCCAGCGTGTGCCGGCCGGGATAGAGCAACGCCAGCCGTTTGCGGACGTTGGGCAAGCCGATGCCGCCCGGCTCCTCCAGCAGGTTGGCCGGCTTGCTCGCGACGGGGTTTTGCACGCGGAAAATCAGGGTGCCTTCGTGCAGCGCTACGTTGACCCGCAAGTCGCCGGGTTCCAACCGGGCGGGGCTGTGCTTGTAGGCGTTTTCGAGCAGGTGGATGAACAGCAAAGGAGCGATGTGGCAGGGCGTTGTTTCGCCCGTGAGATGCAGGTCGACCACCGGGCTGTGCTTGTAGCGCAGTTGCTGCAAGCTCACGTAGTCCCGCAGGTAGTCCAGCTCCCGGGCCAGCGGCACCGTGGCCGCGTTCGACTCGTATATCATGTAGCGCATCAGCGAGGCCAGGTGCATGACGGCCTCCGGGGCGGCCGGAGCCTGCTTGTACACCAGCGTGTGGATGTTGTTGAGGGTGTTGAAGAGAAAGTGCGGGTTAATCTGCGACTTCAGGTAATTCAGCTCGGCCTCCACGGCCTGTTTCTCCAGCTGTTCTTTCCGGATGGTGTTGAGCACCAGCGTTTCCGTGACCCGGGCCAGCCAGCTCAGAAAGAGAAAGATGAGCACCGTAGTAGCCAGGTGCATGGCGTAGTACCCAAAATCAAACGGCTTTTGCTGAAAAAACACAGACGGAACCGGCCCGGTCAAGGCAATGGCCGCTAGCCGGGGCCAATAGCCCTTTTGCTTGCCGGCGTACCGGGTCAATAGGGTGAAGTGGGCGTAAAACACATACAGACAGGTGGCAATGAACCCCGCGGCGGTGCTACGCCAATGGGCATCGGTTTCACTGCTCAGCTGCAGCACCACCAACGAGGTGAACAAGCCCCAAACGACCAGGTGAATCAGCCGGAAGATTTTTTTGACGCGCTCCATGGCACAAAGGTGGGGCGGTGGGCGGTGGTCCGGGCCCGCGTTTCGACCAGCTGCGGGGGCTAATCTACGGGAGGCGGAAAGGACACTACCAGGGCTTTCGCGGCGGCAAAGCCCGGCTTGGTAGAGCGGTTCGGCGCATCAGCATATCGGTTTTGGCCATTCGCGCCGGCGCCAGGTGCTTCGTCCTGAAAGCGAGGCAGCCGGCTCCGGCCAAGGGGCTGAGGCTTTCTCCCGATTGAACGATTCACCGAAGCAAAACCAATAAAATGGGAAAGCACCCGCTGGGCCTCTCCATCCGCAACGTCTCCAAAAAGTATGCGAATGGCGTGCAGGCCCTGAACAATGTGTCGCTGGACATCCCGCCGGGCATGTACGGCCTGCTGGGCCCGAACGGCGCCGGCAAATCCACGCTGATGCGCACCCTGGCCACGCTCCAGGAGCCCGATACCGGACAAGTCTTCCTGGGCGACATTGACGTGATACACCAAAAAGAAGCGCTGCGCCAGACGCTGGGCTACCTGCCCCAAGAGTTCGGCGTGTACCCCAAAGCCAGCGCCGAGGAGCTGCTCGACTACTTCGCGGTCCTCAAAGGCATCACCAACCGGGCCGAGCGCCGCGCCGCCACCGAGGCCCTGCTCCGGCAAACCAACCTTTGGGACAAGCGCAAACAGAAACTCGGCGGCTACTCGGGCGGCATGCGGCAGCGCTTCGGCGTGGCCGTGGCCCTGTTGGGCAACCCCCGGCTGCTCATCGTCGACGAGCCCACGGCCGGCCTGGACCCCACCGAGCGGGTTCGTTTTCTCAACCTGCTCAGCGAGTTGGGCGAGAACAGCGTCGTCATCCTCTCCACGCACATCGTGGAAGACGTTTCGGAGCTGTGCACCAACATGGCCATCATCAACCAGGGCCAAATCCTGCTGGAAGCGCAGCCGCTGGAAGCCGTGGCCGCCCTCAAGGGCCGCATCTGGCGCAAGCTGACCGACAAAACCGTCCTCCCGGCGCTGGAGCAGGAACACCGGCTTATTTCGGCCAAGCTGCTCAGTGGCCGCACGATGGTGCACGTGCACAGCCTCGCAATGCCGGGGCCCGGGTTCGAGCCGGTGGAGCCGGACCTGGAGGATGTCTATTTCAGTGCCATGACGGGCTGCTTCGGCCCGGCCCGGGCGCAGCCAAACGCGGAGGAAGCAGCGCGATGAAGTTCCGAACCATTTTTGCGCTGGAATTTCGCTACCAGCTGCGCCGGGCCACCACCTGGCTCTACTTCGGGGCCCTGCTGGTCCTCGCGTTTCTGATTGTCACGGCCAATTATGCCTCCGATGCGCGGGACGGGTATTTTTTGGCGAATGCGCCCGTCGTCATCGCCTCGGTGGCGGTGGTTTGCAGCGGGTTTTGGCTGGTCATTGGGGCCTCCGTGGCGGGCGAGGCGGCGGCCCGCGACGTGCAGACCCGCATGCATTTGCTCACCTACCCGGCCCCCGCCGGCAAGGCCGCTTACCTGGGCGGGCGGTTTGGCGCCGCTTTGGCCCTCAATGGCCTGCTCCTGCTGGCCGTGCCGCTGGGCACGCTGCTGGCCCTGCGCTTCTCCGGGCTGGAGGCGGAAATTCTGGGCCCGTTCCGGACGGCGCCTTACCTGACAACTTTTGGCTTTATCCTGCTGCCCAACGCGTTTTTTGCGACGGCCACGCAATTCTCGGCGGCGACGCTCAGCCGCCGGGTCATGGGTAGTTATGCGGGCGCCACGGCCCTTTGGGCGGCGGGCTACGGGCTCGGCCTCGTGCTGCACCAAACTGGGGAATGGGCCCATCTGGTGGATTCCACGGGGTTTGCCCCGGTGATGCGCTACCTGACCACGTGGGGCCCGCTGGAGCGAAACACGCGTCTGGTGCTGCCCGAGGGCTTTTTCCTTGCCAACCGCCTGCTGTGGCTCGCCGCTTCGTTGGGCCTGCTGATGTTTACGTATGCCCGTTTTCAGTTTGTGCTGCCCGAAAGCGGCCAACAGCCGCTTTCGGGCAGCCAGCCAGCGCCCGCGCGGACGGCCCGGGAAGAGTTGAGCTGGGAAACCGGCAAAGCGCTGTCGCCGGTACGAGGCACGTACGGCTGGGCCACGCAGCTGCACCAGCTGCGCCGCATCGCCTGGGAATGCTTTCGGCAGCTCGCTGCCAGCAAGGCTGGGTTGCCCCTGCTGGCCGTCCTGGCCGGCCTATTCGCCTTGACTTTGCGCGGCAACCTGAAGGGCCGGGGCGTGCCGCTGCTGCCCCGCACCGACTTCGTGCTGCATCAGCTAACGGCTCCCCTGACGGAGCCCACGGTTTTCTGGCTGTTCATGGCCCTGCTCACCATTTTCTACGCCGGCGCGCTGGTGTGGCGGGAACGGGATGCGGGCCTGAGCGAACTGGCCAACGCGGCGCCGGTGCCGGAATGGGTGCTGTTCGGCAGCCGGTTTCTGGCCCTGGGCCTGGTACTGGTGGCCTGGCTGGCCTTTGTGATGACGGCCGGCACGCTGGCGCAGGTAGCCTTTGGCGGGGCCACTGCGGAAATTGGGCTGTACTTAAAAATTCTCTTCGGGCTGCAGTTGGTAGACTGCCTGCTTTTCGCCCTGGTGGCCCTGCTGGTGCACGTGCTGATTAATCAGAAATTCGTGGGGCATCTGGTGGCGCTCCTGGCCTATGGCTTCATTGTCTTGGCGCCCAAATTGGGCATTGAGCACAAGCTGCTGCTCTTTGGCGCCAGTCCGGGCTGGACGTATACCGACATGGCGGGTTTCGGGCCGACGCTGGGACCGTGGCTGTGGTTTAAAGGGTACTGGGTGGCCTGGGCGCTGCTGCTGGCGGTGGTGGCGCGGCTGTTTTGGGTGCGGGGCCGGGAGGGTGGCCTGGCGGCGCGGCTGCAGCTGGCGCGGCGGCGAGTTACGCGTTCCACCGGCCTGGTTTCGGGGGCGGCGGTTGCTGGCATCTGCTTGTGTGGCGGGTTCATATTCTACAACACCAACGTGCTGCATGCCTACGCGTCATCTTCGAAGACTGCGGCGCAGCGCGCGGCCTACGAGCAGCACTACCGCCGGTACCAGCACGCCCCGCAGCCCCTGCTGACCGGCGTAAAGCTGCGGGTGGAAATGTATCCCAAGCAGCGGGCGGCAGAAATCCAGGGCACCTACCTGCTGGTAAACAACGGCCAAGCGCCCATCGACTCGGTTCACCTGGCGACCGGGGCCGGCGTTGAAACCACCGCCATCCGCTTCGACCAGCCAGCCAAGGCCGTGCTCGTGGACGCGGAGCAAGGCTACCGCATTTACACCCTCGCCCACCCCCTCCTTCCCGGCGACTCGCTGCGCCTCAGTTTTCAGGTGAAGCACCACCCGCAGGGCTTTTCCAACGACGGCGCCGACGCGCAGGTGCAGGCCAACGGCACCAGTTTCCGGAATCTGGAGTGGCTGCCGGTTCTGGGGTACCAGCCCTACCGCGAGCTGGACGAGGCCGGCGCCCGCAAGACCTACGGCTTGCCTCCCCGGCCCGCCTCCTACTCGCTCCACGACGGGGCCGCCCGCCGCTACGCCCCGTTTCCCGAGCAAATCCGCTTCGAAGCCATCATCGGCACGGATGCCGACCAGACGGCGGTGGCGCCGGGCACCTTGCGCCGCACCTGGACCACCGCCGGCCGCCGCTACTTCCACTACGCCACGGACGCGCCCATTCGCAACGAATACGCCTTTTTCTCGGCTAGCTACGCGGTGCTGGCAGGAAAATGGCAGAGCCCATCGGCCGGAGCCGGCCAGGACGTGGCCATCCAGATTTATTATCCCCCGGGGCTGACGGAGAACCCGGCGCGCATGGTTCGGAGCGCCCGGGCGTCGCTGGATTATTACACGCAGCAGTTTGGGCCTTACCCGCACCGGCAGCTGCGCTTTGTGGCCCACCCAAGCTACGCCTTTGGCCACCACGCCGCGCCCCTCGACATCACGGCCGAAGAGGGCTTTTTCCTGCTGAACCCGAAGGCGGACCAGCGCGGCTTCGACCTGGTGACGGCCGTGGTGGCGCACGAAGTGGCGCACCAGTGGTGGGGCAACCAGCTCAAACAAGCCTACGTGGAGGGCGCCGGCCTCATTTCCGAAAGCCTGGCGTGGTACTCGGCCCTGGGCGTGGTGGAGGACAAGTACGGCCCGGAGCACCTGCGGGCGCTGCTCCGCTTCCTGCGGGAAGAAAACGAAACCCCGCGCACCCGCGCCGCCAAGCCGCTGCTGCAAGCCGACGATTTTTACCAGAACTACCGCAAAGGGCCCCTGGCGCTGTACGCGCTGAGCCAATACATCGGCCGCGACCGGGTAAATGGGGCCCTTCGGCAGCTGCTGGCGCACCATCGCCCCGGGACTCGCCCCTTCGCTACTTCGCTCGACCTCTACCGGGAGCTGCAAACGGCCACGCCGGACTCGCTCCACCCGCTGCTGCACGACCTGTTCCGGGCCAATACCTTTTGGGAATTAGCCGCGAAAACCGCCACCACCAAACAACTGAACGGAGGCGCCTGGCAGGTGACGCTTACCCTGCAGGCCCGCAAGCTGGCCGTGGACAGCGCCGGCACCGAGACCAAACGCCCCCTGAAGGAATGGGTGGAAATCGGCGCCTTCGCCCCCGCTGACAAAGGCAAGGAAGACGGCAAAAGGATATATCGGCAAAAGCACCTCATCAAATCCGGCCAGCAAACCATTGTGTTCACGGTGCCCTACCGCCCGGCAAAAGCTGGTGTCGACCCGCGCCAGTTGCTGATTGAATGGAACGTCGAGGATAATTCCAAAGCAGTTACGTCAAAGAATTAGCGCTTAACGAACTCCTGCTTTTTTGCAAAATGAAGTGGTGACGATTTATTACGGCTCCTCTTCCGATTATGTATATTTGGAAAGTAACGTGTTGGTTCCAGATTAAGAATACCCTCTAACGCATTGACCCACAAAGTTCGTATTCGCTTTTTGTGGCGCTTGGCACCCGCCCTCGTTGTGCTGCTCAGTGCCTGCAGCGGGCCCGTGAAACCGCGGCCTTACCGCATTGGGTTTTCGCAGTGCAACACTGGCGGCACGTGGCGGCAGGCCGTATCGGCGGGCATGGAGCGGGAATTGAGCTTCCACCCTGAACTGCGGCTGCGCGTGATGGACGCGCGCAGTGACAGCCAGCGGCAGCAGGAGCAAATCCGCGCGTTGCTGCGCGAGGGCATCGACCTGCTCATCGTGTCGCCGCAGGAAGCGAAGGCGTTGACGCCGGTGGTGGAAGAGGTGTACCAACGCGGCATTCCCGTCATATTGCTTGACCGGCGGACTGCATCGGCCCAGTACACGGCTTTTGTGGGGGGCGACAACCTAGCTGCTGGCAAAACCGCTGCGCGCTACGCTGCCCGCTTGCTCAAAGGCCGGGGCAGCGTGGTGGAGATTCTGGGCACGGCCGATGCGCCGGCCACTATCAACCGGCACCAAGGCTTTGGCGAAGGCTTGGCCGAGTTTCGCGACCTGCACTTGGTGGCCCAAGTGGCCGGCAATTGGAACCGCACCGCGCTGCAGCCGGCCCTGACCGAAGCCCTGCAAGCGCACCCCGGGGTGTCGCTCATTTTTGCGCATAACGACGCCATGGCGCGCGGCGCCGCCGACGTGCTGCAGCGAATGGGCCGCACGCGGCAAGTGCGCATCATCGGCGTCGATGGGCTCGACCCGGTGCTGATACAGCGGGGCGAACTAACGGCCTCGCTGCTGTATCCCACGGCGGGCGAAGATGCCATTCGGCTGGCGGCCCGCATTCTGGACAAGCTGCCTTTCAAGCGGGAGAATGTCATCGGCACGATTGTCGTTGATTCGACCAACGCCGCGACGATACAATACCAGACCGGCAAAATGGCGAGTCAGCGGCGCGACATTGAGCGGCAGCAGGGCTTGTTACAGCATTTGCAGGACACTTATGCCACGCAGCGGACGGCTCTGTACGCGCTGTTGGCCTCGTTGGCCGGGGCCATTGTGCTGGGTATTATTGCCTGGGGCTCGGCGCGCAAAATCCGGCTGGTGAACCGCCAGCTGGCGCTGCAAAACGCGGAAAACGATAAAATCAACCGCGAGTTAATCGCCCAAAACGAGGAGAACGACCGGATTAATCGGCAGTTAATAAGCCAGAACGAGGAAATCTTGGCGCAGCGCAACCAGCTCGAAGCGCTGGCCGAGCAGGCCCGCGCCGAAACCGAAGCCAAGCTGCGCTTCTTCACCAACCTGTCGCACGAGCTGCGCACGCCCCTCACCTTGATTATGGGGCCGGTGGAAGAATTGCTCACCACGGGCTCCGCCCTCACCGAGGGGCAGCGCCAGGATTTGGCGTTGGTGCGGCGCAACACCCAGCGGCTGCTGCAACTGGTGAATCAGCTGCTGGATTTCCGCAAAATTGAGGTGGGCAAAACGGCCGTGCATGCCACGCGGGGCGACCTGGTGGGCTTTGTGCGCGAGATTGTGGAACTGTTTGAGAAGCCGGCCCAGCTGCGCGGAATCGACCTGCGGCTGCTGAGCCCCAAGCCGGAACTGCTGGCTTGGTTCGATGGCAATATCCTGGACAAGGTGTTTTTCAACCTGCTTTCCAATGCGGTGAAGTTCACGCCCGACCGGGGCACGATTACCATCAGCCTGCAGCCCGTGGCGGCGGGCCGGTCCGTGCAGGTGAGCATTGCCGATACGGGCCGCGGCATCACGGAGCAAGACCGGGCCCACATTTTCGAGTGGTTTTACCAGGGCAGCCAGGGGTCCGGGGCCAAAGGCTCCGGCATTGGGCTGGCGCTGGCCCACGGGCTGGTGCGCCTGCACCAAGGCGAGCTAACGTTCAGCAGCCTGGCCGGGCGGGGCAGCACCTTCACCGTGACGCTGCCGCGCGAACTGCCCGCCGAGCTGACGGCCCGCCAGCCGCTGGAACCTCCGGCGAGCTGGCTCGACGAGCCGACGGGCGCGCTGAGCGACTTGGTGCCCGAAACCGAGGTGTCGGCCAACGCCGAAAGCGAAACGCTGGTGCTGGTGATTGAGGACAACCAAGAAGTCAACGACTTTTTGGTGCGCAAGCTGGGCGGGGACTTCCGGGTGCAGAGCGCCACCGACGGCCACTCGGGTTTTCGGCTGGCCACCGAGCTGCTGCCCGACCTGATAGTGTGCGACGTGATGATGCCCGGCCTGAACGGGCTGGAAGTGGTGGCCCGCCTGCGGGCCGACTGGCGCACCTCGCACATTCCGGTGGTGCTGCTCACGGCCCGCGGCGCGCCCGAGCAGCAGGTGGAAGGCGTGCAGGCCGGCGCCGACGTGTACCTGACCAAGCCCTTCAACCCCGCGCTCCTGCTCGAAAGCGTGCGCACGCTGCTGGCCAACCGCGCCCGCCAGCGCGCGCAGTTCCGCCGCGAGTTCCGCCTCGACGAAGTCGCCCTCACCCCCGACCAGCAGTTCGTGGCCAACCTCACGGCCACCGTGGACGCGCACCTGAGCGACGCCAACCTGGCCGTGGAAGACGTGGCCCGCTACGTGGGCCTGACGCGCATGCAGCTCTACCGCAAAGTGAAGGCCGTGCTGGGCATGAACATTACGGAGTTCATCCAAGGCCGCCGGCTGGTGAAGGCGTGCGAGCTGTTGCTGGAAGGGTCGCGCACCATCACCGAAGTAGCCTACGAGCTGGGGTTCTCCACGCCGTCGTATTTCTCCAGCAGCTTCCGCTCACGTTACCAGCTCACGCCCTCCGAATACCGGTTGCAGCACGCTCCGCACTAAAACCCAGGCTACTTGTCACGTTCAAAAAGTGAAACCGGGCTCATTAAAGGCCCGGTTTTTTATTTTTAATATGTTGGTGGTCAGCATTTCTACACAAAATGTATTTGTGAACACAGAATGTATAAAATCAGACAGCGTGCCTGCGTGACCGCGCGCACCTTTGCGCTACACCGAGTTGGCCGGTTTCCTGAACAGGCTCCAGCCCATTTTCCTTTCTTCTATGTTGCGCGTGCTTGTTATCAACTGCTGGCTGGTGCTGGCTTTGCTGGGCTTACCTCAACACCTGGCTTTGGCCCAGGCCGGCCGGGGCCCCGCGTTCATTTTGCTCGATGAGACCCAACTGGCCGCGTACAAGGCGGCCTATCTGAAAAAGCAGCCCGCCGAAACCAAGCAGGTGCAGGCCGTGCTGCGCGAAGCCGACCTAGCCCTGCGCCGCGGGCCCTACTTCATCACGGGCAAAAGCCAGGTGCCGCCCAGCGGCGACAAGCACGACTACATGTCGCAGGCGCCCTACAGCTGGGCCGACACGACCAAGCCCGGCGGCAAGCCTTACATCGACCGCGACGGCCTGCGCAACCCCGAAGCCGCGACGTTTACCGACGGGGCCAATTGCGTCGGCATGATTAGCGACGTGAAAAAGCTGGGCGTGGCGTATTACTTCAGCGGCAAGGAGGAATACGCGGCGCATGCCGCCAAGCTGTTGCGGGTGTTTTTTCTGGACCCCGCCACCCGCATGAACCCCAACCTAAATTTCGCGCAGGCCATTCCGGGCGTGACCACTGGCCGCAGCTACGGTATGATTGAAACCCGCAACCTGGTAGAAATTCCGGATGCGCTGGCTATGATGAACGGCAGCAAAAGCATTGATGACCCACTGGTAAGCGGCCTGCGGGACTGGTTTTGGCAATTTACCACTTGGGCCACCACCAGCAAGCTGGGCGTAGCCGAGGGCAAGGTGAAGAACAACCACGGCACCTTCTACGACACGCAAATGATTGATTACGCGCTGTTCACCGGCGATGAAGCGCTGGCCCGGCAGGTAATCGAAACGCAGACGAAGCCGCGCCTGGCCATGCAGCTGGCCCCCGACGGCGCCCAGCCCCTGGAGCTGGCCCGCACCCGCCCCTGGAACTACGTGACCATGAACCTGGTGGGCTGGGTGCGGCTGGCGCAGCTCGCCCAACGCCTCCACATCGACTTGTGGAATTATGCCTTGCCCGACGGCCGCGGCCTGCACGCCGCCCTGCTGTGGCTGAAGCCCTACCTGCTGCAACAGAAGCAGATGGAAAAAGGCGACATCGTGCCCGCCGGCAACGAGTCGGCGCTGCTGCTCTATGAGAAAGCCGCCCCGCACTACCCCGACCTGGAGGCCGACAAAGTATTCGCGCTTTACCCCAACGCCCTCCGGCTGCCCTGGACGCTGTAAGCGCGGCGGTTTGCCATTCCTGGCTTCATTCTAGCCTTTCCATCGGCCGTTGCTATCCCTGCTTGGCATGGCGGTAGGGGCGCTCGTGCGCGTAAAAAAGTCATTTTCGTAGGCCAACTTGTGATGCTGGCGGAAGCATGATACGCTGACTTATTGCGCCAACGCCCGCTAACCGCGCACACCCCATTCACTCCTGGGGCTTTGCACCGCTCACCCAGGCGGTGCCTTTTTGTTTAGGTCAGGGCTTTTTCGCGGGCGAGCTGCTTGTACTTCTCCACCGCCGCATCTTTTCCGGTCTGGAGTTCTGCCAATAAGCCAGTGTCGGTGACGGTGGGGCAATGCGCGGCGCCCCACAGCACGAGTTCTATAATAATGGGGATGGTATCGACGCCTTTTTCCGTCAGGCGGTAGGTGAACTTCGACTTCTTATCGGCGGCTACGGCCTTGGTTAAGAGGCCTTGCGCCTCCAATACCGCCAGACGGTCGGCCAGCACATTGGTGGCTATTTTCTCTGCGGACTGCAGGAATTGCCCATAGGTAGACTTCCCCGCGAACACCATGTCTCGGAGAATGAGTAGGGTCCATCTGTCGCCCAACACGTCGAGCGAGGTGCTAACGGGGCAGGTAGAACGCTGTTTGAGCGGTTTCATAACAAAAAATATTTTTCACTTGCTTTTTGCAAGTATTTAACAATACATTTGCACTTGCAATTTGCAAGCAAATATACGCAGGGTTTTTTCCTGCCGTCACTGGGAGCCTGCCCGGCTCAGCCTGGGCGGTTTTCTTTATTTAACAACTCTCTTTTTCTGTTTACCATGCTTTTAGTAACTGGAGCCACCGGTGGCTTAGGCCACGAAACCATCGATTGCCTGCTCACGACCATCCCGGCCGCGGAAATCGCCGCCTTGGTGCGCGACGCCAGCAAAGCCACTGACCTCGTGCAGCGGGGCGTCGATGTGCGGCGAGCCGACTATTTTGACTACCCTGCGCTGGTGCAAGCCTTCCGGGGCATTGAGAAGGTGCTGCTGGTTTCTGCCGTCGCCTTTACCGACCGGGTGAGCCAGCACCGCAACGTCATCGACGCCGCCAAGGAGGCAGGGGTGAAGCACCTGTTCTACACCAGCATCCAGCGCAGCTCCGATTTTGTGATGCCGGAGGTCACGGAAAGCGACCTGGCCACCGAAGCCTACCTCAAAGCGTCCGGGCTGGTTTACACCATTCTCAAAAACGGCTACTACTTCGAAGGCCTCGGGTACCTGATTGGCAGCGAGGTGCCCGAGTCGGAGATTGAGGTCCCGGCGGGAGAAGGCAAGGCCGCGTTTGTTAAGCGGGCTGAGTTGGCCGCTGCCACGGCCGCCCTGCTAACCAGCGAAGCCCATGACAACCAAGAGTATACCCTGGCCGGGAGCGAAGCTTATTCGTTTCACGACGTAGCCCAGGAACTCTCCGCGCTGGCGGGCCGGCCCATTGTTTACAAAAACACCGAGCCGGCGCCTTACATCGCGCAAAAAGTAGCCGCTGGCTTCCCCGAAGCCGTGGCCAAGTTCTTCGCCCAGTGGGATGATGCCATCAAGCACGGCATGCTGGCGGTGCCGGATGGTACGGTGGAGCGGCTGCTGGGCCGCAAGCCCACGTCGCTGCGCGAGTACTTGAAAACGACTTATTTCCCGGCTAACTGACCGCTCGTAGCGGCTTCGCGCCCCTGATTCAAACGCTGGGTCGAGGCCATGGGCGCCGGTGTGGTGTTGGAACACAGCTAAGGCCTCGCCCCGTAATTGCCGCAGTACGGTGTGGCTGCTTTCCGGCTAGTCACTTGACCGCCATTCAAGGTCAGCAGTATTTGCCTGGGTCGTCACCAACCAATTCTCTGAGTAGTCAGACCTGATTCTGCTGGTTGGAAGTATCGTTTTTTCTACCAATAGTACCCGCTTACATGCGAATGCCCAGAAGCAGTATCGTTGCTTCTGGGCATTCGCATGTAAGCGGGCATCCGAAAGGCTATTTGCTCCCGGTGTTTAGCCACTGCAGCTGGTTACTGGAGCTGTGGCGCACCGGCAGGAGTAACGCACTTAAATGAGGCCTGCTTTCAATAAGAGTATTTTGACAAGCGCGCACAAAAAACAAAAAAAGCCTCACATGCAGGCGTGTGTTATCAATATAAGTTGCTGATTAAAAGATGCATAAATAATAAATAGGGATTGAACAATATTTGTTCAAAAAGAGACAAAGGAAAAGGGCTGCAACGGTGACCTTTGGACCACCAGACTAACGATTGGTTGACCTGCTGCCGCGTGTCGGAGTAGCCTCCCTTGATAAACATTTCCCGGCTTGCGGCTGTGCCGCCCGCAGTATTAGCGGCCGGTTCGATGGGAGAGCAGGCCATGGTCTACGCCGATTAGCATCCACCCCTTTAAGGCCATTGACGGGACGAGCCCACATGCTCACGACCCTGCTATTAGGTGCTGTTTCCCATCCTGCAGGCCGGAATGAACGCCAAGCAGGAGCAGAATCCGGAGTCCTGGGCCATTGAATGAATGGCGCCTTCCCAACTGCCATACGCCTTACCCAACCGCATGTAAACTTATGGAAACAAAGCAAAAATCTTCTCCCCAAGCCGCCGCACCGCCGTCCGCAAGCACCGCCCCAGTGGCGCGGCTGACCAGCTACCACGTCAAGCCGGCGCAGCAGGACGCTTTCCGTCAGGCCCTGAGCGAGTACGTGGCTGGCGCGCTTCAAAGCACCGGCAACATCATGGCCGAGGCCTACGCCGAGCGCGACAAGGCCGGCGTGCTTTGGCTAGTGGAACGCTGGGAAACCCAGACGCATCTGGAGGCCCACCAGAAAAGCAGCCCGGCCGCCGCCATTAGCCGCCTGGCGGCGGAGGCCCTGGAAGCGCCCGCCGAAACCCTGGCCGTGCAGGACCTCGAACCCCTCGCCAAAGAAGCGTGGCAGCGGGCTCCTAACCCCGACGACCAGCCCATGACCGTGATGCTATTCGTGGATGCGAAGCCGGGAACCGGGGCAGAATTCAAAAAGCGCTACCACGCCGCCATGCCGCAAATCCGGGGCGAAGCCGGCGTGGTGACCTACCAACTGACCCAGATAGAAGGGGCTGCTGATAAGTTCATTACCTACGAGAAGTTCCGCAGCGAGCAGGCTTTGCAGGACCATTTGAAGTTTCCGTTTCTGGCGCCCATCCTCGATTTTCTGCACTCCTCCATCACCAACCCGCCTTTCGAGCAGGGCCTGCACAAACTGACCGAGCTGGCCCCGCTGCACTGGAAATAATGCCTTCCCCTTTTTCACCCTTTAACACCCCTAAATCATGAATGTATCAGATGAAAGCAAACGCGAACTAGAAATCGTCATGCAGCTGACCAGCCAAACGGCGGTGGCGGGGCTGCCGGTGGCAAAACTGCTCACGGCGCCCGGCAACGAGAAGATGCGGGAGTTTTTCTTTACTCCCATCGACGACCCGAAAAAGCTGGCGGGCAAAAAGATTGGGGTCATTGCCGCCGATGGCTTCGAGGAAATCGAGATGCTGGGGCCCGTGTGGTACTTCCGCGCCCTGGGCGCGCAGGTCGAAATTGTGGGGCCGTCGGACAATCCGGCCCCGGCCCGCTTTGGGCTCAGCACCCCGGAAATGGCCAAAGACCACATCATGGCCATTCAGTACCTGACGCCGGTGGGCTGGGTGAAGCTCGACCGCCGGGCCGACCAGGTTAAGGTGGACGACTACGACGCCGTGTTCATCCCCGGCGGCGCCTGGAATCCCGATAATCTGCGCTACGACAAAGCCGTCATCAAGTACGTGCAGGACTTTTCTAAAGCGGGCAAGCTGGTGGCGGCCATCTGCCATGCCCCGGTGGTGCTGGCCACGGCCGACCTGCTGAAGGGCAAAAAACTCACCGGCTACTGGAACATTCAGACCGATTTGGTGAACGCCGGCGGCAACGTGGTGGACGAGCCCGTGGTGGTGGATGGCAACCTCATTACCAGCCGCCACCCCATCGACGTGGCCGATTTCTCGCTGGCCGTGACCGAGTGGCTGGTGAGCCACAAAGTAGCGCGGCCGGAAATGGCCGCGGCCACGCATTAACCCGCTCCGGTCAGCTCAGGCTTCGCCCTGAAACGCCGGGCGCGGGCCTGAGCTGACCGCTGCGCCAGCCCTTTCCTAGTCGCTCGCTTTTCGTTGTTTTTATGACTCACTTCCTCCAGAAGCCGCTAAGTCCGCCGGCGCCAACTGTTGCCGCGGCCCAGCCGGTGACGCTGCACGTGAACGGCCAGGACCGCACCATCCACATTGCGCCCTGGACCAGCCTGCTCGACGCCCTGCGCGAGTACGTGGGCCTGACGGGCACCAAAAAGGGCTGCGACCACGGCCAGTGCGGCGCCTGCACCGTGCTGGTCGACGGCCTGCGCATCAACGCCTGCCTGGCGCTGGTCACCGTGTACCAGGGCCGAAAAATCGAAACCATCGAAGGGCTGGGCAGCGCCGACAACCTCTCGCCCTTGCAGCAGGCCTTCATCGACCACGACGCCTTCCAGTGCGGCTACTGCACGCCCGGCCAGATTTGCTCGGCGCAGGGCCTCATCAACGAGAGCCGTGCCCAGACCGTGGACGAGGTGCGCGAGCTGCTGAGCGGCAACCTGTGCCGCTGCGGAGCCTACACCAACATTCTCTCGGCCGTGATGGAGGTGCTGCACGACGGCCAGGCCGTGGTAGACAACGGCACCCTGACGACCATTCCCGCCACCGCCCAATAACCAACGCGCTTCCTATGAACAGCTTCACGCTAACCCAAGTGGACTCGGTGGCGGCGGCAGTAGCCGACCGGGTCGGCCACGCGGAATCGGCCTACCTGAGCGGCGGCACCAACCTCGTGGACCTGCTGAAATACAACGTGACGCGCCCGCGTCACCTCACCAGCTTGGGCCACCTGCCGCTGCACCACATCGAGCCGCTGCCCGATGGCGGCTTGCGGCTGGGTGCCCTCGTCACCAACTCGGCCACGGCTTACGATGCGCAGGTGCAGGCGCGCTACCCGGTGCTGAGCCAGAGCATTTTGTCGGGGGCTACGCCGCAGCTGCGCAACGCGGCCACCGACGGCGGCAACCTCAACCAGCGCACCCGCTGCCCTTATTTCTACGACCTGGCCACGCCCTGCAACAAGCGCGAGCCGGGCACCGGCTGCTCGGCCATTGCCGGCTTCAACCGCGGGCATGGCGTGCTGGGCACCAGTGAAAGCTGCATTGCCACCCACCCCTCGGATATGTGCGTGGCCCTGGCCGTGCTGGAGGCCGTGGTGCGCGTGCAAGGCCCGGAGGGCGAGCGCACCATTCCCATCAAAGACTACCACCGGCTGCCGGGCGACACACCCCACCTCGACAACACGCTGCGGCCCGGCGAGCTGGTGACGGCCATCGACCTGCCCGCGCAGGGCTACGCCGAGCACTTCACCTACCTGAAAGTGCGCGACCGCACCAGCTACGCCTTCGCCACGGTGAGCGTGGCCGTGGGCCTGGAAATGGACGGTGACACCATCCGAAAAGCTCGCTTTGCCCTGGGCGGCGTGGCCCACAAGCCCTGGCGCGACCCGGAAGCCGAGCGCCTGCTCGAAGGCCAGCCCGCCTCGCCCACCGCGTTTCGCCGGGCGGCGGCCCTGGTATTTGCCGAGGCCAAGGGCTACCAATACAATGCCTTCAAAATTGAATTGGGCCAGCGCGCCATCGTGCGGGCCCTCACGCAGGCCGCGGCCATGAATCAGGCCCTGAGTCCGAACGCATTTCTCAATTCTAACCCGTAAGCCATGAGCCAGACCATTGCGCCGCCGCCCACCGTGAAGCTGGGCACCGACTACGTAGGCCAGCCGACCAACCGCGTGGAGGGACCGGCCAAAGTATCGGGCGCGGCCCATTACGCCGCCGATTATCCCGTGGCCGACCTGTGGTACGGCTACGTGGTAAACAGCCCCATCACCAAGGGCCGAATCACACGGATTGACACGGCGCCCGTGCTGGCCCTGCCCGGCGTGAAGCAGATTTTTACGCACGAAAACGTGCCGGCCCTGGCCTCGCTCGATAAAAGCTACCAAGACGTCATTGCACCGAATGGGTCGCCGTTTCGGCCGCTGCACGCCCCCGATATTCTGTTCAACCTGCAACCGGTGGCGCTGGTGGTGGCCGATACCTTTGAGCTGGCCCGCTACGCCGCCTCGGTGCTGGAAATCGACTACGAAACCGCCGATTTCAATACCGACCTGGAGCAAGGGCAGCACGCGGGCTTCACGCCGCCGAAGGACAGCGTGTTCACGCCCCCGGCTTCCTATGGGCACTTCGGGCAGGCGTTTGCGCAGGCCACCCACCGGCACAGCGGCGAGTACCGGCACCAGGCACAGCACCACAACCCGATGGAGCTGTTTGCCACCACGGTGCAGTGGCTGGGCGAGGGCCGGAAGATGAAAATCTACGACAAAACCCAGGGCGTATACAACGTGCAGGAGTACCTGTGCAACGTGTTTGGGCTGGAAAAAGCCGACGCGCAGGTGATTACGGCCTACATGGGCGGCGGCTTCGGCTCGGGGCTGCGGCCGCAGCATCAGGTGTTTCTGGCCACGCTGGCGGCCCTGGAGCTGCAGCACTCGGTGCGCCTCACCCTCACCCGCGACCAGATGTTCAGCATGGGCAACCGGCCCGGCGTCATCCAGCACCTGCAGCTGGGCACCGACGAGTGGGGCCACCTCACGGCCCTGCAGCACACGGCTGTGAGCGAAACCTCGCGCTTCGAAAACTACGCCGACAACGTGGTGCCGACTTCCGGGGTGTTGTACAACTGCGACAACGTCTCGCTCCAGCACCAAATCGTGCCACTCGACCTCTACACGCCCCAATCCATGCGGGCGCCGGGCGCGGCCTCGGGCGAGTTTGCCCTCGAAGTCGCCATCGACGAAATGGCCTACCAGGCCGGCCGCGACCCGCTGGAATTTCGCCTGCTGAACTACGCCGAGCGGGACAAGGCCGAAAACAAGCCCTTCAGCAGCAAGCGCCTGCGCGAGTGCTACCACGAGGGCGCGGCCCGGTTTGGCTGGGAGCAGCGCACGCCCGAGCCCCGCTCCATGCGCGACGGCCACCTGCTGGTGGGCTGGGGCGTGGGCACCGGCATGTGGGAAGCCAAGCAGCAGCCGGTCAAGGCCAAGGCGCGGCTGAGCTCCGAAGGCCACCTCACGGTGAGCAGCGCCAGCACCGACATCGGCACCGGCACCTACACCATCATGACGCAGATGGCCGCCCAAACCCTAGGCCTGCCCATCGAGGATGTTACCCTGGTGCTCGGCGACACCAGCTTGCCCCAGGCGCCCATCCAGGGCGGCTCGTGGATGTCGGCCTCGCTGGGCACGGCGGTGCAGAACACCTGTCAGGCCCTGGGCAAGAAGGTGCTGGCGCTGGCGCAGCAGCAGGCCGATTCGCCCCTGGCCGGGCTGGCTTTCGAGGACGTGCAGTTTGTCGACGGCGTGATGCGCGCCAACGACGACCTGAGCCGCCAGGTCGCCATCCGCGAGGTGCTGGCGGCCAGCGGGCCCGTCGCCCTCGAAGCCGAAGGCGGGGCCAAGCCCGACGCCGCCCGGCAGGCGCAGTATTCTTGCCACTCGCACAACGCCGTGTTTGCGGAGGTGAAAGTGGACGAGGAGCTGGGCGTGGTGCACGTCACGCGGGTGGTCAACGCCGTGGCGGCCGGCCGCATCATGAACCCCAAAACGGCGCGCAGCCAGATTCTGGGCTCGGTGGTGTGGGGCATCGGCATGGCGTTGATGGAGGAAACCGTTACCGACCACCATTTCGGCCGCTACGTGAACCACAACTACGGCGAGTACCACGTTCCGGTCAACGCCGACATCCATACAATCGACGTGATTTTTGTGGAGGAAAACGACGATGTGGTGAGCCCCATCGGGGTGAAAGGCATTGGGGAAGTGGGCATGTTGGGTGTGACGGCGGCCGTGGCCAACGCCATTTACCACGCCACGGGCAAGCGCGTCCGCGAGCTGCCCATCACAATGGATAAGCTGCTGTAGGCCCCTGCCACGCTATTCGCGGATAACATGACGGAGCTGCAGCGACTTTTCCTGGCCTACGACGCGCACCGCGCCGCGGCCCGACCTTGTGCCCTGGCCACGGTGGTGGAGGTGCTGGGGTCGGCCTACCGCCGCCCCGGCGCGCGCATGCTCGTGACCGAAGACGGCGAGCTGACCGGCGCCATCAGCGGCGGCTGCTTGGAAGGCGATGCCCGGCAGCGGGCCCGGCGCGCCATTTTCCAGGGCGAGCCGGCGCTCGTCACCTACGACACCCGCGACGAGGACGACCCGCGCCACGGTCTGGGGCCCGGCTGCCAGGGCGTGGTGCGCATCCTGCTCGAACCGCTCGATTTTGCTGACCAGGCCAACGCGCTGGAAATGCTGCGCGCCTTTGCCCGCCACCCCGTGCCCGCCGTGCTGGCCACCATCTTCGCCACCGACGCGACCGGCCCCCAGGCGGTGGTTGGCCAGCGCCTGTTGCTCACCGACGGCGGCAGCATGGAAGGCAACTCCTTCTTGGCCGGGCCCCTGACGGAAGCGGCCCGCGCCACGCTGCTGCTGGGCCAGTCGCGGGTGCTGGACATCGACACGGACGCCGGGCCGGTGCGGGCGCTGCTGGAGGTGCTGGTGCCGCCGCTGCGGCTGGTGGTGTACGGCGCCGGCAACGACGCCCAGCCCCTGGTGCGGCTGGCCGGCTCGCTGGGCTGGCACATCACGGTGGTCGATGGCCGGCCCAACCTGGCCACGGCCGCCCGCTTCCCAGAGGCAGCGGCCGTGCGCCTGGTATCGGTGCAGGCGCTGGCCACGCAAACGCCCGACCCGCTGGCCTATCACGTGCTGCTCAGCCACAACTACGCCTACGACCTAGCCGCGCTGCAAGCCTTGGCCGGCGCGCCCGCGCCCTACGTGGGCCTGCTCGGTCCGCGCAAAAAAGGGCAGCGCCTGCTCGCAGACCTGACCGGCGACACGCATTCGCTCTACCAACGCCTGCACAGCCCCATTGGCCTGGACTTGGGCAGTGACACGCCCGAGGAAATAGCTCTTTGCATTGTGGCGGAAATCC
Organism: Hymenobacter miniatus; assembly: GCF_016427455.1. Lineage (NCBI taxonomy): Bacteria > Pseudomonadati > Bacteroidota > Cytophagia > Cytophagales > Hymenobacteraceae > Hymenobacter > Hymenobacter miniatus. The sequence goes on from NZ_JAELXR010000009.1 coordinate 105,321, forward strand.
AGGCGCATCGCAGCGGCGGGTTGGGGCGGCCGTTGCGCGAGCGGGCCGGGGCCGTGCATAGCCACTAAATCTGTAGCCGCTTACCCTACTATCGTTTTCCCGCATGAGTCAGAACGCCCCTGATACGGTCCCTCGCCTGCGCGCCTGCGACCCACCCGGCACGCGCCGCCCCTCCTGGCTGGAAACGCTAACCGACTTGGCGTTCGTGGTCATTTTGGGCCAGTTGGTGAGCCGGCTGCTTGCTGCGCCTGGCGGAGCGGCCGTCTTCGATTTGCTGCTGCTGGTGGTGCCGGTCTGGTGGCTCTGGAATGGGCTCACGTTTTACACCAACCGTTTTGCGGTGGTCAACGACCTGGGCGACTTCCTGTTCACGGTGGTGCAACTGCTGGGCCTGCTGGTGCTGGCAGTCGTCATCAAACTGGCCCTGACCAGCCACACCAATACGGTCATTTTCGTGGGCATCTACGCAGGGCTGCGCGGGGTGGTGCATGTGCAGTATGCCCGCGTGGCGCATTTCGTGCCGGCCGCCCGGGCCTACGTGCGGCACGTGCAGGTCGGCTTCGCGGTGTCGCTGGCCTGCTGGGTTGGGGCGGCGCTGGCGGAGGCGCCGGTTGGCTACTACTTGTGGGCGTTGGCGTTGGCCGCAGAGATATGTACGCCCTTGGTGGCGGGTGGGCGCGCCTTGCACCAGCACATCCCGCCCGATGCCCGCCACCTGCCGGGCCGAGTGGCCACCTTCGTGCTGCTGGTGCTGGGGCAGGTGGCGCACGGCATCACGCAAGGGCTCTCCCAAACCGGCCTTAACGCCGATGGCCTCGGCCGGGCGCTACTGGCGGGCGGCACCCTCATCGGGCTCGGCGGGGCCTACTTCACCCGGGTGTACGAGGCACCGGTGCAGGCCCTGAGCGAACGGAAACGCACTGCCCCGTTTTGGACCTGGGCCTACCTGCACCTGCCGCTGACCTTGTTTCTGCTCCTGGGCAGCGCGGGCCTGACCCTGGCCGTGGACGAAAAGCCGGAGGTTGCCCTCACCAGCTGGCTGGTCGGGGGCGGAGTGGGCGGCAGCTACCTGGTCATGGGGCTGCTCGGCATTGTTAACAGCTGGGCCAGCGAGCAAGCCCAGCCCGGCGCCAGGCGGCGCGTGGCCCTTCGCTTAGTGGCCGGGGGCTGCCTGCTGCTGGCTGCGTCTTGGGCTTCGCCGCTGCTCTTGTTGCTGCTGGGTGCCGCCACCGGCCTGGGCATTGTGCTCCAGGACTATTTCGGCCCGCTGGCCCCGGTCACCGGCTTCCCCACCATTGCCTCCCGCTACACCCACGAACCGAAGCAGAATTCAAGTCACGGCAGCGGCCCGCAGCCCGGTTCTGCGCCAGCCAAGCCCGCTGTTCCCGAGCAGGAAACGCCCTGGGCAGTTTATCAGGAGAAAGCATGATAGGCCGGCGCCACTTACTGCTAACCAGCGTATTTGTTGGCATTGTGCTACAGCCCATCAGTAGCCACGCGCAGCAGCAGTCGGACCTGGTAAGCTGGAACTGGACGAGTATAACATGGCAACCCGACAGCAGCCGTTGGGCACTGGAAATTTCGCCCAATTACGTGGCCTACCAGAATCTGACGCGCACGTTTTTGCAGCTGGGCCTTGGCCGGGTCTGCTACGCCTGGCCGCGGCAGCAGCTAACCCTATCTGCCGTGTACGAGGTGGGCGCAATCGACCAGCAAGGCACGCTGCAGCTCGCCCGTCTCTACGGGGGCCAGGTATTGGCCAACCGGCCGCTGCACCCACGCTGGCAGCTTTCTTTAGACCGCCTCTGGTTCACGCCGGGGCTCTACGAAGGGCAGCAGCGGCAGCCCATCTATCGGGTTCGCACCCTGGCCGGCATAATGCCCCCGCTCAACTCGCACCTGAGCTTAGTCCTCAATACCGAGCCATTCGTGTACCGGACCGGCAGCTGGCTGCAAGAGGTGCGCTCCCAGGCCGGTGTGCAGTTCGAACCCCGGGCGGGCATCACGATGCAGGTAATTTACTGGAATTGGTGGACTGGCTACGAGCCGCGGCGGGTGAACTGGCAGCACATAGTGCTGCTCACGGCCGCATTTCGGGTTAAAAATATGCCTTGGCATAAGCAGGGCTTGTAGTATAGCTGCCAATAGCTCCGCTAATTGCAGCTTTTTTTACAAGGGTAGGGCCACACCTAACCAGACCAGCATTGGATGGGGGGCAACAGCAGTTTACGGCTAGCCCAGGGCAAGCAAGTGCGCCTTCATGGCCTATAGCTTGTTGGGGTTATTGTTCCTCAAGCGAATGCCATCCAACTGCTGGGGCAACCGGCGCCGAGGGACAGGCGGTAATTGCCCAAACACAAGCCGTGCTTTTTCTTAGTTGAATAATGTCAATGTTCAATTGACGGGCGGCATTCCAGCCCCGCAAACCATCGCGAAGTTGTTCTGAGAGGCAACTTAAATGCGTTGAAATAAAGCACTTGCACTGATGAAGCCCTGCTTCTGGGCGCACGCAGCCGTTGGGAAAACCAGATTCACCAAGCGGAAATGGGGCGGGAAAGTCAGCGGCTTGAGCTCGAGCAGCCTAGTTTCTGTTTGTTCGCCACGGAATTTGCAGGAATGAAATTGCGGTCATTACGGGCGCTAGTTTGGGCATGGCGTTGGCCACAGCCCAACTTTTCGTCGAAGAAGGCGCGTACGTCTTCATCACCGGCCGCCGCCAACACGAGTTGGACGAAGCCGTGAAAACCATTGGGCGCCACGTGACCGGCGTGGTGTGCGACTCGGGCAACCTCGCCGACCTGGACCGCTTGTATGCCCAGGTACAAGCCGAAAAAGGTCGCATTGACGTGCTCTACGCCAGCGCCGGCGCGGTGGAATTCGCGCCGCTGGGCAAGGTGACGGAAGCACACTTCGACACGCAGTTTGCGGTCAACGCCAAGGGCACGTTCTTCACGGTGCAGAAGGCCCCTGCCGCTGCTCAGCGACGGGGCTTCCATCCTCATGACGGGCTCGGCGGCCGCCTTGAAAGGCAACGCCTACACCAGCGTTTACAGCGCGAGCAAAGCCGCCCTGAGCACGTTTGCCAAAACCTGGACGGCGGACTTGAAAGCGCGAAACATCCGCGTGAACGTCATTCACCCCGGCCCGATTAACACCCCCGCATTTGCACAGCTCAGCGACGAGCAAAAAGCCGCCTTCGTCAGCACCGTGCCAATGGGCCGGGCTGGCCAGCCTCGCGAGGTTGCCACCGCCGCCCTGTTCCTGGCTTCGGCCGATTCGAGCTACATCACGGGCATCTCGATGGCCGTGGACGGCGGCACAACGCAGGTATAATGCGCGCCCTTGTTCGGTGGAGCATCTGCCGCTGTGCTGCCCAACAAGAAGTTTCCAACGACTTTATGGTGTCCAGTCGACCGGTAGGCAAACCGGCTGATTGGACGCCATTGTTGCAAATAGCTGGTAACAAAAGGCGCTATCTAATAAACACACCAGGAAACTAAGCAGCAAAACATATATTATTTAATATATTTGCTTAGAATCAGTAGCATTCAGCGGTGTAGCCGCCACATAAGGGGCTACTGAGGAGCAGCAACTTGCTGCTGGCCCCCGAGGCGCATCCATGTTGTGCGCTTCACTTCTCAGCACGCATGAGCATGTTCGAAAGTACCACCGACTCTTCCGCCCTGGGTATCCGCTCCGGTGCATGTCCTTCCGACCCGGCGCTTCCGGCGGCGCTTCTTGGCCACAACCCGCACCCGGTGCTGTGTTTCGACGCACGCGGCCGGCTGCGCTATGCCAATCCTGCCGCCAGTAGCGTCCGGGAGGCGTTTCAAGGCAGCAGCCCCACGGCTTTGTGGCAAGCACTGAGCGACGCCGCGGAGTGGCTGCGCACGCAGCCTGCCAACCAGCCGGCCGTGCTGGAGGCCAACGGGCAGTGCTGGCAAGTGAGCAGCGCCAGCGCAACGGACCAGGAACTAACGTTTTTTTACCTGGTCGACGTGACCGCGTGGCGGGCCACCGAGCAGCAGCTGCGCCACCAGCAGGATTTCCGGCAGCTCATGCTCGACACCAGCTCTACCTTGTTTACCGTGTACGACACGGCCGACCGGCCCGTCTTCTACAACCGGGCCGTGCGCGAGCTGATGCAGCACCTGCAGGTGTACAGCGGGCCGGCGCACCACGACCCGGCCACCCCCGCCTACGCCGAACGCCGACGCCGCACCGAAATCAACGAGCAAGCGCGGCAAACCAACGGCGAGGTGCGGCAGGAAATGACGCTGACCCTTGACTCGGGGGAGCGGCGCTGGTACCAGACCGTGCGCTGCCCCCTGCACAACCCCGACGGCACGGTGTTCGTGCTGGGCGTGACCACCGACATCACCGACCTCAAGCGCCACGAGCAGGTGCTGGCCCTGCGCGAAAAGCAGTACCACGACCTGCTGCGCCACACCCAAACCCTGATTTGCACCCACGACCTGACCGGCCGCCTGCTTACGGTGAACCCGGCCCTGGCCGCGCTCCTGCAGCGGCCCGAAGCCGAGCTGGTGGGCCAGCCCCTTGGCCGGTTTCTGCAGCCGGAACAGCAGGGCGCGCTGAGCCGGTACCTGGCCCGGGTCAGTTCGGCGGGCAGCGCCACGGGCGTACTGCGGGTAGCCACGGCGCCCGGAAAGGTGCGCTACCTGTTGTTTCACAACACCTTGGTGCAGGAACCCGACCAGCCGGCCTACGTCATCGGCCATTCGCACGACATCACGGCGCGCATCGAGGCCGAGCGGGAAGCCCGGCGCAGCCGTCAGCAGGCGGCGGCCAGCGCCCGGGCCCGCGAAGTGTTCCTGGCCAGCATCAGCCACGAGGTGCGCACGCCCATTCACGGCATGTTGGGGCTGGCGGCGCAGCTGGGCAAAACCGCCCTGACCGAGCGGCAGCGGTATTTGCTGAGCAGCATTTGCCAGGCCGGCGCGCACCTCACCGGCCTGCTCAACGACGTGCTCGACCTCAGCCGCCTCAACAGCGGGGCCATTGAGCTCGAAGCCGTGCCGTTTGTGCTGGGCGACTCGGTGGACGCCGTGCTGCGGCCGCTGGCGGCGCAGGCCCGGGAGAAGGGGCTGCGGTTTCTGGGGGCCACGGCGGGGCGGCCGTTTCCGCGGCGCTGGGTGCTGGGCGACCCGCTCCGCCTCAACCAGATTCTGCTCAACCTGGTGAGCAACGCCCTGAAATTCACGGACCGGGGCAGCATTCGCGTTAGCTGCCGGGTGCTGGCCGAAAGCTCCACCGCCCTGCGGGTCCGGTTTCGGGTGGCCGACACCGGCATTGGCATTGCGCCGGAAATGCTGGCGAGCGTGTTCGACGACTTCACCCAGGCCCACGCGGCCACCGGCCGGCACTACGGCGGCGCCGGACTGGGCCTGAGCATCAGTCGGCGCCTGGCCCGGCAAATGGGCGGCACGCTCGGCGTGACCAGCCAGCCGGGCCGGGGCAGCTGCTTCGCGCTGGAGCTGGCCCTGCCCAAAGCCCCAGCCGGGGCCCGGCCGGCGCCCGCCGCGGAGCAGCCCTCCCTCCCGGCCCGCCTGGCGGGCCTGCGCGTGCTGCTGGCCGACGACAACGAGATGAACCGCGAAGTCACGCGCCTGACGCTGGCCGACTGGGGCATTCGGCCCACCGAAGCCGCCAGCGGAAGCGAAGCGCTGCGCCTGCTGGCGGCGCAGGACTTCGACGTGGCCCTGCTCGACATTCAGATGCCGGACCTCAGCGGGCTGGAGGTGGTGCGCCGCCTGCGCGCCCTGCCCCACCCGGCGCGGGCCCACACCCCGGTCATTGCGTTCACGGCGGCCGCGCTGCCGCGCCCCGACGACTACTACCGGCGCCAGGGCATCATCGGCCGGCTAGCCAAGCCCTTCAGCGAAGCCGAATTGTGCCAGCAGCTCCTGGCCGTGCCCCGGCCGGCGCGCCCCTACAGCCTGGCCGGCCTGCAGAGCTTTGCCAAAGGCGACCACGCGCTGGTGGACAAAGTCGTTGCCTCGTTTTTGAACAATGCCCCCGCCGCCCTGGCCAAGCTGAGCGCGGCCGCCGCCGCGGGCGACTGGCGCACGGCGGCCCAGCAGGTGCACTACCTGCACTTCAATGTGAAGACGCTGGACGTGGGCGGGCTCGAAACCTGCACCACCACCCTGCTTGCGCCCATTCACGGGCGGGGGCGCGGCCCGGCGGCGGTGGACCCGGCGGCGTTTCGGGCGGCGGCGCAGGAATTTGTGGCCACCGTGGAAGACGTGGTGCAGGCCCTGCGCCGCGACGCGGACGCCCACGTTACAAGCTCCGAATAGAGCGAAACAGCACCTCCTGGTAGGATTTAGCCAGCGGCACTTCGTAAGGCCCCACCACCAGCATGTTGTCCTCAATGCTGTCGATGAGGCGGGTGTTGACGATGTAGGACCGATGCACGCGCTGAAAGTGCGCAAACGGCAGCCGCTCGGCCAGCTGCTTGAGCGTGGCGTGCACAATGTATTTGTGGTTGGCCATGACCAGCACCGAATACATCGACATGGCCTCGATGTAGAGCACTTCGTCGAAATTGAGCTTGACCAAGCGGTTGTTGACTTTCACAAACAGCTCCGACCAGTCTTCGAGGGCGTCTTTGCGGGCGGCCACGGGCAATGCGGCGGCGGCTTCGTGGGCCAGGGCGGCCCGGCGGCGGCGCACGGCCACGTCCACGGCCCGCCGAAACCGGGCGAAATCGACCGGCTTCACCAGGTAGTCGGTCACGTGCAGCTCGAAGGCTTCGATGGCGAAGTCGGCGTGCGTGCTCACGAGGATGATTTCCGGGTGGGGCTCGGGCAGGAGCTGCACGAGGGCGAGGCCGGTCAGCTCCGGCATTTCGATGTCGAGCAACAGGATGTCGACCGGCGGGTGGGTTTGCAGGTAGCTCAGGGCCTGCACGCCGTCGGGCAGGCTGGCCACCAGCTCCAGCGTGTGGGTGAGCCCAACCATGTGCGCCAGCATCAGGCGGCTGGCTTCGTTGTCGTCCACGATAAGGCAGCGGAGAAGTGCGGAGTCAGCCATGGCGCTTACGAGGAATGAGGCAGTGACGGCAGCGCAGTATTGTGATGCACCCGGACGCCATCACAATATATCAAATATAGTATATTATCAAAGAAAATGCAACCGCGGACTCGTGTGCCCGCTGCGGAATTTTGCCCCATGGCGCGCCGCGGGCACTGTCGGCAGCTGAAAAGGTCCGGAGGGTTTTCGTTTGGCAATAAGGCCCTTACCGCTGCGGCGCGCAAGTGAGCATCCTCAATTCGGAAATTGATGCTCCTCATTTCGATGGCTGGGACCGGCGACGAGTTTTGTCAGGCTACTCCAACCGGCTGCTGCCCGGTGCGCCGCGAGCACCCCTCGCCGCGCCAGAACCGTCACCCAACCCGTTTCGGGGGCCCACTGCCTGCTCCGACCGCCACTGCTTCCTTCGCCATGCCGTCTCTCCCCTCCTCCTGCTTGCGGTGGCTGCTGCCGGCCCTAACGCTGCTGAGCGGCTGCGTGGCCCAACGGCAGCTGCCCTACCTGCAAAGCCCGGGCTACTCCGCGTCCTCGGCCGTGGCCGTGGCCAATGCCCGACCCAGCTACCGCATTCAGCCCAACGACGTGCTGTCGGTGCGGGTGCAGAGCCCGCAGCCCGAATTCAACGAGCTGTTTAACGTGGCCGATGCGCGCGTCATGATGAACAGCGACCCCGGCGCCATGTTCCTGAGCGGCTACTCGGTGAGCGAGGATGGGCAGATTACGCTGCCCACGGTGGGCGCCCTCAAAGTGGCCGGGCTGGATGTTATGGCCGCGCAGGCCCTGGTGCAGCAGCGCGTGAGCGGCTTCGTGCGGGGGGCCAACGTGGTGGTGAAGCTGCTGAGCTTCAAGGTGACGGTACTGGGCGAGGTGCGCAACCCCGGCCGCTACTTCGTGTACAACGGCCAGGCCAGCGTGCTCGAAGGCCTGGGCCTGGCCGGCGACCTCACCGAATACGGCAACCGCCAGAACGTGAAGCTCATCCGCCAAACGCCCACGGGCTCGCAGGTGGTGCTGCTCAACCTCACCGACCCTGCCCTGCTGGGCTCGCCCTACTACTACCTGCTGCCCAACGACGCCCTCTACGTGGAGCCGCTGCAGGCCCGCGCCGCCCGCGCCAACGCCAACAACCTCGGCCTGGCCTTCGCCGGCATTTCGGCCGTGGTGCTGCTGCTCAGCTTTCTGAAATCCAACTAACCGCGGGGCAGGCGGGCGGCTGCGGGCCGCCGCCGGGCCCGGCTTGCCGTATGAAAACACCTCCCGAACCGGCCCCCGACGAACTGGACCTGAGCCAGCTGTTTTTTAAGCTGCGGCGGCGCTGGCTGCTGTTTGCGGGTGCCCTGCTGCTGGCCGGGGCGCTGGCCTACGTGTACCTGCAAGTGACGCCGCCGGTGTACGGCCTGCGCGCCACCATGCTGCTCGGCGACCAGGCCACGGGCTCGAAGCGGGCCCAGGAGCTGCTGCAGATTCTGGAAGTGCACGACAAGGGGCTGAAGATGGAAGACGAAATTGGCCTCATCACCTCGGGGGCCACCGTGCGGCAGGCCGTGCGCCGGCTGCCCTTTGCCGTGGCCTACTTCCGCGAGCCCGCCTCCTGGCTGAACCGCCTGCGGCCCGTGCTGCGCCGCGAGCAGCCTGCCGCCGCCATGCCCTTTGAGGTGCTGCCCGACCTGACGGCCCCCCAGCTCGCCGACGTGCGCGTGTACGTGACGCCCGCCGGGGCCGGGCGCTACCGCCTGCAGGCCACCGCTGCCCGCGCCCGGCTCGCCGACCTGCCCACCGGCCGCGTGGTGCGCGACACCTGGAACGTGCGCCTCGACACCACCCTGGCCGCCGGCGACACCCTGCGCCACCCGCTGCTGCGCCTGGTGCTGCGGCCCGTGCCGGGCGTGCCCTTCGAGGCCGGCGCCGGGCGCTACGGCTTTGTGCTGAACGACGTGAACGGGGCCGCCGGCCGCTACGCCGAAGGCCTGGCCGTGCGCCCCATCGACCACGACTCGCGCATTGTGGAGATACGCCTCAAAAACAGCGTGCCGGTCCAGGCACAGGCCTTTCTCGATACGCTGATGGCCGTGTACATCGCCGCCGACCTGCGCGCCAAAAACCAGACCGGCCGCAAAAGCTTGGCGTTTTTGGATGAGGAGATTGCCAAGCTGGCCCGCACCCGCCAGCAGGCCGCGGGGGCGCTGTCGGCGTTCCGGGCCACGCGGGGCGTGGTGGACGTGCAGGCGCAGTCGTCGTCGGAGATTGGCCGGCTGGCCGAGCTGGAAACGGCCCGCGCCCGCGCCGCCACCACCCGCCGCTACTGCCAGAGCCTGCTCGACTACCTGCAGGCCAACCGGGGCGGCGGCCAGATGGCCTCGCCCAGCAGCGCCGGCATCGACGACGGCGTGCTCAACAGCCTCATTCTGCAGCTCAACGAGCTCAACAGCCGCCGCGCCGCCTTGAGCGTGAACGGCAGCGACGCCAACCCCCTGCTGGTGGTGACGGACGAGCGCATCCGCAGCACCAAGGAGGCCCTGATGCAGACCCTCACCAACATGAGCCGCACCGCCGCCATCGGCCTGCGCGACCTCGACGCCCAGCTGGCCCGGGTGCGCGGCCAAATCAGCCGCATGCCCGAGAACGAGCGCCAGCTGGCTTCGCTGAAGGGCGAGAGCGACTTCAACGAAAAGAATTACAACTTCCTGGTGGAGAAGCGCAACGAGGCCGCCCTGGCCCTGGCCACCAACACCACCGACAAGCGCGTAGTGGACCGCGCCCAACGCACCAGCGCCGGCCCCGATTCGCCCAATCCCAAGCTGGTGGGGCTCATTGCGCTGCTGGCCGGGCTGCTGCTGCCCGCCGGCCTGGTGCTGCTGCTCGACAAAGCCAACCAGACCGTGCAGGGCCAGAACGACCTGGCCCGCATGACCAACATTCCGGTGCTGGGCGTGGTGGCCCACGGCACCCCGGCCGACACCAAAGACCTGGCCCACCGCAACAAAGGCCCCATTGCCGAGTCGTTTCGCTCTATTCGGGTGAACCTGCAGTACCTCACGGCCGGGCCCGATAAAAAGGTGCTGGGTGTGACCTCGACGGTGCCCGGCGAGGGCAAAACCTTTTGCGCCGTGAATCTGGCCACCGAGCTGGCCCACTCCGGCCGCCGCGTGGTGCTGGTGGAAACCGACCTGCGCCGCCCCACCGTGGCCGCCTATTTCCTGCTGGCGCCCAGCTCCCTGCACGGCCTCACCAGCTACCTGGCCGACGACTGCACCCTCGACGAGTGCCGCCGGCCCAGCGGCGTGCCCGGCCTCGACCTGATACCCTGCGGCCCGGTGCCGGCCCGGCCCACGCAGCTACTCGAAAGCCCGCGCATGGCCACGCTGCTGCAACGCCTGCGCGCCGAGTACGACTACGTGGTGCTCGACACGCCGCCCGTGGGCTTCGTGGCCGAATACTTCGTGCTGGTGCAGCACCTCGACGCCACGGTGTACGTGGTGCGCCACAATTACACCGACCGCGACCTGGTGGGCCGCATCAACGAGCTGTACCAGGACGAGAAAATCCGGCAGGTGTACCTGCTCATCAACGACGTGCGCTTTGCCGGCAGCTACGAGCACCGCCACCAGCGCAATGCTTACGCCTACTACAAATAAGGCCTCGCCCCCCTCATGGCTTCAGCAAAAAACCTGACTACTTCCACGCTGCACAGCATCAGCTGGAGCACGGCCGCCACGGTGGTGATGGCCGTGCTCCAGCTGGGCTACACCGGCGTGATGGCCCGGCTGCTGGCCCCGGCCGCCTTCGGGCTGGTGGCGCTGGCGGGCGTGGTCATTCGCTTTGGTACCTACTTCTCGCAGATTGGGCTGGAGCACGCCCTCGTGCAAAAGCCCGACATGACCGACGAGGATGTGCGCGCGGCCTTCACCTCGGCGGCGCTGCTGGGCGGGGCGTGCGCGCTGGCGCTGGCCGTGGGCGCCCCGCTGGCCCGGCTGGTGTTCGACGAGCCGGCCGTGGTGCCGCTGGTGCGCCTCATGGGCCTCGGGCTGTTCTTCAACGGGCTGTCGGCCACGGCCCTGAGCATTCTGCGGCGGCGCATGGCCTTCCGTACGCTGGCCATCATCGAAACCACCGCCTACGTGCTGGCCTACGGCGGGCTGGGCATCGCCATGGCCTGGGCGGGCTGGGGCGTGTGGAGCCTGGTGGTGGCCAACCTGGCCCAGGGCCTGCTGGTGGCGCTGCTGGCCTATGCCGTGACGCGGCACTCTCTACGGCTGTATTTCCGGTGGGCGCACTACCGGCCGCTGCTGGCCTACGGCACGCGCATCACCTTCACCAGCTTCCTCGAATTCATCACCAGCTCGCTCGACACGCTGCTGATTGGGCGGCTGCTGGGCGCCGCGCTGCTCGGCATCTACAACCGGGCTTCGATGCTGATTACGCTGCCGCTGTATTTGCTCACGCGCAGCGTGTCGCGGGTCATTTTCCCGGCCTTCAGCCAGGTGCAGGCCGACCGCGCCAAGCTGGGCGGCGTGTACCTGGGCAGCATCACGCTGGTGGCGGCGGGCATCTTACCGCTGGGGGCGGGCGTGGCGGTGGCCGCGCCGGTGCTGGTGCGCGCCGTGCTGGGGCCGGGCTGGGAAGCCGCCGTGCCGGTGCTGCGCATTCTGTGCGCCGCCGTGCCGCTGAGTCTCATTACCATGTTTGCCGGCATTGTGTGCGATGCCCGGGCGGCCCTCACGGCCAAAATCAACGCCAACCTGCTGGCCCTTTGCAGCTTGGTGTTATTCTTCTTTTTTCTGCGCGGCTACGGGCTGGCGGGCTTTGCCGGCGCTCTGGTATTGAATGAGCTAGTGCGCACGGCCCTGTTCCTGCGGCTGATGCACCACGAGCTGGCCCTGCCCTACCCGCGCCTGCTGGCCGCCTACGGACCGGGCCTGTTTCATGCGGCGGCGCTGGGCGCCTTGCTGGGCCTGCTGCATTGGGTTCTGAAGCCCCTGGCCTGGCCCGCCCCCGCCGCCCTCACCCTGCTGATGCTGGCCGGCGCCGTGGTTCTGGGCGGGCTCATGCTGCTGCGCCCGCGCCCGGCCCTGCGCGAGGAGCTGCGCCGTTTCCTGGGGCGGTTGCGGCCCGGCAATGCGGCCAGCCCCGGGGCCCGCTTCCTGGCCGGCTACCTGCGGTTTTTGGAGCGGCAGGCACCGCTTTCGTCGTCGTTCACGCCCGGCTTTGGGCCGCAGCCTTCGCCCCTTCAGCCATGAACATTCTGCTGGTTTCGTTTTTGAAGCCCGACGCGCCTTCCGGGGTGCGGGTGCACTACGTGCGCCTGGCCGAGCAGCTGCGCCAGCGCGGGCACCAGGTAGACGTGGTGACGCCTGCCACCCTCACCGGGCCGCGGCGGCACCTGGTGGCGGGGCTGCGCCACCTGCTGCGGCGGCTGGGGCCGGTGCCCCGCGCCCTGGCCACCACCGTGGCCTACTACCTGCACATTCGCTGGGGCATCGACCCTAGCCGCCGCTACGACGTGGTGAACGCCCAGGACCTGGGCAGCGGCCTGGCCGCCCGCCACGCCCTGGGCAACCGCGTGCCGGTGGTGGTGACGGGCCACTTCAACGCCCACCCGGCCGCCGACGAGCTGCGCCAGAAGCCCCGCGGCCCCGCGGCGGCGCGGGCCATCGGGCGGTGGTACGCGCACCTGCTGGCGCGCACCCAGTACTTCATCGGCGTGTCGAGGTTTGGGCTGGAGGCGGTGCGGGCCGCCCTGCCGCCCCACTGCGCAAGCCGCGTGGTGCCCAACGGCATCGACCTGGCCGCTGGGCGCGCCGCCACGCCCGATGCGGAGCTGCGCCGCCGCGCCGCCGGCCGCCCCGTGCTGCTCAACATCGGCCACCTCGAAAGCCGCAAAAACCAGCTGCTGCTGGTGCGGGCCGCCCACGCCCTGCGCCAGTTCCGCCAGGATTTTGTGGTGGGCCTGGTGGGGAAGGGCGAAGACGAGGCGCTGCTCCGCCAGCACATTGCCGAGCTTGGGCTGGAAGACGTGGTGCTCCTGCTGGGCTACCGCGAGCACGAGCAGGTGCTGCCGCTGCTGCGCGCCGCCGAACTGTACGTGCACGTGGCCACCCACGAAACCTTCGGGCTGGTGCTGGTGGAGGCCATGGCGGCCGGCGTGCCCGCGCTGGCGCTGGCCGTGGGCGGCGTGCCCGAGGTGCTGCGCGCCACCCCCGCGGCCCTGCTGCCGCCCGACATCACCCCGGCCGGCCTGGCCGCCGTGCTGCACAGTTGGCTCAACGCCCCCAGCCTGCGCCGGCAGCTCAGCCGCGAGCAAGCTGCACATGCCGCCGCCCATTTCGACGTGCGCCAGATGGTGGACGCCACCCTCAATTTCTATGAGCACGCGCGGCGGCACTTCCGGGCTTCGCTGGCCGTGCCCATGTCCGAACTCGTGCTGACCATGCCATGAGAAGCGAGAAGCGAGAAGCGAGAAGCGAGAAGCGAGAAGCGAGAATAATGAAACGCCTGAATGACTTTAAACACACATTACCCTTACTACCTGTGACTTGACTTTAGATAGTCTGGAAACCTACGCGCGCCATGAAACTCAACCTGCGCTTTCTGTACCTGCTGCCGCTGCTGGCGGTGCTGTTCACCAACCCGGCCTTCAACGCCTTCTTTTTTGGGAAGGCCGACGAAGCCGGGCTGGGGCTGCGCTACGAGTACGCCCTGACGGCCTTATCGCTGGCGGCGGCGGTGCGCTACTACGGATACTTTCAGCCAGTGGTGCAGGTGTGGCTGGCGGTGCTGCTGGTCAGCATGGCGGGGCTGGCGCTGGAGTCGTACGCGCTGTGGCATTCGTGGGCCAAATACCCCCACGTGTTTAGCAAGCTGACGGCGCTGCTCCCGCTGTTTGGGATGTACGCGGTTTACCGGCGTTTTCCGCCGCCGTCTTACCGGCAATTGGCGGGCCTGATGCTGGCGACGCTGCTGCTCAGTCTGATTGTCGTTTACCCTGAGGCGCTGACGCTGGGCTCGTTTCTGGAAACCGAGCGGGGGTTTAGCGTCACGTCGGCCTACCTGCTGCTGCCGGTGCTGCTGCTCTGCCTCAACTTTTATATCTCCTCCAACAACCTGGTCTATGGGCTGGCTGGCCTGCTGTGCCTGGCGCTGATAGTGTTTTTGCAGCACCGCACGGTGTGGGTGTGCACGGCCCTGGCGCTGGTGCTCGACCTGGGCCTGCTGGCCCTGCGGGTGCCGGCGGCGCGGGCCTGGGGCACGCGGCTGGCCGTGCTGGGGGCGCTGGGCGTGGGGCTGGGGCTGGCCAGCGGCCTGGCCGTGGTGCTCGACAACCCCGACGTGGTGCAGAAACTGGCCAAAAGCATCAGCGACATTCAGCACCCCACCACGCAGGGCACCGGCACCTTCCGCATGCAGCAGTACGAGGCCTACCTGCCGCTGGTGCGCGAGCGGCCCCTGGCCGGCTGGCGGCTGCAGGGCTTTGAAGTGCCCGTGCAGTTCTACAGCGACGACTCGGGCAAGCAAGTGTGGCCCGACTTCACCGGCCACCACTTCCACAGCTTCTACCTCGACCGGCTGTTCTACTTTGGCTGGCTGGGGATGCTGCTGGTGCTGGGCGTGCCGGCGGTGCAGCTGGGCCGCTGCCTGCTGAGCCTGGCGCCCCTGCAGGAAGGCCCGGCGGCGCTGCTGGCGTTTGTGGCCACGTTTCCGGTGTTCGGGCTTTCCTACGACTGGCCCAACTACGCCTACGGCTTCATTGGCCTGCTGCTGGCCATCACCAGCCGGCCGGCGCCGGCGGGAGCCGCCCGGCCAGCACCGGGGCGGGCGCTGCCAACAGCCAACGCCAGCGCACACCTGGAACCCGCCGTTTTGCAAAGTACTGACCTGCTGGCGGCGCACCCGCCGCGAGTTGGGGCCACGCCGTAGGCGGCACGCCGGCCCTGCCCTTTTTCTTCTTTCTAACTCTTCCGGCCATGAAAATCCTGTGGCTTGCGGCTTACCCTTCGCCGCGCATCACCCGCGAACACCCCGTGCCCTGGCTCGTGACGCTGGCCGACTTGCTCAGCCGGCACCCGCGCGTGCAGCTCAGCATTCTGAACTGGAACGCCCGCCAGGAGCGCCCCGTGGAAGAGTTCGACCACGAAGGCATCCGCTTCATTTCGCTGCGCGTGCCGGCCTTTCGGCAAGACTTGTTCACGCTCTACCAGCAGCGCATCGGCATCACGGCGCGCTACCTGCGCCAGCACGCGCACCGCTACGACCTGCTGCACCTACACGGCTCGGAGCTGCAGTTTCCGGCGGCGGCGGCCGGGCTCGACATGCCGCTGTTGCTCTCGATGCAGGGGCTGGTGTCGGAGTGCGTGAAGTGCGTGCCGGGGCTGCTCTCGTGGCGCAAGGTGCTCTGGACGCTGGCCGGCTACTACGAGCGCAAGTACCTCCCGCTGATGCCCAACTTCTCGTGCCGCACGCATTGGGACGCCGCCCACGCGGCCCGCTTCAACCCCAAAGCCCGCATCTACCACAACTGGGAGGCCCTGCGCGAGCCGTTTTTCCGGGCCGCGCACGAGCCCCGCGCCGCGCCCGCCGGCGGCCGGCCGGTGCTGCTGTTCATGGGGGGCTCGCAGGTGATGAAGGGCTACCAAGAAACCCTGGCCGCCTTCGACATCCTCCGCCAAACCACCGACTTCAAGCTGGTGATAGCCGGCGGGCACTACCCCAACGAGGTGGCCGACGCCTACCGCCGCTACCCGCTGCGCCACCTGCGCCCCGATGACGTGGAATACCGCGGCTACCAGAACGGCGAGCAGCTGGCCCGGCTCTGCCGCGAAGCCGAGTGCCTCATTCACCCGTCCTACCTCGACAACAGCCCCAACAGCGTGTGCGAGGCCCAGGTGGCGGGCCTGCCCGTGGTGGCCACCAACGTGGGCGGCGTGAGCTCCCTCATCGAAGACGGCGAAACCGGCCTCTTTGCCGAGCCCACGCCCGACAGCCTGGCCGCCCAGGTGCTGCGCCTGCACCACGCCCCCGCCCTGCGCGCCCGCCTGGCCCGCCAGGCCCAGGCCGTGGCCCTGGCCCGCCACGACCCCGCCACGGTGCTGGACCGCACGTTCGAAATTTATCAGGCCGTGCGCTACGGACTGGAAATCAGCCCGCTGGCCACCAATTCTTTTAATCATTCCGCAAGCCTCATCCCCCATGATACCCTCGCCCCCACTTCCGCCGGCTGACAAGCCCCCCGTACGGCCCCGTTGCGAGACGCCGGTCCTGTTCCTGGTTTTTAACCGCCCCGACGCCACGGCCCAGGTGCTCAACCGGCTGATGGTGGCCGGGGTGCATCGGCTGTACGTGGCCGCCGACGGCGCCCGCCCCGGCCACCCCACCGACGAGGCCCTCTGCGCCCAGGTGCGGGCCGTGGTGATGCAGATTACGGCCCGCTGGAACTGCGAAGTGCACACGCTGTTCCGCGTCAACAACCTGGGCTGCAGCGTGGCCGTGTCCGAATCCATCAACTGGTTTTTTGCCCACGAGACCGAAGGCATCATCGTGGAAGACGACTGCCTGCCCGCGCCCGATTTCATCCCGTTCTGCACCGAGCTGCTGGCCCGCTACCGCCACGACACCCGCGTGATGCACATCGGGGGCAACCATTTTGGCCCCGACGCCGGCAGCGCGCTGGGCCCCAAAACCGACTCCTATTATTTCTCCCAACAAGTACACACCTGGGGCTGGGCCACCTGGCGCCGCGCCTGGCAGCACTACGACCTGCACCTGCACGCCCTGCCCACTTTGGCCGCCCACGGCCGCCTGCGCGGCAGCTTCAGCAGCCAGCTCGAAAGCCAGTATTTCCTGCGCAAGTTCTGGGACCTGTACCACGGCCCGCGTCCCTTCACCACCTGGGACTACCAGTGGCATTTTGCCCGGGCGGCCCACGCCGGCCTCACCATCATGCCCAGCGTGAACCTGGTCACCAACATCGGCTTCGGACACGAAGAGGCCACCCACACCCAGGACGCCACCGACCCCCACGCCGCCCTGCCCACGGGCCAGCTGCACTGGCCGTTGCGCCACCCCAGCCGGGTGCTCAACGACCGGCCGCGCGACCGGCAGCAGTTTCGCGCTTTTTTGGGCGGGCGGCTGCGGGCCAAGCTGCGGGGCCTGCTGCGGCCGGCCCGCCCGGCGGTGGCGGCGGGCGTCGGCCCCTCCTTTTCTCCCGTGACCGTTGAAGCTGCTCCGCGATGAAAATTTTGCTTTCGGCGTATGCCTGCGACCCGACTCACGGCGGCGAGGGCGGCAATGGCTTCAACTGGGCCTGGGAGATGGCCAACCTCGGCCACGAGGTGTGGTGCCTCACCACGCCTTGGGGGAAAGACGCCATTGAGGCCGAAATGCATGCCCGCGCGGCCAATCCGGCGGCCCAACGCCTGCACTTTGTGTTCGTGCCCGTGCCGGGGTGGGTGGAGTTCTTGTACCGCTGGCAGTTTGGCGTGTACCTGCACTACATGGTGTGGCAGTACCGCGCCTGGCGGCTGGCCCGGCCCCTCGACCAAAGTGTGTGCTTCGACTTGGTGCACCACGTCACCTTTGGCAGCCTGCAGTTTGCTTCCTGGCTGTGGCGCCTGGGCCGGCCGCTCATTTTTGGGCCCGTGGGCGGGGGGCAGCAGGCGCCCAAGCTGCTGCGCCGCTACCTGCCCGACTGGTTCAAGACCGAAACCCTGCGCAACCTGGTGAGCTGGCTGCTAATCACCTTCGACCCCAACGTGCGCCAGACGCTGCGCCACGCCGCCTTGGTGTTTGCGGCCAACCGCGAAACGGCCCAGCTGGCTTGGGAACTGGGCGCCCGCCACGTGGAGCTGGCCATGAGCACGGCCCTGCCCCTCAGCTTCTTCCCGCCCGAGTACCCGGCGCGCGCGCCCCTGGCCGGGCGCGAGCTGCGCATTCTGTGGCTGGCCCGGCTGTTTCCGCGCAAGGGGCTGCACCTGGTGCTCGAGGCCCTGGGGCAGGTGCACCCGCGGGTGCGGTTTCACCTCAACATTTACGGCGACGGGCCAGTGGCCCCGCTGCTGCCCGGCTGGATAGAGGCCGCCGGCCTGCACCACCGCGTGACCTGGCACGGCAACGCGCCCTACGCCACGGTGCGCTCGGCTTTTCTGGCCCACGACCTGTTCATGCTCTGCAGCTTGCGCGACAGCTACGCGGCCCAGTACTTAGAGTCGATGGCCATGGGCCTGCCCATTCTGACGCTGGACCACCACGGCGCCACCGACTTCATCCCCGACGACGCGGGGCTGAAAGTGCCGGTGCAGTCGCCCGAGGCCACGGCCGCCGCCCTGGCCCGCGCCGTGGAGCACCTCTACGACCACCCCGACGAGCTCGAACGGCGGGGTCGGGCCAGCTTCGCCTATGCCCGCGAACAGAGCTGGCCGGCCTTGGTGGCCCGCCTGCTGCTGCGCGCCGCCGACGCCGCCCACGTGCTGTCGGACCTGGTGCCGGCGCCCGTGCCGGCCGAAGTGGCGTAGCCACGGCGGGCCAACGCCTTATTCGTCACCCTTTCTCACCTTTTCATCACGGCCGTGCTCTACGTCATCATTCCCGTTTTCAACCGCTGGCACTTCACGCGGGCCTGCCTGCAGTCGCTGCAAGCGCAGAAGGTGCAGCATTTCCGGGTGGTCGTCGTCGACGATGGCTCCACCGATGGCACCGCCGCGCACCTGGCCCGCGAGTTTCCGGCGGTGGAGGTGCTGCCCGGCACCGGCCAGCTCTATTGGACGGCCGCCGTGAACCTGGGCATTCGCCACGCCCTGGCCCGTGGCGCCGACCGCGTCATGACGCTCAACAACGACGTGGTGGCCCCGCCCGATTTCATCGAAAATGCCCTGCGCTGGGCCCGGCGCCAGCCCAGCGCCCTGCTCGGCCCCGTGGAGCTCGACGCCGCCACCGGCCAACCCGTGTTTGGCGGCGAAACCTTCAGCTTTCTGACCCACCAGCGCCACAACCTGCTGGCCACGCTGCCGCCCGAAGACCGGTGCGGGCTGCACCCCGTGACCTACCTGCCCGGCCGCGGCCTGCTGATTCCGGCCGCGGTATTCGTCACGCAGGGCTTGTTCGACGAGCGCCACCTGCCCCACTACCTGGCCGACTACGACTTCACCAGCCAGGCCCGGCGGGCCGGGTTCCCGGTGTACGTCAACTACGACACCCACCTGCTCACCTACCCCGACGACAGCGGCCAGGTGCAGACCCGGCGGCGGCGCAGCCTGCGCGGCTACTACCAGCACCTGTTCGGCATCCGGGGCGGTGGCAACCTGCGCAATTTCACCTACTTCGCCCTCAAAAACGCGCCGGTTTTCTTTTTGCCCTTCTTCCTGCTCAACGGCTACCTGCGCCGGCTGCTGGGGTATTTTCTGCATTAAAACCGGGGTAGAGACGCAATATGTTGCGTCACGTCAGCCGCGCCGTTTGCATAGCGTTTTAGCGTCACCGTTCGGGCGTCTTCGTTCAACGACGAGACGCAACATATTGCGTCTCTACCCCTACCATCTCATGGTCATTCTGGTAAAACGTTTCGGCCAGCTGGGCAACCGGCTGTTTCTCTTTGCCCACCTCGTGGCCAACGCCGCCGAGCACGGACACGCCGTGGCCAACCCGAGCTTTGCGGCCTACGCCCGTTTTTTTGAGGCCCCGGCGGCCGATGATTTCGGTGCGCTGCCGGTGCGGCTGGCGCTACTGCCCCACCAGTGGCTGGCCCGCGCCCTGGAGTGGCTGCTGGGCCTGGTGCAGCGGCCGCAGGTGTTTCGGGGGCTGGCCGCCGTGCGCCGCTGGCTGCCGGCCTGGACGGGCCTGCCGCAGCTGCTCTACCTCGACGACAGCGCCGGTACCTTCGACCTGGGCGCGGCGCCCTACCTCGCCGCCGTGCGCCAGCGCGTGGTGCTGCTGCACGGCTGGTGCTTCCGCGACCGGCCCAGCTTTGCCCGGCACGCCGCCCTCATCCGCCGGCTGTTTGCGCTGGTGCCGCCGCACCGGCAGGCCGTGGCGGCCGTGCTGGCCCGCTGCCGCAGCACCGCCGAGGTGCTGGTGGGCGTGCACATCCGGCGTGGCGACTACGCCACCTTTGCCAACGGGCAGTATTTCTTCGGCAATGACGTGTACGCCCGCCACATGCGGGCCCTGCGGGCCCAGTTTGCCCCCAGCCGGCGCGTCGAGTTCCTGCTGTGCTCCGACGAAGACTTGCACCTGGCCGATTTTGCCGGCCTGCCCGTGCACCGCGGCAGCGGCCATTTTGTGGAAGACCTCTACGCCCTGGCCGGCTGCGACTACCTGCTGGGGCCGCCCAGTTCTTATTCCATGTGGGCCTCGTTCTACGGCGAAGTGCCGCTGTGCCACCTGCACCAAGCCGACCAGCCGGTGCAGCTAACCGATTTTGCGGTGTTTCTCGACCAGTAAACCCGCAGCGGCCGCCCGTACCGGGGCGGCTTGCCTGGCCTTCACAGCCGCGGAGGGCGGCTTCAATTCACTGACAGCGTGAGTTGAAGCCGTCCTTTTCAACTTTTTTTGCTCCCGAGCACTCACAAACGCTTCTGTGCTAAGTACCGATAAATGAGGAGGTAACGTAAAAATATTCAATTTCGATTTTCTATTGTTTGCATACATCGGCAATAGTACAAGTTCCCCGGGATGAACTAAATTCCCCTTCGCTTTGTAGATTTGCTACGAAGAGCAAGTCTTGGTGTATCACTTTTACAAGATGAACATCAAGAAGGCTCGTCGGGTTACGTGGTAAGTCTTTCGCCAAGAAGGAATTTTCTGCGGAAGCTGACGAACCAAACAAGGGCGGCCAGGGGGCCGTCGGCCGAGGGTGTTGGAGTTGTGTTGTTGAAGTAAAAGCCTGAATCACTTGTCAGAGTCAATTTAATAATGGGGGTTCCCGCGTTTTTCGCGGCGAAAACCGTTGCCGTGCTGGCCGCTGGCCACAGTCCGGAATGAGGCTGGCGAACACATGGCGATGAATTGGCTCGGGCAGCGCAGGCTGCGGCGATAATTGAACAAAAACAACCTGGGTGTTTTCTTTCATTGATGGCGTTTCGCAGCCTGCAAGGGTTGAGTTCGGCGCTATTGCTTAAACCAGAACCACCAGTTTGAAAGTCCATTCTAAGAAAAATCGCATTTCGTCATTGCTGCGTGCCGCTTGGCTGAGTCTGGCCCTGGCGCCGGCACTGGCCCAGGCCCAAAACGTCCCGAACGTGACGTATCAGGGCCCCATCACCATCACCCAAGGCGGCACCTACACCGGCAATTACAAGAGCACCGACTCCAATACGCCGGCCGTGACCATCGCTACGTCGTCGCCGGTGACGCTGCAGGGCTGCATTCTGGTGGGCCCCGGCGACCTGATTCAGGCCAACGGCACGCCCGGCGACATCACCGTGCTCAACAGCCAGGCCTACGGCACCACGCCCACCCAGGACGACCGGTACCGCGGCCGCTTCATTGCCGCCACCAACGCCCGGAACATTCGGGCCGAGAACAACTACCTGGAGCACACCACGGGCTTTACCATCTACCAGTTCAGCGGCGACGGCTCGGCCAGCCAGACGGTGCGCATTCTGCGCAACAAGGTGCTCGACATCGACGGCCGCACCCGCAACGGCGGGCGCAACCTGGCCAACTTCATCGGCCTGAACACGGTGCGCAACATCGCCAACATCGAAATTGCCTGGAACCAGGTGATTAATGAGCCCAACCTGTCGTCGGTGGAAGACAACATCAACTTCTACAACTCGGGCGGCACGGCCCAGAGCCCGGCCCGCGTGCACGACAACTACGTGCAGGGCGCCTACCCTTTCCCGGCCACCAGCAGCACCTACTCGGGCACGGGCATGACCACCGACGGCGACGGCACCACCGTGAGCACCGTGCCGGCCTTTCTGGAAGCCTATGACAACCAGTTCGTTTCGACCTGCAACGCGGGGATGAACATTGCCGCCGGCCACGACATCAAGTACTACAACAACCGCATTGTGACCAGCGCCTACCTGCCCGATGGCACGCCGCTGAACGCCGTATATGCGGGCACGGCCGTGTTCAACGGCCACCAGGTGTCGAGCAGCGTGTTCTACAACAATACCATTCAGAACAACACCATCGGCTACCGCAACCCGGGCTACACCATTCCTTTCCAGGACCGGCACGACCTCTCGAACGGCGCCTGCGCCACCTGCACCGGCACCAACCACTTGCCCAACCCCATCACGCTGGGCGTGGAGCAGAACGAGCTGACCCTCTGGCAGCAAAAGCTGGCCCAGAACAACGTGACGCTCGGCCCCGGCGGCTCCGCCGGCAGCGGCACCACGGCGCCGGCCAACACGCCGCCGACGGTGAGCCTGAGCGCGCCGGCCACGGGCACGGTGGGCACGGCCCTGGCCTTGTCGGCCACGGCCGCCGACGCCAACGGCACGGTGAGCAAAGTGGAGTTCTTCAGCGGCGCCACCAAGCTCGGCGAGGACCTGACTTCGCCTTATTCGCTCAGCTATACCCCCACGGCCGCCGGCACGCTCGGCCTCACGGCCCGCGCCACCGACAACGCCGGCGCGAGTACGACTTCGAACACGGCTAGCGTGACGGTGGGCACCGGCACCACCACGACGCCGCCTGTAACGTCCTCGGGCGACCCCGCAAATTCGACCTTCTACCGGGCGTTTAACCTGGGCGGCGCGGCGGCCACCATCGACGGGCGCAGCTGGGAAGCCAGCAGCGGGGCGGCCAACTTCAGCACCAACGCCTCGGGCTGGTCGAGCCCCGGCGCCTCGCTCAACCCGGCCACCGACGCGGCCCGCGCGGGCATGATTACCTCGGCCCTGTTCGGCACGGGCCCCACCCTGGCCGTGGGCGGCGTGGCCAGCGGCACGTACTCGGTGTACTTGTACATCTGGGAAGACAACTCGCCCGAGACCCTGAACATCCAGCTCGAGGGCCAGACCGTGCGCACCGGTTACAGCACCGGCTCGGCCGGCCACTGGGAGCGGGTGGGCCCCTTCACGGCCAACGTCACCGACGGCACCCTCAACGTGGGCACCACCGGCGGCAACGCCAACCTTTCCGGCCTCGAAATCTTCAAGCAGAACAGCACCACCGCCCCGGCCAACACGCCGCCGACGGTGAGCCTGAGCGCGCCCGCGACGGGCACGGTGGGCACGGCCCTGACCTTGTCGGCCACGGCCGCCGACGCCAACGGCACGGTGAGCAAAGTGGAGTTCTTCAACGGCGCCACCAAGCTCGGCGAGGACCTGACGGCTCCTTACGCCTTCAGCTACACGCCCACGGCCGCCGGCACGCTCGGCCTCACGGCCCGCGCCACCGACAACGCCGGCGCCGCCACGGCTTCTACGGCTGTGAATGTGACGGTGAGCGCGCCTGCCAATCCGCTGGCCACCGGCCCGGCCAACGCTACGTTCTACCGGGCGTTTAACCTGGGCGGCGCGGCCACCACGATTGACGGGCGCAACTGGGAAGCCAGCAGCGGCGCGGCCAACTTCAGCACCAACGCTTCGGGCTGGTCGAGCCCGTCTTCTTCGATTAACCCCAGCACCGACGCGGCGCGGGCGGGCATGATTCGCTCGGCCCTGTTCGGCACGGGCCCCACCCTGGCCGTGGGCGGCGTGGCCAGCGGCACGTACTCGGTGTACTTGTACATCTGGGAAGACAACTCGCCCGAAACCCTGAACATCCAGCTCGAGGGCCAGACCGTGCGCACCGGTTACAGCACCGGCTCGGCCGGCCACTGGGAGCGGGTGGGCCCGTTCACGGCCAACGTCACCGACGGCACCCTCAACGTGGGCACCACCGGCGGCAACGCCAACCTCTCCGGCCTCGAAATCTGGAAGCACAACTCCACGGCCATGCGCAGCATAGCGCCTAGCCCCAACGGCTTCGGCCTATTCCCGGCCACCAGCCGCCCCGACGCGCAAGCTCAGGTGGCTTCGGCCGCCACTGCTCAGGCCGGCCTGCGCCCCGCCAGTGCCCAGGCTGCCCCTGTGCAGGGCCTCCGTTTCATCCTTGAAACCGCTACCCCTGGCTTGACCGTGCGGACCGACGACCGGTTGACCGCCGACCACCGCCAGTATTCTCTAAGCAGCCTGCAGCCCGGCCACGAGCCGGCCCTGCGCACCGCATAGGCGGCTCCCGCAAGCACTTACTTCTTACCACTACTGCTGAAAAGCCTGGCCAGATTGGCCAGGCTTTTTTGTTGTTCCGGGCGGCGAACGGCCCAAAAAGGAAGCGGTTAATGTCCCTGGCGGACGGTTCCAGCAGCAGAAAAAACCGCTCATGCCACTGCCTACTTCCTGATAAAAGCAAAAATACCCCCGGGGTAGTACCATAAAAATAAATTGGGTTTTTTCCAGCCGAACGATGTCTGTTGGGCCTCAAGAAGCTTTTTACATAGTGTTTTTTATATACATGCACTTTGCCTTATAGACGGAGGTCAATTAAATCATTGATTAGTGGAAATAGCTTCTTTTCCTTCACCACATCATCTCAACATTCCCTGCCCGGCAGCTCCATTCTCATGCTTCACCCTTACTCCTCAAGCTTATGGAACGATACGCGCACTATACCGATTCGACTCGGTTTATCCTGCCGCTGCTGGATGTTGCCATCATCTTTGGGGCGTTTCGCCTGGCCGGCTTCCTGGTGTGGCACAGCTGGGAGTTTACCGGCTACGCGCCGTTTCTGTTCATCATTTTTGCCCTGCTCTGGTGGACGCTCTCGCGGCAGTACGCCAACATCTTCCGCCTCGACCGGCTGATTACCTACGCCGAGAAGCTGGGCTACCTGCTGCGCACCTTTCTGATGCACGCGCTGCTGCTGCTGGGCACGGCGCTGCTGCTCGACGTGCAGCAACTGCCCCTGAAGGAGCTGCTGCTGGTGTACGGGCTGGCCGTTCCGGGCGTGGTGCTGGGGCGCTTCGTGCTGGCGTTTTGCTACCGGGCTTACCAGCGCTACTTCGGCGAGCCCCACAGCCGCTACGTGATAGTGGGGGCCAGCGAAAGCGGGCAGCGCCTCTACCATTTCCTGGCCGCCCACGACCCGATGGGCACCCAGTTCAAGGGCTTTTTTGCCGATGAGCCGGTGGCGCCGGCCCTGCGCCCGCTGGTGCGCGGCCCGGTGGCCGAGGTGAAGGACTACTGCCTGCGCACGCCGGTCGACGAAATCTACTTCGCGCTGCCCTTCGACCATCACCAGCTCATCCGGGAGCTGTCGGACTTCGCCATCAACAACTTCCTCTCGTTTCGCATCGTGCCCGACTACCCCGGCACCATGCGCCAGGACGTGAGCGTGTACCACTACGACCACCTGCCCATTCTCACGGTGCGGCGCGAGCCGCTGGCCATCTGGGCCAACCGCCTGCTCAAGCGCAGCTTTGACGTGGTGTTTTCGGGGCTGGTCATCGGGCTGCTGTTTCCGCTGCTGATGCCGGTGCTGGCGCTGGCCATCAAGCTCGACTCGCGGGGGCCGGTGTTTTTCAAGCAGCTGCGGCCGGGGCGGCGCAACCGGCTGTTTCCGTGCTACAAGCTGCGCACCATGCACACGGGCCACGGCCAGACCGAGCTGCAGGCCCGCAAAGGCGACCCCCGGGTGACGCGCGTGGGCTACTACCTGCGCAAGTACAACCTCGACGAGCTGCCCCAATTCTTCAACGTGCTGCTGGGGCACATGTCGGTGGTGGGGCCGCGGCCCAACATGCTCTCGCAGCTGCAGGAATACTCCCAGCGCATGAACACCTACCAGCTGCGCCACGCCGTGACGCCCGGCATCACGGGCTACGCCCAGGTGAACGGCTGCCGCGGCGAAACCCGCGCCCCCAACGCCATGGAGAAGCGCGTGGAGTACGACCTCAAGTACCTGGAAAACTGGTCCTTCATTCTCGATTTGAAAATCATCGGCCAAACCGTGGTCAACATGGTTCGCGGCGAAGAAAACGCCTACTGAGCCGGGCCTGGCCTCACCAATCACCTCCCTCCCTTCCCGCCATCACCTTTCCCTGCTTATGTCAACCCTGCTACTGAAACGCCCCGTGCTGGACGCCCGCATCTCGACCGGGGCCGTGCCCGAGTTCATCGACGCCATTCTGCGGCTGGGGGCGGCCCGCGCCTCGGCCTACGTGTGCTGCGCCAACGCCCACATGCTGGTGGAAGCCCACCAGGACCCGCAGTTCCGGCGCGTGCTGGACCAGGCCAGCGTGGTGACGCCCGACGGCAGCCCCGTAGCAGCGGCCCTGGGCTGGCTGCACGGCCAGCCGCAGCCCCGCGTGGCCGGTATGGACCTGCTGCCCGCCCTGCTAACCGAGGCCGCCGCCCGCGGGCAGTCGGTGTATTTCTACGGCACCACCGAGGCGGTGCTGACGGCCATGGTGGCCCGGGCCCGGCGCGAGCTGCCCGCGCTGCGGGTGGCCGGCTGGCAGGCCCCGCCCTTCCGCCCGCTCACGCCAGAAGAAGACGCCGCCGCCGTGGCCGCCATCAACGACGCCGACCCCGACCTGGTGTTTGTGGCGCTGGGCTGCCCCCGGCAGGAGCGCTGGATGGCCGAGCACCGCGGCCGGGTGCGGGCCTGCATGCTGGGCGTGGGCCAGGCCTTCCTGGTGTATGCGGGGCTGGAGCGGCGCCTGCCGGAGTGGGCCCGCGGGCTGTGGCTGGAGTGGGCCTACCGCCTCTGGCTGGAGCCCCGCCGCCTGGCCCGCCGCTACCTCGTCACCAACACCTGGTTTGTGTGGCTGCTGGCCCGCCACCTGCTCACGCGCTGGCAGGCCAAGGCGCTGCCCGCTCGCCCCAGCGGCCGGCGCGGCCTACGCACCAGCCTGCGCCACGGCGCCCTGAAGCTTCGGCGCGCCGACGCCCTTTCCACCGTTCATTCCTAGCCTTTTGTGTATGAAAGCAGTGATTCTGGCGGGCGGCTACGGCACCCGCATCAGCGAGGAAAGCGGGCTGCGGCCCAAGCCCATGGTCGAGATTGGCGGGCAGCCGATTCTCTGGCACATCATGAAAATCTACGCCCACCACGGCATCACCGATTTTGTGATTTGCTGCGGCTACAAGGGCCACCTCATCAAGCAGTACTTCGCCAACTACTTCCTGCACAACTCCGACGTGACGTTCCGCATGGACCGCAACGAGATGCAGGTGCGCTACCACCGCGCCGAGCCCTGGACGGTGACGCTGGTGGACACCGGCCAGGAAACCATGACCGGCGGCCGCCTGCGCCGCGTGCGCCACTACCTGGACGACGAAACCTTCTGCCTGACCTACGGCGACGGCGTGGGCGACGTCGACATTCAGGCCAGCATTGCCTTTCACCGGCGGCAGGGCCTGCTGGCCACGCTCACGGCGGTGCGCCAGCCGGGCCGCTTCGGGGTGTTCAACCTGGGCGAGGAAGACGCCCGCATCAACAGCTTCAGCGAGAAGCCCGACGGCGGCCTGATGCCTTGGGTGAACGGCGGCTTCTTTGTGCTGGAGCCGGCCGTGCTCGACTACATCGGCGGCGACGCCACGGTGTGGGAGCGCGACCCGCTCGAATGCCTGGCGGCCGAGGGCCAGCTGGCCGCCTACCGCCACCCCGGCTTCTGGCAGCCCATGGACACGCTGCGCGACCGCAACCTGCTGGAAGACCTCTGGCAGCGCGGCCAGGCCGCCTGGAAAGTGTGGGAACCCGCCCCCGAGGCGGTGCCGACGCCCGCCCCGGCCGCCCCTGCGCCGGCCGCGGCCCGGCGGCGCCTGCCCTCGCCCCTGGCGGGCGCCCGGCGCCTGCCCAGCTACCTCGTGGCCACCGGCCAAATCCCCACTGACTGACCTGCCAGCTCCTTCGCTTCATTCACCGGTGCCCGCGCGGCGCCTCTCCCGCTTTGCGTCATGGATTCTCCTCGCATTCTGATAACCGGCAACCTGGGCTACGTGGGCCCCGGCGTGGTGCGCCAGCTCCGGCAGGCCTTTCCCGACGCCGAGCTGATTGGGTACGACCTCGGCCTGTTTGCCCACTGCCTCACCGGCCCGGCCCCGCTGCCCGAAGTGTGCCTCGACCGCCAGGTGTTCGGCGACGTGCGCCACCTGCCTTCCGGCCTGCTCACGGGCGTGAACGTGGTGGTGCACCTGGCCGCCATTTCCAACGACCCCATGGGCACAGCCTACGAAGACGTGACCATGGCCGTGAACCACGAGGCCAGCGTGCACCTGGCGCGCGTGGCCAAGGCCCACGGCGCCCGCGCGTTTGTGTTTGCCAGCTCGTGCAGCGTGTACGGCCTGGGCGGCGACGAATGGAAGTCGGAAGACGCGGCCCTGAACCCGCTCACGGCCTACGCCCGCTCCAAGGTGGCCACCGAGCGTGACCTGACCGCGCTGGCCGACGATAAGTTTCGGGTGACCTGCCTGCGCTTTGCCACGGCCTGCGGCTGGAGCGAGCGGCTGCGCCTCGACCTGGTGCTCAACGACTTTGTGGCCAGCGCCGTGGCCACCGGCGAAATCACTATCCTGAGCGACGGCACGCCCTGGCGGCCCCTCATCCACGTGCGCGACATGGCCCGCGCGGTGCTCTGGGCCACCCACCGCCCGCTGGGCGGGCCGTTTCTGGCCCTGAACGTGGGCAGCAATGCCTGGAACTACCGCGTGCGCGAGTTGGCCGAGGCCGTGGCCCGCAACCGGCCCGACACCAAGGTGCGCCTGAGCCCGACCGGCGCCCCCGACCGCCGGTCGTACCGCGTCGACTTCGACCTGTTTCGGCAGCTGGCCCCCGAGCACCAGCCCCTGATGAGCCTCGACGCCACCATTGCCGAGCTCACCGGCAAGCTGCTGGAAATGTGGTTCATCGACCCCGATTTCCGCACCTCGCGGCTGATGCGCCTGCGGGTGCTGAAAGTTCTGGTGGAGCAGGGCGACCTGACCCCCGACCTGACCTGGGCGCCGATGCCCCGCCCGGCGCCGGCCACCCTGCGCCCCGCCGCACCGGTGCCGGCCTGAGGCCGCCTGGCCGTTTCGTTTCCCTCACCCTGCAGCCCGCCCGGCTGCGCCAGCTTTCGCGTTTGCCATGCAGCTCACCGCCACCAAATTGCCGGGTGTTTTCCTCGTCGACGTGGACCGCCTGGAAGACGAACGGGGCTTTTTTGCCCGCACCTGGTGCACCCGCGAGCTGGCCGAGCACGGCATTGCCATGACGGTGGCGCAGGCCAACGTGTCGGTGAACCCACGGCCGGGCACGCTGCGCGGGCTGCACTACCAGGCCGCGCCCTACGAAGAAACCAAGCTGGTGCGCTGCACCCGCGGGGCCATTTATGACGTGGTGGTGGACCTGCGGCCCGACTCGCCCACCTGCGGGCAGTGGCTGGGCGTGGAGCTGTGGGCCACCGGCTACCAGCAGCTGCTGGTGCCGGGCGGCTGCGCCCACGGCTTCCTCACGCTGGCGCCCCACACCGACGTGAGCTACCTGATGTCGGCCTGCTACGAGCCCAGCGCTGCCCGCGGCCTGCGCTGGAACGACCCCGCCCTGGGCATTCGCTGGCCGGTGCGCCCCCAGCTCATCTCGGCCAAAGACCTGAATTACCCCGACTGGCAGCCGCCCGCAACCCGGCGCCCCGCGCTGCCCGCCGAGCTGCTGAGCGCCAGCGTCCACTAAGCCGCCCGCGCCCCGGGTTGCCGCCCTCATTTTTTCATTGTCGGACTTTAACACAGACTTCCTATGAAACCGTTGTTGTGCTGCTGGATGGGATTGATTGGCGTGGCCGCGACGGCCTGCGTGTCGGCGGGGCCGGCGCTGTGGCAGGTGCCCCCGGCGGCCAATGCCCACCGCCTGCCGCCCCTGGAGGCCGTGGCCGAGCTGGGCGCACTGGCCCGCACCGACGCCACGCAGCCCGCCGAGCTGCTGCAGCTGTGGCGAAGCGAGCTGCACGCCAACCTGGCCGAAAGCCCCGCGCCACACGCCTTCGGCTACGCCCGCCTGCAGGTGACGCGGGCCAACGTGCGGCGCACCGGCCGCGCGCTCCAAACCATGCAGGTGGTCACGCTGCTCACGCCGAGCCTGCTGGGCGTGCCCCTCGAAACCTACCGCACCACCCTCACGGCGCAGCTGCAGGTGCTGGACGCCGACGGCAACGTGCTGGGCGAGTACGAGGGCACCGGCACCTCGGCCGTGAAGGTGGCCATGTACCACGGCTACTCGCAGGCCGAAGCCCCGCCCCTGTCCGACGCCGAGGCCCTGCGCGCGGCCCTGGCCCAGATTCGGGCGCAGGTCGACACGGCGGCCGACCGCCTGCGGCCGCGGCTGCTGGCCGGCGGGCCGCTGCCCGAGCCGGTGGCGTCGCCCTCGGTGGCCCAAAAACGCTAGGCCGGCCCGGCCGAGCCAGCCCGCTTTTTCTTCTTTTGCTCACCTTTCTTTTTCTCGATGGAAACCTCCTTTGCTGCCTCTGCTCTGCCGTTGCCGCCTGCTGCGGCCGGTGCGCCGGCCACAGCCGTGGCGCCCAGCCCTGCCAGCTATTGCCGCTTTTGCGGCACGCCGCTGCGCCACACGTTCGTTGATTTGGGCACCTCGCCGCTGTGCCAGGACCACGTGACCCCCGAGCGGTTTGCCCACGCCGAAGCCTTCTACCCGCTGCACGCCTACGTGTGCGAAGAGTGCTTTTTGGTGCAGGTGGGCGAGTTTGTGGAGCCCGACGAGGTGTTCCGCCAAGACTACGCCTACTTCTCGTCGTACTCGTCGTCGTGGCTGCAGCACGCCCGGCAGTACTGCGCCATGGCCACCGAGCGGTTTGGCCTGAACGGCAGCAGCCTGGTGGTGGAAGTGGCCAGCAACGACGGCTACCTGCTGCAGTATTTTCTGGAAAAGGACATTCCGGTGCTGGGCGTGGAGCCGGCCGGCAACGTGGCCCGCGCGGCCGAGCAAAAGGGCGTGCCCACGCTGCGCCGCTTTTTTGGCAGCGCCACGGCCCGCGAGCTCATCGACGGCTGCGGCCCGGCCGACCTGCTCATCGGCAACAACGTGCTGGCCCACGTGCCCAACCTCAACAACTTCGTGGACGGCCTGCGCCTGGCCCTCAAGCCGGAGGGTGTCATCACGATGGAATTTCCGCACCTGCTGCGGCTCATCGAAGGGCGGCAGTTCGACACCATCTACCACGAGCATTTCAGCTACTTCTCCTTCTTCACGGTGGAGCGCGTGTTTGCCGCCCACGGCCTCACCCTGTTCGATGTGGAGGAGCTGCCCACCCACGGCGGCTCGCTGCGCATCTACGCCCGGCACGCGGCGGCCACCGCCCCGCACCTGGCCGTGACCCCGGCCGTGGCCGACCTGCGCAACCGCGAAATGGCCGCCGGCGTGTGCGACCTGGGCTTCTACGCCGACTTTGCCGAGCAGGTGCGCGAAACCAAGCGCAAGCTGCTCGAATTCCTCATCGAGGCCAAGCGCGCCGGCAAGACGGTGGCCGGCTACGGGGCTCCCGGCAAGGGCAACACCCTGCTCAACTACTGCGGCATCCGGACCGATTTCGTGGACTACACCGTGGATTTGAACCCGCACAAGCAGGGCAATTTCCTGCCCGGCACCCGCATCCCCATCCTCGACCCCAGCCACATCCTGGAAACGCGCCCCGATTACCTCCTGATTCTGCCCTGGAACCTGCGCGAGGAAATCATGGCCCAGATGGCCGTCATCCGCGAGTGGGGCGGGCAGTTTGTGGTGCCCATTCCCGAGCCCCGGGTTTTTGCTTAAATCCGGATAGTTACCCCGCTGCCCTTTCTCGCCTTTTTTTCTGCTTGTCATGAGTCTGCTTGCCGACGTTCTTCCCCTGGCGCCCGCCGCGGCGCCGCCCGCCGCCCGCGGCGAGGACCTGCACGCGTTGGTGCGCCGGCTCTACCCCATTTGCCGGAGCATCACGGGCGACGGCGTGCGCCAGACGTTGGCCATTCTGCAGGAATACCTCCCCGACCTGCAGGTGCACGAGGTGCCCACCGGCACGCCCGTGCTGGATTGGGAGGTGCCCCGCGAGTGGAACATCCGCGACGCCTGGATTAAGAACGGGCGCGGCGAGCGGGTGGTGGACTTCCGGCGGCACAACCTGCACGTGCTGGGCTACAGCCTGCCGGTGCGCGGCACCTACGCGCTGGAAGAGCTGAAACAGCATTTGTACTCGCTGCCCGAGCAGCCGCAGCTCATCCCCTACCGCACGGCCTACTACGCCGAAACCTGGGGTTTCTGCCTGGCGCACGAGCAGTTGGAAGCCTTGGCCGAGCCCACCTACGAGGTGTGCATCGACAGCACGCTGGCCCCCGGCGCGCTCACCTACGGCGAGCTGCTGCTGCCCGGCGAAACCGAGGAAGAGGTGCTGGTTTCGAGCCACGTGTGCCACCCCTCGCTGGCCAACGACAACCTCTCGGGCATTGCGGTGGCCACGTTTCTGGCCCAGCACCTGCGGGAGCAGCCGTGCCGCTACAGCTACCGGTTCGTGTTTGCGCCCGGCACCATCGGGGCCATCACCTGGCTGAGTGCCAACGCCCAGGCCGTGGCCCGCATCCGGCACGGGCTGGTGCTGAGCCTGCTGGGCGAAGCGGGTGGCTTCACCTACAAAAAATCGCGCCGCGGCACCGCCGTGGTGGACCGCGCCGTGGCGCTGGCCCTGCGCGAGGCGGCGGTGCCGCACCGCGTGGCGGAGTTCGAACCCTACGGCTACGACGAGCGGCAGTACTGCTCGCCGGGCTTCGACCTGCCGGTGGGCTGCCTGTCGCGCACGCCCTACGGCCAGTTTCCGGAATACCACACCTCGGCCGACGACCTGGATTTTGTGCGGCCCGAGGCGTTGCTCGACTCCCTGCACCTGGTGCAAAGCGTGGCGAGCGTGTTGGAAGCCAACCGCCGCTACCAGAACCTGAGCCCCTACGGCGAGCCCGCGCTGGGTCGCCGCGGCCTCTACGCCGCCGTGAGCGGCAGCCCCGACGCGGCCCGCGCCCAGCGTGCGCTGCTGTGGGTGCTCAACCTGTCCGACGGGCAGCACAGCCTGCTCGACATCGCCGACCGCTCGGGCCTGCCCTTTGCCCAGCTGCAGCACGCCGCCGACCTGCTGCTGGCCCACGACCTGCTCACGCCCGTTCCCGACCCTGCGCCATGACCGCTGCTTCCCCTCCCCCGCTCCACGCCTTGCCCGTGGACAACCCGCAACTCCTGACACCCAACGATTTTCGGGGCTCGCGCCTGCTGCAGGAGCGGCTGCACGCCGCCATTCCGGGCGGCAGCCACACCTACGCCAAGGGCGACGACCAGTTCCCCGAGTTCATGGCCCCGTACCTGGTGCGCGGGCGCGGCTGCCGGGTGTGGGACGTGGATGACAATGAGTTTATTGAGTACGGCATGGGGCTGCGCGCCGTGACGCTGGGCCACGCCTACGCCCCCGTGGTGCAGGCCGCCCACCGCGCCATGACGCGCGGCACCAACCTGGGCCGCCCCACCACCCTGGAGCTGAGCGCGGCCGAGGAATTTCTGGCCTTCACGCAGGCCGGCGACATGGTGAAGTTTGCCAAAAACGGCTCCGACGTGACCACGGCGGCCATCAAGCTGGCCCGCGCCCACACCGGGCGCGACTTGGTGGCCTGCTGCGCCGACCATCCGTTTTTCTCCACCGACGACTGGTTTATGGGCACCACGCCCGTGGCGGCGGGCGTGCCGGATGCTGTGCGCGCCCTCACGCTGCGCTTTCGCTACAACGACCTGGCCGGCGTGGAGCAGCTCTTTGCCGAGCACCCGCGCCAGCTGGCCGCCGTCATCCTGGAGGTGGAGCGCGACGTGCCGCCGGCGCCCGGCTTCCTGGCCGGCCTGCGCCGGCTGTGCGACCAGGAAGGCACGGTGCTGGTTTTCGACGAAATCATCACCGGCTTTCGCTGGCACCACGGCGGCGCCCAGGCCGTGCACGGCGTGCGGCCCGATTTGAGCACCTTCGCCAAGGCCCTCGGCAACGGTTTTGCCATTGCGGCCCTCACCGGCCGGCGCGAGCTGATGGAGCTGGGCGGCCTGCAGCACCAGCGCGAGCGGGTGTTCCTGCTCTCGACCACCTACGGGGCCGAAACCCACGCCCTGGCCGTGGCCCGCACCGTGATGCGCACCTACACCCTGGAGCCCGTGGTGGCCCACCTGCACGAGCAGGGCCGGCGCCTGCGCGAGGGCCTCGAAGCCGCCGCCCGCGACCAGGACGTGGCCCCCTACTTCCAGGTAGTTGGCTCGCCCTGCTGCCTGGCCTACGGCACCCGCGACGCCGACGGCCAGCCCTCGCAGGGCTTCCGGACGCTGTTTTTGCAAGAAACCATGCGCCGGGGATTGCTGCTGCCCTCCTTCGTCATCAGCTACGCCCACACGGCCAGCATCGTGGACCAGACCGTGGCCCGCGTGCACGAGGCGCTGGGCGTGTACCGCCGCGCCCTCAACGAGGGCCTCGACCGCTACCTCTTGGGCCGCCCTGTGCAGCCCGTGTACCGCCCTTACAACTAACCATTTGGCGCCCCATGAACCCTCTTTTACGCAAGTCCTCCTGGCTTTCCGTGCCCTCCTTCGTCATGCACCGCTACATCGAGCGAATTATTCGCGTCAGCCGCCGGCTGCTGGACAACTACGCGGGCATCCGCGAGCCGGAAGACAAAATCATTGCCGACTCGCAGGCCTTCTGGAACAACCTCTCGAACCAAGGGCGCGACGGCGGCCCGGCCCACTTCCGCGGCCAGAGCATCTTCGCCGACGACTCGCGCTGGGTGGGCCTGGGCCAGAACAGCCTGCGCATTTTCTACCGGCTGGCGGGCGAGGACTGGCTAAGCAAGAAGCCGCGCCGCATTCTGGACTGGGGCTGCGGGGGCGGCACCTGCGCCGTGCATTTCGCGCCCGGAGCGGCCTGCTACTACGGCGTCGACATCACCGAGGCCAGCCTGACCGAATGCAACCGGCAAGTGGAAGCCCTGGGCCTGCACAACTTCGAGCCGGTGCTCTTTCAGGCCCCCGAGCCCGAGCGCGTGGCCCGCCTCATCGACAAGCCCTGCGACCTGGTGCTCTCGACCTACGTGTTTGAGTTGCTGCCCTCGAAGGAATACGGCCGGCGGGTGCTGCGCACCATTCACGAGCTGCTGGCCGATGAAGGCTTGGCCTTCATTCAGATAAAGTACAGCACGCACAAGCTCAACAGCATGTCGTACCGCTGGGGCTACTCCAAAAACCTGGGCAACATGACCACCTACTTCATCGAGGAGTTCTGGACGATGGCCCGCGAGTGCGGCTTCGAGCCCCAACTGCTGTACCTGGAGCCGGTGCAGCCCCTCAACAACGACCACCACTTCGCCTACTTCCTGATGGAAAAGGCCAAGGGCAGCTGAGCAGTTAACGGCCGCGAAAACGACCAAAAAGACCGTCATGCTGAGCGGAGCCGAAGCATCTCTCCCGCTTTGTCAGGCTCCCCTCTCCCTTGGGAGAGGGGTCGGGGGTGAGGCGCCACGCCTGCCCGCCAACGGCGCGAGCGAGATGCTTCGACTTCGCTCAGCATGACGGTCTTTTTCCAATCCTACAACTTCAAATTCCCACAATTACACCCATGGAAAAGCTCATCGTACTGGTGCTGGAGGGCGAATACCGGCTGACGGCCGCCGTGCTGTTTTGCCTGAGCCGGGACGAGCGCATGGTCGTCCACATGGTGTCGCGCGATGCCACGAGCCCGTTTCGCTACTCGCGCTACGTGCGCTCGCACCACCGCCAGCCCCAGGGTGCGTTCGACGCTGATTTTGTGCCCTTTGTGCAGCAGGTGGCCGCGCGCACGGCCGCCCAGGTGCTGCTGCCCATCGACGTGGAAGGCATGCGCTTCTGCATTGCCCACCACCCGGCCCTGGAAACGGCGCTGCGCGTGCTGCCCCTGCCCAGCGCCCACGCCTACGAAATAGCGGCCGACAAAAGCTGGTTGGCCGGCTTCATGCGCCGCCACGACATTCCCGGCCCCCAAACCATCACCAACATCGGCCAGCACCTGCCCGAGCAGCTGGCCACCCTGCGCTTCCCGGTGCTGCTGAAGCCCACCGGCGGCGAAGGCGGCCTTGGCATCGAGCTGTTTCGGGAATCCGGGCCGTTGCTGGAGCGCGTGGCCCAGCTGCCGCCAGGCTGCAAATACATCATCCAGACCTACCTGGAAGGCTACGACATCGACTGCAACGTGCTCTACAAGGACGGGCAGCTGCTTGCCTATTCGGTGCAACGCGGGCTGCTGCCGGCGGCCAATGCCTACGCACCCACCCAGGCCATTGAGTTTGTGAAAAACGACGCCGTGCTGGCCGTGGTCGACCGCCTGATGACGGCCCTGCGCTGGAACGGCGTGGCCCACCTCGACCTGCGCTACGACGCCGACAGCGGGGCCATCAACGTCATCGAAATCAACCCGCGCTTCTGGCTCACGGTGGTGGGCTCGGCCGTCACGGCCAAGGTCAACTTCCCGGTGCTGGCCTGCCTGGCGGCCCTCAACCGGCCGGTGGCGAGGCCCGCCTTCGCGCTGGGCCGCTACATCCCGTTCAATAACTTCTTGAAGTACAAATACCTGTCGCGGCTGCGCGACAAGGTGCGCTTCACCTTCGGCAACACCAGCCTCATGAGCTTCCTGGGCGACCCGTTGCCCAAGCTCTTCTGCCTGTTCAATCGGCACAGCGTGCGCATTGAATAAAAGGGCATCTTGTGAGGGGTCGTTCTGGCGGGGCGCCTCACCCCCCGGCCCCCTCTCCTCAGGGAGAGGGGGAGCCAGGAGACAGTTAAAAATTCTTTCCGGCTGGCTTGTGTCCCGACTACCTAGAGACCCCGCACTGCCGCGGCTCCCCCTCTCCCTGAGGAGAGGGGGCCGGGGGGTGAGGCGCCCGCCAGAACGCCCCCTCGCAAGTTGTCACGCGCTGCAAGACGGCCAAATAGACCCATCCTTTCTCCTTTCCTCCATCGCCATGAAAACGTCTCTGCTCCTCCTGCTGCTCTTGTTCAGTAGTCCATTGCTGGCCCAAACGCCCCCAACGGGCTTTGTTTCGACCACCGTGTCGGCGGGCTGGGACGAAGCGGTGGGGCTGACGTTCAATAGCACGGGCAGCCGCATGTTTGTGTGGGAGCGGCCCGGCCGGGTGTGGACGGTGGCCAACGGCCAGCGCCAGTTGCTCATCGACATCCGGGAGGAAGTGGGCGCCTGGGAAGACCACGGCCTGCTGGGCTTCGCCCTCGACCCCAATTTCGACAGCAACGGCTATTTCTACCTGCTGTACGTGGTGGACCGGCACTACCTGCTCAACTTCGGCACGGCCAGCTACAGCGCCACCACCAACGACTACTACAGTGCCACCATCGGGCGGCTCACGCGCTACACGGCCGTGCCCGCCGGCACCGGCTACACCGTGAACCTGGCTAGCCGCCTGGTGCTGCTGGGCGCCACCAAGACCACCGGCATCCCCTCCACCTTCAACGGCCACGTGACGGCCGCGCTGGCGTTTGGCACCGACGGCACGCTGCTCATTGCCACCGGCGACGGCGCCCACCCCTACCAGGACATGGGCAACTACAACCTGACTTACGCCGCTCAAGCCCAGGCCGATGGCATCATCCGGCCCAAGGAAAACGTGGGCTCGCTGCGCGCCCAGCTAGTGGACTGCCTCAATGGCAAGATTTTGCGCATCAACCCGGCCACCGGGGCCGGCGTGCCCAGCAACCCGTTCTACGACGCGGCCAACCCCAACGCGCCGCGCTCGAAGGTGTGGGCGCTGGGCTTCCGCAATCCCTTCCGGATGGCGCTGAAGCCCGGCACCGGCAGCCCCGACCCCGCGGCCGCCAACCCCGGCACCATTTACCTCGGCGATGTGGGGGCCGCCACCTGGGAGGAAGTGCACGTGGTGGACCGGCCCCGCGTGAACGCCGGCTGGCCGCTGTTTGAGGGGCTGACGCCGTTCACTGTGTTCCAAAACGCTAGCGTGGCCAACCTCGACGCGCCCAACCCGCTCTACGGCACGGGCAGCTGCACGCAGCAGTATTTCAGCTTCCGGGACCTGATTAAGCAGGAAACGCCCACGGGCACGGCCACCTTCCCCAACCCCTGCAACACGGCCCAGACGGTGCCGGCCGCGGTGCCCACCTTCGTGCACACCCGGCCGCTGATTGACTGGAACCACAACACCAGCGGGCCGGCGCGCACGGGCGTTTTCAGCGGCGGGGTGGCGGCCACGGCCAACATCGGGGCGGCGGGCTCGCCGGTGAGCGGGTCGCCGTTTGGGGGCAGCGCGGCCACGGGCGGCGTGTTTTACCCCTACGCCGACTGGCCGGCGCAGTACCGCAACACCTACTTTTTTGGCGACTACGTGGGCGGCTGGGTGCGCAGCCTCGCGGTGAGCGGCACCAACCAGCCCAGCGCCGTGAACGACTTCGTGCCCAGCGGCGCGGTGCCGGTGGCTTTCGCCACCAGCCCCGGCGAAACTGGCCTGTTCTACGTCAATTTCTATCCTTCGGAGATTCGCAAAATCAGCTACGGTACCACCGGCGCGCCGCCCGTGGCCGTGGCTTCGGTGAACAAAACCTACGGCCCCAGCCCGCTGGCGGTGCAGTTCACGGGCAGCAACTCGACCGACCCGGCCGGCAGCGCGCTCACCTACCTCTGGAATTTTGGCGACGGCACCATCAGCACGGCGGCCAACCCGGCGCACACCTTCACCACGCCCACCAACGCCCCCACGGCCTACCGCGTGACGCTTACCGTGACCAACGCCCAAAGCCTGAGCAACCAAGCCACGGTGCTGGTTTCGGCTAATAACACGCCGCCGCAGGTCACCATCACGAGCCCGGCGGTGGGCACGCTATACCCGCTCACCAGCAACACCGTGTACCAGCTGCGCGCCGCCGTGACCGACGCCGAGCACAGCGGCCACCTGCTGAGCTACCAGTGGCAAACCTTCTTGCACCACGCCACCCACGAGCACCCCGACCCCATTGACACCACCCGCCAGACCAGCACCACTATCGTGCCCTACGGCTGCGGCGCCGAAACCTTTTACTACCGCATCCTGCTCACCGTCACCGATGCCGCCGGCCTGGCCACCACCCAGGAAGTGCGCCTCAACCCCGATTGCAACGCCACTAGCTTCACCCTGGTGAACGCCGACGACGACACCGACATTCAGTCGCTGGTGAATGGCGCAGTGTTGAATCTGGCCACATTGCCCACCCGCAACCTCAACATCAGAGCCAATGCCAACCCGGCCACCACGGCCAGCGTGGTGTTCAGCCTGAGCGGCGCGGCCACCCAGAATGCCACCGAAAACGTGGTGCCGTACGCGCTGTTTTCGGACGATGGCGGCAATTATTTCCCCTGGACGCCGCCCGTGGGCAACTACGTCCTCACGGCCACGCCCTATCCGGCCGCGGCCGGCACCGGCACGCCCGGCCAGGCCCTGACCATCAGCTTTTCGGTGACGGACGGCGCGGCCACCGGGCCGTTTACGCTCAGCACCAGCACAGTGGGCAGCGGCACCGTGGCCGCAAGCCCCAGCCAGACCACTTACTCCAGCGGCACGAGCGTGACGCTTACGGCCACGCCCGCCACGGGCTACGCCTTCAGCGGGTGGAGCGGCGCGGCCAGCGGCAGCACCAACCCGCTCACCATTACGATGTACGCCAATAAGGCCATCACGGCCACGTTCACGGCCACTTCGTCGGCGCAGAGCGTGGTGAGCTACACACTGGTGAACGCGAGCACGGGGGCCGACATCCAGGCTCTGACGGCCGGGGCGGTGCTCAACCTGGCCACCCTGCCGAGCCGCAACCTGAACATCCGGGCCAACACCAACCCCGCCACGGTGGGCAGCGTGGTATTTGCCCTAAGCGGAACGGCCACCCGCAGCCAAACCGAGTCGGTGGCGCCCTACGCGCTGTTTTCGGACGATGCGGCCGGC
Organism: Hymenobacter miniatus; assembly: GCF_016427455.1. Lineage (NCBI taxonomy): Bacteria > Pseudomonadati > Bacteroidota > Cytophagia > Cytophagales > Hymenobacteraceae > Hymenobacter > Hymenobacter miniatus. The sequence goes on from NZ_JAELXR010000009.1 coordinate 145,307, forward strand.
ACCTACTACGCCTGGACACCGGCTGTGGGCAGCTACTCGCTGCTGGCCACGCCCTACACCGCCGGGGGCGGCACCGGCACGGCGGGCAACGCCCTGAGCGTTGGCTTCAGCGTGATAGACCAGGCCTTGGGGCCGTTCACGCTCACCACCAGCGTGATGGGCAGCGGCAGCATCGCCAAAAGCCCGAACCAGACCAGCTACCCCGGCGGCACCAGCGTGACGCTCACGGCCACACCGGCCGCCGGCTACGCCTTCAGCGGGTGGAGCGGTGCCGCCACGGGCAGCACTAACCCGCTCACCATCTCGATGACGGCCAACAAAACCATTACAGCCACCTTCGTGGCGCAGTACACCCTGACGGTGAGCACCGTGGGCAGTGGCACCGTGACCAAGAGCCCCAACCAGACGGCCTATGCCAGTGGTACCGCCGTCACGCTCACGGCCACCCCGGCCTCGGGCTACACTTTCAGCGGCTGGAGCGGCGCCGTCACGGGCAGCACCAACCCGCTTGCTGTTACAATGAACGCCAACAAGGCCATCACGGCCACGTTTACGGCCACTACCACGCGCTACACGCTCACCACCACCGTCGTGGGCAGCGGCACGGTGACGAAAAACCCGAATTCAACGAATTACCTCAGTGGCAGCAGTGTGACGCTCACGGCCACGCCGGCCACGGGCTTTCGGTTTACGGGCTGGGGCGGCGGGGCCACCGGCACCACCAACCCGCTCACGGTGCTGATGACGGCCAACAAAACCATCACGGCCACCTTCACGCCGCAGCAGGTTACGGGCTTTGTGCTGGTGAACGCCGACACCGACCTCGACCTGCAGCCCCTGGCCAGCGGCGCCACGCTCAACCTGGCCGCGCTGCCCAGCCGCAACCTGGCCGTTCGGGCCGTCACCAACCCCGCCACGGTGGGCAGCGTGACTTTCCTGCTGACGGGGGCACAGGCCATTACCCACACCGAAAACCTGGTGCCCTACTCGCTGCTGGCCGATTCGGGCGGCGACTACCCGGCCTGGACGCCGCCCGTGGGCAGCTACACCCTCAAAGCCACGCCCTACTCGGGCTCCGATGCCGCGGGCACGGCGGGCACGGCGCTCAGCATCAGCTTCAGCGTGACCGACGTGGCGGCCCCGCCGGCCGCCCGCCCGGCCCTGGCGGCCGCCAGCCCCTCGGCGGCGCCCACCCAGGCGCTGGCCTACCCCAACCCTTCGCCCGACGGCCGCTACTGGCTGGTGCTGCCCGCCGAGTGGCAGGGGCCGGTGCACTACCGGGTGCTGTCGGCGCTGGGGGCCACGGTGGCCACCGGCGAGCTTACCGCCTCGGGCGGCCGGGCCCCGCTGCCGCTGTCACCCGCGGGCATCACCACTGGGTGGTACATGCTTTGGCTCGACCACCAGGCCCCCGGCCAGCCGCGGGCCACGGCCCAGTTGCGGCTGCTGCGCGAGTAACGCGGCGGTCGGGCTTTCGATTTGCTCCTGTTTCCTTGCGTATGCTTCATCTACGTTGTTCCTGGCGCGCCGCCACCCGGCGCGCCCTTTTGCGGGGTGGCCTGGCGGCGGCCCTGGCAGGTGGTTTCATTGGGCCGGCCCGGGGGCAGGTGCGGGTGTTGTTTGTGGGCAATAGCTACACGCACGGCGCCTACGACCCGGTGCTGACTTACAACCGCGCGGGCATCGTTGACGAAAACGCGGGACTGCCGCCCGGCCACCCGCGCTACGAAGACCCCACCGGAAGCGTGCCCGGCCCGTGGAGCGGCGTGGCGGGCATCTTCAAGAAATTCACCACCCAAGCCAGCCTCAACTACGAGGTGCACCTCGAAGCCATCAGCGAGGTTACTCTGCAATACCACTACAACAACGCGCTGCCCATCATCGGGCAAAGCAAATGGGACGGCGTGGTGCTGCAGGAGCAAAGCCTGCTGCCGCTGCCGGTGGCGCGGGGCGGCCAGCCCGCCGTGTTTGCCGATTACGCCACCCGGCTCGAACAGGCCGTGCACGCCGCCAATCCCGCCGCACGAGTGTATTTACACCAGACCTGGGCCCGCGCCGATTTGGTGGAATTCCCCAACCAACCCTATTCGGGCTCTACCGTGGACGTGATGACCCAGGACTTGCACGCCGCCTACTACCAACTGGCGGCCGCCAACGGGCGCTTTGCGGGCGTGGCCCCGGTGGGCGATGCCTGGCTGCGGGCCATGCAGGCCGGGGTGGCCCTGCGCGACCCGTTTGGTCCGCCCGCGGGCCGGGTCAACCTGTGGGCCGCCGACAATTCCCACCCCAGCAAGTGGGGCGCTTACCTGAACGCCTGCGTGCTGTTTGGCCGGCTCACCGGCCGCGACCCGCGCACGCTGGGCCCCACCGAGCAGGCCGCCATCGACCTCGACATTGCCCCGCCCGCCGCCACGGCCCTCCAGACCATTGCGTACCAAGAGGTTTTCGGCGGCACGCCCCTGCCCGTCACGCTCACGGCCTTTGCGGCGCAGCGCCTGGCTACGGGGGTGCAACTGCGCTGGGCCACCGCCAGCGAACACAACAACGCCCGCTTCGCCGTGCAGCGCAGCCCCGACGGCACTCGGTTCGCAACCGTGGCCGCCGTGCCCGGCCGGGGCACCACTGCGCAGCCGGCCACCTACTCCACCCTCGACGCCACTGCCCCGGCCACGCCGCTCTACTACCGCCTGCAGCAGGTAGACGGCAACGGCGCCGCCAGCTTTTCGCCGGTGGTGGCCGTGGCCGAATCCAGCCCCGGGCCGGGCTTGTTTCCGAATCCTGCCCAGGAGGGGGTGTTGCTGTGGGCGCCAGCGGCCACGGCCTACCGCGTGCGCAGCGCCCGGGGCCAGCTGGTGGCGCAAGGCATCCTGGCGGGCGGTGCGGCCACGGTGGGCCTCACCGGGCTGGCGCCGGGCATCTACCTGGTTGAATTTCAAGTGGGCAAACGATGGGTGGCGCGTCGACTTAGCAAGCAATGATGCCGCTACGGCACCACAAAGCGGCCCGAGTATACTCCCTGTGCGCTGCCCAGCCGCAGCCAGTATACCCCCGAGGCCAAGCCCGCCGTGGGCACCGTGCCGGCGCCCCCGGCCGCCACCGCAAACTGCCCCAGCCCCTGGCCCAGCACGTTGTAGAGCCGCAGGTACTCGTCTCCGGCCAGGGGCCCCGAGAAGCTGTAGCGCACGGCCTCGGCGGGCAGCAGCGGCGAGTAGAGTTGCAGCGCGGCCGCAGCGCTACGCACCGCCACCATCTGCACCGACGAAAACGCGAACGTGCCGTCGGTATCAACCTGGCGCAGCCGATAGTAGAGCGTAGGGGCTTGCCCGGGCAGCTCGCGGTCGAAGTAGGCGTAGGACTGGGCCACGTGGGTGGTGCCGTGCCCGGCGGCCCGGCCCACGGTGGCAAACTGCCGCCCGTCGGAGCTGCGCTGCACTTCAAACTCGCGGCAGTTGCGCTCGGAGGCCGTTTGCCAGCGCAATTGCACCTCGTTTGCTGCCGTCGCCTTGGCCACGAACGACGTCAGCTGCACCGGTAGCGGGCTGGCCGCCACGCTAAACGTGAGCGTGAGCGGGGTGCCGGCGGCGCCGGTGCCGTTGCCGCCGGCGTAGGGCGTGGCCGTGAGCGAGTAGCTACCCGGCAGCGGCGTCCAGGCAAAGTAGTCGCCCGCCACGTCGCTGAACAGGGCGTAGGGCGGCACGTTTTCGGTGGCCGTCCAGGCCTCCGCGCCGCTCAGGCTGAACACCACGCTGCCGGCGGCCGGCAGCGCGGCATTGGCGCGAATGTTCAGGCCATTGCCCGGCAGCTCGTTCAGGTTCAGGGCCGCGCCATTGGTCAGGGGCATGATGTCGAGGTCGGTATCGGCGTTCACCAGCGTGAAGCTGGCCACCGCCATGCCCGAATCCACTACCGAGAAGCTCAGGGTGAGCGGAGTGCCGGCGGCGCCGGTGCCGTTGCCGCCGGCGTAGGGCGTGGCCGTGAGCGAGTAGCTACCCGGCAGCGGCGTCCAGGCAAAGTAGTCGCCCGCCACGTCGCTGAACAGGGCGTAGGGCGGCACGTTTTCGGTGGCCGTCCAGGCCTCCGTGCCGCTCAGGCCGAGCACCACGCTGCCCGCTGGGCTGGTGTCGACATCGGCCCGGATGTTCAGGTTGCGGGTGGGCAGCGTGTTCAAATCCAGCGTCATGCCCGGCGTGAGGGCACACACATCAAGGTCGGTGTCGGCGTTCACCAGCACAAAGCCCGTGACCGTGGCGGCCCGGGCGCTGCCCCCGGCCAACAGCAGCACCGGGCACCAGCAGGTGCCCAGCAACAAAAGCAGCGTGTAAAGCTTGGTTTTCATAAAAATGGCTGATTTAGAAGTGAATAATTCTGTGAATTTTCCTTCAGCGCCCAGCCAACTACACTGCGCTCCCCGGGTGCGGGGCCGCGCGTTCTTCTCTCCGTGGCGCTTGTTGCAAACAGGTGGTTTCGCGCAGGTGGCGCGCGGCCTCAGGCCGTGAGCTCCGCTTCGGCGGGCCGCGGCACGGCGGCCGCGCGTGCGGGGCGGGCCAGCGGCCCCGGCCGCGCCGCCCGCGCCTGAATGAGCCGCCGGCTGGCCCAAATGGCCGCCCGGTGCTGCCACACAAAGCGGTAGGCCCGCAGCGAGGCCCGCTCCAGCAGCAGGGCGTAGAGCAAAATGCCCAGCTGCCGGGGCAGCGCCCGCAGCCAGTAGCCGGCCAGCTGCCGGTCGGTGGGGTTCTTGAGCAGCAGCAGCCATTGGTTTTTCACGGCATCGGCCTTGATGGCCCCGCTCAGGCGGCGGCGCAGGCGCCAGTCGGCGGGCCGGAACTGGCGCGGGTGCAGGGCCCGGCAGGCGGGTTCGCACACGGTGCGCCAGCCGTAGAGCTGCCCGCGCCAGGCAATGTCCCAGTCTTCCTTGTGGGCAAAAAACCGCTCGTCGAAAAACTGTCCTTCCACCCGCAAATCATCGATAAACGCCCGGCGGTACAACGGCAGGGCACCGTCGGCGCCGTCCACGGGGCCGGCGGCCAGCGGGGTTTCGTGCAGGTAGCGGCCGTGGTGGCGCAAGGCGAAGCGCCCGTCGGGCAGGCGCACCAGCCCGGCGCTGTCGATGCGCGGCCGCTCGTCGGAGCTTTGCAGCAGCAGGCCGCACACGGTGCCAATGGCCGGGTCAGCACCGAGCGCGGCCAAGGCGCGGGCCAAGTAGTCGGGGGCCATCTCGATGTCGGGGTTCACGAGCAGCACGGCCGCCGATTGGCTGCGGTCGAGGGCGTAGTTGTGGCCGCCGCAGAAACCGGTGTTGCGCGGCAGCGGGTGCAGCCGCACGCGGGCGTCGCGGGCGGCCACGGCGGCCACCCGGACGCGGGTGTCGTCGGCCGAAGCGTTGTCGACCACCCACACCTCAAAGTCGGAGTAGGTTTGGGCCAGCACCGAAGCCAGGCACGCTTCGATGACTTCGGCGCTGTTCCAGGTCACGATTGAGAGCACCACGTGTGGCATAAGGCAGGAAGTTGAAGGGTGAAGGGTTACACCTTGCCGGCCTGGCGCAGCATGCGGCGCACGGCGTTCAGCAACTCGCGGGGGTCCACGAACAGGTCGAGGTGGCGGGCGTGGTAGTAGGACGTGCTGCGCTCCGAGCTGGGCTGGCACGTGAGCCAGTGGTAAGGCAGGCCCACGCGGTAGGCCGTGTCCATCGACTCGGGCTCGACGAAGGTGTGCGGGTGCAGTTCCAGCACCGGCGTGCCGGGCATGGCAAACATGAGGTTGGCCATGCCCGCGCCCACCGTGGCCACAATGGCCTCGGCCCCGCTAAACAGCGCCACCTTTTCGATGAACGACAAGTCACTGAGCACGTAAGTCTTAAACCCCAGCCCGGCCAGTATCTGCTCGGCCTCGGCCTCGTTGAGCACGCGGCGCATGCTGGCGTCGCGCCGGCTGATGTAGACCCTGGAAGCAAACCGCCGCGTGCCGGCCGGCACCGGCAGGTAGGCCTGCTGCAAAAACTGGCGCACCCACGGCGGCGAGTGCCGCCCCCCGGCGCGCACCGGCGAAGTCACCAGCAGGCGCCCGGCCTGCAGGTGCCGGTGGGTGGTCACGTCGATGATGCGCGCATCGGCAATGCCCAGGTGCAGGAGCGAGTCGAGCACGAACTGGTTTTTGCGGTCGTACACCAGGAAGTAGTCGATGTCGTCGAACAAGCCCGCCTCGCGCAGCAAGTGCAGGCGCGGCAGCGAGTCGATGAGCCAGTGGTAGTAGTTGCCCATGGCCGCGCCCCCGCCCGAGAGCAGGCTCAGCACCGTGCCCGGCACCCGCACGGGCTCCAGGAAGTAGCGCTGGGCGAAGATGTTGTTGGCCTCGGGCGCGGTCAGCGTCCAGCCCAGCCGGTTGTGCTGAAACGACACGTCACCCACCAGGTAGTTGTCGGGCGCAATCACGGCCACGCTGTCCCAGTTGTCGGCGTAGAGGCGGCCGCCCTGCAGCTCCAGCACGAAGGCTTCAGGCATGGCCTCTTCGGCGCGGGGCTTGCCGTGGGCCGTGCTTTCGTATACCGACACGGCCTTGTAAAACCCTTCCGGGATGACCAGGCGCGAGGTGAAGGCCGGCACCACCGGCCGGTAGCGCACGGCGTCGGTGGCGGCGGCCAGGGCGCGGCTGCTGGCGTGCACGCCCAGGGGGCGGTAGTGGTCGTTGTGGGGCAGCAGCTCGCGTAGCAGGCGGCCGGCTCGCCGCTGGGCGCGCCCCAGTATCTCGGGCATGGTCAGGAGCACAGGGAAAAGGGGTTGAGATGGGTAGATAAATCCGGAGCCGTCAAGCAGTCGCCGAATCGCCTCCAGGGTCCCCGGAAAGGGGCAAGCCGCGCCATCAGCGTTTTGATTACCAATAGCTTGTTCAAATATTAAAGCCGGTAACGGGGCCTGAAATGAGCAGCCTCACCGGCAAAATTGATATCGCTCATTTACCCAACGTTGGCCCCCGCCTCACCTTTACCCCACGGCCCACAGGCATCTTCTTGCTTGGCTCGGGTGCCGTCCCTGCCGCCATGAAATACACGCTGCTTTTTCTGCTGCTGCTGGGCCGGTTGCACCTGGAGCAGCCGCCCCGGCCGTCGCAGTCGCCGGGGCGGGCGCACGCGGGCGAGGCGCCTCCCACCCGCCGCCCGGCCCTGGCCGCCCTCGTGCCTTTGCAGTCGGCACTTCCGCCGCCGCACGCGCGCTAAGCCGCACCACCGGCGCCCCGCGCCGGCCACGTATAAGCAGGGCCCCGCCGCCTGCCCCCGCCCCTCCCCCGGTAAGGCGCTTTTAGCCCGCCGGGCAGTGCCGCGGCAGCCCCGGTTTCACCCAAAAGCGGCCCATGCGTTCGGCATGGGCCGCTTTTGGGTGCACGCGGTATTGAGGCGCTGGCGGCTGCTGCCGCCTACGCCAGCAGCTGCACAATGCCGGCGTCGAGGTGGGCCAGCCGGCCGCCGTGCGCTTTCATCTTGCGCAGGATGTTGCGGCGGTGCGTTTTGACGGTGAAATAGCTGATGAACAAGCTGTCGGCAATGGCAGCGGTGCTTTCGCCGGCCAGCATGCGCGCCAGAATTTCCTGCTCCCGGATGCTGAGCTCGTCGCCGGTGCGCTCGCGCTCCCCTTTGCGGGTGCGCAGCCAGTGGGCAAAATCGGGGTGGTCGAGGCTGAAGCGGACGTCGAGGGTCGTTTTGTGGCCCGTGATGTCGGTGAACAGGCTGCCCGTCACGAGCGGGTGCCCCGACTCGGAGTGGGCCAGCACGAAGTTGTGGCGCAGCACCCGCCGGTAGTGCCCGCTGCGGCAGCGCAGCCGGTAGTCGATGCTGAAGCAGATGGTGAACGGCGACGGGGAAGCGCCCGCCGGCCCGTCGGCCCCCGCCTGCCCCGAGAGCTGCATAAACTCCATGGCCAGCTCCGAAGCGCGCGTCACGAGCGGCAGGTCGTCGGGGTGAATGGCGTCGTAGAGCAGGGCCAGGCTCATTTCCTGGTGCGGGTAGCCCAGTAGGGTTTCGGCCTGGGGGCTGGCGTAGCAGCAGCGCTGCTGCCACAGGTCGAAAGCCACCAGAAACTGGCCGGGCAGCAGGCAGCCGGCTAGCCGCACGGCTTCCGGCGGCGCGGCCGTGTCGGGGGCAATGATATCGGCGGCAAGGGCCATGGCAAGTACAGCAGCTAAAACGAACAAACACCTGCGCCGGGCCGGCCCGGCCCGCAGCGCCGTAAAAGTGGCCGCGCGGCCGTCGGGCGCGCATTGACCCGCGTCATTTCAAAAAGTGAGCCCGGTCATGGCGCCGCGGGCCGGGCCGCCGCCCTACGCAGCCCACAGAATTGACCAAGCTCATTTACAGCATTATGCCTAGTCATTTTGCTGCGTTAAGCGGCCGTATACTTTTGCCTGCATCCTGCCGCCGCCAGCCCCCCACCGGCGGGCTGTGCCCTTGGCACCGGCCTTCACCCATCCGTTTTCACGCACCGCATGGATGCCTCTATCGTTACGCTCGGCAGCCCGCCCACCCGCGAAGCCACGCAGTACGCGGCTTCGCTGGCCCAGCTCCTGGCCGCGCGGCTCTTGCCAGCCACCCTCGCCGAGGGGCCCGCCGGCAGCGCCGCCCCGCCCCGGCTGGCCGTGCACTGCCCAGCCGCTTCGGCCGACGGCCTCCGCCCGCTGCCGGCCTGCGAGGCGTCTTCGGCCTCGGGGGCGCTGCTGCTGGTGCTGCCGCGCCCGCCGGCCGAGCAGCTGGCCCGCCAGGCCCAACGCACGCTGCAGGCCAGCACGCTCCCGGTGCTGATGGTGCCCTCGCCCGCCGCGGGACGCATGCCGCCCCGCCGCATTGCGCTGGCGGCCGAGGGCGAGCCGTTTGTGGTGGCCCAGGGCCTGCGCACCATGCACGCCCTGCTGCTCACGCTGCCCACGCGGCTCACGGTGCTGCACGCGCAGCGGCCCCACGCCCTCTATTCCGGCGCCGATGCCCTGCACGCGGTGCAATCGTGCGGGCTCGCGCTGCGCCACCTCACCATCGACGCCTGCGACGTGCCCGCCCCCGACCCGGCCGCCGGCATTCTGGCGGGCGTGCAGCAGGTGGCCGCCGACCTGCTGGTGGTGCCCGTGCGGGCCCGCAACCGGTGGGGCGCTGGCTTTGCCGGCAGCGTCACGGCGCGGGTGCTGGCCCAGAGCCCTGTGCCGGTGCTGCTGCTGCCGGTGAGCTCGCCGCACGAGGAGCGGCAAGTGGCGTAATCCTAGTCGTAGAGGGTGGCGATTTCGACCAGCCGCACCGGCGACAGGATGGTGATGGCGCTGCCCCGGGTGGTCAGGATGCCTTCGTTTTTGAACTCGGAGAGCATGCGCGTGGTGGTTTCCTTGGTGGTGCCCATCAGGGCGCCCAGGTCGTCGCGCGAGATGGCCAGGGTGAAGGGCTGCAGGTCGCCTTCGGTGCGGAAGGTGCGCATGAGCAGCAGCAGGGCTTCGGCCAGGCGCTCGCGCACGGGCTTGTAGGCCAGGTGCAGCATGCGGCTTTCGGCTTCGCTCAGCACCGTGGCCAGGAGCTGGATGAGGGCCCCCGAGAAATTGGCGTTGGTGTTCAGCTGCTGAAAAAAGTCCTGCTTCGACACCAGGCACACGGTGCAGTCGTCGAGCGCCACCGCCGAGGCCGAGTGCGGCGTGCCCGTGACCAGGCCGCGGTAGCCCAGCGTGTCGCCGCTTTTGGCCAGGCGAATAATCTGCTCCTTGCCGTCGCCGCCGGTTTTGGTGATTTTAATTTTGCCTTCGTGCACGCAGTAGAGGCCCAGCGAGCGGCTGCCTTCCTGAAAAATTACCTGTCCGGCCGAGTACTGATGGCTGGTTTTGCCCAGCGACATCGTTTCCAGGTCGGCGTCGGTGCAGCAGCGCAGCAGCGAGTTGTGGCGGCTGGGGCAGCTCTGGCATTGCGGAGATACAAATCGGTTCATAGTCAAAAGCATAAGAGGTGAAACAACCAGCTTTTTGAAAGCATAACCTAATTGTGCTAAACAGCCTGCGGGCTCAGGCAGCATCGTAAAACTCGCGGAATACTTCGGCGCGGGAGAGCTCCCCGTTGAGGTAACGCTGCAGCAGTTCGTAGTCGCTGGGCAGCACCGCCCGGCCGCCAAACGCGCGGCATAACAGCTTGGTCTCTATTTCGTGCAGGCGCCGGGCGTAGGCCGCGGCTTCCTCCTGCGACTGGTGAGCGGCCGCCAAATCAACTTGTAGCGAAGACCGGAGAAAAGAAAGTGCCATAGCGTACTGGTGGTAAGATTGGAGAATGCGGTCATGGGCAAGGCAAGCGGTTCGGTGCTCGGTGGCCAACCAACGCGCAACAGCAGTGCGAAATGTGTCGTCGGCGGCAAGCAGCCCGAACCCCCTACATGATGAAAGTTAAATTTTAGATATCCAAAATGCTATTCACTCTTAGCGAACAATGCTTTTCGCTATCCGAATGCGCCAAGGCAATAGCCGAACATATAGCAAAATGAATATAATCCCGTTGGGGTTGGCTCCCGCCACGTGCCGGCTGCGGCGCTGCTTGCAAACAGAAAGGCCCGGCTTGGGCAAGCCGGGCCTTTCTGTTTGCAAGCAGTTGGGCTGGGTATGGAACGGCTCAGTGGGAATACACCGAGGTGTAGGTGGAAACGGCGCCGTTCACGGCGGCGTCGGTGAAAGTCAGGCGCAAGCTGGTGGGGCTGAGTTCGGTCACGGCCAGCCGGCGCACCTGGCCGGGCAAGGTCACGATGACGGAGTCGCTGGCGGGGTTGAGCTGCCAGCGGCCCACGAGGGGACTGGCGGCGCCGCCTTTCAGCACCGTGTACACGCCGCCGGCCTGAAACGTAACCGACTGGTCGAGCGTGCCGGGGCTAACGTGCGAGAACAAATCGGCCGTCACGGCTTTGTCGCCGCTCACGGTGTTCACCGTGAGGCCGGTCTGGTGCCAGTTTTGGGCGGCCAGTTGGTCGGCGCGGCTGGCATTGGCGGCCACGGCCTGAGGGGTGGGGGTTTCTTCGAGGTTTTTTTGGCAAGCGGGCAGGCTGCATACAGCGGCCGCCAGGCCCAACATCAAGGGTACTTTCTTCATAAACACGTTTTGGGGGGGTTCAACTTCACGCACTATTGCGTAGTTCTTCAGCACTTTACTCCACTACACTACTACTCCGTCTCCAACTGCTCGCCACGACCCACTACCTGTCGTAGCGCACCTAACTGCAAGGTCAGCAGCATGGTTCAGATTATCGAGAAAAAGTCCTATTATTATAATTTTAAAATAAAAAAGTACTGTTTTCAGATACAAATCAAGCGGTTTCGGATAAGCCCGCTGCTCGGGCAGTCCAATTGCGTGGCCGCGGCCCTGCTTCGCCTGATGTGCCGGGCACAACGCCCACTGCCCCGAAGCCGGCTCAGAGAAAGCCGATTGCGGGGCGGTGACGAAACGTGGCGGGCCGGGGCGCGGCCCGGAGCAAGGCGGGGCTATTTGTAGGTCTGGAGTACGGCGCGGTTTACTCGTGGTCGCTTATGCGCGCGCCCTGCTTACTCAATGCGAAACCAGTCGATGTCGGCGCTGCCGGCGTCGTTGAACTTGGCCGTGCGCGAGCAGAACAGGCCCACTTTGGCCCCAATCCACTTGCCCTCGCGGGCGGTGAACTCGGCGCCCAGCGGCTGGAAGGTGCGCCCGTCGAAGCTGTAGCTGAACTGGCATTTGGCGCCGGCTTTCACGGCCACGCGCAGGTAGATGGGCTGGGCGGCCTGCGCGGCGGGCACATCTACGGGGGCCAAGGTGGCTTCGGGCGAGAGCTTGTCGGCGTCCTTGCACACCGTTTGGCTGAGCTGCAGCTTGCCGCCCTGGTTGGCCAGGGAGAGGTAGGCGTAATCGAGGCCCATCATCATAAGGCCCACTTTTTCGCCTTCCAGTCGGGAGCTGAAGGTAAGCTTGGCGGTGGCCGTGAATGCTTCGGCGGGCAGCTTTTGCAGGAGCAGGTTGGGCACCTGCCAGTAGTTTTTGAAGCCATCGGGCAGCGGCACCGCGTACAGGCGCAGGCTGCCCTGGGCCGGGTACAGGTAGGCCCAGTAATCTTGCGGGTTGGCGTGCCACTGCCACTGCCGGCCGAGCTGGCGGCCGCCAAACTCGTCGGAAGTGGGCGGCGTGGCCAGGGGCTGGGCGGGGCTCTTGATGCGGGGCTTGCGGTAGGTGCGCACGGGCTGGCCCTTGCCGTCGCCGTCGGGGTCTTCGCCGATGACGGGCCAGTCGTTTTGCCACCGCATGGGCTGCAGGTGCACCACGCGCCCGTAGGCGCCCTGGTCCTGGAAATGCAGGAACCAGTCTTCGCCGGTGTCGGTATCCACCCATGCGCCCTGGTGCGGCCCGTTGACGGCGGTTTTGCCCTGGTCCATCACAATTTTCTCCTCATACGGCCCGTACACGCTTTTGGAGCGCAGCACCAGCTGCCAGCCGGTGGGCACGCCGCCGGCCGGGGCAAAGAGGTAGTAGTAGCCGTTGCGCTTGTAAAACTTGGGGCCTTCCAGCGTGGGGTGGTTTTTGTGGCCATCAAACACCAGCACGTCGGGGCCGGTGAGGCGCTGGCCGTCGGGGCTCATGGGGCTCACCGCCAAAATGGTTTTGATGCCGGCGCGCGAGCCCGCAAAGCCGTGCACGAGGTAGGCCCGGCCGTCGGCGTCCCAAAGCGGGCAGGGGTCTATCCAGCCCTTGGCCTCCTTCACGCACACGGGTTTCGACCAGGGCCCGGCCGGGTTTTTGGCCTTCGTCACGAAAATGCCCAGGTCGGGGTCGGGGTAGTAGATGTAGAACTCCTGGTGGTGGTAGCGAATGGCCGGCGCCCACACGCCGTTGCCGTGCTGGGGCAGGGCGTAGCGGGCCAGCGGCGGCTGCTCCTGAAACACGGCCCCGATGATGGACCAGTTCACCAAGTCCCGGGAATGCAGGATTTGTAGGCCCGGCACGGCGTTGAAGCTCGACGAGGTGAGGTAAAAGTCGCTGCCCACGCGCACCACGTCGGGGTCGGAATAATCGGCGTAGAGCACCGGGTTTTTGTAGGTACCGTTGCCCAGGTCGGGCACCCACACCTTCGATACCTGGGCCCCCTGGGCCGCCGCCGAACCCGCCGACAGGCCCAGGGCCAAAGCCGCGCCCCACAGCGCGCGCCGAACCACCGACGCCCACCGCGCCGCGCCCCAAAACTCAGCAAACAACTCCATCATAGGACAACGCCAACCCAGCCGGCAAACCCCGGCTGGTGGCGTAAAGAAAGACGGTGATGCAGACAACTCCTACCCGGACTCAATCGGTCCGGCTACAGCCCGGGTGGTTTTTCGGCCCGAAAACTAGGTTGTCCTGAAACTTGTCGGCACCTTTACCGCCGCCCTGTTCCGGGCTATTCCGCCGTATTTCGATTTGTTGCCTTATGGTTTTTCGCCCCCTGTTGCTTGCCAGCGGCCTGATGCTGGCGTCTTCGGTGCTCCACGCCCAGGTAGCGCCGCCCGCTGCCCAGGCCCCCGCCAAAAAAGAAACCTTTCTGGTGCCCATTCGCCTGACCGTAGCGGCCGACGGCACCGGCGACTACCGCACCATTCAGGAAGCCGTGATGGCCGTGCGCGACTTCATGCAGGTGACGGCCACCATCTTCGTCAAAAACGGCACCTACCACGAAAAACTGCTGATACCGCCGCAGAAAACCAATATTACGCTGCTGGGCGAAAGCGCGGCAGGCACCGTCATCACCTTCGGCGACTATTCCGGTGATGCCGCCAAGCACAGCACCTACACCTCGGCCACGGTGCGGGTGGAAGCCAACGACTTCACCGCCGAAAACATCACCTTCGAGAACTCGGCCGGGCGCGTGGGCCAGGCCGTGGCCCTGCACGTGGAAGGCGACCGCGCCACCTTCCGCCGCTGCCGCCTGCTGGGCAACCAGGACACGCTGTTTCTGGCCGTGGAAAACAGCCGGCAGTACTACCAGGACTGCTACATCGAAGGCACTACCGACTTCATTTTCGGGTCCAGCACGGCCGTGTTCGACGGCTGCACCATCCTCAGCAAGACCGATTCCTACATCACGGCCGCCTCCACCTGGCCGCGGCAGGCCTTCGGGCTGGTGTTTCTGAACTGCAAGCTCACGGCCGGCCCCGAAGCCGCCAAAGTATTCCTGGGCCGGCCCTGGCGCCCGCATGCCCGCACGGTGTTTCTCAACACTGAGATGGGCGCCCACATCCGGCCCGAGGGCTGGGACAACTGGCGCAGCCCCGACAACGAAAAGACGGCCTACTACGCCGAGTTCAACTCCCTCGGACCCGGCGCAAAGCCCAGTGGCCGCGTGAAATGGTCCCGCCAGCTCACGGCCAAGGAGGCCAAGCAGTATACCCTAAGCACTATTTTCGCCGGCAGCACCGGCTGGGTTCCGGCGCGCAAGTAAGCCAGCCGGTGCTGCCGCCAGCTTATTTGAAAACGCGCTGCAGGAATGTCGCCGTGTAGTTCAGCGTGGGCTCAAACCAGGGGTTGAACAGTGGAAACGGGTGCGGCGCGTCGGGAAAAGCGTGCGTTTCGTGGTAGATGTGGAAGGCGTCGAGCTGCCGGCGCAGGTCGTCGCGGCCGGCGTGCATGCGCGCCACCGAGCTGTTGAGAAACAGGATGGGCGGCGTTTGGGCCGTGACGTGGCTGAGCGCGCCGGCCTGCAGCCACAGCTCCGGCTTCTCGGTTTTGGGCGCGCCAAACCAATACGTGGCGGCCGAGGTGCCCTTGCGGTCATCGCCCTCGCCCGATTCGGGATGGATGAACGCGAGCGTGCCGTCCACATCCACGATGGCCTGCACGCGGCTGGAGTAGCGGGTGTGGCAGGCGGTGCCTTCCAGCTGCGGGTCGCCGTTGGTGGTGCCCAGCAGGGCCGCCAGCTGCCCGCCGGCCGAAAAGCCCCACACGGCCACTTTGGCGGTATCTATCTGGTAGGCAGTTGCGTTGGCGCGCAGCCACCGAATGGCGGCCTTGAGGTCGTGCACGGCCGCGGGGTAGAGGGCTTCGGTGGAGAGGCGGTACTCGGCCGTGGCCGTAACGTAGCCCCGGGCGGCCAGCTGCTGGGCCATGGCCACGTGCTGTGACCGGTCGCCGGAGCGCCACCCGCCCCCGTGAACGAACAGCACCGCCGGGTAGCCCCGTTTGCGTTTGGCTTTGGGGTAAAACACGTCCAGCTGCAGCGCCCGGCTGCCCAGGGTGCAATAGGTCTGGTTCAGGCGGGCCTCAATAGTGGCCGGTGCCGCCGGCCGGGCAATGCTGATGCCGGGATTGGTTTTTAGGGCTTTGGCGAAGGCGCTGTGCACCGTGAACGACGTATCGCGCGGCACCGGTACTTGCTGGGCCATGGCCTGCGTTGCGGGCCAGCCCCCAAGCAGCGCCAGCAGGCTAAGCCGGCCCATCATGCGTTGAACAATCATCAGAAGTAGCGAAAAGATATTGTTGCCCGGGCAAAGGTGCAGCGGTTTGCGCAACCCCTGCACCGGTAGCCGGACGCAGGTTCTTCAAAAAAGATTTCTCCAACCCAGCCCCCAACGGCTGTTCGGGCCGGCCCGCGCCTCCCCTACTGCCTTGTGCGGGGCGCCTAACGGGGCTGCAGCACGGCCACAGCGGGAGCAGGCGCCCAGCCGGCTTCGCCGCTGGCCCGCTTGATTTTCAGCCAGCCCTGATAGCGGTTTTCGATGACAACCTGCTCCCCAGATTGCAGGTCGAACGCTTTGCGGGCTGCGGGGCTGGGCCCGCTCCGGCCCGCCACGGCGGCGCCCACCACGATGCCGTGCCTCGTGTAGGAAATCCCAGCCCCCGTGGCCAGCCCCAACAGCCCACCGGCTGCCAGCAGCACATACCGCCCCGCGCGCAGCAGGGCCGCGGCCCGCACGCCGCGCCGGCCCCATCCGGCCAGCACCACCAGCGCCGCGCCCAGCAGCAGTCCCCCCACGGCCGCTTTGGCCCCGGCATCGGTTGCCAACAGCAAGGCGGGCGAGCCGGGCGCAAATGCAGAACGCGGCACGGCCGGCAGGCAGGCCTTGCGCCAAGCCATTCGCTGATTGGCCGCCAGCTGCGTATCGGCCGGCGCCAGTTGCAGGCCCTGCTCGTAGCAATACACCGCCCAGCCCAGTTGCCCGGTTTTGTAGCAGGCAGTGCCCAGGTTGCAGTACAGCTCGGGCCGACGTACGCCCTGGCGCTCCAGTTGCCGGTAGCAACGAATGGCGCCCGCGTAGTCGGCCCGGGCCAACCGCTCGTTGCCTTGCTGGAAAATCAACTTGGCCTCCTCGGGCCGACCAGTGCAGCTGGCAAGGCTAGCGAGCAGCAGGCACCAGCGAAGCAGGTATTTCGTCATGAGGGCAGGCGTCGAGCCGCGTAATAAGGTCGAGAAGGTGTTGGGCCTCGGGGCCGTCGGCCGCGCCGGACGAATGGCCGGAAAATCGGATTTTGGCCAGAGCCTGCAGGAAAGCGACGGTTTCGCGTTGCAGTTCTTCGGGCACGGCGCGCGCCTGCAGGCGGACCGGCAGCTCGCGCACGGTGAGCTGGACGGGGGCGAGGCCAAACCGGGCACTCAGGTAGTCCACCAGGGTTTCACTCAGCGCTTTGCAGTGTGCATCGAGGGGCGTCTCGGCTCGGGCGTGGCGCCGCAAGGCCGCCACGGCCCGGGCGCGGGCGGTTCTGGCCAGATAGCGGCGCGGGTTGGCCGCACGCCGCCGCAGTCGCTCGGTCTGCACCGCGCCCGCCAGCAGCAAGCCCACGGCCAGCAGCAAGCCGCCGTAATAGGCGTGCGAGCCCAAAAAACGCAGCTGGCCGTCGTTCTGAAAAAGGCTGGCCTTGGTTTGCAACCCGGCGTTTTTGCGGGCGGCGCGGCCCGGCCCGGCCACCAGGGCCGCTGGCGCCACGGGGCCTTGCTCCACGCGCCAGGTGTAGGCCGGCGCGCGGTAGGCCGTGTAGTTGCCCTGCTCCGGGTCGAAGCCCAGCACCCGGATGCCCGGCAGGCTATACGTGCCGCGGTAGTTGGCCAGCACGTCGTAGGAATACGTGTACTCGGCCTTCAGCCCTTTCGCGGTCAGGGTATGCTTTTCCTGGCCGGCGATGTTGAACGCGTCGAGGCCCGCGGGCAGGGCCGGCGGCGTCAGCTTGGTCTTGCGCAGGTTGCCATCTCCCGTTATTTTGAGCTGAAACGTGAGTAGATTGGCCGATTTGCGGGATACCGTGTAGGAAGGCCGGAACCGAAACCGGCCCACGATGTTGGCAAATGCCACCGAATCGGGGGCGGCGGGCAGCGGCCGCACGGGCACTTGCACTTCCTCCGACGTCACCCGTTTCGACACCATTTTCGGCTCCCCGAAAAAGTCCTCCGGCGCGGGCGGCGCCCTGAAGCTGTACTGCCGCGCCAGCGCGGGCAGTTGCAGCGTGCCGGCCAGCTCCGGCACCACGTGGTACTGCTTCAGCACGCGCACCTGGTAGGGTTTGCCGGCCACGGTTTCGCGGTGCTCCCGGGCAGTCGCCGGGTATTCCTCGGCCTGGCAGTTTTTGAACTTGAGGTTGATTTCGGCGTCGGGGTCGACAACCGGCACGCGGTAATACAGCAGGTAGCTCACCGTGAGCGCCTGTCCGGCGTAGGCGGTGGGGCTGCTGGCCACGGCCCGAAGAAAAACGTCCTCGCCCCGCTTGGCGGCCCGGGCGTGCGGCGCGTCGGCGTGCTGCGCCCGGGCCACGGGGCCGCTGGCCAGCAGCAGCCACACGCCCCACAAGCCCGCCCGCAGTCGGAAACCCGCTGGCCTAGTAGTCTTTTTCATCCGAAGCCGTTTTTCGTCCTTGCTGCCGGGGGCCGCTCATCTTGTTTCTGACCTGGTTTTCGTTTTCGCTCAGCTGGCCCAGCAGCTCCTCCATGGTTTTGGCCGACAGCTGCTGCTCGGCCGCCCCCTGCTGCTGGCCGGCGTCGTCCTTCTTTTCATCACTGCCGGGCCGGCTTTCGGCCTCGTTCTTAGCTGGCGTCGGCGTCCCTTTTTTAGCCGGCGGCGGGCTTTGCTGCTTTTGCAGAATTGCGGCCCGCACAAACAGGAAGTCCTGCCGCGTCTGGTCGTCGTGGGGGCTCAGCAGCAGCGCGCGGCGAAACGCGGCCAGGCTGCGCGACAACTCTCCGGTGTGGTAATAAGCTTGGCCAAGGTTGGCCCACGCCAAGGCTTCGGCCTGGGGCGCCCCGGCGTGCAGCACGCCGCGGTATTGACCAATGGCTTCGGCATAGCGACCTTGCTGCTGCAGGGCGTTGCCCAGGTTGTAGCGCGCCGCCGCCAAGGGCACTTCGCCGGCCAGGGCGGCGCGATAATGCACTTCCGCGTCGCCGTAGGCCGCCGCGGTGTAAGCGTGGTTGCCTTCGGCTAGGCGCAGCAGGCGGGCGGCCAGGGCGCCGGGCCTGGTGTTTGCCCACAGTCCGGCCCCCGCCACCACGGCCAGAGCGGCGCCCCAAAGCTGTCGGTATCGGCTAGTGCGTTCCATGCTTAGGCTCGAATGCGGTGGAAGAGAGGGACCAGAAACTCCGCCACCAGCAGGACCAGCGCCGCCAGCAGGCACCACTGAAAGTACTGCGCCGGGCTTGCGTCGGCGGTCGGACGGGCGCTGGGGTCCAGCTTCTGCAGGGCTTGCCGCAGGCTGGCGCTGGCGCTGCGCCAGTTATCGAGCCGGATGTAGCGGCCGGGCCGGTCCTGCACCATGCGCCTGAGGCTGGCTTCCTGAAACCGCGAGATGATGGGCTGCCCCCGCCGGTCGCGCTTGGCACGGGGCTCTTCGCCGGGCCGGCTTTGCGTGTACATGGCCGCCCCTTCGGGCGTGCCCACGCCCACGGCCACAATGTCCAGGCCGGCTTTGCTCAGCGAGTCGGCCAGGGCAGCGTAGCGCGGGGCGTGGTTTTCGCCGTCGGAAAGGACACAGGCCACCTGCCGGTGCTGCGGCGTGGGCTTCAGGACCAGGGCCGCCAGCGCCAGGGCCTCGGCCAGCGAGGTGCCCTGGCGCGGCACCAGGGCCGGGCCGATGGTGGCGCAGGCCTGGCTGAGCACTTCGGCATCGGTGGTCAGGGGCTGAAAGAGCTGGGCATTGCCGGCAAACACCACCACACCTACCTCCCGTCCGGGCAGCCCGCGCACGGTTTCGGCCACCACTTTTTTGGCCTGGGTGAGGCGGTCGGGCAGCACATCGGCCGCCAGCATGCTCGTCGACACGTCCACCACAAACACCAGCCGCCGCGGCTGCTGGTCCGGCACTGGCCCAGCGGCTTGCGCCCGGGGCTGCGGGTTGCTGAGGGCCAGCACCAGCGCCGCCAGGGCCAGCAGCCGCAGGGCCTGGCGCAGGCGCGCGCTGACCGGCGCCGCGCCTAGCATCTGCCCGTGGGCCTGCTGCTGGGCGCGGCGGCGCAACAGATAGCCGGCGGCCAGCACGGGTACGGCCGCGGCGAGGTACAGATACGAAGGGTGTTCGACGCTTATCATTTAACTCAAGCTGCGCAGCACCGTGAAAAGCAGGCCTTCGCCCAGCCCGAAAAAGAACAGCGCCGCCCACACAAACCACCGGTACTGCGCCGTGTACTGCACCTGCGTGCGGTAGCCGGTGGGCGACTGCTCCAAAGCGTCGATTTCGGCGTAAATCCGGCGCAGCGCGGCCGCATCCTTGGCCCGGAAATACTTGCCGCCCGTTTGGCGGGCAATGCTGCGCAAGGCCGGCTCGTCAATTTTGACGGGCACGTAGTGGTAGGTTTTTCGTCCGTTCAGGTCGTAGAGCGGCAGCGGCGCCGTGCCTGTGCTGCCGATGCCAATGGTGTACACCTTGATGCGGTGCTTGCGGGCCAGCTGCGCGGCCGTGACGGGCTCGATGAAGCCGGTGTTGTTTTCGCCGTCGGTGAGCAGAATGACGACTTTGCTTTTGGCTTTGCCGGGCCGCAGGGCGTTCACGGCCGAAGCCAGGCCCAGCCCGATGGCGGTACCGTCGGCCAGCGCGGGTTGGTCGAGCCGGTTGAGCTGCCGCAGCAGAAAGCCGTAGTCGGTGGTGAGCGGGCACCAGTTCAAGCTCTCGCCGGCGTACACCACCAGGCCCAGCCGGTCGTGGGTGCGGCCGGCCACGAAGCGCGAAATCACGGTTTTCAGCCCTTCCAGGCGGTTGGGCTTGATGTCCTCAATCTGCATGCTGGCCGAAATGTCCATGGCCAGCACCACGTCGATGCCCTGGGCCGGCACTTTCTGCCGGCTCACCGTGGCGGTTTGGAAATTGGCCAGGGCCAGGACAATGCCCGCCAGACTCAGCAGCCGCAGCCCAAACAGCACATCCGGCGGCGTGAGGGCCTGGTGCGCTACCTGCAACGGCGCGGGCAGGCTGGCCAGCGTGAGCACGGGCTGGCGCCGGCGCCAGTAGCGCACGTGCAGCCACAGCAGCACCGGAAACGCTAGAAACAGCAGCAACCACCCCGGATTGTGAAATGCGGCGTGGTTCATCGGACGAGTGTTTCGGTTAGAACCACCCCGGTTTCGGCTCCGCTCAGCACCAGTTGCCGGGCCAGGGCCAGCAGCCGCGCCCGGCCAGCCGCGTCGGGGGGCGCTGGCGCAAACCGGGCGCGGTCCAGTTCGGCCAGGCCAGCCGCGTCAGCAAGCGGCTCTGCGTTCCTTTCTGCATCGGCGCGGCATTCCAGGTATTCGCGCACAATGCCCACTAGCTCGTCGGGCATTGCCGCGTGGGCGTGTAGCTGGGAATGCATTTCCAGTGCCTCCATTTTGTCGAGCGCCAACTGGCGGGCTTGGTCCAACGTCGGCGGCTGGGGAGGTTCCGTGGGCTGCGGCGGCCGCTTGCGCAGCAGTTGCCAGGCCGCGCCCCCCGCCCCCGCCAGCAGCACGGCCGAAGCCAGCAGCGCCCACTTTCGGGGCGCTGGCACCGCTTGCCACGCGGGCACCACGGGGCGTAGCGCGTGCAACTCCCGGCGCAAAGGCTCGGCCTGAAACTGCACGGCAATGGCGGGCGCGTACACGGTGTCAACTCCTTGCCGGCCTTGCAGCACCACCGCGAAAGGCCCCAGCTGGCAGCGACCACCCTGCGCCGACGTGAACACCATGCGGTGCTGCAGTTCTGCCGCGCCCAGGGTGCGGGTTTGGGCTTGCAGCAGCAGGCCTTCCTTGTTTTGCACGGCTTCATCGGCCAGATGCCAGCGCACCTGCTCGCCCGGCTGCCGGGCCACGCGCAGGCTGAGCACCACCGGGTGCCCGATTTTGCAGGCGCGCGCATCCACTTGGGCCCGCACCGGGCGGCCCGGCGCGGCGGCCTCCGCACCGCCCGCCAGCAGCAGGGCACCCCAGAAAGCCCATCGCAGTCCCCTCATTTCGCGTGCTGCAAGAACCCGACTAACGCTTCCAGATGCTTGCCGCCGGTGCCCACGGCCAAGCTGCGCACCGCCGTGGGGCCATACGCCGCCTCAAAGCGGCTCGCCACCTGCCCCTGGTGCTGCGCCAGCTGCTGGCGAAAGCCGCTGCGCGAGGTGTTTTGCCAGCGGGTGCGGCCGCTCTCGGCATCGCGCAGCTGCACCCAGCCCAGGCGGGGCACCTCGGCCTCGCGCTCTTCAACCACCCGCACGGCCAGCAGCTCGTGCTGCTGCGCCAGCACCTGCGAGGCGGTGGCGTAATCGTCCGACACGAAGTCCGACACCAGAAACACCACGCTGCTCTTTGCGTGGCTGCTGACGAGGAACTGCAGCGCCGCCGCCACGCTGGTGCCCCGGCTCAGCGGACGCGCGGCCACCAGTTCCTTGGCAATGCGCCAGAAGTGCACCTTCCCGCGGGCCGCGGGCACCACGTGCTCCACCCGGTCGCTGAAAAAAACCACGCCCACCCGGTCCTGGCTCTCGATGGCGCTAAAAGCCAGCGCGGCGCTTATCTCCAGCGCCACTTCGTATTTGCCCTTGCCCTGGCCCGGCGCGGCGGGCAGCATGGAGCGGCTCACGTCCACCAATATCCACACCAGCCGCTCTTTTTCCTGGGTAAAGGTTTTCACGTACGTTTCGCGGAAGCGCGCCGTCACGTTCCACTCAATGTCCTTGATGTTGTCGCCCACTTCGTACTTGCGAATGTGGTCGATGCTCCAGCCGCGGCCCTTAAACGAGCTGTTGAACAGGCCCGCCAGCGGCTGCTGGGTGAGGCGCTGGCAGAGCAGCTCGAATTGCTGCACCGTCTGAATGAGTTCCTGGAGTTCCATGCGGGCGCGCCGGGCGGCGATGATTACGGGGTGGGCACCCCGCCGATGATGTGCCCCAGAATGGCGTCGGAGGTCAGGTTTTCGGCACGGGCCGCGTAGGTCAGGCCCACGCGGTGCCGCAGCACGTCGTAGGCCACGTGGCGCACGTCGTCGGGCGTCACGTAGGCCCGCTTCTGCAAGAAGGCGAAGGCCCGCGCCGCCAGCGCCAGGTTGATGCTGCCCCGCGGCGACGACCCAAACCGCACCAGCGGCTGCAGGTGCGCCAGCCCGTACCGCTCCGGAAAGCGCGTGCAGAACACCAGGTTCAGGATGTAGTCCTCCACCTTCTCGCTGATGTGGATGCGCTTCACCAGGTCCTGCACCCGCAGCACATTTTCGAGCGAAAAAGGCGCGGCCAGGGCCGGCTTTTCTTCGGCTAGGTTGCGCCGCACAATGATTCTTTCCTCTTCCAGCGAGGGGTAGGAAATCACCACCTTCAGCATGAAGCGGTCCATCTGGGCTTCGGGCAGCTCGTAGGTGCCGCCCTGCTCGATGGGGTTTTGGGTGGCCAGCACCAGAAAAGGCGGCGCCAGCGGGTACGTGCTGCCCCCGATGGTCACCTGGTGTTCCTGCATCACTTCCAGCAGGGCGCTCTGCACCTTTTCCGGGGCCCGGTTGATTTCATCGGCGAGCACGAAATTGGAGAAAATCGGCCCCTTCTTCACGCTGAACTCGTTGGTGTGCAGGTTGAATATCATGGTGCCGAGCACGTCGGCGGGCAGCAAATCGGGCGTGAACTGGATGCGGTTGAACTGGGCGCTGATGGCCTGGGCCAGCGCTTTCACCGTGAGGGTTTTGGCCAGCCCCGGCACGCCCTCCAGCAGGATGTGCCCGTTGCCGAACAAGCCCACCAGCAGCTTTTCGAGCAGGTCGTCCTGGCCCACAATCGTCTGCTTCAGCAGGGCGCGCAGGCCGTCCACCGCCTCGCTTTCCTGCTCAATTTCCAGCTCTAGCTGTTCCCAAATACCGGCTTCCGCTACCTCGCTCATCGTAAATAAGTAATTCCGTTCTGCTTCACCAAAAAGTCCGCGTCGCTTGGCCCACGCTTTATTGCGAGGGCGGCAAATAGGTCTTTTTCAGCTGCGCGTATTGGGCTTTGTGGGCCTTCACCTTGTTCAGCTCCACGAGGAAGGTCTCTTCCTCCAGCTTGATGTCCTCCTTTTTCAGCTGGCGGGTTTGGTAAGCCTGCTCAAACTGCTGCAGGGCCTTGTCGAACTGCCCGGCCTTGGCGTAGGCGCAGCCCAGGCCGTAGAGCGCCAGCGGGTGCTTGGGCTGGGTGGTGAGGGTGCGCTTGAAGTGGTCGATGGCCACGGCGTCGTGGTTCAGGTACAGGTTCAGCATCCCAAAATCGGTGTAGAACAAGCTGTCGGTTTTTTCTACTGACTTCTCGTACTCGGTAAAATCCTTCAGCGCGGGCTCCAGCATCCGGCTTTTGAAATAGCTCAGGCCGCGCAGGTAGCGGCTGTCTTTCAGCTCGGGCAGCGTGTCGAGCTTAATGGCGGCGTTGAAACTCGCAATGGCCTGCTCGTATTTATCGGCCTGCAGGGAGGCGCTGCCGTTGGCGTGATAGTACTTGTAGTGGGGCGCGTATTTGATGGCTTCCGCATACGCTTTCAGCGCTTTGGACAGGTCGTGCACGGCCTGGTACGACAAGCCTTGGTAATACAGCGCTTCGGCATTTTTGGGGTTTGCTTCCAGCGCCTTGTCGCTCAGCAGCACCGCTTTGGTGTAGTCGTTCTTGTAAAACCAGGCCTGGCCCATCAGCTGGTACGCCTGCGACAAATTGTTGCTGAGCGTCAGCGCCAGTTCCTTCTGGCTGTCTTTCTTGGCGGCCTGCAGGCTGTTTTGCAGCAGCGTGGCGGCGCGCGAAAAATCCGCAATGGCTTTGGCGTATTGCTTCGTTTCCAGGTTGGTATTGCCGCGGCCCATGTAAGCCTGCACGCTGTTGGCGTCGCTCTTGATGGCGTCGGTGTAGCTGTCCAGCGCCGCGTTGTATTCGGCTATTTTCTGGTAAGCCAGCCCCTTTTTATACTGCGCGTCCGAGTAGGCGGGCTTGCAGGCAATGGCTTTTTGGTATAGCTCGATGGCTTTTTGGTAGCTGCTTTTGGCGGCTTGCCGCTTCCGGGCTTGTTCCTCGCCCGCCGCCAGTGCTATTTCGGCTTTGCCGTGCCAAGCCTTGGCGTTGCAGCGCCGCACGGCCAGGGCGTTGTCGTAGAGGCTGTCGGCTTTAGCTGCCTTTTTGGCTTTGAAGGCCGCCAGCGCCTCTTCAAAATAGTTTGCACTGATGGCCTCTACTTTTTTCAGCTGGTCGGCTTCGAGGCCAATGGCTTCGGCGGCGCTGAAATCTTTGCCCGCGCTGGGCACGTCGCGCAGGCCGAGGTAGTTCAGGCCCCGGTAATAGTACGCCTTGCCGTTTTTCGGCTCCAGCTCCAGCACCGTGTTGAAGCTCACCTGCGCTTCCGGGTGCCGCTGCAGGCGGTACAATAGCTCGGCCATGTCGAAGTGCGCCGCGCCGTTTTCCGGGCTCAGCGCAATGGCTTTGGCGTAGTCTTCGAGCGCCCCCGAATAGTTTTTCAGCTGGTTTTTCCAGCTGCCCTTCACGCTATAGTATTTCGGCTTTTCGGGGGCATCGTCCAGGGCATTGGCCGTCAGCACGTCGTAGTCGGTCACGGCGCTCACGTAGTCGTGCTTGTGCTTCACGTAGAAATTGGCCCGGGCCAGCCGCGCGCTGGTGTAGTTCGGGTAGTACTGCAGCGCCATGGTGTAGTTCTCCAACGCGCGGTCCAGGGAGCGGGCGTCGTTGGGCTGTTTTTCGCCGAGTTGCTGGTAGGCCTGGGCTTTGATGTAAAACAGCTCCGGGAAGTCGTTTTTGCCCTTTTTGTTTTCTTTCAGGATGTTGTCGCAGGCGTCGATGGCGCCCTGCAGGTCGTTGGCCTCAAGTTTGTTTTTGGGCAGGGCAATTTCGTCCAGCTTCTTGGTCAGCAGGGCCATTTCCGCTTCCATGGCCACGCGGGCTTCGGGCTTGATGGCCAGGGCCTGCTTGTAAAACCGCAGCGCATCGGCGTGGCGCCGCTCGCTCTTGGCCTGCTCGGCCTTGTTTTTCAGGCTTTCGAAGGTGTTCTCGGCCTCGAGGCGCTTGGTGTCCAGAATCTTTTTGTCGAGAGCCGGCACTAGCGAGCGCAACTCCTTCGCTTTGCCGTAAAACTCCAACGCGTCCTTGTACTGCTTGCTGGCCACGTAGTTATTGCCCTGTGTCACGTACTCGTCATACGCTATTTGCTTGCGCTTTTCCTCCTGCTGCTTGCCCAGCACGAAGTCGTCTTTTTCGCGCACAAAGTCTTCCTGCGTCACCAGAGCCGATTCCGCCGACGCGTCGGCGGTGATGAGCAGGTCGTTGTCGGTGGCCTCCACGGGCAGGGCCGGATTGTAAAAGCTAAGCCCCACAATCAGGGCCTGCCACTTGTTTCCACCCAAGTTGTTCAGGCGCACCAAGGCTTCGCGCTGCCGCGTCTCATACGCTTTGCCGCTGGCTTTTTCCTTGCTGGCAAAAGCTTCGTCGAAGCGGACCTTTACGTACAGGTACTCTTTCTTCTTGATTTTGGAAATCACCAAATTAGAAAAAGCAACGCTGGCGTCGGGCGTTTTTTCGTACTGCACGTCGAGGGCATCGAGGTACTTTTCGACCGGTAGGTCCTTGGTTTTGCCCAGGCCGGCCGCCGGGTTCACGTCGTCTTCCACGATGACGTCCTTGCTGAGAAAAATCTGGTTGCGCGACGGCTTGTAGCTGCTGCTGATGACCTCGGCCAGTTCGCTGGGCGCGTTGTCGTTGAAGGTGACGTAATTCAGCAGGTTCTGCAGCTCCTCCACCGTCGACTGCGCCTGGTAGGTCATCTCCTTGGCGTCTTTCAGCGACACCTTGTCTTGGGCAGCGGCCTGCTGCGCCGTACACAGCGTCAACCACAGCGCCCACGCCAATAATCGGGCGTGTGATGAACAAAAAGCGACGAAATTCATGTGCTACGTATAAATAAGTGCCTTAGGAAAGCTTGACCAGCTTGCTGATAAGCCAGCCGGAATTGAGCGACTGCCGGTTGAACTGCTTCACCTCTATTTGCCAGCCTTTTATCTGAAGAAAGGTGTAGCTGATGGACATGGCCCGCACCACCTTCAGTTGGTTTTTCAGGCACGCGTCCACAAACGCATCCAGGGTGCGGCTGCGATTGGGCGAGGCGTCGAGAAAATTCTCAATGTTCTCCGGCTTTTTGGTCACCAAATCGATGTTCATGAAGTCGATGGCGTGGCTCATCGGATTCAGCGACACGTTGGCGTCCGTCGGCCTGGGGCCGAACACGCGGGGCGCCTCGGCGGCCGGAGTGGCGGCCGCTTCTACCTGCCCCGGAAACCCCACTTCCGTGATGACCCATTTGGAGCTGCCATCGGCGAGGGTGCTGATTTTAAGCTTCAGCACTGCTTTTTCGGGCTTGCCGCGGTGCACCACTTGGCACTGCACGCTGGCGTACCAGTTGCCGTCGTCAAAATTCAGGTACTGCGGGTGCTCGGCGCTGTTGACCTGCTTGATAAATGCCGTGATGTCGCCGTAATTCCAGTTGGTGCCTTTGGCGTTGAACAGGCTTTTCAGCAGCCGCTCACGCGTGAGCGGCTGCGCAGCTTCCTTCTTTTTCAGGTATTCCCGCAGGAAGGAGAATTCGTCGTTGTTGAAGCGCTCAATGAACTCATCGACCTGCTTCACTTCCCACGCGAAAGCAACGCCATACTCCTTCTCGTAGCTCTGCCCAAACCCCAGCGCCGGGCAAAGCAGCACAAGTGCCAACAGCCAGATTTTGTAACGCATGACTTAAGTGTATCGATAGCGTGAGCCGGCGCCCCGTGGCATGCCCGTTTATGAACCGGCCAATGTTGTGGGAGCCCATGGGCCGCCAGCAGCCGCCTCACGGGGTGGAGCCTTGCTCCGGCGGCCGTTCAGGTGCGGGCCTAGATTTTCTTGGTTTCCACCACGCCCACGTCGTCCAGGAAAACGTCCCAGGCGGCTACGGACTCGCCGTTCACGGCTTTTTCGTAGGGCTTAAGCACCACCGTCACGTTGCGCTTGGTCACGTCGCCGTACACCACTTTGTCGTCGACAAAGCCCCGAAACGTCTGCACGAAGGTGACCACGCCGTAATAATTGCCGTCGGCGCCTTTTTTGAATTTGGAGGCGTAGTTGACGTTGGCGTACTCAATCTGCACTTTGTCGAATTGGCCGCTCCGCAGCATCAGGCGGTTTAGGTATTCGCGAATCTTGTACTTGTTGCGCACGTCGCTGTTCACGTTGGATACTTCCACCCGCGAGTCGTCGTTCAGGAATAACGCACAGGCCAGGCTGATGCCTTTTTTAGCGGTTTCCTTGTTCGTGTTCACCGCTACTATCATTTTCATGTAGCCGGTAAACTCCTCGGTTTTTTCGAGCGCTTTTCGGTTGAACAGCTTCATGTCCATGGGCGAAACCACGGCGCCCGCCGTGCCCGATTCGCTGCCGCCGGCGACGGCCGGCGTACCGTTGAGGCGAGTAAGCGGCTCGGGGGTCGGGACGGCTTGGGGGGCCGCAGCCGGCGGCAGCGCGCTGCTGATTTTGCCCTGGCTGGCCAGCAAAATGGGCGCGGCCTGCTCGGGGCTGCCAAACACCTGGTGGCTGCCGTCGCGCCGAATCAGGAACGCCAGCGACGACTTGGCCACCTTCGATTCCTCGCCTTTGTTGTTGCACACCACGTCGGCGTCGGTTTCGCTGGCAATGATGGTGGAGGTCACCGTGCCTTTATTATCGACGAGGGCATCGAGAAAGCGCGACTTAGCCGCGCCGGCCAGGAACGCGTCCCGGTCCTTGTCGGAAAACGGCTTTTCCTTGGAAAACACCAGGTAGTCGCCCGCGGCATTGAACACAAACGACACCTTGTCGGGCGTGCGGCTGTAAGTCGGCCCGCTCGGGTTGGCCATGTTCTTGAACTTGACTTTTTCCGCCGTTATCTCCGTCACTTTGCCCGGCAGCTTGGTGCCGTCGGTGAGGTAAATCAGGTCTTGAGCGGCCAGCTTGCTACCGATGCACAGTAGCACGGACAAGTAGATGTATTTCATGTTCTGTATTTTCGAATGCGTGTGATGCAGCAGATAAGCGGCTAAGCCAATCCACCTTTATGCGGTTTGTTTATCAGAGCTTAATTCGAAGCACCTCGTTATTCTCGCGGCTTAAAACGTACAGGTTATTTCTGTATCGTGTAATTTTCCCGTGAATTCCATATGTTATAACTTCCGCATCTTCAGCCAGTTCTGGCTCGATATAGTGCAAAATTCCTTTATTGGTAGACACGTACAAAGTGCCTTCTGAGCTTATGGCCAGACCATCAATCTCCGCATCCATTTTAATTATCTCCTCCGGAGCGTGATTGGCGCCCAGCTTTAATATTGATTTATTAGTTGCAATGGCGACGACTTTGTCGTTAACCACTACTAAATCATTTATTGGCGAACTCGACTCGAAAACGGGGCTGAGTTTTACCGAGTCGTACTTCCAAACGCACCATTTTTCGCCTTTCTTGCCCCAAATCCACATGGATTTCTTGGACACCACCCGTATGCCGTAAATGCCTTTGGGCATTTCCAGCACCTTCTTGAAAGGCTGCTGGCTTTCATCCCTCACCGACTTTAAAAGGAAGGATTTGGCATTATTGAAAGCAAAGATGTAGAGCGTGGAATCGGGCTGGCAATAGTCCACAGCAAACGGTAGGTTCGTCTTGGACGGCGGCAAAAACCACTTTTTCAGGCCAGCCATATAAATCCCCCCTCCTACTGGCACAATGGCCACGCCCGGGTCTAGAACAGTAAAGTTGAACACCCCCAATGCCGGCGGGTAGGAATTTTGCACGTACCCCTTTTTCAGGAAAATTAATTTATCCAGCGGGCTTTGTTGAGCAGCCGCCTGCAGTGAGCAGAACAGCGCGAAGCAGCCAACTAGGAAACGTTTTGTAGCTAAGGCCATGAGTTAGTATGATTTTACGGAACGAGTTCATCGAGAAGGGTGCGCCGTCCTTCTCTCGTCCATTTCCGCCTGACGCCGCCTAGCTTGCGTTCGGCTTCCTGCAAGAATCCTTCGGAAGCGCTGTTTGAATCCGAATATTCGTCGAGGTCTCTGAATTTGGAAATATCCTCCACGATGGCATTTGTCGCGTCTTCATGAAAATCCACAAGCCTTCTGTCTTCGTGCAGACTTTGCTCGTATTTCGCGCTTTTGTAGTCGTCGTACCATTTATACAACACCCCGCCATTTTTTTTATCCATCTCAACCACCCTTTCCACCACGTGGTGGGTAAGTGCCTCGGACGCCCTTTTTTTCAGGTTTGACAGGGTCCAAGGAGCCCCGTTGTTGTCGTCGTCGTCGTCGTCTTCCACTCCCCACAGCCGGTCGTTGCCTTCTTTCACAAACTTGTCTCGCAGGTATTGCCGGCCCTCTTCTACCAAAGAGTTCAGTTGCTCTCTTACCGAACTTCTGGCCGCCACGGCCTCCTCTGCTAAAAACCCGCCGCTGCCGTCGTCCATGGCTTGTCGGCGCAGGCTGCCGCTGCTGGTGCCGGCCACGGTGTTACGGGCGTTGCGACGGCTGTCGTCGCTGTATTGGTTGATGCCGTTGAGGGTGCCGTTGCGCCGGGCCTCGTCCAGCTTGGCCTGGGTTTCGGCGTTGTTGCTGTTCACCCGGTCCTCAAAGTACTGCAGGTTGGCCGCCAGCTGCGCCTGCCGGATGCGCTCGGCTTCTTCGCGGCGCCGGCGCTCCTCTTCGCGGGCCTGGCGCTCGGCCTCGGCCCGCTGCTGGGCGGCGGCCAGCTGCTTCTGCTTTTCGTCGGCCTCGTGCCGGGCGCGCTCGTCGGCGTCTTGCTTGGCGTCGCGTTCGGCTTCCTGCTGCGCGCGCGCTTGCGCGTCTTTGGCAGCCTTGTCGTAGCTCGCCAAAATGTTGTCGCACCGCTCACGCTGGGCATCAGCGGCCGCTTCTTTGCGCCGAACCTCCTCGTTGAGCTTCTGCCGTTTGGCGTCGATTTCGGCCTGCGTGGCCCGCACGATGTGCCGGCCCTTTGATGCGGCGATGTGCGTGCCGAAGGCGACTCTATCCTGCCTTTCGACTTCGGTTTTGCTGCGCTTGCAGTCGCTGCAGAATTCGCCGTTCATGAACTCCTGCATGATGACGTCCCGGTCGTTTACCAAGCGGCCGACTTCGCCGCGCAGCTTGGCCTCCTGGCTGTTGCAGTCGTTGAAGCGCTGCTGGTACTCGGCGCGGTCCGGCCCCTGCGCGTGGGCCGGACGGGCGACCACGCAACCAATGCCAAACGCTATCAGGGTAATGAGTTTTTTCATAAGTCCTAGTTGGCAGCGAGTTGGGTGGCCTGGGCTTTCAGGCTGGAGATGTCAGACTTCAGCCGCACGTTCTGCGACTTGTACTTCTCCGACTTGTCTTCCTTGGCCGTGGCGGCCACGCTTCCGAAAATGCTGAGCACGGCGCCCACGGCGGCTCCGGCCTCGCTGTTGTCGACCACGGCGTCGTTCATGATTTTTTCGCCGCCTGCCGACAGGTTCTGCATGTCGCCCGAGCCCTGAATGAGGCGCTCAATCTCGGCGGTGTTGCGCTCAAAAATCTTCTCCAGGTTTTCGGCAATCTCGTTGCAGATGATGCTGGCGCGGGCCGAAGCCTTCTTTTGCGCCTGCCGGGCCACGGGGTCGAGCGGGTTGACCTTGGTGATGGCCAGGTAGGATTGAAACGCTTTGTTGTTGGCCGAGGTGTTGAGGTAGTCGTCGTAGTCGGCGTAGCGCTTGCGCTTGTAGGGCGACGTGTACGGCTTCACGTTGTCGACGTCGTCGTAGATTTCGGCGATGCTGAGCAGGCAGGCCATCGACTTGCCGGTGCCTGCCAGTCGCGGGTTTTCGGCCACCACCCGGTATGCCTTCACCGCCAGCCCATAATCTTTGGAGCTGTTGAAGAAGTCGCCCAGTTCCACGTAGGCGGCCGGGCTGCCTTGGTCGCAGGCCGCGAAAAGCCGTTTGAAGTTCGACAGCTTGTTGGCTGGCAGAGGGGCACTGGTAAAATTCAGGCCGAAGTCGTCGTCGAAGTACTCAATCTGGGCCGAGGGCAACGAGCGGCGCAGCGATAGCAGCGAGGCCCCCTCCACGGGCGAGTCGGTGAGGTTGAGGTTTTCGAGGGAGTTGAGCTCGGCCACCGACTTCGACACCTGGGTGATTTTGTTGTTGCTCAGGTCGAGCACCTTGAGGCGGGGCAGGGTGAACAGTTCTTCGGGCAGGGTGCTAAGGCGGCAGTTGCTCAGGTACAGGTTTTCGAGGCGCTTCAGCTTGGCGATTTCGCCGGGCAGGGCCTTGATGTCTGCGCCGGACAGGTCGAGGGTGCGCAGGCGCTGGCAGCTGAGCACCGCCGCCGGAAACTGCTGGATTTTGCTGTAGGGCGTGGAGTTGTTCAGGCGCAGCTCCGTGAGCAGCTTGAGGCGGCCAAAATCGGCGGGGAAGGTGGCAAACGTGCCCGGCAGCACCAGCACCTTGAGGCGCGACAGCTTCGACACGGAGTCCGGCAGCGAAGTAAGCTGGGTCTGGTTCAGGTCGACTTCCTCAATGGCCGACAGCTGGTAAAACTGCGGCGTGATTTTTTTGAGCGGGTTGCTATTCAGCTTCAGCGACTTCAGGGTTTTGAAGCCGGCCGTTTCCTTGTCCAGCGACTTGATGTTGTTGTTCGACAGGCTCAGCTCCGTGAGGGATGGCAGGTCCTTGAGCTCAACTGGCAGGCTGCTGAGGCGGTTGCTCTGAAAATCGATGGACTGCAGGTAGGACTGGCTCAGGTCGGTTTTCTTGTCCCAAGTGATGCCGCTAATCTGATTGTTGTTCAGCTTGAGCTCCTGCA
The DNA here is from genome assembly GCF_016427455.1 of Hymenobacter miniatus. Classification (NCBI taxonomy): domain Bacteria; kingdom Pseudomonadati; phylum Bacteroidota; class Cytophagia; order Cytophagales; family Hymenobacteraceae; genus Hymenobacter; species Hymenobacter miniatus. The sequence continues at coordinate 177,520 of NZ_JAELXR010000009.1, forward strand.
GGTTGCCCAGCCCAAACACCGACGAGCTCACCCGCGTGAGGCGGTTGCTCTTGGCCGAGATGAACACGATGTGGGACTTCTTGAGCTTTTCCAGCGGCTCGCCCTCAAAGCTCAGGCTCTGCAGGCCGGTTTCGTCGAGCCACACGTACTGCAGGTTGGGCAGGTCCAGCAGCTCCACCGGAAACTTGCGCAGGTTGTTCTTACTCAGATTGATGGCCACCAGGTTTTTGAAGTTTTTCACTTCGGCTGGCAGCGCCTTGAGGTTGTTGCTGCGCAGGTCCAAGTACTCCACGCTCATGGGCTCGAAAGCCGCCTTTTGCAGGCTGGTAATCGGCTCTTTCTTCAGCACGTCCGTCAGCCTGATGACGGCCAGTTCCTGGGGGGCCAGCGGGGCGGCGGCCACCGCGGGCTTCTTCTCGGCCGGCTCGGCTCTTTTGGGCGCGGCTTTGGCTATTTTCTCTTTCTCGGGCTTGGGCTCGGCCACTTTGGCGGGCTTGGCCTCGACCACCTTCGCGGGTTTGGGCTCAGGTGCCTTGGACGGCTTGGCTTCGGGCTCTTCGGCCGCTTCCTCTTTGGCCAGGGCCTTTTTGCTCACGGCGTAGGTTTCCTCGTAGCCGTTGGCGTACATCACCTTGAACACCTTTTCCAGGGCAATGGCCTCGCGCTTGCCGGCGTCGCCGTCGAAGGGCGTGAAGTAGATGTTGAGCTCGTCGACTTCCTGAATCCGAGCTTTGATTTCCTTGCCGTTGTCGAGCTTGATGACGTCGGGGTTCAGCACCGCGCTGGCCTTCTGCGAAGCCGCGGCCAGGGCCTGGGCGGCGGCCTTTTGCTTGAGGGCGGCCGGGGCATTATACGCTTCCTCGTAGCCGTTGGCGTAGCGAATGCCAATGAGGCGGTCGGTGGCAATTTTGTCGACCGTTTTGGAATTCAGCAGGCTGTACGTCACGCTCGATTCGTCCACTTCCAGCACTTTGGCCTTCAGCTCGCTGCCCGAAACGGTGTAAATAACGTCGAAGGCCAGGGCGCTGGTGACCGTGCGGCCGCTCGACAGGGTGGTGCTCTCAAACAGTTCGACGTAGCCGTTGGCGTACTTAATCTTACTCACTTCTTTCACGCTCAGCTTGCGCCGCACGCTGCCTTTGGTGGTGGGCACGTTGAAGTACAGCACCTCGTCGTCGTTCACTTCATCGACGGAACTGACGATGGAATCGCCGGCGGCTTTGTAGATGATGTCCTGAGCCCGCAGCAGCTGCCCGCCCATCAGGTGCAGGCCTGCCACGGCGCATAGCATCGTCCAGTTCTTCCGAAAAAGAGAGTCGGTAAAAGTTGTTTTCATCCGGTAAAAGGTGCTAACTATTAGCGAAGAGGTCTATAAGTAAATATACCAACTCTGCGGCGCTGGCAAACTAGTTTGAGCGCGGCAAAATGGAAATCCTTGCGGATTGGACCCGGCTATCCCACTAGCAAAGTAAGTACGGCGGCATGGAAAATTCAAAATCCTTCCCTGACTTCTACCATGCACTCACCCGCTAAGCTCAACCACAAAGCTTCCGCAAAATTTAGGGTTAATTCATTTTAAATCAGACCATTGTCAATAACACAAAATCCATAAATCAACTGCTCTGCAAGCAGAAAAAACGACACGTCACTAAGCGACTCAATAAGTGAAATAGTGAATGTTAATCCTCAATCAATACTAGTATGTATATGTAGCGCGTTGTGTGGAATATTCCGTCACGACTGCTTTCCATGAAACAGCTTTTCGCCCTTGCACTGGCAATCGTCTTCCCGTGCTTTGCCCAGGCCACTCCCCTGCCCACGCTGAACCTCGCCGAGGCCGCGGCCCGGCGCGTGGTGGCCGTGGCGGCCCGCGCCAATGGCCTGGGCCCCGACAACCTGCAGTGCACCCTCACCAACCTAACGGACCAGCCGGTGCAGGTGCGCGTGCCGCCCGGCCTGCACTTCGCGGCCGGCGACCCCAGCCTGCAGGACGTGTTCACGTTTGAGGAGAAGCAGCTGGTGCTGGCGCCGCGCGGCCGTGGCACGGTGCGCCTGTGGGGCTTCTGCATGGAGCAGCACGACCACGCGCCTGCCCCCAGCGTGGCGTATGAGCTGCGCGGCCTCGCCGGCCGGGGCCTGCAGCCGCTCGGCGACTCGCTGCAGAAATACCCCGGCCTGGCCAGCTACTACGGGCAAATGTTTGTGTGGGCCATCACCGACCGCGAGGAGCTGCGCGACATCAGCGTGGCGCCCGCGCTGGTGCGCGGCGCCACCAACGTGATGCGCTACCTGAGCCGCGTGACGGGCCAAGCGGCGGCCCGCGTGCGCAGTTCGCTCGACCACCGGCCGTCGGTGCGCACATTCAGCAAGCGGGTGTTCATTACCTACCACAGCCCCGTGCAGCAGGTAGCGGCCCTGAAGGTGTTTGGGGCCGACGGCCGTGAACGGTACACGGTGGCGCCGCGCTGGGCGTTGTTGCCGGGCGTGATGCGCTACTCCCTCGGCCTCAACGCCACCGTGGGCATCGACGAGCAGCCCGGCTTCTGGGTGCGGCTGGTGGACGAGCAGGGCCGGGTGCTGCAGGAAACGAAGGTGACCGACGCCACGCCGGAAGTGGACGCGGCGCCCATCAAACAAGCCTTTGCCTTCCGCTTTAGCCTCGACAAGCCGGTGCGCAATGCCTACCTGCGCATGCGCCTGCCCGACGGCACGCTGGTGGAAGAGTTGAAAAAGCTGCCCTTCCTGCCCGCCGGCAACCACCAATACAACTGGACGTTTTTTCATGTGCGGCCCGCGGGCACGCCGTTTGTGGCCCGCCTCGAAACGGCCGACGGCACGCTGCTGCGCGAACAGGCGCTTGGCGCAACGGGAGCGCCGGTGCGGTAGCCGGGTAGGTCCGCTGCCGCTGGGCTTCCGGCAGGCCTTCGCAACGCCCTAGCAAACCGTCTTGGAAGAGGGAGGTATTCTTCCTGATGGCGGTTTGCCGGGGCGTTGGGCCTATGCTAAGATGCTACAAAAAGTTGCCAACTCGGGGGACACGGCACTGGCCGGGAGCTCTTTCATTTGTAGAGAGCCGGCCTGTTTTTGCTTTTGCCATTATTTTCTTGATGCTAAACAACTTACGCCGGCGCCACTCCCTGTAATCATTTCCTTGCAGCCTGCCCGACAGGGCGCCGCCCCCTAGGGCAACTGCAAGCCCTGGCGCAATGAAGAGTACCGGTGTTGTACGTTTTAATCTTTGCTTGTGGGCCGCGCTGCTGGGCGGCGTCGGGGCGGGGGCGAAGCGGCCGGATGCGGCCGTGTTCGTGCGCGTGGCCAACCTAAAGTGCGAGTACCAGTCTCACCCGCAAGGCGTAGAAACCCGCACGCCGGCCCTGAGCTGGGAGCTGCGCGCCGACCGCCGCAACGTGCGTCAAACCGCCTACCAGGTGCTGGTGGCCGACAGCCGCCAAAGCCTCGACCAAAACCGGGGCAACGTCTGGGACTCGGGCAAAGTCTCGTCCCCGGCGTCCATTCAGGTGAGCTACGCGGGCAGCGCCCTGCAGCCCGCCACCACGTACTTCTGGAAGGTAAAAACCTGGGACAACCAAGGCGCGGCGTCGGCGTGGTCGGCCCCGGCCGAGTGGCAAACCGGCCTGTTTGCGCCCGCCGACTGGCAAGGCGCCCGCTGGATAGCCTACGAGCAACTGCCCGCCGACCGCGTGACTGTGCTGCCCGTGGACGGCCGCAAGGACACCTACACCGGCAACAACGTGCTGCCGCTGCTGCGCAAGCAGTTTGAAGCCAGAAAAAAGCCGGTTAAAGCCACCCTGTTCATCAGCGGGCTGGGCCAGTTTGAAGCCGTATTGAATGGCCAGAAAGTCGGCCACCACTTCCTCGACCCGGGCTGGACGAAATACGATAAGCAGGCGCAGTACGTGACCTTCGACGTAACCAGCCAGGTCAAAAGCGGCCAGAATGCGCTGGGCGTGATGCTGGGCAACGGCTTCTATTACGTGCCGCCGGTGAAGGAGCGGTACCGCAAGCTCAAGTCGGCTTTCGGCTACCCGAAGCTGATTTGCCGCCTGGCGCTGACCTACGCCGATGGCTCGCAGCAGAACGTGGTGAGCGACCCCAGTTGGCAAACCACGGCCGGGCCCGTCACCTTCAGCAGCATCTACGGCGGCGAGGACTACGACGCCGCGCTGGAGCAGCCGGGCTGGGCCACGGCCAAGTTCGACGCGCAACAGTGGCGGCCCGTCATCACCGTGGATGGCCCGGCCGAATTGCTGGCCCAGCAGCAGGAGCCGCTGCGGGTGTTCGACGCTTTTAAAGCCCAAAGCACCTCCCAGGCCCAGCCCAGCAAGTGGGTGTACGATTTTGGCCAGAACGCCTCGGGCATTGTCGAGTTGCAGGTGAAGGGACGCCGCGGCGACACGGTGCGCATTGCGCCCGCCGAGCTGCTGGCGGCCGACAAAACCATCACGCAGAAGAACGTGGGGCGCGGCTTCTACTTCACTTACGTGCTGAAAGGCAACGGCCTCGAAACCTGGCGCCCGCGCTTCACCTACTACGGCTTTCGCTACGCGCAGGTGGAAGGCGGCGTGCCCAAAGGCGAACCCAACCCGAAGAACCGGCCCGAAATCGTCAGCCTTACGGCCCTGCACACGCGCAACGCAGCGGCGCAGGTGGGGGAGTTTTCGTGCTCCAATGACCTGCTCAACCGCACCCACACGCTGATTGACTGGTCCATCAAAAGCAACCTGGCCAGCGTGTTCACCGACTGTCCGCACCGCGAAAAGCTGGGCTGGCTGGAGGAAACCCACCTCATGGGCGCGTCGATGCGCTACGGCTACGACATTGCCACGCTCGGCCGCAAAACCCTGGCCGACATGCGCGCCTCGCAAACGGCTGAGGGGCTGGTGCCGGAAATCGCGCCCGAATACGTGAAGTTTGAGTGGGGCGGCGACATTTTTCGCGACTCGCCGGAGTGGGGCAGCGCCAGCATCATCCTGCCCTGGTACCTCTACCAGTGGTACGGCGACCGGCAGGTGCTGGCCGAAAACTACGACCTGATGCGCCGCTACGTGGCCTACCTCGGCACGCAGGCGCAAGGTCACATTATAACGAAGGGCCTGGGCGACTGGTACGACCTCGGCCCCAAGCCGCCGGGCACCTCGCAGCTCACGCCCATGGGCGTGACGGGCACGGCCACCTATTATTACGACCTCACGCTGCTGGCCGGCATCGCCCGCTTGCTGGGCTATACGGCCGACGCCACCGCGTACGAGCAGTTGGGCGCGAAAGTGAAAACGGCCTTCAACCAGAAGTTTTTCAACTCGCAAACCAAGCAGTACGCCACCGGCAGCCAAGCCGCCAACGCCCTGGCCGTGTACATGGGCCTGGTGGCGCCGGCCGATAAGGCGGCAGTGATTGAGAACCTCGTGCAGGACATCCGCGGCCGCAACAACGCCCTGACGGCCGGCGACATCGGCTACCGCTACGTGCTGCGCGTGCTGGAAGACGCCGGCCGCTCCGACGTCATCTTCGCCATGAACAGCCGCACCGACGTGCCCGGCTACGGCTACCAGCTGGCCCACGGCGCCACCGCCCTCACCGAGTCGTGGGCCGCGCTGCCCACGGTATCCAACAACCACCTCATGCTGGGCCACTTCACCGAATGGCTCTACAGCGGCCTAACGGGCATCCGGCCGGCCGAGGGGTCGGTGGCTTTTGATAACATCGACATTCGGCCCGAGCCGGTGGGCGACGTGCGCAGTGCCCGCGCCACGCACCTCTCGCCTTATGGGCTGATTGGGAGCGACTGGAAAAAGGTCGGCAACGGCTTTGATTTAAGCGTGACCATTCCGGCCAATACCACGGCCACGGTTTACCTGCCGGCCGCTGCGTCGGCGCGCATCACCGAAGGCGGCCAGCCGCTGGCGAAGCACCCGGAACTGCAGCTGCTGGGCTTCGCGGAGGGCCGGGCGCGGGTGAAGGCCGGCTCTGGCACCTATCATTTTGAGGTTAGTTCAACCTTGTAATCGCATGAAAATCAAGCTTGCTTCGCTTTTGCTAATCAGCGGCCTGTACCAGCCGGCCCGGGAACAGAAGGTGCTGCCCAAAGAAGTCCCCGCCGCCGAGATGCAGAAGGTGTACGAGGAGGTGAAAACGCCCCACAAGTACGGCCTGGTGCTCGTGACCGACGACAACCAGAAGAAAATGGACTGCCCCAGCGTGTTCCGCAAAAACGGGCAGTGGTGGATGACCTACATCATCTTCGACGGGCGCGGCTACGAAACCTGGCTGGCCCAGAGCAAGGACCTGCTGAAGTGGGAAACCAAAGGCAAAATTCTGGCTTTCACCGACACGACCGACTGGGACACCAACCAGAAAGCCGGCTACGTGGCCCTGCAAGACCCCAAGTGGGGCGGCAGCTACGAGTGGCAGCCTTATCAGGGCAAGTACTGGCTGTCGTACTTCGGCGGCAACTCGCGCGGCTACGAAAAGGGCCTGCTCTCCATCAGCCTGGCTTCCACGGACAAGGACCCCACCACCCTGCCCACCTGGCAGCGCCTGGCGAAACCGGTATTGCGCCCAGACGACAAGGACGTGCGCTGGTGGGAAAACCACACCATCTACAAAAGCTCCGTGACCTGGGACCGGGCCAAGCTCACCGGCCACCCCTTCGTGATGTACTACAACGCCAACGGCGACAGCCTCAACGCCAAGCGCGGGGCCGAGCGCATCGGCATGGCCGTGAGCGACGACATGACGCACTGGACGCGCTACCTGCGCAACCCCGTGCTCAACCACCACACCGGCATTACGGGCGACGCCTACCTGCAGAAGATGGACAACGGCCTCTGGACGATGTTCTACTTCGGCGCCTTCTACCCCGGCTTGAAGGGCGCCGTGAACCGCTTCGCCTGCTCCTACGACCTCACCCATTGGACCGACTGGACGGGCGCCAACCTCGTGGAGCCATCGGAACCTTACGACGAGCTATTCGCCCACAAGTCCTTTGTCCTGAAATACAAAGGTGTGGTGTACCACTACTACTGCGCCGTGAACAAGGCCGACCAGCGCGGCATTGCAGTGGCCACATCTAAAGACTTGGGCAAGAGTGCAGTGGCGTTTATCGCGCCGCCGGTGAAGAAACCAAAACCTGCTAAATCCGAGGCCAAACATTAGATAATCAACATGTTGCGTCTCGTCGTTGAACGACCAGTGCCGCGCCATTTGAATCGAATACCGCACCGAGTAAACAACATCAGCAACGACGAGACGCAATATGTTGCGTCTCTACATCCGCCAAAATCCCGCCCGATGCCCCGCCTGCTCGTCCTGCTTCTTCTGCTACTCAGCGTATCGAAAGCGTCTTTCGGCGCACCATCGCCAGCGCGGGTTACGGCCGACTTCAACAAAGGCTGGAAGTTCTATCTCGGCGACGAGGCCGGCGCGAAAGACGCTGCTTTCAACGACGCCGCCTGGCGTAAGCTGACGCTGCCGCACGACTGGAGCATCGAAGGTAAATTCGACGAGAAAAACCCCGCCAAGCCCGAGGGCGGCGGCTTGCCCACCGGCATCGGCTGGTACCGCAAGACGTTTACGCTGCCGACCACGGCGGGGCGCAACGTTTTCATCGAATTCGACGGCGTGTACAAACGCAGCGAGGTGTGGCTGAACGGCCATTCGCTGGGCTTCCGGCCGAACGGCTACATTTCGTTTCGCTACGAGCTGACGCCCTATTTGCGCCCCACTGGCCAGCCCAACGTGCTGGCCGTGCGCGTTGATAACTCGGCCCAACCCGACTCACGCTGGTACACCGGCTCGGGCATTTACCGCAACGTGCGGCTGGTGACTACCCACCAAGTGGCGGTGGATGAATGGGGCACCTTCGTGAGCACGCGCGCCGTGAGCACGCAGGCCGCGACGGTGACCGTGCAAACGCAATTGCGCAACGCCACCGGCAAGCCGCAAACGGTGACGCTGGAAACGGTGGTATTGGATAAAAACGGTCAGGAAGTGGCGCGGCAACTCACCAGCGGCGTGAAGCTGAGCAGCACGGCAGCTACAGTAGCCCAGCAATTGAACCTAAAAACTCCCCTGTTCTGGTCAATAACGAAGCCTTACTTGTACCGGGTAAGAACCACAGTGTTAGCGGGCAAAACCATTGAGGACGAATACGAAACGACTTTGGGCGTGCGTACCTGCGTGTTCGACCAGCAGAAGGGCTTTCTGTTGAACGGGCAGCCGTTGCGCATTCAGGGCGTGAACCAGCACCACGACCTGGGCGCGCTGGGGGCAGCGGTAAATGTGCGGGCGATGGAGCGGCAACTGCAGATTTTGCGCGCCATGGGCTGCAACGCCATTCGGATGTCGCACAACCCGCCCGCACCGGAACTGCTGGACTTGTGCGACCGCATGGGCTTTCTGGTAATGGACGAGGCGTTTGATATGTGGCAGAAAAAGAAGAACTCGCAGGACTACCACCTCGATTTCAAGCAGTGGCACCAGCGCGACTTGGAAGACCAGATTCGGCGCGACCGCAACCACCCGAGCGTGTTCATCTGGAGCATCGGCAACGAAATCCGCGAGCAGTTCGACAGCACCGGCACCCGCCTGGCCCGCGAGCTGACCGCTACCGTGAAGCGCCTCGACCCCACCCGGCCCGTCACCTCCGCCCTCACGGAGCAGGAACCGGCCAAGAACTTCATCAGCCAGGCCGGTGTGCTCGACGTGCTAAGCTTTAACTACAAGCACGCCGACTACCCCAAGCTGCCCACCAGCTTCCCCGGCCAGCATTTCCTGGCTACCGAAATAGCGGCGGCCTATGAAACGCGCGGCCACTACGACCTGCCCTCCGACAGCCTGCGCATCTGGCCCAAAAATGGCAAAACCAAGCTCACCACCGGCAACGCCGACTTCACCGCCTCCAGCTACGACCACGCCGCGCCCTACTGGGGCGCCACCCACGAGGCCGCCTGGCGGGCCGTTCGCAACAGCCCTTTCATCAGCGGGGCCTTCGTGTGGAGCGGCTTCGACTACCTGGGCGAGCCCCTGCCCTACCCCTGGCCCGCCCGCAGCTCCTACTTCGGCCTCATCGACTTGGCCGGCTTCCCCAAAGACGCCTACTACCTCTACCAAAGCGAGTGGACCGACAAGCCCGTGCTACACCTGCTACCCCACTGGAACTGGCGCCCCGGCCAGACCGTGGACGTGTGGGCCTACTACAGCCAGGCCGACGAAGTAGAGCTATTCCTGAATGGCAAGTCGCTGGGCACGAAAAAGAAAGGCGCCGACGACCTGCATGTGATGTGGCGCGTGCCCTACGCCCCCGGTACCCTGCAAGCCATTTCGCGCCACGCCGGAAAGACAGTGCTGACCAGCACCGTGAAAACCGCCGGCCCCGCCGCTAAAATTGAGCTCACGGCCGACCGCAACCAGCTCCAAGCTAATGGGAAAGACCTGTCTTTCATCACCGTGCGCGTGTTGGATGCGGCTGGCAACTTAGTACCCGACGCATCCAACCTGGTGAGGTTTACGGTGAGCGGGCCGGGCTTCGTGGCGGGCGTGGACAATGGGTACCAGGCCAGTATGGAGTCGTTTAAAGTCCCGGAGCGCAAGGCTTACAATGGTATGGCGCTGGCCATTATTCAGACCACAGACAAAGGCGGCCAGATTACGATGCGGGCCGAGGCCGAGGGGCTGGCGGGAGCTTCGGTGGCGCTTCAAAGCAAGCCCTGACGTGGCGCCTCCCCCGGCCCCCTCTCCCGCGGAGAGCGGGAGCCAGACGATTAAAGAATTGACTAAAAGAGAATGACCAGAATTAATAATCAACCTTCTTCAACTAATCAGAGCCACCTGGCTCCCCCTCTCCGCGGGAGAGGGGGCCGGGGGGTGAGGCGCCACGTCTGGACGATGCTGCTTTTACTGCTGGTAAGCGCGGCCCACGCGCAGGAAGCCAGCGTGTACTTCTTCCCCAACGTCTCGCACATCCCCACCGTCTATCCCGGCCCCGAGGCCGACGGCTACCAGGTTCCGCAGCTTACCGAAATCAACCGCGACCGGGCGCGCGCCACGGCGTACTCTTTCTCGTCCGAAAAAGACGCCCTAACGGGTAACCGCAGTCTCTGCTCGCGCCTCATGTCGCTCAATGGCTTGTGGGATTTTAGCTTCGCCAGCAAGCCTGCCGATGCGCCCAAGGACTTTTACAAAAGCCGGGTGAAGGGCTGGAAGCAGCTAGCTGTGCCGTCGAACTGGGAGCTGAACGGCTACGACCTGCCCATTTACAAGAGCGCCAAGTACCCGTTCCGGCCCGTCGACCCGCCTTCCGTGCCGCAGGACTACAACGGGGTGGGGTCCTACCAACGCACGTTCACCGTGCCGGCCGGCTGGCAGAGCCAGAACGTGACGCTGCATTTTGGCGGCGTCAGCTCGGCGTTTAAGGTGTGGGTGAACGGGAAATTTCTGGGTTACGGGGAGGACAGCTGCCTGCCCTCGGAGTTCAACGTGACGCCCTATTTGCAAGGCGGCGAGAATGTGGTATCGGTGCAGGTAATGCGCTGGTCTGATGGCTCCTACCTCGAAGACCAGGACCATTGGCGGCTGAGCGGCATCTTCCGCGAAGTGCTGTTGCTGGCCGAGCCCAAGCTGCGCATTGCCGATTTCCACTGGCAGGCCAAGCTGGACAAGGACTACAAAGACGCAGTGCTGAGCATCCGCCCACGCCTCGAAAACCTGACCGGTAACAACGACCTCGCCGGCTACCAGGTAGCGGCGCAGCTCTACAACCAGCAGGGCAAAGTTGTGCTGGATAAGCCGCTGCAAATCACGGCCGACGGCATTCTGAACGAGAAGTACCCGCGCCTCGACAACGCCAAGTTCGGCCTGCTCGAAACCACCGTGCGCAACCCGCTGAAGTGGAGCGACGAAGCGCCCAACCTTTACACGCTGGTGCTCACGCTGACCGACAAGACCGGCGCGGTGCTGGAGGCCAAAAGCTGCAAGGTGGGCTTCCGCAGCATCGAATTCTCTAAGGAAAATGGCAAGCTGCTCATCAACGGCAAGCTGACTTACCTCTATGGCGTGAACCGCCACGACCACCACCCCACCAAGGGCATGGCCGTGAGCCGCGACGACATCCGCGACGACGTGCGCACGCTGAAGCAATTCAACTTCAACTGCATCCGCACCAGCCACTACCCCAACGACCCCTACTTCTACGACCTCTGCGACGAGTACGGCATCCTCGTCATCGACGAAGCCAACCTCGAAACCCACGGCCTGGGTTCGAAGCTGAGCAATGACCCGGCCTGGACCGCCGCCTACCAGGAGCGCAGCATGCGCATGGCCTTACGCGACAAAAACCACCCCAGCATCATCTTCTGGAGCCTGGGCAACGAGAGCGGCCGCGGCCCCAACCACGCCGCCATGGCCGCCTGGCTGCGCGATTTCGACATTACCCGGCCCATCCACTACGAGCCCGCCCAAGGCGACCCGCACCTGCCCGGCTACATCGACCCGAGCGACCCGAACTACCCCAAAAACCACGCCTACCGCATCCAGGTGCCGCGCGACCAGCCCTACGTGGACATGGTGAGCCGCATGTACCCCGGCCTGTTTACGGGCGAGCTGCTGGCCAACCAGCAGAACGGCGACACCCGCCCCATTTTCTTCTGCGAATACGCCCACTCCATGGGCAACGCCACCGGCAACATGAAGGAATTCTGGGACGGCTGGCGGGCCACCAAGCGCGTGATTGGCGGCTGCATCTGGGAATTCAAAGACCAGGGCCTGGAGAAGAAGGACTCGACCGGCACAACGTTTTACGCCTACGGTGGCGACTTTCAGGAGAAATATTACGACGACTTCACCATCAAGGGCATCGTGGCTTCTGATGGCCGGCCGCACGCCGCCATCTACGAGTGCAAGCGCGTGTATCAGCTGCTGGAATGCACGCTGGTGGATGCTGCCAAGGGCCTCGTGCGGGTGGAAAACCGCGCCGCGCTGCTCAACGCTGACGCCTACGCCGCCACACTCATTCTGCGCGAAAACGGCCGCGTTATCAGCACCCGCCCGCTGCCCCGGCTGCGGTTGGCCGCCGGGCGCGACACGGTGATTTCGCTGGCGAAGTACCTGCCGAAAATGAAGGCTGGTGCGGAGTACCTGGCTAATATTTCCTTCACCCTGCCCCAAACGACGGCATGGGCCGCCGCCGGCTACGAAGTCGCCACCAACCAGTTGGCCCTCAGCGGCCTGGCTCAGCCTAAAGCGGCTGCGGCCAAGCAGCCGGCCGTGGCCGTGCGCGATGCAGCAACGGCCTACCAGCTGAGCGGCAAGGATTTTCAGGTGACCATCGACAAAGCCAGCGGGGCGCTGACCTCCTACCGCTACCGCGGCACCGAGCAGCTGGCGGCCCCGCTGCTGCCCCACTTTACCCGCCCACTCACCGACAACGACCGCCGCGGCTGGAAAGCCGACAAGAAGCTGAAAGAATGGTTCGCAGCCGAGCCTAAGCTGCAAAGCCTGACTTTGGACCAAAGCAACACCAGCCGCCCCCGCCTCACCAGTACCTATAGTCTCATCGAAGGCAAAACCGTTGTGCGCGTGACCTACACGCTGAACGGCGACGGCACGCTGAAAGTGGATTACGCCCTCACGCCCGCCGCTGGCCTGCCCAACATTCCGCGGGTGGGCATGCAACTGGGCGTCAAGCGCGCCTACGATAATGTCAGCTTCTACGGCCGCGGGCCGCTGGAAAACTACATCGACCGCCGCTACGGATTCGACGCGGGCATCTATTCACAGCCGCTCAGCGAGTTTGCCGATTCCTACGTGGTGCCGATGGAGTACGCCAACCGCACAGACGTGCGCTGGATGCAGCTCGCAGATAAGCAGAACACCGGCCTGCTGGTGGTGGCCGACAGCCTGCTGAGCATGAGCGCCTGGCCGCATACCGAGCAAAACATCCGGCAAGCCCGCCACACCAACAAGCTGAAAGACGCCGGCTTCATCACCCTCAACATCGACCTGGTACAGATGGGCGTGGGCGGCAACACCAGCTGGGACGCCCAGGCCGCCCCCATCGATAAATACCAGGTGCCGGCCAAGCCTTACAGTTACAGCTTCTACCTGCGGCCCGTGAGTGACAAACAGGATGCGAGCAAGCTGGCAGACAGCATCAAATTCAATAATAGCCCAGAACGCCGTGCAGAATAAAAGGTCGTCATGCTGAGCGCAGTCGAAGCATCTCTACCGCGCAACTAATCAATGCTTGCAGCAACGAAGCGGTAGAGATGCTTCGGCTGCGCTCAGCATGACCGTTCTAAACACAAAGCGAAAACGCCCACCCCCAATGCCCACCGACCACCTCCACCTGAAAGGCATCACCTGGAACCACAGCCGCGGCTTCGTGCCCATGGCCGCCACCGCCCAGCGCTTCGCCGAGTTGCATCCCAATGTGAACATCAGCTGGGAGAAACGCTCCTTGCAACAGTTCGCCGACGAGTCAATTCAGCAGTTGGCTGAGCGGTTCGACTTGCTGGTGATTGACCACCCGTGGGCGGGCTTCGCAGCGCGCACCGGTTCCATTTTGCCGCTGGATGAGTACCTGCCCGCCGAATTTCTGGCCGACCAGCAGGCCAATACTGTGGGTCATTCCTTCGTGAGCTACTCCTTCAACGGCCACCAGTGGGCGCTGCCCATCGACGCGGCCACGCCCGTGGCCGCCAGCCGCCCCGACCTGCTGGCCCGGCACGGCCTCGCCCTGCCCGAAACCTTCGCCGACCTGTTGGCCCTGGCCGACCGCGGCCTGGTGGCTTTCGCGCTCATCCCCATCGACACGCTGATGAGCTTCTACATGTTCTGCTGCTCGCTGGGCGAAGACCCTTGCCAGCGCGAAAACGAGGTGGTGAGCGAGGCCGTGGGCGTGCAAGCGCTGCAGATGTTCCGCCAGCTGGCCAGCAAGGTAGACCCGGCCTGTTTCCAGCGCAACCCCATTCAGGTGTACGAGACCATGACGCAGACCGACACGCTGGCCTACTGCCCCTTCGCCTATGGCTACTCCAACTACGCCCGCCGCGGCTACGCCCGCCGCCTGCTGCACTTCCACGACATGGTAGCCCTCGCGCCCGGCGGCACGCGCCTGCGCAGCACCCTGGGCGGCACCGGCCTGGCCATTTCGGCCAAGTGCGCCGACGTGGCCACCGCCGTGCGCTACGCCGAATTCGTGGCCTCCCCTGCCTGCCAGCAGACCCTGTATTTCGACAACGGCGGCCAGCCCGGTCACCTGGCCGCTTGGCAAGATGAACACGTGAATAGTGAGTCCAGCAATTACTTCAACGCCACGCTCCCGGCCCTGCAGCGCGCCTTTTTGCGCCCGCGCTACCACGGCCACATGTTCTTCCAGGACCACGCCGGCGAGCCCGTGCGCCAATACCTCATGAACGGCGGCGATGAAAAGAAGCTGCTGGGTGAGCTGAACGAATTGTATGTGAAATCCAGAACGATGTAGCGTGGACTCTGCGAGTTCGCGCAACGAGCGCAGCGAGTGACTCGCGCCTTCACATCCTCACGTCCATACTCGCTGCGCTCGTTGCGCGGACTCGCAGAGTCCACGCTACATTAAATGCTAACCCCATGTCCCTCCCCCTTTCCGGTCTTTTAGTTATCGAGTTCAGCCAGTTTCTGGCCGCGCCCTCGGCGGGCCTGCGGCTGGCCGACCTCGGCGCACGCGTTATCAAGATTGAGCGGCCGGGCACCGGCGAGGCCGGCCGGCAGATTGCCATCAAAAACCTGTTTGTGGAAGGCAGCAGCCTGGTTTTCCACACCATCAACCGCAACAAGGAATCCTACGCCGCCGACCTCAAGAACCCCGATGACCTGGCCCAAGTGAAGCAGCTGCTGGCCCGGGCCGATGTGATGACCCACAACTTCCGGCCGGGCATTATGGAGAAAATCGGCCTCGGCTACGAAGAAGTACGCGCCTTGAACCCGCGCCTTGTCTACGGTGTGGTGACGGGCTACGGCGCCACCGGCCCCTGGGCCACCAAGCCGGGCCAGGATTTGCTGATTCAGTCGATGTCGGGCCTTACGTATTTGTCGGGCACGAAGGACGATGGGCCGACGCCTTTTGGCATTGCCGTGGCCGATATTATCTGCGGCTCGCACTTCGCCCAAGGCTTGCTGGCCGCGCTGCTCAAGCGCGACCGCACGGGCCGTGGCGCGCTGGTTGAGGTAAGCTTGCTGGAGTCGGTGCTCGACATGCAGTTTGAGCTGCTGACCACCCACCTGAACGACGGCGGCCAACTGCCCCAGCGCGGTGCGGCCCGCGGCACTGCGCACCCCTACCTGAGCGCGCCCTACGGCATCTACCAAACCCAGGACGGCTACCTGGCGCTGGCCATGGGCAACCTGGATAAGCTCGACGCCACGCTGAAGCTGGATATTCTATCCGATTACCCCACCGCCAGCTCCTGGTTTGATGGCCGCGACGATATCAGCGCCCGCCTTGCTACTGCTTTGCGCGAAGCCCCTACCGCCACCTGGCTGGCGAAGCTGGAGCCGCTGGGCATCTGGTGCGCCGAGGTGCTGAACTACCAGCAAGCCACCCGCAGCCCCGGCTTCGAAGTGCTGGGCATGAAGCAGCTGGTGAAGCTCAGCGACGGGCAGCAATTGGCTACCACCCGCTGCCCCATTCGGATTGATGGCGAGAAGCTGTATTCGGATAAGGCCGCGCCGAAGCCAGGGCACAATACAGCGGCCATCGGCGAGGAGTTTGGGCTGGTCGGCTCATTTTCACAACAGGCTTCTGATTCGCAAACGCTTCGCAACGCGCAAGACCCGCTGGAAACTGCCAACCAGAAGCCCCTCGCTGGCCTGCTGGTCGTCGATTTCAGCCAGTTCCTCTCCGGCCCATCCGCCGCCCTGCGGCTGGCCGACATGGGGGCGCGCGTCATCAAAATCGAGCGGCCCGAAACGGGCGACATCTGCCGGCACCTCTACACCTCGAACGTCATCATGAACGGCGAGTCGTCGGTGTTTCACGCCATCAACCGCAACAAGGAAAGCTTCGCCGTTGACCTAAAAAACGAGGACGACAAAGCGCAGGTGTGGGAGCTAATCAGCCGCGCCGACGTGGTGATGCACAACTACCGCCCCGGCGTGATGGAGCGCCTGGGTTTCGACTACGCCCGCGTGAAGGCGCAGAACCCTAGCGTGGTGTACGGCGAAATATCCGGCTACGGTCCCGAAGGTCCCTGGCGCGACAAGCCCGGCCAGGACCTGCTGCTGCAATCGGTGTCGGGCCTGACCTGGCTGAGCGGCAACGCCGACGCCGGCCCCGTGCCCATGGGCTTGTCCATCGTGGATATGCTGGCCGGGGCGCACTTGGCGCAGGGGCTGTTGGCCTGCCTGGTGCGGCGCGGCCGCATCGGCGCGGGCGGGCTGGTGCAGGTGAGCATGCTGGAATCGGCGTTTGACTTTCAGTTTGAAACCCTCACCACCTTTTTCAACGACGGGGGCGCCCTGCCCGCGCGGACCCAACACAACAATGCCCACGCCTACCTCGGCGCGCCCTACGGCATCTACCAGACCAGCAATGGCTTCCTCGCGCTGGCCATGGGCTCAATCCCCAAACTGGGCCAGTTGCTGGGCTGCGAGGCGCTGCTGAGCTACCCCGAGCCCGCGCAGGCCTTCACCCAGCGCGACGAGATAAAAGCCACGCTGGCCGACCACTTACGCACCGACACCACCGAAGCTTGGCTGGCCGTGCTGGAACCCGCCGACATCTGGTGCGCCAACGTGCTGAGCTGGGACAAGCTGCTGGCCCACGACGGTTTCGCGGCGCTGAACATGGTGCAGGAGGTGACGATGGCCGACGGCTACCGCTACCGCACCACGCGCTGCCCCATCCGCATCAATGGCGAGCTGCTGACCTCGCCCATCGGCTCGCCCCAGCTGGGCCAGGACAATGCCTCCATCCTGGCCGAACTCACCACCTTGCAGCCCGCCCGCCATGACGCCTGAGCCCGCCGTTTTCCGCATTGCCGTGCGCAAGTTCGGCCCGTTTGAAAGCGCTATGGCGAAGCTGTGGGCTAGCTTCTGCGAGGAAACCGGCTGCCCACTAGCCGTGGAGATGGTGCCCATGGACCTGCACGAGCTACACGCCAGCCTGCTCACGGATGAAGGCTTGAAAAACGGTGCCTGGGACGTGGCCCACATCAACACCGACTGGCTGGCCGAAGCCCACGCCGCCGGGGCCCTCGAAAACCTCACGCCCTACCTCACCACGAACCCGCCCGCCGACTTTCCGCAGGGCTGGAGCCCCTCGTTGCTGGGCATGCAGCAATTTGGCGACACCGCGCTGGGCCTGCCCTTCCACGACGGGCCGGAATGCCTAATTTATCGCAAAGACCTGTTTGAGAACCCGCAGGAGCAGGCCCGTTTTCAGCAACTACACGGCCGCCCATTGCAAGTACCCGAAACCTGGGAAGATTTCCAGACGGTAGCCCGCTTCTTCCAGTGCCCGGCCGATAACCTGTACGGCTTCGTAGCCGCCGGCTACCCCGATGGCCACAATACCGTCTTTGATTTCTGCCTGCACCTCTGGACGCGCGGCGGCGAGCTGGTCGACGCCCAAGGCCACGTTTGCATCGACAGCGCGGCGGCAGCCGAAGGCCTCGCATTCTACCGCCAGCTGCTGCGCGACCAGGCGGCCGTGCACCCACATACCATGCAGTACGAGTCGGTAGCGGCGGGCCAGGCATTTGCGCGGGGCGAAGCGGCCATGATGGTGAACTGGTTCGGCTTCGCGGCCGTGTGCGACGTGGACGCCGCCTGCCCGGTGCGCGGCCGGGTCGACATTGCCCGCATTCCGCACGGCGCGGGCGGGCAGTCGGCTTCGCTGAACGTGTACTGGCTCTACGCCATCGGGGCGGGCAGCCGGCACAAGGCCGTGGCCTACGACTTCCTACGCTTCGCCACGCGCCCCGAAAACGACAAGCTCCTGACGCTGGAAGGCGGTATCGGCTGCCGCCTTTCGACTTGGCACGATGCCGAGATTAACGCCCTCGTGCCATACTACCACAAGCTCGAAATGCTGCACCAACAGGCCCAAAGCCTCCCGCCCAAAGCCAACTGGGCGCAGATTGCCGGCATCATCGATGAGGTGGTGCTTCAGGCCATCAACACCGACGCGCCCGTGGCCGATTTGCTCGCCGCCGGCCAGGAAAAAATCAATTCGCTCGACCATGTTTAACATCGACAGCCACGCCATCAACTACCTCCCCGTGCTGCCGCAGCGGCCGCTGCCCATCGTCATCATCGGCGCGGGCGGCATTGTGAATGACGCGCATTTGCCGGCCTACCGCAAGGCCGGTTTTGAGGTGGTCGGCATCACCAACCGCACCCGGGCCCGGGCCGAGAAGCTGGCCGCCGCCTGGGGCATCCCGCACGTGTACGACTCGGTGGCCGACGCCGTGGCCCACGCGCCCGCCGAGGCCGTGTACGACATCACCATCATGCCCGAGCAGTTCGTGGAAACCCTGAACCAGCTGCCCGACGGCGCGGGCGTGCTGATTCAGAAACCCATGGGCGACTACTTCTGGCAGAGCCAGGAAATCCTGGAGGTGTGCCGCCGCAAAAGCCTGGTGGCCGCCATCAATTGCCAGCTACGCTTTGCGCCCTACGTGGCCGCCGCCCGCGAGATGCTGCGCCAAGGCCTCATCGGCGAGCTGTACGACCTGGAAGTGCGCGTGACGCTGGAAACGCCCTGGGAGCTGTTTCCGCACGTGATGGTGCACCCACGCCTTGAAATTCAGTACCACAGCATCCACTACATCGACTTGATTCGCAGCTTCCTGGGCGAGCCCGGCCGCGTGCTGGCCAAGACGCTGCGGCACCCGGCCAAGGCGCTGTCGTCGTCGCGCTCCACCATTCTGTTTGATTATGGCGACACGATGCACGCCGTCATCAACACCAACCACGACCACTCCTTCGGTCCCGAAAACCAGGAGAGCTTCATCAAGTGGGAAGGCACGAAAGGCGCCATCAAAGCCCGCATGGGCCTGCTGATGGATTACCCGAACGGCGTGCCCGACAAGTTCGAATATTGCCTCATGCGCGAAGGCGAAAAGCCGGTGTGGCACACCGTGGCGCTGGAAGGCTCGTGGTTTCCGGATGCCTTCATGGGCACGATGGGCAGCCTGATGCGCTACAAAAACGGCGAAACCGATGTGCTGCCCACCAGCGTGGAAGACGTGATAAAAACCATGGCCGTGGTGGAAGCGGCCTACGCATCGAGCGACGGGAACAGCCCAACAACTTGAAAAAACGGTCATGCAGAGCGTAGCGAAGCATCTTGCTTGCCACCACTAATTACACCCCGAGCGAGATGCTTCGCTGCGCTCTGCATGACCGCCCAACAATGAGCAACTGACAACTAAGAATATGTACTTCAAATCGACCTTTTTCGAAGACTACACCCTCGGCGATAAGCGCGTGACGCTGGGCCGCACCATCACCGAAACCGACTTCGTGGTGCACGCCGGGCACACCGGCGACTTCTTCCCCCACCACCTCGACGCCGAGTGGTGCAAAACCCAGCCCTTCGGCCAGCGCATCGCGCACGGCACCATGATTTTCAGCATCGGCATCGGCCTCACCGCCTCCGAAATCAACCCCGAAGCCTTCTCCAAAGGCTACGACCGACTGCGCTTTGTGAAGCCTGTGTTCATCGGCAGCACCATCCACTCCGAAGTCACGATTTCGGCCAAGGAGGAAGGCAAAAAGCCCGGCTACGGCACCGTGACCGAGCACGTGGAAGTCATCAACGAGCACGGCGAAGTGGTGCTGGCCTGCGACCACCTACTGGTGGTGAAACTACGCGCCTAATTCCCCGACTTAATTCCCTAAAATCCCACCCAATGGCCCTTGCTCCCGCTTCCCCCCCACCACCCATTGCCACCGGCGGCCCCGTCAGTGCCCGCGCCTATTTGCTGCCTTTTATCTTGGTGGTGGGCGTGTTTTTTCTGTGGGGCATGGCGCACAGCCTCGATTCTATTCTTATTCCGCACCTCCAGAAAGCCTGTCAGCTCAACAACCGGCAGTCTACCCTGGTCGATACGGCCGTGTTCCTGGCGTACTTCCTGATGGCTATTCCGGCGGGAATACTACTCAAGCGGCTGGGTTACAAGGTCACCATTATTCTGGGGCTGCTGGCTTTTGCGGGCGGGGCGTTTCTGTTCGTACCCGCCGCCGATGCCCGCTCCTATGGCCTGTTCCTGGCCGCGCTGTTTATCATTGGCTGTGGGCTAACGACGCTGGAAACCGCCGCCAACCCTTATGCTGCCGTGCTCGGCCCGCCCGAGTCGGCGACGAGCCGGCTGAACCTAGCGGCGTCGTTCAACGGGCTGGCGGTTTTCGTGGCGCCCATCATCGGGGCCAACCTGATTTTGTCGGGCAAGGAATACACCAAGTCTCAACTGGCCGCCATGCCCGATGCCGTCCGCATCACCTACCTCAACCACGAAGCCGCGGCCGTGAAACTGCCCTACATCGTGCTGGCCAGTGTGCTGGTGGCCGTGGCGGTGCTGTTCTTTTTCAGCAAGCTGCCCGAAGTTCGGGCCGCCGAAGCCGAGCCGTCGAAAGGCGGCGGCTTCTTCGCGGTGCTGAAACACCGGCACCTCGCCTGGGCTGTGGTGGCGCAGTTTTTCTACGTGGGGGCACAGGTGTGCGTCACGAGCTTCTTCATTCGGATGGCCAAACAGGGCGCCGGGGTTGATGAGAAAACGGCCGGCTACTACCTGGCCGTGTACGGGCTGCTGTTTATGGTGGGGCGCTTCATTGGCACGGCCCTGCTGAAGTACATCGCCTCGCAGAAGCTGCTGTCGATTTATGCTGTTGTCGCCATGGCGCTGTGCGCGGTGGCCGTGTTCGGCGACGGGGCTTATGTCATCTACGCCTTGGGCGGACTGGGCTTTTTTATGAGCATTATGTTCCCCACCATTTTCGCCCTGGGCATCGCCGGCCTCGGCGACGACACCAAGCCCGGTTCATCGTGGCTGGTGATGTCCATCGTGGGCGGCGCCATCATGCCTCCCCTCATGGGCACGCTCATCGATATGCGCGGCGACAACATCCAGATTGGCTACCTCATCCCGATGGTTTGCTACCTGGTGATTCTGCTCTTTGGAATGTACGGCTACCGGGTGAAGGGGCGGCTGGTATGACCCCACCCCCGGCATCGTTAACCCCACCCCCGGCCCCTCCCCTCCGGGGGAGGGGAGCCTGACGTTAAAGGCTCATACAGATGATTATCAATAAAAAAATTAGCACTACTGTCTTAGCATCAGGCTCCCCTCCCCCGGAGGGGAGGGGCCGGGGGTGGGGTTTTGCGTTTGGGCTACTCCTGGCGTGCGCCCTGCCGGCCTCGGTGTGCGCCCAGCAAGCGCCCGATTTAGAAGCCGTCTTCAAAAACCCGCCCGAAGCGGCCCGGCCCTGGGTGTTTTGGTACTGGATGAATGGGGCCGTGACCCCAGCCGGCATCACTGCCGACCTGGAAGCCATGAAGGAAGCCGGCATCGGCGGGGCCTATCTGATGCCGATAAAGGATGTGGAAAACCCGCCGGCCATTTCGCCGCCCGCCCGGCAGCTCTCGCCGCAATGGTGGGCTATGGTGAAGCACTCCATGCAGGAAGCCGACCGACTGGGCCTGAAACTGGCCATGCACGTGAGCGACGGTTTTGCGCTGGCCGGCGGGCCATGGATAACGCCGGAGCTGTCGATGCAGCACGTGGTATCGGCCCAAACGCAAGTGACCGGCGGCAAAAAGCTGAGCCTGACGCTGCCCCAGCCGCCCCGGGTGCAGGGCTACTACCGCGACGTGGCGGTGTACGCCTTTCCCACTCCAATCGGTAGCGGTGTTTCAACAGCCACGATTAAGCCTACCATAACCAGCAGCCTGACCGGCGAAAACCTGGAGCCACTGGCCACGGCTGGCAATAAGAAAGGCTTCAAAACCAGCGAAACCGGCTGGATTCAATACGCATTCGACCAGCCCTTTACCTGCCGCTCTATCCGCATCCGCTCCAACGGCTATAACTACCAGGCCAACCGCCTGCGGGTGGAAGTAAGCGACGACGGCCGCACCTTTCGCGAACTGACGCGGCTACAGCCGCCCCGCAGCGGCTGGCAGGACAGCAGCGCCGTGACGCACGCGCTGCCCGCCACCACGGCCCGGTTTTTTCGGTTCCTGTACGACCCCGTCGGCTCGGAGCCGGGCGCCGAAGACCTCGACGCAGCCAAGTGGAAGCAGAGTCTGAAAGTGTCGGAAATACAGCTGTCGGGTGAGGCGCGCATTCATCAGTTCGAAGGCAAGAACGGCGACGTGTGGCGCGTGAGCCAGCGCACCACACCCGCCCAACTGCCCGACGCGCAATGCGTGCCCCTTGGCAAGGTTTTCAACCTGACCGACAAGTTCGACGCCAACGGCCGCCTGACCTGGACCGCGCCGCCCGGCCGCTGGACCATCCTGCGCATGGGCCACACCAGCACCGGCCAAATCAACACCACCGGCGGCGGCGGGCGCGGGCTGGAGTGCGACAAGTTCAACCCCGCCGCCGTGAGCCTGCAGTTCGACAAGTGGTTTGGCGAGGCCGTGCGGCAGGGCGGGCCGGAGTTGGCGGCGCGGGTGCTCAAGGTCTTCCACGTCGACAGCTGGGAGTGCGGCTCGCAGAACTGGTCGGCCAACTTTCCATCGGAGTTCAAGCAGCGGCGCGGCTACGACCTGCTGCCCTGGCTGCCCGTGATGGCCGGCGTGCCGCTGGGCAGCGCCGACCAGTCGGAGCGGGTGCTGTTCGATGTGCGCCAGACCATTGCAGAGCTGGTGAACGATAAGTTTTATGTAACGCTAAAGGAATTGGCGCACGCCAAAGGCTGCACATTTTCCGCCGAGGCCATCGCGCCCACCATGGTGAGCGACGGCCTGCTGCACTACCAGCACGCCGACGCGCCGATGGGTGAATTCTGGCTGCGCAGCCCCACCCACGACAAGCCCAACGACATGCTCGACGCCGTGTCGGGCGCGCACATCTACGGCAAAAAAATTGTGCAGGCCGAGGCTTTCACGGAGCTGAAACTGGCCTGGGACGAACATCCCGGCATGCTCAAAGCCTTGCAAGACCGTAACTACGCGCTGGGTGTCAACCGCCTGGTGTACCACGTGTTCGTGCACAACCCCTGGCTCGACCGCAAGCCGGGCATGACGCTGAGCAGCATCGGCCTGTTTTTCCAGCGCGACCAAACCTGGTGGAAACCCGGCCGCGCCTGGGTCGACTATGCCCGCCGCTGCCAGGCGCTGCTGCAGCTCGGCCGCCCGGTGGTAGACGTGGCCGTGTTTACGGGCGAGGAAACGCCGCGCCGGGCCATCCTGCCCAACCGCTTGGTGAATGACCTGCCCGGCATTCTCGGCCCGCAAGCTGTGGCCGCCGAGCAAAAGCGCCTTGCCAACGCGGGCCTGCCCATGCGCGAGCAACCCGAAAAAGTATCTGCCTCGGCAAACATGGAAACGGCCGACATGCTGGTGGACCCGCTGCACGGCTACCAATACGATTCCTTCAACAAGGACGCGCTGCTGCGGCTGGCGAAGGTAGAAAACGGCCGCATCGTTCTGCCGGGCGGCGCCAGCTACGGCCTGCTGGTGGTGCCTGGTGCGCTGAAAATGAGTCCGGATAGCAGCGCTATGTCGCCGGAGGTGGCGAAGAAGCTAAAGGAACTGGTGCAGGCAGGCGCCACGATGTTGCTTAACCGACAGCCCAATCATTCGCCGGAACTGCGAGGCTTCCCAAACGCCGATAAAGAGGTACAACGCATTGGGGAAGAACTGTCAAGCATTTCTGAATCTGTGGAATCCTCCGCAACACAAGCTGCCTCAACTGCTTCCATCCCGGTATTGCCAGGGCATTACAAACAGGCTACTTACACTGATAATGGTGCGACAATTCGAGTGTTGCACGGGCCTTACAAAGCCGACTCATTTTTGCCAATTGGCTTGGAGCGTGACGTAACTGCCAGCACAGCCGGCGGCCAGCGCGCCCGTGGCATCGCCTGGACGCACCGCACCGATTCTCAATTCGACATCTATTTCATCTCCAACCAACTCGACTCGGCCCGTACCATCGACCTCAGTTTGCGCGTAGCGGGCCGCAAGCCGGAATTGTGGGATGCCGTAACCGGTGAAACTCGCCCGGCTTCCGCTTGGAAAACTGAAAACGGCCGCACGCTGCTGCCGCTTAATCTGGACCGCAACGGCTCCATTTTCGTGGTATTCCGCGAGCCGAGCACGCAGACTGGCACCCACGCGGGTGTGAACTGGACGGAAACGCGGCCGGTGCAGACCCTGAACGGGGCTTGGCAAGTGCGCTTCGACCCCACAATGGGCGGTCCGGCGCAGCCGGTGGCCTTCGCTCAACTCACCGATTGGAGCAAGCACCCGAATGCGGCCATCAGCCATTATTCCGGCACCGCCGAGTACAGCCAAACTTTCAAGTGGAAACCGGCGAAAGGGACGCAGCAGCGCGTGTGGTTGGAATTGGGCCAGCTCGCCAACATCGCCGAAGTGCAGCTAAACGGCAAGCCCTGCGGCATTGCCTGGACGGCCCCCTACCGCCTCGACATCACCGACGCCATCCGGAAAGGCGACAACGAGCTTCGCATCCTCGTCACCAACACCTGGGCCAACCGCCTCATCGGCGACCAGAGCATCCCGCCCGAAAAACGACTCACCCAAACCACGGCCGCTTCGCCGGCTGCTAACAAGCCGCTGCTGCCGGCCGGCATGATGGGGCCCGTGCGCCTCAGCACCAGCCACCTTACTGACTCGCAACCCCACTAATCTATTATGAACGTGTCAAATTCTGTAATTCGCCTGGGTATTCTCGGGCTCGGGCTGGCCTTGGCAGCTGTGCCCGCGCAAGCGCAGCAAAAGGCCCTCGTCAATACATCTACCAGCACCCACGCCAAGCTCAGTAGCGTGGACATGGGCAGCGTGCAGTGGACCAAGGGCTTCTGGGCCGAGCGGTTCGACGTGTGCCAGAAGTCGATGATTCCGACAATGTGGGCGCTCTACCACTCCGACCGCAACCATGCTTACAAAAACTTCGAGATTGCGGCCGGCCTGGAGAAAGGCGAGCACAAGGGGCCGCCCTTCCACGACGGCGACTTCTTCAAGCTGCTGGAAGCGCTGTCGGCCTCTTACGCCGTGACGCACGACCCCAAGCTGGACCAGCAGCTCGACGAGGCCATTGCCCTAATTGTGAAGGTGCAGCGGTCCGATGGCTACATCAGCACCCAGAGCACCATTGCGGAGTTGAACAATCCGAGCCAAAAGGCCGCCTTCAAAAACCGGCTGAATTTCGAGACCTATAACCTGGGCCACCTGATGACGGCCGGCTGCGTGCACTACCGCGCCACGGGCAAAACCACGCTGCTCAACGCGGCCAAGAAAGCCACCGACTACCTGTATAATTTCTACAAAACGGCTTCGCCCGAGCTGGCGCGCAACGCCATCTGCCCGGCGCACTACATGGGCGTGGTGGAGATGTACCGCACCACCCGCGACCCGCGCTACCTGGAGCTGGCCAAGAGCCTGATTGACATCCGAGGGCTGGCCGCCGACATCGGCACCGACGACAACCAGGACCGCATTCCGTTCCGCCAGATGCAGAAGGCGGGCGGCCACGCCGTGCGGGCCAACTACCTCTTTGCCGGCGCGGCCGACGTGTACGCCGAAACTGGCGACGCGACCCTGCTCACCACCTTGAACAAGATGTGGGACGACGTGACCCAGCACAAAATGTACGTGACGGGCGCCTGCGGGGCGCTTTACGACGGCGTGTCGCCCGACGGCACGGCCTACAAGCCCGACACGGTGCAGAAAATCCACCAAGCTTACGGGCGCGACTACCAGCTGCCCAACTACACCGCCCACGGCGAAACCTGCGCCAACATCGGCAACGTGCTCTGGAACTGGCGCATGCTGCAGGTAAGCGGCGACGCCAAGTACGCCGATGTGCTGGAAACCGCCCTCTACAACAGCGTGCTTTCCGGCATCAGCCTCGACGGCACGAAGTTCCTCTACACCAACCCGCTGGCGTATTCCGACGCGCTGCCTTTCCACCAGCGCTGGTCCAAGGACCGGGTCGACTACATCAGCCTCTCCAACTGCTGCCCCCCCAACGTGGTGCGCACCATCGCGGAGGTGAACAACTACGTGTATAGCACTTCCGACAATGGCCTGTGGGTGAACCTCTACGGCGGCAGCACCCTGAACACCAAACTCAAAGATGGCGCCCCGCTGAAGCTGCGCCAGGAAACGAATTACCCCTGGGACGGCGCCGTGAAGCTCACGCTGGACCAGGCGCCCAAGAAGGCATTTTCGGTGTTTTTGCGGGTGCCGGGCTGGTGCGAAGGCGCCACGCTGCTCGTGAACGGCAAACCCGTGGCGGCCACCCTCACGCCCGGCAGCTACGCCGAAATTAACCGCCCGTGGAAAGCCGGCGACCGGGTGGAACTGAGCCTGCCCATGCCCGCCCAGCTCGTGGAAGCCAACCCCCTGGTTGAGGAAACCCGCAACCAGGTAGCCGTGAAGCGCGGGCCCATCGTGTACTGCCTCGAAGCCAAGGACCTGCCGACCAACCAGAAGCTCTCGGGCCTCACGCTGCCCGCGGCGGCCAGCTTCACACCGCAGCACCAGCAGGTGGAAAACAGCGACGTCGTATTCCTCACCGGCCAGGCCACGCTCATGCCCGCAGCGGCGCAGTGGGGCTCGCAGCTCTACCGCAAGCTGCCCGCCGAAAAGCCCGCCACGGTCCCGGTCACGCTCATCCCCTACTACGCCTGGGGAAACCGCGGCCACGCCGACATGGAGGTGTGGATTCCGGTGAGCCGGTAGGGCCCAATGCTACGGTTTCTCGCCAGCCGTGGCGCCTCACCCCCCGGCCCCCTCTCCGAAAAGGAGAGGGGGTGTCTTACGATTATTATTAGCAAGCAATTGATTACATGAAAGTAAAAACTAGTATTGTAAAAAAGTCATCCGGCTCCCCCTCTCCTTTTCGGAGAGGGGGCCGGGGGGTGAGGCGCCACGGCTGGGCAATTCTTCTCTTCTTCCCCTTCCTTACCCACGCCCAACTCCGCCTGTCCTCCCTCTTCACCGACAACATGGTGCTGCAACAGCAGGCCGAATGCGCGGTGTGGGGCTGGGCCAAAGCCGGCAACACCATCACCGTCAGCCCCTCGTGGAGCAAGCAGAAATACACTACCCAGGCCGACGCGGCCGGCAAGTGGCGGCTGAAAGTGAAGACGCCGACTGCGAGCTATACCCCCTACACACTGAGCATCAGCGGCGACGGCCCGGCTGTGCAGCTCAAGAACGTGCTAGTGGGCGAGGTGTGGCTCTGCGGTGGGCAGTCGAACATGGAGATGCCGATGAAGGGCTTCAAGGGCCAGCCGGTTCTGGGCTCGAACGAGGCCGTTCTACACTCGAAGAACGAGCAGCTGCGGCTGTACACCGTGCCCCGCTCGTCCGTCACGGAGGTGCAGGAAAACAGCAAGCCCTCGCCCTGGCGCTTGGCCGAGCCTGAAGCCGTGAGCAACTTCAGCGCCACGGCCTACTACTTCGGCCGGTTGTTGCAGGAGCAGCTGCGCGTGCCGGTGGGCCTGTTGCACTGCAGCTACAGCGGCTCCTTCATTGAAGCGTGGATGGACGCCGAGAACCTGCGGCAGTTTGCCGGCGTGAAGATTCCGGCCAAGAGCGATACCATCAAGCTGGTGAGCCGCACGGCCACCACGCTCTACAACGGCATGCTGCACCCCATTGAGGGCTACGGCATCAAGGGCGCCATCTGGTACCAGGGCGAGTCGAACTACGACCGGCCCGACGAGTACGCGCAACTGTTCGCCGCCATGGTGAAGCAGTGGCGCACGAAATGGGGCATGGGCGACTTCCCGTTCTACTTCGCCCAGATTGCGCCCTTCGACTACACCCGCACCTCCAAGAACAAGGGCGGCAAGTACAACTCGGCCTTCATCCGCGATACCCAGCGCAAGCTGCCCGACCAGGTGCCCAACACCGGCATGGCCGTGCTGCTCGACGTGGGCGAGGAAGCCAGCATCCACCCCATGCGCAAGGAGCCCGGCGGCACCCGCCTGGCCCTGCTGGCCTTGGCCCAAACCTACGGTCTGAAAGGCTTCGGCGCCCTCAGCCCAACTTACGAATCGTTGACGGTGAAAGACAATACGGCCACCGTGCGCTTCAAAAACTCGCCGATGGGCATGACAACGTTTGGGCAGGAGCTGACTGGCTTCGAAATAGCCGGTGCCGACCAGAAATGGTACCCGGCCAAAGCCAGCATCAGCGGTAGCAGCATTACTGTGTCGGCCGAGGCGGTGAAGGCGCCGGTGGCGGTGCGTTACGCTTTTCAGGACTTTACGCAGGCCACGCTGTTCAGCAACGAAGGGCTGCCGGTGTCGTCGTTCCGGACGGATGATTGGGCGCAATGAGAAAAGCCTTCTGCCGTTCGCCTCACCCCCCGGCCCCCTCTCCGATGGAGAGGGGAAGCCTGACGCAAGCTTCGTTGAACTCACCCCCTATCCATCGGAGAGGGGGCCGGGGGGTGAGGCGCCACGGCTGGGCGATTCTGCTTTTCCTGTTCCCTCTCCTATCTCATGCCCAAAGCCCCGAACTCGCCACCAACAACGTCACCTGGACCAGTCCCAGCAAAAACGCGGGCGAATCCATGCCCTGCGGCGGCGGCGATATCGGCCTGAACGTGTGGGCCGAAAACGGCGACGTGCTATTCTATATCGCCCGCAGCGGCACGTTCGATGAGAACAACTCGCTGCTGAAGCTAGGGCGCGTGCGCCTGCACCTCTCGCCCAATCCGTTTGAGAAAGGCATCTTCAAACAAGGGCTGACACTGCAAACGGGCGACGTAACGCTGACTGGCACCGTGGGCAAGGCCACGGCTCAGGTTCATATCTGGGCAGAAGTTTTCAAGCCAATTATCCACGTCGAAATAAGCAGCAACGAGAAGCTGACCGCCGAGGCCACTTACGAAAGCTGGCGCTTTGCCGACCGCCGCCCCAAGGGCAAGGAAAACAACCAGAATTCCTACAAATGGGCGCCTCAAGGTGAGGTCGTTACCCGCCGCGACAGTATCGCATTCCGTGGCCAGGGCGTAGAATTTTTCCACCAAAACCATTCGCAGACGGTGTTCGATGTGGTGGCAATGCAACAGGGTTTGGATGGAATAAAAGCACAGCTTTACAATCCACTGGCTGGGTTGATTTTCGGCGGCGCGTTGCAAGGCCGGAATATGCAACCAGCCGGCACTACCAGCGGCCAGTACCTCAACACGCCCTACACGGGCTGGAAGCTGAAAAGCCGTGCCCCCGCCCGCGCACACGCTCTCAACGTCGTGTTGCACACAACCTCAGCTGCGAGCGCGCAACAGTGGCAACAGCAGCTACAACAGTCCCTGACCGCCGCTCAACAGAACCCGAAAGCCGCCCGCCAGCGCACCCTGGCCTGGTGGCGCAACTACTGGCAGCGCAGCTTCGTCCACATCCAGCCCGATAAGGCGGCCGCCAACGCGCCCGAGTGGCAGGCTGGGCGCAATTACCAGCTTCTGCGCTACATGCTGGGCTGCAACGCCTTCGGCCAGTGGCCCACCAAGTTCAACGGCGGCCTCTTTACCTACGACCCGGTGCTGACGGATTCCACGCTCAAGTTCACGCCCGACTTCCGCAACTGGGGCGGCGGCACCCACACCGCCCAAAACCAGCGCCTCGTGTACTGGCCTATGCTGAAAAACGGCGACTTTGAGTTGCTGAAACCGCAGTTTGATTTCTACCTGCGCCTGCTACGCAACGCCGAGCTGCGCAGCCAAACCTACTGGCGCCACCCCGGCGCCTGTTTCACCGAGCAGCTCGAGAACTTCGGCCTGCCCAATCCGGCCGAATACAACTGGAAGCGCCCCACCGCCTTCGATAAGGGCCTGGAATACAACGCCTGGCTGGAATACGAGTGGGACACCGTGCTGGAGTTTTGCCTGATGATGCTGGAAACCGAGCGCTACGCCGGGCGCGATGTGGCTGCCTACCTGCCCTTCGTAGAAAGCTGCCTCACGTTCTTCGACGAGCACTACCAGTACCTGGCCCGGCAGCGCGGGGCCAAGGCCCTCGACGGCGCGGGCCACCTGGTGCTCTACCCTGGCTCCGGGGCCGAGACGTACAAGATGGCTTATAACTCGACCTCGACCATCGCCGGCCTGCGCACGGTGCTCATGCGCCTGCTGGCGCTGCCGCCACGCTACGGCACGCCCGCGCAGCGCCAAAAGTGGACCACCATGCTGGGCCGCATCCCGGCCATCAGCTTCCGCGAGAGCCAGGGCCGCCCCACCATCGCGCCAGCTAAAAGCTGGGAGCGCATCAACAACACCGAAAGCCCCCAACTCTACCCAGTGTTTCCGTGGGCCCTCTACGGCGTGGGAAAACCCGGCCTTGACACCGCCCGCAACACCTACTTGTATGACGCCGACGTACAGAAATTTCGTAGCCACGTGGGCTGGAAGCAGCACAATATCTTCGCCGCCCGCCTCGGCCTGACCGACGAAGCCGCCGAGCTGACGGTGAAGAAATTGCAAGACTCGGGCCGCCGCTTCCCGGCCTTCTGGGGGCCGGGCTACGACTGGGCACCCGACCACAACTGGGGCGGCTCGGGCATGATAGGCCTGCAGGAAATGCTGCTGCAAACCGACGGCCGTAAGATTATTCTGCTCCCTGCCTGGCCTAAGACCTGGGATGTGCATTTCAAACTGCACGCGCCCTATCAGACAACTGTGGAGGCGGTAGTGAAAGATGGAAAAGTGCAGGTGCTGAAAGTGCTGCCCGAGGCGCGGCGCAAGGATGTAGTTGTGATGTAGCGTGGACTCTGCGAGTCCGCGCCGGAATGAACATCTCAGGGACGCGGACTCGCAGAGTCCACGCTACTGCTAATGCCCGTTAAACACCACATACAGCCCCACCATCACCACCGCCAGCGCGGCCCAGAGGAACTGCACACGCCGCGTAGGCCGGGCCAGCACGCCGTAGTCCACGGCCTGGCGGCGGGCTTGGCCGGCCGGGTCAGTGAGGGAAATGAGCACAGCGGCAGCGAATAGCGCGGCAAAGATGTAGAACGACAGCATGAGGTAGTGCGGCCAGAAGGGGTGCGTGTCGGGCGGTAATACCCATAGGTAGAGTACGCCCACGCCCAGGCTGAACGCCGAGCCCCACGACAAGATGCCATTGACGGCGCGCTGCGTGGTGCGCGCCCAAAATACCGACAGCAAAAATACCACTGCCAGCGGCGGCGCAATAAAGCCCAGCACCGCCTGAAACACGTCGAACAGGTTGAGACCTTTCACCGAGTCGATGGCCAGGGCCATGAGCACCGCGAATGCGCAGCCCACCAGCACCGTGCGCCGGCCCACGCGCACCACGTCGGCGTCGGTGGCCTGCGGGTTGATGTTGCGGGCGTACACGTCCATCGCAAACACGGTGCTCAGGGCGTTGAGCGAGGAGCTGATGGTGCCCACCAGCACGGCAATGAGCACCACGATAACCAGGCCCTTCATACCGGCCGGAAACAGGCTCGTCACCATCGTCATGTAGGCTTCTTTGGGGTCTTTCAGGTCGGGGAACAGGATGTAGCACAGCACGCCAGTGAGGATGAACAGCGGCAGCGACAGAATTTTGAGCCAGCCGATGAAGTTGACGCCCAACTGCCCCTGCTCCAGGCTTTTGGCTCCCAGCACCGACTGTACCATGGCCTGGTCGGTGCAGAAAAACGCCACCGCCGATACCGGATAGCCCAGCAGAATGGCGTACCACGGGTACTTGGGGTCGGCGGCCGGGTGCAGCAGGTTCCAATAGTGGCCGGGCACGCGGTGGTAGAGCTCCGTCAGCCCGCCCACCTTCGTGATGCCGATGACGGTGAGCGTGAGCGACACGCCAATGAGCAGCAGCATCTGAAACACGTTGACCCGGGCAATGGCCTTGAGCCCGCCCGCAAACGTGAACGCGCCCGCAAACAGCACCAGCACTACCACCGACTGCCACATGGGGATGCCCAGAATCTGCCGCACCAGCAGCCCGCCCGAAAACAAGCCCAGCGACAGCCACGAAATCAGGATTTTAATCAGTGCGTACCAGGCCAGGATATTCTGCGTGGAGTCGCCGTACTGCCGGCCCATAAATCCGGGCATGGTGCTCACATTGGCCGCCAGGTAGCGCGGGGCAAACACCACTGCCAACAAAAACAAAAACACAAAGGCGTACCATTCAAAATTCACCGCCACAATGCCCGTGCTGTATCCAATGCTAGCAAAAGCCAGCAGCATCGACGGCCCCACGTTGGTGCCCCACATGTTGAACCCAATACTGGCCCAGCCCAGCGACTTATTGGCCAGAAACAAGGATTCTTCCGTCTTCTTAGCGGTGCTGGCCCGGTAGCCAATGCCGGCCAGAATCACGACGTAGGCCGCGACAATGGCGTAGTCCCAGGCGGTGATGTGGCCGAGTAGGTTGTTGCCCATGGGGGAGTAATATCGGGGGTGGGATTTGAAAAAGAAGTAAGTTTTGAGAGGTCGTCATGCCGAGCGCAGCCGAGGCATCTCGCTTGCTTCTTTGCACGATTTGGTTACTACCCCAAGCGAGATGCCTCGGCTGCGCTCGGCATGACGGCGCTGTGAGGGCTTTGACTTAAAGCTCAACTCCGTGCTCAGCCAGCAAATCGCGCACCTTCACCGGCTGGCCGGTGCTCAGTGAGCGGTCCATGGCTTGCAGCAGCGCTATGGTGCCGATGCCCTCTTTCAAATCCGGATAAGCGGTAAAATCCTGCTCGATGGAATCGGCGAAATACTCCAGGTAGTTCTGGTACTCGCCGGCGTGGTGGCTCTTGCCCTCGAAGCGGAAGTAGTGCTTGAGCTTGTGCTCCCAGGTAATCATTCTTTCTTCGCCGGTCTTGTCGGTGATGGCGTAGCGCAGGTCCATGTAGTCGCCCTGGCTGGCGCCTTCGGTGCCGCGCAGGATGCAGCTCATCTCCGAGTCGCGCGTCACGGGTTGCACGGGGCCGGTGTAGCAGCCGCTCACGCGGGCCACGCGGCCATCGGTGCTTTTAAAGATGAGATGCATGGTATCCTGGTGCTTGAGGCCTCCCTTGGCGCCGTTGCTGCTGAGCATGCCGTAGCCCATCACCTCCTCAATGTTGGGCAGGTACCAGCGGATAAAATCCACCGGGTGGCTGAGGCCGCCGTAGAGCCACTTGAAGGCATTTTCCAGCGACCAGCCTTTCTCCAAGAACCAGCGGTGGTCGGCGTGGTAGTAGGCTTCGATGGTAATGAGCTCGCCGATGAGGCCGGCCTCGTAGTCGGCCCGCTGCCGCTTCATGGGCTCGAAAAAGCGGGAGCTTTGGCCTACGAACAGCTTTTTACCCGAGGTTCGGCTCAGTTCCAGCAGCTCATTAGCTTTGCTTAGGTCGTCGATGAAGGGCTTGGTGCACACCACGTGCTTTCCGGCGCGCAGCGCTTGGGCCACGTGCTCGGCGTGCAGGTGGTCGGGGGTGTAAATGGCCACGGCGTCAATTTCCGGGTCATCGAGCAAGTCCTGGTACTGTGTGGTGTAGTGCGGGAAGTTGAATTCTTCAGCGCGGTGACGGCACAGGTCTTCGTTGCGGTCACAGATGGTTTTGAGTTTCCATTTTGGGCTGTTCAGGGCAGCCGACATGGTGCTGCGGCCTTCGCCGAGGCCCAAGATTCCGAGGGTTAGCATTTCGGGTAATTATGAGTTTTGAATTATTGACCGTTTGATATCCCACGCGAGATGCTTCGCTGCGCTCTGCATGACCGCCTTTTTCATTTCTTGAGCAGCACCGGCTGCTTTGTTGCCACCAGATTCAGGAACACCCACGTCTCGCCGGGTTTGGTATTCGGCAAGCCTTCCTGGTACTGCTTCATCAGCGCGTTCCAGTCGTCCACGCGCGGGTTATTGAACGAGGTTTTAGGATTTAGCTCATCCAGATTGGCCCCCTTCGGGATGCTTATAACCAGCATCAGCTGCCGCCCCTGCCGAAACACCAGCAGTTGCTGAAAGCTGGCGTTGCAGAAGCCCTGCGCCACTTCGGGCCACTTCTGAAACTGGGTAGCATGGTGGTTCAGGTACTGCTGCTGCTTGGCGGGGTCCTTCACCAGATTGGCCGTGAGGACAATGTTGTCCCACTGCTTAGCCGTGGTTTTATCTGAGCAGTAATGACGGTCGAATTTGTAGAAGGGAGCGGCGTAGAATTTCACCTCATTGCCCGCGTAAACGGCGGCCAGATTCTTTTGCAATGCCTGCATGCTGGCGGCTTTTCCGTAGGCAACCAGGTGGTTTTGCCAACGGTACACGCTTGTGGTGGGCACCTGGTATTTGCGGCACAGATTCAGCAGATTTTTGGTCGCGACAGGCGCTTGCCCGCGGCCGATTATTTCTACTACCGCCATTTTCTCACCGGCTTGCGCAGTGGCAGTCAGTGGCAACAGGAACCACAGCAGCAAGCTGAGCAGACGCCGGTTGCCGCAGAGGTACGCAGTGGGTTTCGCAGAGGTACGCAGAGGTCGTTCCATTACAGCGCCTGGTAAGTCACCACATACTCCCGCCCTTTTTCCAGCGTCAACTCATACTGCCCGTTGCTCTTAGAGACGATTTTGCCGCCTTTGCAAGAAGGCTTTGACTTGCTTTTGAAGCGCAACGTGCCGGTACCCATAGCCCCTTTCACCTTCAACTGCTTGGGGCTGGCGGCCACCGTGATGTCGCCCTGCGGCGTGGGCACAGCACCTTCCATCCATTGCAGGCCGCCGAGGTTGGGCACGATTTCGTAGGTCGCGTAGCCCGGCGTGAGGGGTTTCACGCCGAGGTAGTACTTGCCGAGCAGGTAAATCGGGCTGGCGCCCCAGGCGTGGCATAGGCTCTTGCCGAAGGGCCGGCCGTACATGGCCAGGTGCTCGGTGCCTTTCTTGGTGGGGTCGTATTCCTCCCAAAAGGAAGTGGCCCCCAGGTCCAGCATCCCGCCCCAATACGACTTCATTTCCTTGAGCACATACGGCTGCTCGCCCATCGCACACAGCGCTTCCAGCTCATAAAAGCGCATGTAAGGCGTCGTAATTTTGGGCACCTGCGGGTTCAGCAGCACCGACTTCTTCACCTGCTGCTCCTGCTCGGGGCTGAGGTAGTCGAAGAAAATGGCGAACATGTTGGCGTAGCGCGTCACGTTATCGGTAGGCTGGCCGTTGATGCGGCTGTGCACTAGGGCACCCTTGCCGGCATTCCAGTAGGTGGCGAAGATTTTGGCCTTGAGGTCAGTGGCCAGCTGCTGGTATTTCTGCGCACCGGCCTGGTCATCGACTAACTTGGCGCACAAGGCCATGCTTTCAAGGCTGCGGCAGAGCAGCAGCTGCTCGAAGCTGACTTCGCCCTTCTTGCTCAGGCCGTCGGCCCAGTCGATGAACACCCAATCGCCGGCCAGGCCTTCCATTAGGCCGTCTTTGTTGCGGCGGCCGAGGCAGTAGTCCATCAGGCTCTGCATGCGGGGGTAGAGCTGCTGCACCTGGGCCTTGTCGCCCGTGTACTGGTAGGCGTCGTACACGCTGATGAACCAGTAGAAACTGTAGTCCATGATGGTGTTGATGTGGCTGGTCACCGGGTCTTTGCCGCGCAGGGCAAACTGCGTGCGGTTCACGGTCGGCGTGTCGAAGTAGAGGTAGTAGTTCATCAGGTAGCTCTGGTAGGCATCGCCCGACCACACCCACCGGTCGCGCTTGATGCCGTCGATGAAAAACTCCCGCGTATTAAGGTGCATGGTGTAGGCCGCCACGTCCCAGATTTTGTTCAGCTGCGCATCGGAGCTGCGGAATTTACCCCGCTCCGCCACCGGCGCATACTCGTACAGCAGCGAGACCGAATCGAGGCTCACGCCCGCTTCCGGCCGGATGTTCACGTAGCGAAATGCCTTCGACAAGCTCGTCACCCGGTCGCCTTTCTGCGGCTGGTCCACGGCCAGGTATTCCAGCGTTTCGCAGGTTTCGGTAGCCAAAGCTTCTTCCTTTGACTCGCCGAAATACACTGCTACCTGGCCCTTGCCTTTCACGCCATGCAGTTTGATGTAGCCAAAGGTTTCGCGGCCAAAATCGACCACCATGCCCTGCGGCGTGCGCTCCACGCGGGCTGCTCGGCGCACCTCCGTCGGTAGCTTAAAAGCCGAAGGCCGTGCCTCGGGCGCATCAAAATTCCAGGCGCCCGCCTGTAGCCAGGTCGTACCCGACTGGTCGGAGGTTTTGCCTGAGGCGTCAATCCATTCCTTATCCTCGTAGGTCACCAGCCATGAGGCGTCGGAAGCAATGGTTTTACCGCGTACGAACACGGCCGGCGGCGTGGCCTGATTGTACACCTTGAGATTAATCCGGTGCTTGCCGGCTGGCACCGTCAGGCGGGTGGGCGCGCCGGTCAACGGCTTACCATCGAGCTTCACATTGTACTGGCCCTCGGCACGCAGTTCCACTTCCTCGGGCTGCGCGAGGTCGAAATCCTTGTGGAAGTCTATAAGTACGTAATGACTGTCCATCCGCCAAAACACCGGAAAGAACGTACCGCGCTCGGTGCGTCGGTTCTGCATCTGGTTGCCCAGCCAAATTTCGTAGTCGCCGGGGTACCAAATCCAGGTGGCTTTTTGGGCGGCGATTTGAGCTTGGGCGGAGGTGGCTAGGAGGAATAGAAGCAGCACAGCCGCAATTCGTCTCAGGTAGGGCTTTATCATCAGGTGGGTTGATGTGTTCTTTAGTAATGCGTCATGCAGCGCGCAGCGAAGCATCTCGCTCGGCCCGGGTTGTTGCAATCGGTATTGATTACTGAGCCACGCGAGATGCTTCGCTGCGCGCTGCATGACAGGCTTTTCTTATTCATTTCTGAGCTGCAGCTTTCTTCAAATCCTGATACCCCGCTTCCAGCCCCGCCGCCTGCTTAATGGCCTCGCTCACCATCGGGCCGTTGTTCTGCCACACATTGCCCGGCCCGTTGGCATTGGCCAGGAATTTCTCGGCCGGGCACCAGTTGTCCTGCACCGTGATGTTGGACGAGCCCTCGTCCAGGTAGAGGTAAAACCAGTGGTCGGGGTCGTGTACGTAGGGTGCGCGCCCAATTTCATCGACGCGGTTTTCGGTAATGACTGTGCCTGGCTGAGCTGAAAGCGTGTACACGCCGGCCACGTCGTAGGTATGCTGCGCGTAGTGGTGGATGTAGTTGGCCTGCACGCGGTTGTCGCGCATGGCGTTGGCGGTTTTGGTCCAGCCCCAGCCCAGACTAATGCCGGTGTAGGGCACCTGCGCCACCTCGTTGTGCCGGATGGTGACGCCCCGCACGAAGCCCGCGGCGATACCCACTGCGCCCCAGTCCTCGTTGCCGCAATCGGTGACGAGGTTGTTTTCCACCAGTTCGTTGGTGCATATTTCGCGCTCATCCTGCGGGTTGTAGGGCAGGTGCGTTTCCACGCTTTCGTCCGAAAACTTGCCCAGTTGCAAGCCGTTCACAGCCACGTCGCGGAAGGTGCAGCCCACCGCCGCGTCGTCGTGGGTTCCGCTCTGGCAGTCCAGCCCCGTGGCGCCCATATGCAGGAATTGGCAGCGCTCGAAGCGCGTGTGGTGCGCGTTCAGTACCTCTACCCCAGCCGGTGGCCTACCTATCCAGGCCTGGTTTTCAAGGCCGGCTTTGTCGGGGGTGCCGGGCTTGGCCAGCGAGTAGCCATCGAGCAGGTACTGGCCGGCTTGAAGCGGCACGTGGCCTTGCTCCGAGGGCCGCAGCCACGTGGTGTAGGCAAACGTCAGGCCCTTAAACTGCACGTAGCTCACCGGTTGGTCGAGAGTGCCGGCTACACGCACCACCGTTTCCAAAGCGGGCACTACTACTTGGGCAGTAGCCAGGTTTTCGCCGGAGCGGGGCCAGTAATACACCTGCCCGTGCGGCGCGTCATAAAACCACTCGCCGGGCTGGTCGAGCAGTTCGATGGCATTGGTCAGGTAGAAAGCCGAACTGCCGTTTTTGCCGTTGATAATGGGCCGCGGCCAGGGGTGCTCGAACTGGATTCGGCTTTCGGGCTCCTGCAACGTCACGCGAGCTTTGTCGCCCTGCATGGCCAGGGTTTTCACGCGCAGCACATTCACGGCCCACATCTGGTGCAGCACCATTTCCATCTGGCCGGGTTGCTTTATGCCACCTAGGGCAGCAGCCGGCACGGTAGTTTCGCGCTTACCAGTGTCCCAGGCGAGCAAACGGGGCAGGTTGTCGTTGTTGGGCGTACGGGCACGAGTGGCTTTGCGGCCATTCACCCACAGCTGGCGAAAATCGAGGGCGCGGCCAGCCAGCAGCGGCGCGGCGGCCACCCATACCTGTCCCTGCGCGGCAGCCGGCAGACCGGCAATCTTGCCAACTGCTTTATGCCACCCCGTTACCGACACGCCGCCACTCAGGACCGGGTGTTCGCCGGGCGCGGCAGCTACCACCGTGGGACTGGCGGCCGTGCCCGCGTCTTCGGGGCGAAAAAACCACGGCTCCGTCAGTCGGTACTCGCCGCCCTTCAACCAAATGTGCACGCCATCGGCCACCGAGACATCGTGCAAGCGGCGCAGGTCGCGGGCTTGGCGCAGTGCGGCATTTGGGGTGGCTAGCGGCTGGGCAGCAGTGCCAGGGTTGCGGTCGGAGCCGTTAGGCGCTACCCAGATGTCGGCGGCGTGGGCTGACGCGGCACCTAGCAGACTGAGGGCGATGAGTAACATTCGAGTCATGCGGAATGTATCGTGGACGCTGCGAGTCCGCGTAACGAGCGCAGCGAGTAGTGGCGGCTGCACTTGAATTATGTTTGGAATTAACAGGCGCAGACGCAGATGCTCGCTACGCTCGTTGCGCGGACTCGCAGCGTCCACGATACATCAGGGTGCCGTGGCCTTCGCGAAAACCGCTTGCAAGTCCTCAAAACTGTGCAGCGCATTCGCCGGCAGCCCCTCCCCTTTCGGCCCAAAAACATGCTGCGCTTCCTCCTTCTCAATGGTCACTTTCGACTCGTCCAGCTTGCCCGCTTTATCCTCGGCGGCCGCCAAATTCAGCCCTAGGTTTTTGGCTAGAAACTCGTACATAGCCTGCCGTTTCGAAGGGCCGTAATCGTGCCCTTCCTTGGGCAAATGGGCATTTTGCACAAGGTCGGCTTTGCCGTAGTAGCCGTAGATTTTCTGGAGGTAGGGGTAGGCTACTTCGGGCGTCTGGGCGGTCCAGTCGCCGCCGTCGGTTATGGCGAGTTGGGGGCGTGGGGCGGCCATGGCGGCGATTTCGGCGTTGTTAGTGCCGTTGCCGCAGAGGTGCACGGGCTGGCCGCTTTCGCAAGGACAACCACCACTGTGGTAGGTCGAGAGCATCACCACCGGCACGCTCACTTTAATGCGGTCGTCCAGGGCCGTGAGCAGCATGGTTTGGCTGCCGCCGCCCGAGCCGCCGGTGATGGCCACGCGGTTTTTATCAGCGTCTTTCAGCGACAGCAGGTAGTCCAGTGCCCGCTCGCCGTTCAGAGCCTGCACCGTCATGGCGAGGCTGCGGCGGTGGTCTTCGCCCTTGAATTGCAGCAGCGACTCGCCCCAGGCGAAGAGGTCGTAGCTGTACACCATCGCGCCCATGCGGGCCAACGTGGCGCAACGCAACTGCGCATCGGCCCGGTAGCGCCCGTCGCCGAAGTGTCCGTCGGGACTGATGATTACGGGGATTTTGCCCATGGATTTAAGAGGCTTGTAGAGCGAGCCCGTCATGTAGTAGCCGGGCAGCGTTTCGATGGCCACGTTCTCCACGGTGTAGCCGTCGTATTGCCTTTTGTTGGTAATAATGGGCTTGCTGGCCGGTTTGACGGGCATGGGTGACAGTTTCAGCGCCGACCACATGCAACTGCGCAGTTCGGCTTTGCGCTTCTCCCAGGTGGCTGCGTCGTGGTACTGGCTGGCGAGCTGCGCCAGCTGGGCCGCGCCTTCGTCGGGCGTTTTGAGGTGGTATTGAAAGGTCTTGAGCTTATAAGTTTTGTCGCCGGTTTTCGCTGCCTGGTAGTCGAACGGGGCCAGCACGCTACGCAAGGTTTCGTCCACGTCGGGGCGGAAGCGCCACTCGGCGTAGGTCACGTACTTGTCCTTCACCATGGCCGCGTCGGGCCGGATTTTCACCCCGTAGCGCTGCTGAATCTCTGCCAGCACCTGCTGCAACGGCTCGCGGTACTGGTCGTCGGAGTTTTGCGCCTGGGCGTTGGCGGTGGTGAGGAAAAGCGAACCTAGGAGCAGGCGGAAGATTCTGGACATGGGTGGGAATGTGATTTGTGCTAGCGGAAAACGGTCAAGAAACCGTCATGCTGAGCGGAGCGGAGCGCAGTCGAAGCATCTCTACCGCTTCGTTGCTAGCGACAGATTTTAGTATTGAGGTAGAGATGCTTCGGCTACGCTGCGCTCCGCTCAGCATGACGGACGTTTTTGGTTGACGTTCTGACTTATAGTGCGATTAATCCTTCGTAATCTCCGCCGTGCCTACCGGTGCGGTGTAGCCTTTCATGGCCGGCCACACGCCGTTTTCAATCTTCACCAGCTTCATCTTTTTGGGGTCGAGCACGGCGTGCTTAATGCGCTGGCGGCGCCAGGTGTACACGAAATGCACCAGCCCGTCCTTGGTCTGAATCACCGACGGGTACGAGTATTGGCTGATGGGTGAGTCTTCCAGAATGGCTACAGCGTACCACTCTTTGCCATCCTTCGACACGGCCACGTTGAGGGGGGTGCGGGGGCCTTTGGCGAGGGTGCCGGGGGGCAGCACGTGGTTGTAGACCAGCAGCTGCCGGCCGTCTTTTAGGGTCACGGCGTCGGTGCCGGAGTTGTTGTTAGGCAGGGTGGTTTTGGCCAGCGGCGACCAGGTTTTGCCCTGGTCCGTGGACCACGTTTCGAGGATGGCGCGGTCGCGGCTGCGGCAGAGGGCTTGCAGGCGACCGTCCTTGTAGGTGAGGATGCTGGGCTGAATGGCGCCCTGGGTGGCGCCGTTGGGCACGGGCGCAGTTTTGGTCCAGGTCTTGCCAAAATCGGGCGAAGCTTCGAAATGCACTAGCCAGCCGCCGCTGCCTTCGGTACTGGTGGGCGAGAGCAAGGTGCCGTTTTTGAGTAATACGGGCTTGTTTTTCACCGGCCCGATGTAGCCTTCCGGCAGCGCCTGGGCCGCCGACCACGTCAGGCCATTATCCTTAGAGG
Organism: Hymenobacter miniatus; assembly: GCF_016427455.1. Lineage (NCBI taxonomy): Bacteria > Pseudomonadati > Bacteroidota > Cytophagia > Cytophagales > Hymenobacteraceae > Hymenobacter > Hymenobacter miniatus. The sequence continues at coordinate 218,880 of NZ_JAELXR010000009.1, forward strand.
TGCGCAGCCAGCCCTTCCAGTCCGAGGGTTTCGGGCCGATTTTATAATACAGCTGCAACTCGCCGTCCGGCGCCTGGTAGAGCACGGGGTTCCAGGTGGGATAGCGCAGGGTTTCGTTTTGGATGCCGTTGGCGACCTCCACGGGGGCAGTCCAGTGGCCGTTTTCCTGGCGGCTCACCCAGATGCCCACATCGGGGTTGCGCTCCTTGGTGCCACCAAACCAAGCGGCCACGAGGCCCTTCGGCGTCTCGGCGATGGTGGCGGCGTGGCTCTCGGGGAAGGGCGCTTTTTCGAAGATGAATTCGTCGGTGACGATGCCCTGTTTCCATGGATGGGTTTGGGCCGAAACCGCGTGCCCGAGCAGGCCGAGGGACAGTAGCAAAAGAGTCTTTTTCATAGCTATTCGTAGCCGGCCGAAGCCGCTATTTATTGAGTGCAAGGCTGGCCAAGATGAATGGGCCGACGCCTTTTAGGTCGTTGATTTTGATGCGCTCGCCAACGTAGTATTCGTAGGAGCCGTTGCGTTCGGTGCCGGGACCTAGGCCGGCTACTTCGCACACTTGCAGCAGGTTCAGTTCGCCGTCGGACTTAACTTCGATGAGCTTGGTCGTGATGCCGTCGAAGCCTTTTTGGGCCACCGGGCGGTACTTCTTGTTGAGGTAGCCCTTGTTCACGCCCTTGGCCAGCGTGTACACGAACATGCACGAGGCCGACGCCTCCAGGTAGTTGCCGGGCTGGCCGCCCTTGTCCACCACCTGGTACCAGAGGCCGCTGGCGGGGTCCTGGTATTTCTGGATGGCCACGGCCAGCCGGTCGAGTACCTGCACCAGTTTGGGGCGGTCGGGGTGCTGGGCGGGGAGGTAGTCGAGCACATCCACCAAAGCCATGCCGTACCAGCCGATGGCGCGGCCCCAGAAGTTGGGCGACTGGCCGGTTTGGGGGTTGGCCCAGGCTTGCACGTGCTTCTCATCCCAGCCGTGGTAGAGCAGGCCGGTTTTGGGGTCGCGCAGGTGCTTTTCGAGCAAGAGCAGCTGCTTGGCCGCCTCGTCAAACCCGGCCGGCTCCTTGAAAAACGCCGCGTATTGGGCCACAAACGGGCTGGCCATGTAGGCCCCATCGAGCCACATCTGGCTGGGGTATTTCTTTTTGTGCCAGTAGCCGCCGTCGGTGGTTTTGGGCTGCTGCTGAAGCTCCGCGTGCAGCTTTTGCAGCGCTATTTTATACTTCTCCTGCTTGGTATCGGTGTAGAACTGAAACAGGAGCTTGCCTGAGTTGATGTTGTCGAGGCTGTTGTCCAGCGGCTTGTAGTCCTTGTTGTGAATTTCGCCCTGGGCATCCACCATTTTGTTGCCGTACTGCTGCAAGGCGGTGCGTAGGCGCGGGTCGTGGTTCTGGTGCTCCAACGCTTCTAGCGAGTGCATCAGCAGGCCCTGGGTGTAACCCCAGGAATCACCTAGGGCAGGGTCTTGCAGCCACGGGCTACGCTTCAGCACCGATAGCGCCATGCGCTCAGACCACTTGGCGGTGGCGGGGATTTGCGTGCTGGCGGGCGCGAGGGTTTGGGCATGGGCGGATGGGGCGCGGGCTAGCAGCAGCGCGGAGGCTAGCGCCAGGGCCTTTATTTTCAGCTTATTTATAGCTCGTGTTTGATTCATTAAGCGGAAGTCTGAATAATTAGAATGTGGGGGTAGTGCAAGAAGCTCGCCGGACGGGGCGCCTCACCCCCTAGCCCCCTCTCCTTTTCGGAGAGGGGGAACTAGCTCTAGCCTCTAGTCTTAGCCCTAATCCGGCAGTCGTCAGGCTCCCCCTCTCCTTTTCGGAGAGGGGGTCGGGGGGTGAGGCGCCACGTTGAACGGAGTGGTAGAGATGCTTCGCCGCGCTCAGCATGACGCTCTTTTGGTTACACTTACCCATCACTGCTTCGCCACAAACGCATACTCCCCCGACCCAACCTCAAAGACCGCTCTACCGCCTTCCATCCGCAAAAACTTTACCCCAGCCGCGCCAGAAGCCTTTTTGCCGCCTTCCGTCACGTCCTTCGCATCCCTGGCCGGCACGTACACCAGCGCCTTCGTATTGCCCGGCACCGTGATGTTCCAGGTGAAACGCTTCGCATCGCGCGTCCAGCTACTGCGCACCAGCCCGCGCACCGAATTATAAGACGCCTGCACCGACGTTAGCCCGTCAATCATGGCGGGTTTCATTTCCAGCTCCTGAAAACCAGGCGCGGCCGACTTGATGCCCGCCAAATCCTCATAGTACCAAATAATTAAATCCCCGAGCAGCATCACGTGGTTTTGGGAGTTCATGGCGGGGTCGGCGGTGTTGCCGTTCCAGAGCTCCCAGATGGTGGTAGCGCCGTTGGCGGCCATGTAGCCCCAGCTCGGGTAGTCGCGGTTGGTGGCCAGTTTGTAGGCAATGTCGGGCCGGCCCTCGGCGGTGAGGCCGCGCATGAGCCACTGCGTGCCAATGACGCCGGTGCTGATGTGGCCCTTGTTTTCGACCAATATTTTATCGGCGATGTTCTGGAACACCTTGCCCCGCTCGGCGTCCGGCGTCAGGCCGTAGGCCAGGGGTAGCAGATTGGCCGTCACGGTGTTGTTGGCGTACTGCTGGTTTTGGGCGTTCAGGAACTTCTGGTTGAAGGCATCCTTGATTTTGGCCCCTAGGGCGGCGTATTCCTGCGCATCGGCGGGCTTGCCGAGCACGGTGGCGAAGCGCTGCATCAGCATCAGCATGTGGTAGTAGGTGCTGGTGGCGATGACCTCGCCGCTGGTATTGCGGGCGGGGTCCTGCGAGTGAATCAGCTTCTCCGACTCGGGCGGCACGCACCAGTCGCCGTACTTGTCCTTGGTCACGAGGTAGCCGGCGGTCATGTAGTTGGCCCGCATGTAGGCGAGCCAGCGGCGCATCGAGTCGTAGTGCTTGGCGATGGGCTGAGCGTCGCCGTACTGCTGATACAGCATGTCGGCGATGGTGAGGTAGGTACCGGGCCAGGTCACGTTGTCGCCGTAGTAGCGCCAGAAGGCGGGGGCCACGTCGGGGATGCTACCGTCGGCTTTTTGGGCCTGCGCAATGTCGTCGAGCCACTTCGCGTACAGCCGCGAGTTGTCAAACACGAAGCTCTCGCCATACGCGCCGGTGGTGCGGTCGCCGAGCCAGGGCTGCCGCTCGTTGCGCTGCGGGCAGTCTACGGGCATGCCCTTGTAGTTGCTCCGAATGCCCCAGTAGGCATTCTTATACACCTGGTTAATAGTAGCATTTGAGGTCACAAACTCGCCCGTCGTCGCCAGGTCGTCGTACACCACACGGCCGTCGAAATCGGCCAGCGTGGGCGTGCCGGGGTAACCGCTGATTTCGACGTAGCGGAAGCCGTGGTACACAAACGTCGGCTCCCAGGTTTCGCGGGCGCCGCCGCGCAGCGTGTACACGTCGGTCACGCGGGCATCGCGCAGGTTGGCCACGTAGAGCTCGCCGGTTTTTTGCAGCGTCTCGGCAAAGCGCAGCGTGATTTTCTGGCCCCTAGGCCCCGTGGCGCGCAGCCGCAGCCAGCCGGCCATGTTCTGGCCCAGGTCGAGGATGAACTTGCCGCCTGCCAGCGGCTTGAGGGCCACCGGCTTAAGGGTTTCCATCACCTTCATGTTCTCGTTCATCTGGGCCTCGAAGGCGCCGCCGGGCTCCTGCACCAGCTCAGCTTTGAGCCACTTTTTGGCGTCGAAGCCGGCGGTGGCCCAGCCCGGCATTTCCTTGGTGGCGTCGTATTCCTCGCCATCGTACTCGTTGTTGGCCCGGATGGGGCCGTCGGCGGTGGCCTGCCAGGTTTCGTCGGTTTTGATGACTTCGTGGCTGCCGTCGGCATAGGTCACGTCCAGCTGCATCAGCAGCTTGGGGTAGCCGAAGGTCTTGATTTTGTACGGCTTGTAGTGCTGCCGCATGGCGTAGAAGCGGCCATTGCCGAGCACCGTGCCGAGGGCGTTGGCGCCGGGCCGCAGCAGCGCGGTCACGTCGAAGGTATTGTACTTCACGCCCTGGGTGTAGTCGGTGGGACCGGGTGCCAGCACCTGGTCGCCCACGCGCTGGCCGTTGAGGTACAGCTCGTACAGCCCCAGCCCGATGATGGACGCGGTGGCCTGCGCCACCGGCTTGTCGGCCTTGAACTCCTTGCGGAAATAGCGGGCCGACAGCCGGGCGTGGGTCGATTCATCGTCCCAGGGAAAGGCGCGGTCCAGGCCAATCCAGCGGCCTTTCCAGTCGAGGTAGTTGAGCAGGCCCATGCTCCAGCGGGCGGGCGTGCTCCAGGCGGTTTCGCCCTGGTCGGTCCAGGTACGCACCTTCCAGTAGCAGCGGGCGCGGCTGCGGAGCGGCGCCCCGGCGTAGGCCACGTGCACCGATTGGGCCGAGGCCACCTTGCCCGAGTTCCAGAGGTCGCCTTCGTCGGCGGCCAGCTTGTCGGGGGTAGAGGCCACCAACACCTGGTAGGCGGTTTGGGTGAGGCCGCGCGCGGCACTGCGCAGCTCCCAGCTCAGGCGCGGGGCAGTGGCATCGATGCCTTCGGGGTTGGTCAGCAGCTCGCAGCGCAGCCGCTGAAGCTGCACGGCGGCGGACGGCGCGGCCCCCAACGCCGTGAGCGATAAACAAGTAAGCAGAAGAAACAGGAGTCGGGCAGCCATAGTCGGAGCCTCCCCCCTGCGCCCGCCCCAACGTAGAGCAAGCGCCTCGGCCACCGGGCCGGCTGGGGGGTGCGCGGGGCGCAGTTCGGCACCCACATAGTTCGGACTTTTTTGCTTCCCGTTATTCTAGGATGTTAGCACGAATCTGGTCGATTTGTGCATGGTGTGGGGAGGATGGTGGAATGGGGGTGAAAATGCAGCCTTTAGTTATACTATTCTGCTAGCAATCGTATTAGCGTTCAACTATTTCATCATAGAATTTATGCTTTTAACAATGTCTTTCTCAAGCTTTTTACATCCTCTAGGACTATACTCGTAAATCAATATTCTTCTGTGCCTCAAATCAAAGGGAATATCTTCAACATCTTGAGACAATAGCAGAACAGGTTTATTTAAGGTATGAGCAATACCAACCTCATAGAATACATTTGGATTTCGACCAGTTAAATCTGCAATAATTATCCTTGCTTTTTCAATGCTTTTTCTAATATCATCCATTACCACATTCGACCCAAAAACATCATCGCCCCTTTCGCAAGTTAAATTACAAAACTCCTCAACAGCTGGCTTAACAAAATCCTCATAAACTATATTTAATTCTTCAACTGAAAAAGGCATAACAGTAAAGCAAAGTTTATCATCTACTAGGACTTCTTCTGATTTACTGCTAGGCTGAGATTTCAGAGCATCAACTGCTTCTTTTAATATGTCTTTTAACTGGTCAAGCTCTCCTTTATTAATACTTTCCTTACTCGAACCAATAATATGTTCTTTAGACTCGATATTATCGACACTATTAAAGGACAAATCCTCCTTATTTATCGTAAATAAGTCACGTAATAGCATGTTAAAATTAACAGAATAAGCACCCTCATCACGAAAGTCCGCGTACTGTTTATATGCAATGACACTGGGGATTTGACAATCCCTATACATAATAGGTATTGTTTTTATGGATTTATCATCAACTTCTTTACTCATAGCAAGTATTAATTCTTGCTGTGTCCATTTAGAATTGAAATAATCAGGTGACATTATCACCAACATAAATCTGGAATCAAGCACTGCTTGATTTATAACGTCTACAAACGAATCACCTAAATTAATATTCCACTCATCCAACCAAACAGATACACCATTATGCATTAAATCATTAGCGAGTTTACGGACAAATACTTTGTCTTTATTCGAATGACTGATGAATACATCGTACTTCATAAAAATCGATTATTACTCGTTTTCGTATATCCTAAACAAAAGCATGAGCTTAAATTCTCGATTTTTTTATTAATCTACGATAGTGTTCACCAAGCGCGGTTAATTTGCAAGCTTTGCTTTCCATCGCTGCGTGCCACATATGAGGAGCACCAATAGGCACTAGAAGATTTAGTCTATTAAATTTTTGCAGAGTTGCGAACTTGCGTGTATTTTCTTCAATAGGCAATGGCATATCCTCTCCACGGCCTTTCATCTCGGGTTCATAGGTTGGGTCTAAAGGAAATTCGAAACCAGGCGTCGGAAACAGTTCATAGATTTGGCGCAGTTCCTCTAAAGGAATAGCTGGCGCAACTTGACGAAGAGAAACGAAATTCCTAACGTTTGTCTTAAATACAGGTCTTTGCTCCCAAGCACCTAAAGACTGGTCGATATGAGCATAAACGCTGCCAGGAGTTATTTCACCTACAAGATTAGCAGCACTACCGCTCAGCGCATCTACTAATAACGATGTGAATACACCACTTCCATCCTCTTCTGAAGCATACTGTTCTTTAGTCGAAGCTGTAAGTATTGTTAATCCCTCTGTAAGATTTGCCATATCATCTTTACCTGGAGCATCTCCTGCAATTCCGGAATGGCAACTATCCAGTATAATAATCTTATTAGTAGCTGGGGAGGAATTTGCCATCACGAGTATTTCTGACAATGACACTCCTTCATCACCACGGCTTGCATCAGAAGCAAGAAGATAGCCCCCAGTTGCCTCTATATGCCCATGGCCTGCGAAATAAAACAACGCAGTTTCTGCTTTAGTTGAAAACAATTTTTGAATTGAATCCTTTAAAGCACCTCTTTTTATTTTTTCTCTATCTGATGATGCAGTTAATAATTTGCAATCAAAATTCACGGAGCCGCCGTCGTTCCTTTCTAGCATACTTTTTACGCTATAAGCATCATTGACACAACCGTACAATGAGCCGCCATGTTCGTAAAAATTTATCCCAACAATCAATGCAATCTTCATAATACTACAGATTATACTTTATCAATGAAACTTCCAATTGTATCCCAAGTCCATTCTTTAGTGGAAACGCCTGCTAAGAATGTTCGGTCATTTGTGTATACCCAAATACCTAGAATAGGTTTACCTTCTTCTTTTGCGCATTCAATTTCCCATTTCTGCCCAGTTGACGTTAGCGAATCCTTGCTAACTAAGACTATTACTCCATGCGAACGACGGATACGAGTCCTCACCCGGTCTTTCCAGTCTTTATCATAAGCCTCTTTTACAGACATATCTATGTACTCGAATGGGCAATGGGCCAAATTAGTATGTCCTTTTAAGAAATCTCTTTGCCTTACATCTTCGATTGCAAATGCTACGAATATTACTTTCTTGTCGGCCATGATTTTCAATTTTACTAATTATGTGACAGAATGATATTGGAAATCCTTGAAACAATGTGAAAAATCCAATTTCACCTGCAATATAGCAAGAGAAAATGACTTTACTTTATTTATTTCATTACAGAAAAAACTTCCCTGACGCAACTTAAACCCCATCCCTCAACACCTTCTTCCTCAACCATTCCCGCACCGGCTCATCGTAAAACTTCAAGCACCCATAAGCAAGAATCACCGCCGCCAGATAGACCAGCGCCGCCACGGGCAAGCCCTCGCGCAAGGACACTTTATGGGTCGCGACCCAGGCCGTGTAGGTGTAGATGAGCGGGTAATGCGTGATGTAAATCGGATACGAAATATCGCCTAGGAAGCGGCACAGCCGCTGGGCCGCGCCCGAGCGCACCGCCCCGCTGGCCCCGAAGAAGATGATGCCGGGGAAGACGAAAATGATGCAGAGCGCATCGTAGAGCCCATTTTGCCACAGCTGCGCGGGGCTGCCGACGCGGGGCATGGCCAGCACCACTACCACCGCCAGGCTGCACCACCAAAAGGCATTTTGCACTGGCCGCAGCCGCGCCAGCCGAAACAGCAGCAGCCCCGCAAAAAACGGATACGTCATGCGGGCGAAGCCGATGTGCAGCTGCGCGGGCTCCAGCGACCAGCCCCCAATGACATCGCCCTGGGGACTGGTGAGGCCCAGGTGCAGCAGCGCCCCCGCCGCCAGCACCACCAAGATGCCCAGCGCCACGTTGGAGAAGCGGCGCACCACCGTCGCGTACAGCACGTTGGCCACGTACTCAAAAAACAGCGACCAGCCCGGCCCGTTGAGCGGAAAGGTTTCGTGCCAGCCCCGCACGTCGAGGGCCGGCGGCACCGGCACCATCAGGCAGCCGATGAGCATGACCAGCAGCATCTTCCACACCGGCGTCTGGCCGATGATGGGGAACAGCGCCGACGCCTGGAAGTAGTACATCCCCGCCCCTATCACCATGCCCAGCACCACCAGGGGTTGCAGCCGCACCAGCCGCCGTTTGAAGAAACCGCCCACCGTGAGGCGGCCCCACCGGTCGTCGTAGGCGTAGCCAATCACGAACCCCGACAGCAAAAAGAAGAAATCCACCGCCAGGTAGCCGTGGTTAATCACCTGGTCGAGGTGGCTGGTGGCGTGGGCCTCGCACAGGTGAAAGGCCACCACCATAAGGGCCGCCACGCCCCGCAGGCCGTCGAGGATGGGGTAATGGGGTTTGGTGGGTAGCGGGGTGGGCTGCATGGAGGTGGCAAGATACACCGGGTCATGCTGAGCGCAGCCGAAGCATCTCTACCGCTTCATTACCCCTCCTCGGAAGCGCGGCGGGCTTTCAATTGCGCTATATCCGCCAGGTCCTTTGGCCGGGCATTGGCTTCTTTATCCGCTATCAAGTCATCCAGATTTAGAAAGGGAATTTCTATTTCGCTGAACACGACTGTTTCCCTAGTCACGAAAGCGGCATTAAACTTTAGCGGAGCCCTCAAACTTGGTAAAAGGTCAAGTGTAAACTGTTCAAACTCGTACCTGAAAAATGATTTCCCAGGATTAGGCGATTGCTCGGCTTTGAATTTTGAGACATTTTGCCCCAACTCTTCCAACGCCTTCAAAATCTTGAAGTAGTTGCTATATGTTGGATTATACCAAAAATCTAAATCTGGTTTGTCTGCAACTATACCGGCAGCATTAGTAGAAAGCCTGAAGTAGCCGTGTAGTATGACAGCGCTACCGCCCACCACTAAGTATTCAGCCGCATGTTTATTGAGAATGCTACAAACGGCTACGAGGCTGCCAAGTGTATTATCGTTCATTAGAGGACTTTAGCTTCTTCTGAGCGGCAAACTCTTGTTGCAAACGCTTCATCAGTGCCTCGAATTCTGCATGTGCCTTAGCGCGCTCTGCTGGCGATAATGGATTTTCCAGCGGAGCCGCCTTCAATTCTTCGAAGCTATTGTACCGGGTCAGCTTTGCCATGACTGGATTATTTAGCGCAACTCTTGAACTACTAAACCTTGCTTAAAGATAGCAACGAAGCGGTAGAGATGCTTCGACTTCGCTTAGCATGACAGTTCTAAAGTTGCAAAGCTGCGCCCCTCCCTACCGCTTCCCGACAGCCTTGGGGGCGGCAGGCTTGGCGGTGAAATCGAAGTAGAGGGTGATTTCCTTGGCGTAGGACGGGTCTTTGCTGTAGTCGTAGTACATATTGGTTTTGCCCATAGGGCCCATGTTTTCGGCTTTTTGCGACTTGGTACCGATGGGCGTGATGCCGTGCATGAACGAGAGGTTGCCGCTGGGGAAGGCCGGGGCCGTGTTGTAGGGCTTAGCGGCGAAGCGGGGCGTGAAGAGGCGCAGGTACACGTCTTCCTGGTCGCAGACGATGGTGAGGGGCTGGCCGGTGGTTTGGAGCGTGAGCCAGTAGAAGTTGGAGTAGTAGCCCTTGAACTCGGGATAGAGCGGGCTCTTGGTGCCGTCGGGCTCGCCAGTGCTGGTGTTGTTGTAGGCCTTGGTCCAGACGCCTAGGTTGGTGCCTTTCAGGCGGTCTTTCCAGACCCGGTAGGGGCCGTCGCCGCGCCACTGAATGCCGCGCACCTCCTTTTCGGGGTAGTTGAAGCTGAGGCCGGCCAGGGCAAAATCGTAGTCTTTGGGGAAGTACTTGGCCGTCATGCGGACCCAGCCCGAGGGGTACACCGTCCATTGCAGCGACTGGTAGCGGCTGGCCTTGCCAAACTTCGCGTCGATGACCACGTTGGCGCCGTCTTGGTGCTGGGTGAGGCCTTCGAAGGCGGTTTCACCCTCGGCTAGCACGGGGCCGTTGGTGAGCGGAATGAGGCCTTTGGCGTTGCGGACCTGGCGTAGCAGGCCGGTGCGGCGGCTAAACGTACATGTGACGCCGTTGGCGGTGGTGGTGTAGAGCGAGTCGGTTTCGGTGAGGCTGGCGGTGCCGGGGCCGGTGATGGGCACCAGCCGCTGGGCCACCTGCGCGGGGTGGGCAATGGGCCAGCTCCAGGTGTAGATTTCGCGGCCGGCGGGGTCGGTGGCCGTGACGTAGAGCACATCGTAAGTTTGCCAGTCAGCAGGTAGGTTGAGGCGCAAATTTCCGGTTTCGGTGGGGGCCACAGTGGGGGCCACGATACTAGCATTGGAAGTAGCTAGGGTACCGGTACCGATAGGACCATGCAGGCGGTATAGCTGATGTCTAAACTTGCACTGACTCAGATTGGTGTAAGTAAAGCGGTTCTGCACCCGAAAGATGCCATCAAAGGCGGGCGTGATTTCGCGGCGCTCGAAGAACACGGGGCTCCATACTTCTTTGATGGTGAAGTAGCTGCCTTCCTTTTCGCGGTAGGGCCCCAGGACGCCGTCGGGGCCGTGGTCGCCGTCGGTGTCGAGGATGCCGCCTTTGTCGGTGCGCACCACGGCGGCGTCGGAAAAGTCCCAGAGGAAACCGCCGGCCGAGAGCGGCTCGCGCCACATTTGCTCCCAGTAGTCTTCGAGACCCGCGCCGTGGCCGCCGTCGTAGAGGCCGTGCAGAAACTCGGTAGGAAACACAATATTGTGGCCGTGCAGGTGGGTGCCGTTGCCGTAGTCGTAGTTGATGTAGTGCTGGGTATCGGTGCCGCGGAACACCTGCCAGGCGTGCACCACTGGGCGTTTTTGCAGGTCCATGCGGTCGAGTACAGGGTCGAGGTCGAAGTTGTGGCCGCCTTCGTTGCCGTTTATCCAGCCGATGATGCTGGGGTGGGTTTCGTCTTTCATCACCATTTCCTCGGTGAGTTTGGTGCCGGTGGGCGTGTCGTAGGCCGCGTGCCAGCCGGCTACCTCATCGAACACAAACAGACCCAGGGAATCGCAGGCGGCTAGGAAATGGTCGTCGGGCGGGTAGTGCGACATGCGCACGGCGTTCATGTTCATGTCCTTCATCAGGTTCACGTCGATGATACTCAGCGCCTTGCTGGTGGCACGCCCCGAGCTGGGCCAGAACGAATGCCGGTTTACGCCCTTGAACTTGATTTTCACACCGTTGACGTAGTAGCCTTCGCGCTCGCGCAGTTCCACGGTGCGGAAGCCAAAGGGCTGGCTGAGCGTGTGCACGGCCTGGCCGGCCTGGCGCAAGGTCAGGGCGAGGCGGTAGCGGGTGGGCGTTTCGGGAGTCCAGAGTTGGGGGTTGGAAACGGTGGTTTGGAGCTGCGCGGGGCTGCCCGCCGCCACGGCCGCCCGGAACTCGCCGCCCACTTTTTGGCCGCCCAGGGTGTAGAGCTGGCCCACCACTTCATCGGCCGCGCCGCCCGTATGCACGTTGGCTTTGAAGGAGCCATCGGCTCGCGCATCCAGTGCCACGCGGCTGATGTGGCTCACCGGCAGCGCTTCCAGAAATACCGGCCGGAAGATGCCGCCAAACAGCCAGAAGTCGCCCCGCCGCTCGGCGTCGTTCACCGATTCGTTGGCCGAGTGCTTGGCCACGGTGGCTTCGAGCAGATTGGTTTTGCCGTATTTGAGCAGCTTCGAGATGTCGTATTTGAAGCGGTAGTACGAACCCTGGTGCACGGCCCCGGCCGACTGCCCGTTGATTTTGACCTCGGTGTCCGTCATCGAGCCGTCGAACACGATGTTCACGACCTTGCCCTGCCAGTTCGCCGGTACCTTGAACTGGTACTTGTAGAGGCCGCTTTCCTTGCCGCGAGCAGTGTCTTTGTTGTGGCCGTAGTTGTATTTGCCAAAGCCCTGCAGTTCCCAGTTCGATGGCACCGGGATGGTGGTCCACTTGCCCGAGTTGCGGCCGGCGGTGCAGTAGAATTGCCACTTCACGGTTTTGTCGTTGCCCGTGCCAGAAAGCATCTGGGTTTCGGTGCGCTGGGCGTGGAGTTGACTCAGCGGGAGCAGCAGGAAGACTAGTAGGTATTTGAACACAGTGGAAATTGTGGGGAATCGAAAGTCAGAAAGAATGGTCATGCAGAGCGCAGCGAAGCATCTCGCTTGGGTCGTTGCAATCCGTATTGATTACTTGAGCACGCGAGATGCTTCGCTGCGCTCTGCATGACCGTTCTGGATTGTGGTCGTTTTAGTTTTTACCCAACCCTTTTGCAGCCGGGTCAGGCGCTGACGTCTTCAGCGCCTTCAGGTAAAACACGGCTAGCGGCTCCGACTCGCCAGCTTTGGGTAGGTCGTAGGCTTGGTCGGCGGGGGTGTCGGGCGTGGGAAAATGGCGGGCCGGACCAGTGCGGAACATCACCCGCTCGAATGCAGCGACTGGGGCGAAGAAGATGAAGGTGCTGGTTTTGCCGTTGGCTGTGACGGTGCAGGTGCGGCTTGGAGCGTCTAGGGTCACTTTCAGGTCCAGCGGCTGGTTGGGCTGGTACTTGGTCACGCCCTTGAAGCGGGCCCCGGCTTTATAGCTGAGTGTGCCGGTCGAGTCGAAGCTGAACTGCACGGCGGGCTGGCCTTTGGCATCCTGAAACTCGATTTGCAGCAGGCCGTGGTCGTTTTGGCCGGGCACTACTGAGAGTTCGGCCACCAGTTGCTTGCTTTCGGGGATGACGCGCTCGGCCTTGCCGTAGTCGAACCGGTCGGAGTCCTTGAACACAAGACACTTCGAGCCATCGGGCAGCTTGCCGACTTCAACCGGGGCCTGCACGAGGCTGTAGGTGTTCCACTGGTCCAGTTCCTGCCCGGTTGGCAGCTGGGCGAAAACCTCATTGGCGTGGCTGCTGGCGGTGGCGCGCACGGGCACGGGCACCGTGGCCACCCACAGGTCCTCCTTATTCACACTGTAGCTCACCCACAGCTTTTTGTCGGGCGGCACACCGTCGCCCTCCTGGATGCCGCGCACGTACTGCGGGCCGTAGCTCTTGTAGTTGCCGCCGTAGCGCATGGGCGTGATTTCGCCGTGCACCAGCCAGAGGTCGGTGTAGTCGAGGCCGTTTTCGCTAGTCGAAATGGCCAGCGGCCAGCGGAATTCCGAGGGGTTGTATACCGTGGCGTAGCGGCCGTCGGAAGTGCGCTGGCCCCAGATTTTGGCGTTGCTGTTCACAAAATGCGGCGCCCGAATAACCGGGTTGGGCCAGGTTTTGCCACCGTCGGGGCTGATGGTGGTGAGGGCGTGCTTCCAGAGGCCCACCACGCGGTTGCCATCGGGCAAGTGGTAATAGCTGAAGGCCTTGTAATCCTTTTTGATGGGAATGAGCGGGTCGTCCTTGTCCTGCTCCTCCACCATCTGCTGCATCATCAGCGGGTTGGCCAGGATTTCCTCGCAGGCCGCCACGAAGCCTTTATCCTTGCTGGTGGTGTAGAAAGGGTAGGTGGACTTCGACTTATCCCAGGTTTTGTTGTTCCGCAGGAAGTAAATCGGGCCAAATTTGCCGCCCGGCAGCACTTCGCGCACCACCCGGCCGATGCCTTGCCCGTCGTTGGGGTCGTCCTTAGCGTCGAGGGCCACGCCGTAGTAGCCCAGCGTCAGCAGGCGGTTTTTCTTCGAGGTGTAGAAGCCGATGCGCTGGTGCATCACGGCCATCAGGTTTTTGGCCACCTTGCCGGGCTGGTCGGGCTTGGTGAAGCCGTCGGGCACCTTGTAGGGCGGAAAAATGACGGTGGGGTTAGTCCAGGTGTAGCCGTCCTTGCTGGTCAGCAGCAGGGTGCGGCCGGGCGGCACGTGCTCACCCACGGGGTTGCTGAGGTACTGGTAGTAGAACTGCCCCTGCCAGTAGGCCAGCATCGGGGCGTGGTTATAGGTCCAGCCCTCGCCGTTGGCCGCGTCGGGGTGCTCGCGGTTGGCGCGCAGCACCTGCCGGGCGTGCGTGCCGATGGCCGGGCGCAGCTGCCCGTGGTGGTAGTCCACGTTGCTAAGCGTGGTGCCGGTGTAGCGGATGGTTTCGACGGGCGCGGTTTGGGCGTGGCCAAGGGCGGGCAGCAGCGCCGCCAGCACCGTAGCGTGGACACTGCAACTCCGCGCCCTACTAGGGCGTTCGCCAGTGCGCGGACTCGCAGAATCCACCCTACATCCTGCCGGCAGTTGAGCTTTACTCATGGTTTTCCTGTAGCTGAAGTTGCGGCCGCCCCTCCTACCGGCGCGGTTTGCAACAGATTCTTAAGTGTCTTGCGGGGCACCATGAAGATGGTGCCGTGCTTGTGGCCCGTTGGTACACTGACCTGGGCCGAGACGTCGGTGAAGGTCAGGAAGTCGCTGGTTTTGGCGGCGCCGTACTTCTTCTCACGGTAGGCGTCATAATAAATCAGCCACTGATTATGCGGCAGTTTGGCCACGCTGGGGCCTTCGGTAAAGTTGGCCGTGAAGGGGGCCGAAACCTTCGGGAACGGCCCGGTGGCCGTGGGGCCGAATGCTACTTTGATGTCGCGCTCGGGCCGGGTGTTGTCCTTCACCACCAGCACGTAATCGTCGACGCCGCGCCGCAGCACTTCGGAATCTATAGCGCTAAAACCGGGGTCGAGGTAGAGCTTCGTGGCGGAAAACGTCTTGAAATCCTTGGTCGTGGTGTAGTAGAGACGGTGGTTGTTGTCCTCTTCTTCCTGGCCTTTGGGGAAGCGTAGCGGGATGGTGCTGGCCCACACGATGAGAAACTGCTGCGTGGGAGGGTCAAAGAAAATTTCGGGGGCCCACACGTTCACCGTGCCGGGTTCGTGGCTCATCACGTCGATGAAGCGCTGCTCCGACCAGTGCACCAAATCCTTCGAGCTGGCGTAGCCAAAGCCCTTGTCGCCCTTCCAGCCGCAGGTCCACACGAGGTGGTAGGTGCCATCCGGCCCTTGCGCAATGCTGGGGTCGCGCATGAGCTTGCTCGGGCCCACCTGCGGCGTCAGGAACGACTTGCCCGCGTCCTGCCACTTGTAGCCGTCGTAGCTGTAGAGGAAGTGCAGCCCGTCGGTGGCCGGCTCGCGGAAGGAGGTGAACATGTACGCCTCTTTGGAGCAGGAGCTCAGCAGTGCGGCGCTGCCGAGGATGAATAAGGATTTGGTGAGGGAGTTAGACACGGCGCTTTAGCTGATGGAATCCAGAATCAGCACCCAGTCGTTGCCGTCCTTGTGTTCGCCGGGCGAGTTGAATTCCTGGGTGCCTTTATTCGGAAAGGTACCAATGGCGATGGTTTTGCCATCGCGTGGGCTATACCACGAGGCCTTCACTTTTGCGCCGGCAATTTTGCCCATATTCACCTTCATATTCCGCCCATTATACGTGTAAACAAAGGCGTAATTCTTGCCCCGCGTGGCAAACTGGCGGTTGTACTTCTCCCCCACTTCGCCGGCAATCAACGACTGGTCCGGCACGCGCTCAAAGTAGCCGGGCCGCGACAGCATCAGCTGCTTCAAATACTGCATCTGGGCCGAGCCCGGCGCGTTGATGGCCGACGACCACAACTCTTTCGAGCCGTAGGCGCTGCCCTTGTCGAAGCTGCTGTGCATCTGCATCACCGAGTTCTGCCCGTAGGTGTAGCCGAACGCGCCCGCAAACACCGACCAGTAGCCGTAGCGGCGCACGTCGGCGTCGGTCCAGCGGGGCTGGGTAATGTCATGCAGGCCGTGCGGAATGCCTTCATAAGAAGGCTCCCCGTCGAGCGAAGGCTTAGCCGGTTTCAGGGCATAGTCGGCCTGCTGGTAGCGCCAGTTGTCCTGGCCGTAGTGGTTGGTTTCGTTTTTCGACGTGTCCTGTTCGTAGCGGCGGTGGCCCGACTGGTACATGTTGAAATCCAGCCAGCTGGCATTGTGAAACCAGTCCGACGACTGCGTGCGGCCGCGCGGGTGATAGGTTTCCAAGTGGTTGGGGTCCACCGCTTTCAGCGTAGCGCCGATGGTGTTCCACACCTTGAGTGAATCGGAGCCGGCAATGTCGCCGCCGTTGAGCCAGATGATGTTGGGGCGGTTTCGATACCGCTCGGCCAGGAAGGTGGCGTAGGTTTTGGCCTGCGCCTGATTCACCTTGCCGTTCTTCACGTTGGTGCCCCACACCGGCACCATGCCCATGTAGAGGCCCTTTTTGGCCGCCAGGTCCACGATGTAGTCGACGTGGTCCCAGTAGTCGTACTGCGCGGCGTCGGTGGGCGAGTTGCCAGGCGTGGTGAGGGGCCGGGCCACGTTGGCGTGCAGCAGAGCCGAGTCGCCGTAGACGTTGGCGATGGGCACCTGATGCAGCACCATCACCTGAATCACGTTGAAGCCTTTTTTGCGGCGGTCTTCGAGGTAGGTTTCGGCTTCCTCGCGCTTGAGCTTGCTGAAGAGGAGCCAGCCGGTATCGCCCAGCCAGAAAAACGGTTTGCCGCTACCCGTCATCAGGTAGCGGCCGTTGGGCGATACTTTGAGCGGGCCGGTGGGTTCGGCGGCCGGTGCAAAGGATACTAGCAGCAGCAAAAGCAGCGCAGAGAAGCGGGTTTTCAGGGTCATTCGGTTTGCGGTAAGCTCCCAGCCTAAGCAGAAGAACGTCATGCAGCGCGCGGCGAAGCATCTCGCGTGCTAGAGTAAACAATCTGGTTAGTGGCACGAGCGAGATGCTTCGCTGCGCTCTGCATGACGTTCGTTTTAAGACTTCGCCTTGCCGGCATTGGGCCGCACGTTTTGCAGCGGCACCACGCTGTTGAGGTATTCCTCGATGTTGGCGTAGCCGTCCTTGTCACGGTCCTGGGTGGCGTCGGCGGCACTTTGGGGGTTGAGGCCGTGGGCGGTTTCCCATTTGTCGGGCATGCCGTCGTTGTCGGCATCGGCGTAGGGAGTGCCCTTGTAGTCGGGGTAGCCGCCTACCTGGGCGGGGTCAGTGATGATGCCATTTTTGTAGGAATCCTCGGGCAGGCGGCGCTTGATGTAGGGGCTTTTGGGCGTGGGCTGGGCATTTTTGGCGTAGGTGATTTTGCCGGTGCGCACGTCCTCCACGATGCGGGCGTCCACGGCGTCGCGCCGGGGCAGGGTGCAGCCCACGTTGGCCAGCACGTACTGGTAGGCCTCCTGGGCGGGCAGCACGGTATTCATGTTGGGCAGCGTGAAGGGCTTATCGGTCCGGATTTCAGCCACCACTTTCGCTGCGTCGGGCTGGTCCTCCACCTGCACGCCGCCGGCCCAGTTGTCCTGCGTCACTTTGTCGTTGCCCGCCACCACGTTGCCGGCCACGTAGGCTTTGCCGAAGAGGTTCTTCGCGTTCTTGTCGCGGCCCGACTCGGGCTTGAGAATGCGGTAGCTGATGGGCTGGCCGGCGGGCGTGATGGGGCCGGGCTTGTAGTAATTGTTCACGAAGTTGTATTCCGAGTGGTTGTCGCCGCCATCGGCCGAGCGGTTCCACCAGTTGAACACCACGTTATTGGCAAAGTTGAAGTCGCCGTACATGCCCACCGAGGGGTTGCGGGCAATGTTATTCGCCCACAGGTTGCGGGTAAACAGGCTGTTCAAACCGCCAATAGTGCTGCCGAAGGCGTGGTTGTAGGTGTCCAAACCCTCCGAGAAGATGGAGTTCTGAATGGTCACGTTCACCGTCGGCAGTTTGTCGGCCTTGCCGGTTTCGGGATTGTGGTACACGTGGCGGTAGATGGACATGTTCTCATCCAGTCCCCAACTCGCCGACACGTGGTCGATGATAATGTTGCCCACCGGGTTGCCGCCCAGGCCATCATCGCGCCGGGCCACGTCCATGGCGCCGCGGCGGAAGCGCAGGTAGCGCACCACCACGTCGTGGGTGTTAATCCAAATCGACTCGCCAGCCACACAGATGCCGTCGCCGGGCGCCGTCTGGCCCGCGATGGTGACGTAGGGCGCCCGAATGATGATGGGGCTTTGCAGCTTGATGATGCCCGCCACGTTGAATACGATGATGCGGGCGCCACCCTGCTCCAGGGCTTCGCGCAGGGTGCCGGGGCCGCTGTCGGCCAGGCTCTTCACCACGTACACCTTGCCACCTTGCCCCCCAAACACGTAGGCTCCGCCGCCCTCTGCGCCCGGAAACGCCAGGCGTTTCGACTGCGGCAAATCCGAGGGCTTGGCGGCCCAGGGCACGTAGGGCTTGCCGGCTTTGGCTTCGGCCTGAACGATGGGCAGGGCCTTCTGCCAAGCTTCTTCCGAGCGTTTTTCGGCTTCGGCCAGGGCCGCATCGGCCTTGGCTTGCACTTCGGGCGGAATGGTGGGGTACTGGGCGCGGGCCGCGGGCGCAGCGCAAGCAGTAGCAAAAAGAGCGGCGAATAGGGCGCGGCGGTGGTTCATTGGGGGGTGGTGTTTTTGCACGGTCACGGCTTAGTAGCCGGGGTTCTGTTTGAATTCGCCCTTGTTGGTCACGGCGTCGATGTCGCTCTGCGGGATGGGGCGCAGCACGTGGAAGTCCTGGATGTTGGGTTTGGCGTCGGGGTTGTAGAGCCGCACGCGGTCGAGGAGCTTGCCGGTGCGTTTCAGGTCGAACCAGCGCACCTGCTCGCCGGCCAGCTCGCGGGCGCGCTCGTCCAGAATGAAGTCGAGCGTGACCTGGCTGGCCGTGATTTGCATGGCGGCGGTGCGGCCCGGCAGGGCGGCGCGGGTGCGAATCTGGTTGATGTAGAGGGCCGCCGAATCGAGCTTATTGAGGCGGAACTGGGCTTCGGCGGCAATGAGCACGATGTCGCCCAGGCGCAGCAGGTTGGCGTCGCGCGCGCTTTCGGTCACGGTGGCCGTGGCGCGCGTGGGGTCGTCGAATTTCTTCAGCGAGGGGTAATGGAACCGGTCTTTGGGCGTGCCGTCGGTGTTGTACATGTCGTCGAGGTCGTACACCCGGTAGCGGTAGCGGCGCGTGAACTGCTGCTGGAAATTGTCAATCGAGCGCTTGGTGGTGAGCACGGCCGTGTCGCCCAGCGCATACTTGTTCTGGCCCGTGAGGCCGGCTAGGCCGGTGGGGTTCTGGGCCACTTCGGCGGCGGTCCATTTCGGAATGGTGGCCGCGTTGTTGCTCAGCCAGGCCTGCTTGAAAGTGGCGGCGTAGCGGGCGTCGTTCTGCTCGTTGAACAGGTCGAGCAGGAAGCGCGTGGGCATGTAGCGCACGTTGGCAAAGCCGTTCAGCACGTCGCGCTGCATGCCGGGCAGCGTGCTGTAGTCCATCAGAAAGAACGTGTGCCCCAGGTTGCTGCCCGCGTTGAAGGCCAGGTTGGTGGAGTAGTTCACGGCCCACAGCACTTCGGTGTTTTTCTGCTTCGCGAAGTCCCACAAGTCCGAATACGGCGTCACCAGGCGCACGCCCTGGGCGGTGTAGTTGTTCACCACGCGCTTGGCCAGGTTGGCGGCGCGCTGGTACTGGCCGCGGGTGAGG
This sequence comes from Hymenobacter miniatus, assembly GCF_016427455.1. Classification (NCBI taxonomy): domain Bacteria; kingdom Pseudomonadati; phylum Bacteroidota; class Cytophagia; order Cytophagales; family Hymenobacteraceae; genus Hymenobacter; species Hymenobacter miniatus. Next base: position 238,450 of record NZ_JAELXR010000009.1, read on the forward strand.
TACACTTTGGCGGCAAAGCCTTCGGCGGCGGGCTTGGTGATGCGGCCGTAGTCGGCGGTGGTCACGGGCAGGTTGGCCACGGCAAAATCCACGTCCTGAAAAATCTGGTTGTACACGTCGGCTACCGCGGCGCGGGTGGCGGTGGTCACCACGCCTTCGGTGGGCTCCAGGCGCAGGGGCACGTCGCCGAAGGACTCCGCCACGTGGTAGTAGTACCAGGCCCGCATGAAGCGCAGCTCGGCCTCCAGCACGGGGCGGCGCGCCGGCAGCAGGCCGGCCGTGTTCACGTACTTCAGGGCCTGGTTTACCAGGTTGATGCCGGCGTAGCATTGCTGCCAGAGCTGGGCTTTCACCCAGATGTTGTCGGCGTTGAGGCCCTGGTAGGTGGTGAGGGCCGGCTGCGGGCTCACGCCGCTCACCACGGTGCCGCCGTTGTTGGCGGCGTTGGTCCAGATGTCGGTGCCCACTTCGAGCAGCGCGTAGCCGGCTTCCTTGCCGTAGAGGGCGCGGTTGTAGGTGTAGGCGGCGTTCACGGCCGTTTCGAAGCCTTCGGGCGTGGTGAAGACGGCCTCGGCGGTCGAGCCGCTGGGGTTGTATTCTTCGAGCTGGTCTTTGCAGGCCGTGGCGGCCAGCGCCAACGCGGCCAGCGCCAGGGAACGGGTCAGGGAAGGAAGAAAAGTCGTTTTCATGACTGCTGATTCGGTTAGAAGCCCACGTTTAAGCCGAACACGTACACGCGGTTCAGCGGCCGGTCAATCACGCCTTCGCCCTCGGGGTCGAAGTCTTTGAGGTTGCTGAAGGTGTAGAGGTTTTTGCCCGACACGTAGAGGCGGACGTTGTCGATGCGCAGGGCGCTGGTCACGCTTTTGGGCAGGGTGTAGCCCAGGGTCACGTTGCGGATTTTGGCAAACGACGCCTCGCGCTCGGTGAGCGTGGTCACGTAGCTCAGGCTGCGGGTGGCGTTGGGCCGGGGGTACTCGTTGGTGGGGTTTTCGGGGGTCCAGTATTCCACCACGGCGCCGTTGTTGTTGCCGCTGCGGGTGTACTTGGCGTAGTAGTCGGAGCTAATCCACTGGCCCACGCGGGCCACCAGCAGCACGTTCAGGTCGAAGCCTTTGTAGCGCAGGTCGTTGCTGAGGCCGGCCGTCCACTTCGGCACGCGCGTGCCGATGATGGTGCGGTCGGCGGAGGTGATTTTGCCGTCCGGCACGCCGTCGGGGCCCGAGAGGTCGGCCACCTTGATGTCGCCGGGAATGGCGCCAAACTTGGCCGCTTCCGTCTCCTCGCCCAGCTGCCAAATGCCGAGTTTCTGGTAGTCGTAGTAAATCTGCGAGGCCTCGCCTTCGATGAGCGAGTTGCGGTAGTCGTCGGCAATGACGTTGCCGTTGGGCAACGACACGATGGTTTCCTTGTTGCGGGCGTAGGTCAGGGTGGTCGACCAGGTGAAGTCCGCCCCGCGGAAGTTTTGCGAAGTCAGCGACACCTCCACGCCGCGGTTGCGGGTTTTGCCGATGTTGCGGTTCACGGTGGTCACGCCCGTGAACAGGGGCAGCGTGTAGGGAAAAATCAGGTCGGTGGTGCGGGCATCGTAGTAGTCGATGCTGCCGCTCAGGCGGTTGTCGAACAGGCCGAAGTCCACGCCGAAGTCGGCCGTGGTGGTCAGCTCCCACTTCAGGCTCTGGTTGCCGATGGTGGGCGAAATGGTGTAGGCCGGCGCGGCCGTGGTTTCGTTGAAGGAAATCTGCGCCAGCGTGAGCGAGTTCTGGGTGCCGTAGGCGTTAATCACGTCGTTGCCCGATACGCCGTAGCTGCCGCGCAGCTTCAGCTCGTTCAGCACCTTCTGGTCTTTCAGGAAGTTCTCGTCAATCACGCGCCAGCCCAGGCCCGCCGAGGGGAAAAACGCCCACTTGTTGCCCGGCGCCAGCTTCGAGGAGCCGTCGGAGCGGCCCGTGAGCGTGAGCAGGTACTTGCCCTTGAAGGTGTAGTTGATGCGTTCGGTGAAGGAAATGAGCTTGCTGTCGACCAGGCCGCTGCCGTAGAAGGGGTTTTGGTTGGCGCCGGCCAGGTTGTAGAACGACTGCGAGGGCAACACCTGGTTGGAGCCGCCCAAAAAGCTCGACGTGTTGGTGAACGTCAGGATGCTGCCCACGCCGGTGAGCGTCAGCGAATGGTCGCCGAACTCCTTGCGGTAAGTCAGCACGTTTTCGAAGCTCAGGTTGCGGTTCTGGTTGTTGGTGAGCGAAGCCTGCGAGTTGGCGCCCCGGCCGTCAATCGTGTTTTTGCCATAGAAGCTGCCCGCTTCCGACGTGGCAAAGTTGGCCGCCAGCGTGGACCGAAAATTCAGGCCGCTCAGGGGCGTGAGCTCGAGGTAGGCGGCCGCGGTGATGCGGTTGGTTTTGGTGTTGCGCTGGTAGGCGCCGGGCTGCTCGTCGGCCAGGGGGTTCACCACGGTGCCGCCCAGCGGAAACAAAATCAGGTTGCCGTCGGCGTCGTAGGGCGTGCCCAGCGGGGCGGCCTGCGAGGCCAGGTTGAAGGGGTCGCGCCGGATGTCGTTGTTGAGGTAGGCCAGCTGCGACTGGATGCCCACTTTCATCCATTTGTTCACCGTCTGGTCGATGTTGAGGCGGGCGGTGTAGCGCTTAAAGCGGTCGAGCTTCATCAGCCCCTTTTCGTCGAAATAGCCCGCCGAGAAGTACACCTTGGTGTTTTCGGAGCCGCCGGCCACGCCCAGCTGGTAGTTCTGCTGCAAGCCGTTGTGCAGCAGCAAATCGGGCCAGTTGATGTACTGCTGGTTGTTGATGGCGTCCAGCTGCGCGGCGTTGAACACCTTGCTGTCGTCGGCCGGGCTGTTCCAGGTGCCCACCGCCCGAAAGGCTTCGCGGCGAAACGCCACGTACTGCGGCCCGTCCATGAACTTGCCGTAGCCCGCCACCTGCGTAATGCCGGTGTAGGCGTTGAGCGTGAGCTTGGGCTTGTTGTTCGAGCCGCGCTTGGTGGTGATGATGATGACGCCGTTGGCGCCGCGCGAGCCGTAGATGGCCGTCGAGGAAGCATCCTTCAGCACCTCGATGCTTTCCACGTCGTTCGGGTCGATGTCGGAGGCGTTCACGCCCTGCACGCCGTCCACGATGTAGAGCACGTTGTTGGAGCTGCTGGGGTTGCCAATGGAGCGGTTGCCCCGAATGCGCACCGCGGCGCCCTGGCCCGCGTAGCCATTGGCCCGCGTGATGTCGGCGCCCGGAATCTTGCCCTGCAACGCTTCCACCACCGTGGTGGTGGGCAGCTTGGCGACCTCCTCCCCTTTCACCGACACCACCGCGCCCGTGAGGTCGCGCTTTTTCACCGTGCCGTAGCCAATCACCACCACGTCGTCCAGCGCGGCGGCTTCGGGCGAGAGGCGCACCTCCACGCGGGCTTGGTCGGGCTTCACGTTCAGCTCCTGGGCTTTGTAGCTGAGGTAGGAAATCACGAGCGTGACGTCCTGCTTGTCGGGCACCTGCAGCGTGAAGCTGCCGTCGGCGCCGGTGGCGGTGCCCAGCGTAGTGCCCTTCACCACCACCGTCACGCCCGGCAGGGCTTCCGACTTGTCGGCGCTCACCACCTGCCCGGTAAGGGTCCGGTTTTGGGCGAAGGCGGCGTGGCTGATGAAAAGCACCACCGCGAAAATGAACAGTATTTGTTTCATAGCGTGGGAATTTGAGGAGGAGAGTAGGTAGCGTCGGGGGGGCGGCTCCGGGCCGCGGGCACTAAGCGGGCTCGGCCACGAGGGTGCGCACCACGGCTTTGCTCACGCCCTGCACGTCGCCGCAGAAATGCACCTCCACGCCCAGCTCGGCCAGGGCGGCGGCCTTGATGCGGCAGAGCTGGTGGGCTTTGGCCTCGTAGGGCGCGTACACCACTTGGATGTGGTTGGCCTTGTGGCGGGCCATCATCTGGTTGCGGCTCACGCCGCGCAGCACCGCGTGCATGATGGGCCACTCCGGGGTGGTGAGCTTCCAGCGGCGCTGGGTTTCGGCGGCGGGCAGGGCCACGGCTTCGCCCACGCCCAGGTCGCAGTGCAGCTTGCCGTCCATCACGTACACGCGGCTCCACACGAGGGAGCCGGGGCGGCTCACGCCCTTCACGCTGCCGCCGCCCAGGCGGAAGTACATGGGGGGCTGCCGCTCGCTGCTGGTGCCCTTGTAGCCGTCCACGAAGTGCGCGGGCGGCGCGGCGCCCGAAATCAGGAACACCCACACAAACTCTTCGCCGTCGCCGGTGTCGAAGGCCTGGCCCCAGCGCAGGTCGTGCAGGGTGGTTTCGCCGGGCAGGCCCAGCTCGTTCCAGAGGCGGTAGGTGAGCAGGGCGTCGAGGCCGGCGCACTCGTCCACTTCGTTGAAGTGCGGCAGGGCCTGGCCGGCGTACAGCTCCTCGCCGGTTTCGGCCGAAAAAACGGGCGGCCGGTCGGTGTTGTTGAGCAAGCCCTCGGCCAGGTCGCTGGCCACGGTCAGGTCCTTGAGGCCCTGCTGGTACTGAATGCCGATGGTGTCGCAGCCGAACTCGGCCCCGATGCGCACGGCGGCGATGTACATCTTGCACTGCTCCAGGGTCTGGGCCGGGGTGAGCTGGGTGGCGTCGTGGGTGCCCCAGTTGAACTTCATGCCCCGGGCCAGCAGCCAGTCGAGCACGCCCTGGGCGTCGGCGTCGCTCACGGTGCGCATGGCCGCAAAGAGGGAAGACTGGCTCAGGCGCTCCTTAAACACGCCGGTGGCGTGCAGCAGCTCGTCGGGCACAATGGCGTTGTACATGCCCATGCAGCCCTCGTCGAACACGCCCATGATGGCCTTGTGCTGCCGGAAGCGCTGGCCGAACTCGCGGCCGGTTTCCTCCTCAGCAGCGGGCACGGTGGCGTCGTTGAAGCTGAGCACGTGGCGCTCGTCCTGCTCGATGCGGCCGTAGGCAAGCCAGTTTTTCAGGTTGCTTTCAAAGAATTCGTCGGTAAAATCCTCGCTCCAGAGCGTGCTGTAGCGCACGCCGGCTTTGGTGAGGCAGCCGTTCAAATTCAGCATGCCCACCAGGCCGGGCCAGGTGCCGCTCCAGTTGGCCACCGTGAGGATGGGGCCCTGGTGGGTGGTGAGGCCGGCCAGCACGTGGTGCGAGTACTGCCACACGCTTTCGGCCACGATGAGCGGCTGGCAGGGCTCGAGGGTGCGAAACACGTCCATGCCCATGCGCTGCGAGTCGATGAAGCCGTGCTTTTTCACGGGGTCGTAGGCGTGGGCGCGCTTCACCGTCCAGCCCTGCCGGGCGAGGGCCGCCGTCAGGCTTTTTTCCATGGCCTGCTGGGCGGCCCAGCAGTTTTGGTTGGCGGCGAGGCGCAGGTCGCCGCTGGCGAGTAACAGAACTTCTTTGGTGGGGAAAGTGGCCACGGCGTGCAGAGGCTTTTTGGGTGAACCAGGTCCTGGCGGGCCGCTTCGGCGCGGCCGACTGGGGCAGGAAGTGGCGTCGGAAACAAGCGGAAATACCAGCTAGACAAATTTGCTAGCCCCGCCCCGCGCGGACCTGCCGGTTCTTGCCTACTTAGTGTAGGATGTTAGCATGGGACCGGCGCAAGGCCATTTGCGCGATTTTCTGGCCCTCGCTTTTCGCCGTGCCGGTACCCTTCCCAGAATTTGTGCGCTGAATGGCAAGGGCAGGCAAGTACAGGAGAGTTGCCCTGGGAAAGGCAGATAAATTAGTGACTACTTACCAACCAAAGCTGCTTCGAATTATCGGGGTTTGCGCCCGGCAATCGGCAGGATAACATCCTAGAGAAGCTTGCTCACCTGGCGTAAGCACTCCGTCCTCCTGCCCTTCTATCACAAACGTTTTCGTTCCCTCGCCCCGGTATCCGTCTAAATCCCGTCAATTCCCACCATCCCTCTCTTCTCATGAAAGCCCATTTTCACAAAGTTCCGGTAGCTCCCCAGAGTTCGTTCAGCGTGCGGCACGACCAGAAGCCCAACTTCGGCACGGTGTGGCATTATCACCCCGAGCTGGAGCTGCACTACGTCATCAAGGGCGAGGGCGTGCGCCTGATGGGCGACAACATCAGCAACTTCTCCTCGGGCGAGATTGTGCTGCTGGGCGCCAATCTGCCCCACACCTGGCGCTGCAACGAGGAGTATTTCCAGGGCAACCCCGAGAAGGAAGTGGAGGCTATCGTGATTCAGTTCCTGCCCGAGTGCCTGGGCCGCTACCTCTTCGGCCTGCCCGAGGCCTACCTCATTCCCAAGCTGTTTGAGAAAGCCAAAAGCGGCCTGCTCATCACCGGCAAGGCCAAGGCCAAGCTTGCGCCCCTCATGCGCCAGGCCGTGCACGCCACCGACCTCGACCGCATCATCATTTTCCTCTCCATCCTGAAAATACTCTCCGAAACCACGGAGGTGAAGACCATTGCCTCGGAGCACCACGCCTTTAAGCAGAGCAACGAGTCGGACGTACAGCGCATCAACAAGGTGTGCAACTACACGCTGTCGAACTACAAAAAGGAAATCACGCTGGATGAAATTGCCTCCATCAGCAACTTGAGCGTTACGTCGTTCTGCCGCTACTTCAAGCTGATTACCAAGAAAACGTACTACGATTTCCTCATCGAAATCCGCATCAGCCAAGCCTGCCGCCAGCTTATTGAGGACAAGTTGCCGACGGAGGTCATCTGCTTCGAATGCGGCTTCAACAACGTGTCGAATTTCTACCGTCACTTCAAGAAAATCACGAAGATGACGCCGCTGGAGTACAAGAAAAAGTACCTGCACAGCCACAAGGAACTGGCCATGGCGGCGTAGGGCCGTAGTGTGGCGCCTCCCCCCGGCCCCCTCTCCCAAGGGAGAGGGGGAGCCGAACGTATTTTAATCTCTTAGCTTACACAAAAGGCCCGCTGCAATCGCACAGCGGGTCTTTTTTTTGTTAATTAACGAAGTAATGCCGTGGCTCCCCCTCTCCTTTCGGAGAGGGGGCCGGGGGGTGAGGCGCCCCGTCTGAACGACACCCTACGCCACCAGCTCCAGGTTGCGGCTTAGCACGCTGTAGTCGCCGTACAGCGCCTCCACGCCGGCGCGGATGGTGCTGGTGAAATTGCCCACCTTGCGGCGCGTGAACGTGGAAATATCGACGCCGCGCTGCTTGAGCGAATACTTGGCCACCGTGGGGTACACGTCGTGCATCACGCCCATGTTCTTGATGAAGAAATCCTGCACTTCGTCGACTTCAGCACGCAGGCTGGCGTTGTCGTAGTTGCGGCACAGCCACACAATGAGCTCGGGAAAGAAATTGCCCTGAATGCACGAGAGGCCCGCCGCGCCGGCGCGCAGGCTTTCCACGGCGTGGCCCATGTATGCATCGTACAAGCCGAACCGATGGCCTTGGGTGGCCGCCAGCTTGGCCCGAATCTGCTCAATGTCGAGGCAGGTGTCTTTGTGGTACGTCACGCGGCCGGTGCCCACGAACTGCCCCAGCTGCTCGGCCGATAGTACGCGCTTGTAGGGCTCGGGGCACTCGTAGAAGCCCAGCGGCACGCCGGCCGTCGAGTCCAGCAGGCGGTGGAAACGCTCGTTGAACACTGCGTCGGACTCTTCCTGCCGGGCCAGTAGGCCCGTGATGACGATGACGGCCTCGGTGCCGGCGGCGTACACCTGCTTCACAAAATCGGCCTGCTCGGTGAGGGGGCCGGCAAAGGTGCCGGTGGCCACCACGGGCACCTCGCCGGCGGCCACGTCCACGATGTGGCGGATGCTTTGCAGGCGCTCCTCGGCGCTGAGCTCAAACATCTCGCTCGACAGGCAATTGGCAAACAAACCGGCCGCACCGGCCTTTAAGTACATCTCGGTCAGGCGGGTAAGGGCCGGATAGTCGATTTGCCCATCGTTCTGAAAAGGCATGAGCATGACCGGGATAAATCCCTTCGCTGAATGTTGCATAACCATAAGGGCTTAATGTTCGGGGCCGCAGGCGGGCCGTTCGGGGTAGAAAATGGCGGGCCGGCTAGTGCACGGACTGTTTTACTTCTTCGGGGGCCAGGGCCGGGGCGCGGCGGCTGCGAAAGCGCGTGAGCAGCAGCCCCAGCAGGAAAATGGTGAGCGTGCCCACCACAATCACCATGCTCTGGTGCAGCGGGTTGCGCAGGGCCGCCAGGGACTCGGGCAGCTGGGGCGAGAGCGTGAGCCAGACGATGACCAGCACGCCGATGATGGTGGCCGTGAGGGCTTCGGCGTTGCGCGTTTGCCGGCTAATGATGCCGAGCAGAAACAGGCCCAGCATGCCGGCCGCGAAAATGCCCGACAGCTGCCACCACACGTCGAGCACGCTTTTCACGCCTATCATGGCAATGCCCACGCCCATGCCCAGCAGGCCCACCGCCACCGTGCCCACGTGCAGCGCGCGCATGGTTTGCTTCACGGTGAGGTTGGACTTGAAATACCGCTCGTAGATGTCGACGGTGAACACCGTGGCCGAGGCATTCATGCCCGAGCTGATGGTGCTCATGGCCGCCGAGAGGATGGCCGACACGATGAGGCCCACAAAGCCGGGCGGGATTTTGGTCACCATGAAATGCGGCATCACCTTGTCGCCGTAGTCGGCCGGCTGCAGGGCGGCGGCGGCCTGGGCAATTTGGCCGGCGGTGGCGGTGAGGGGCAGCTTTTCGGCGGCCACTTTCAGCTTCACGGCCTCAATCAGTTCGGGGTGCACTTGGTAGTAGGCAAATAGCGCCGAGCCGATGACGAAGAACAGCAGCGAAGCTGGCACATAAATCAACACGCAGAGCCAGATGGACTTGGCCGCCTGCTTAGCCGAGGTAGCGGTGTGGTAGCGCTGCACGTAGTTCTGGTCGACCCCGAAGTTGTTGAGGTTGATGAAGAACCCGTAGAGCAGCACCACCCAGAACGTGGACGTGGTGAAATCCGGCGCGAAGCCGCCGAGGCTGAACTTATGCTGCGCCTGCCCAATGGCCACGATGTTGGAGAAGCCGCCCGGCATGTTGGTCACAATCAGGTACAGAATCAGCAGCGCCCCGAAGGTTTTCACCACGCCCTGCACCACCTCGGTCCAGATAACGGCCTCGATGCCCCCCATTACCGTGTACACGATGATGCAGCTGCCCGTCACCAGCATTATCATCTCCATCGAAAAGCCCGTGAGGGCCTGCAGCGTGAGGGCAATGCCGAAGAAGATGGAGCCGATGCGGGCCAGCTGCGTGAGCAGGAAGCACGCCACGGCATAGGTGCGCGCCCAACTGCCGAAACGGTGCTCCAGGTGCGTATAGGCCGATATTTCGCCGGTGCTACGGTAAAATGGTACAAAGTAGCGCGTGGCCACCCAGGCCGCCAGCGGCATCGAAATGCTGAAAACAAAGGCGTTCCAGTTGGTGCCGAAGGCCTTGCCCGGCACGCCCAAAAACGTGTTGCTACTGAGGAAAGTAGCGTAGATAGACATACCGATGGCCCAGCCCGGAATCAGCCCCGAAGCGCTGGAATATTGCTCGGCATTCAGGTTTTTACGGGAAAACCAGGCCCCTACGGCAATCATGGCCACCAGATACAGGGCGATGATGACCAGGTCAAGAACTCGCAAATTGCTCATGAGGCCATAATACCGATTTGCCGCGACTTGAGCCCAAAACGGGCCCGCCGCCTACGCACAAATTTACCTCGGCCCGAAACCGGCCGGGTATACCATGTTCCCCTCCTATTGTAGCATCTTGACCAGCCGTTTCCTTACTGCACGTCGAGCCCCGAAACGCTCAGGCCCGCGGCATCGGTGGCGGCGAGCCTGATGCGGTAGCTGCCCGCGTTTATCATGCCGCCGGTGGAGGTGGTGAGGTAGTTCCACTTGCCGGGCTTGGAGGGCACCAATTCTACTTTTTCGGTTTTAAGCACGGTGCCATCGGCCAAGGCCACGGTGAGCGTGCCGGCGAGCGGCCGGGCGAGCTGGTTGGCGTAGCGGAAGGTGAGCGAGTACGTGTCGGCCACGCCTACCTGAATGCTCCATTCCAGGGCGCCGCCGCTGGGCTCTTTGAAGGTGATGCTTTCCTTCGTGTTCACCGTTTCCTTCACCAGACCGGGGCCGCTGAGGCGGGCCGTGGCGGGCTTGTAGCCGGTCACGGCCTTGAGGTCGTAGGCCGGCTCGATGGTGCTGGCGCGGTTTACGGCCACGAGGTAGGCGCTACCGTTGGCGCCCAAAGAAACGGTGGCGTGGGCGGGGAAGCGCTTGCGGTACAGGTGGAAAGTATTGGTAGCTGGTCCGGCCGTTTCGAGGGTGGTTTTGGTATCCTCATACTCCTTCAGCCAAGTCGGACGAGTCGCCTGCTTCACGTCAAGGGCCACATAAACATCGGCGGCAGTACGGGTGCTAAATGTGCCGCCAACAACTCCGCCCTGGCCCGGCCCGCGCAGCCACTCGGCCCCGTAGAGCGCGGAGGGCAGGGCGCTAAAAGAAGCCGGCGTGTCGCTGAAACTCGGGTTGCCCGTATCGAGCCAGGTTTGGGCCGACCACTGCGCGGCCTGAGCCGGGTTGTTGAGTTTCAGGCTGCCGATGATGGGTTGCGGCGCCGGAGCCGGCTGGGCCCTGGCGTCGGCAGTAGCAATGGCAATGGCCGAAATCAGGGCTTGGCCGGAAGCGACGTGCGGGAAGGACACGACCAACTGACCGTCTGTCACGTGGGCTTTCACGGTCTTTTTCAACGCTTGGTCGTGGCCGGCTTCTTTCCAGATATCGAGGTTTTTGATAGCCGTTTCGCCGTTGATAGCCACGTCGAATAGGCGCCAGCTGGTGCAATCCAGCCCGCCGCCGGTGCCCAGCCAGGGCTCGGAGAAATAGAGCTCCACCGTGTACTCGCCGTTGGGCACCGGAAAGGCGTAGCGCAGCTTCTCGCGGCCGTAGCGGAAGGTTTGGAACAGCGGCCAGTCGCGGGTGCCGCGGATGGGGTCGTGGGTGCGGCGCTGGCTGGCAAAGAAGGGCGCGATACCGGGAAACGCCTGCGTCCACGACTCCGAGCCCCAGGTTTTGGGGCCGGTGCGGGGCTGGTCGGTCTGCCAGGTCTGGCCGTGCTGGTCCTGGTAAGCGGGGCCGCCGCAGTTCACGCGGTAGAGGTAGTTGAGGCCCGGTTGAGGCTGGGTGAGGGGCTGGGCATCGGCCAGGAATTGGTCGAAGTTGGGTGCTTTGGGCAAGTGGTGCAGCACGATGTAATCCTTCGCCACGGCCTTGCCGGCCACGTAGCCCACGGCGTAGAGCACGTTGTATTGGATGTCGACGCCATCCCACTGGAAATGGGTGCCAATGCCCGCCGGGTAGGTTTTGCGGCCCAGCGAGGCGGCATTTACGTCGTTGAATAGCTCGACTTCGTCGCAGTTGGAATAGACGGTGATGCTGTCTTTCCGTCCGGGTGTCAGCCAGCGGTCGGGCCAGGTGTGCGAGGCCACGTAAACCATCGGCTCCGTGGCTTTCGGCGCGTAGTTGGCCCGGAACATATAGAACGCATCCGTAGGCTCTTCCCAAGGCGTGAGCAGGCCTTTGTAGTTGACGGGCCCGATGCGGTCGAGCTCGCGCTGGCCTTCGCCGCCCTGCACGCGGCCGGGGTTGTCGTGCGAGGTCAGCAGCCAGAAGAAATGGCCGGCGGTCTGGTCCTTGGCGGCTTCGGCGAGGCGCACTTTCAGCTCCATGAGCTGGGCAAAACGGTCTTCGCTGAACGGGCCGCTGTTGAAGGCGGGCGGGCCGGATTGGTGCAGGTCGAGGGTGCGCCAGGCGCCGTACTCGCCGATGAGCACCTGGCGGGCCACGTCGGCGCCGTACTGGTTGGGGTCGCCGCCGTAGGTGCCGGTCCAGTTTTGGGGCACGTCCCAGTCGGTGCCCTGCCCGCCGTTGCAGGTCGTGATTTTGCGCTCGCGCGAGGCCGTGGGGTCGAGCTGGCGGATGAGGGCGCTGCACTCGCGGGCGAAGTCAGCGGGCAGCGTACTCTCGTTTTCGAGGCCCCACAGAACTACCGAGGGCGAGTTGCGGCGCTCCTTTACCCAGTCGGTGAGCAAGGTTTTGAAGTTCTGGCGAAACGCAGGCGTGTCGTACCACACGTGGGCGGCCAGTTGCGGCCACCACAGCAGGCCCAGCGAATCCCAGTTGGCCTGGTAGCGCAGGTTGTGCGGCTGGTGGGCGTCGCGGAAGGCATTGAAGCCGGTGGCTTTTATCATCTGCACGCGGGTGCGAATCTGCTCCGGTGTGAAGGCGTGGCTCTGGCCCAGCAGATGCTCGTACTCGGCAATGCCGTTGATGAAAACCGGCTTACCATTGAGCAAAAATTGCTTTTGCCCGGCCGCAGCGGCCCGGCCAATCGGCCAGCTCACCCAGCGAATGCCGTAGGGCATTTCCACCTCATCCAGCAGCTTGCCCTTGGCGCTGATTTTTGTCACCAACCGGTACAGATACGGGTCGGCCAGCGACCACAAATGCGGCTGCTTCAGCACCGGCAGCTGCTGGTGAAGCTGGGCGCTGGCCCCGGGCGCCAGCTTTTGTTTGGTGCTGGCTGCGGCCACGCTCCTCCCCTGCCGGTCCAGCAGCTGGCTGCTGATGGTCAGAGTTTGCGCTCTAGCTCCGTAGTTTTTTAGCTCAGTGTCAACTCGCAACTGCGCCGCCTGAGCTGACACTGTAGAATCGGCCCAGACGTGCACGCCGAAAGGCTCGACCCGCACCGGGCTGGTGACTACCAACGACACCGGCCGAAAAATGCCCATTGGCTGCGAGCCTTCCGAAAAGCCGCGTTCCTCGGAGCAGCCGCCGCACACCCAAGGCAGGTCCTGGATGTTGGCCGGGTGGTCGGCGCGCACGGCCAGCACGTTGGGCTGGCCGGCGAGCTTGAGCGTAGCCGTCACGTCGAGGGTGAAGGTGGTGCGGCCGCCGGCGTGGTAACCAACTTGCTGGCCGTTGAGCCACACCGTGGCGTAGGAACCCACGCCCTCAAAAAACAGGAAGCTCCGAGCGTCTTTCGCAACGGGCGCCGTGGTGAAGGTTTTGCGGTACCAGGCATAGCCGTGGCGGTTGCCGTGGCGCTGGCGGCGGTAGCCCTCGTAAGCGTCCCAGTTGTGGGGCACGGCCACTGTTTGCCAGGCGTGGTCGTTGAAATCGGGCCGTTCGAAGTTGGGGTAAGCTCGCTGGTTGTGGTCGTCGGCAGCAGTATGCCAGTTGTCCAGCAGGGGAATGGTGATGCGTGGCGTCTGGGCGTGGGCTTGGGAAGCTAGCAGCACTAAAAGGAGCAGGAAAAGAATTCGCATGCCGTTCTGACGTGGCGCCTCACCCCCCGGCCCCCTCTCCCCAAGGGAATGCGGCCAAGCATTCTTCGGGGAAGCCTGATGACTTTCTTGAGCGAGGTGTGAAACGTTGTTCATTTTCAGCTATTCGTTAGGCACCCCCTCTCCTTGGGGAGAGGGGGCCGGGGGGTGAGGCGCCACGCCTAGCGCAGTTCCCCATTCAACTTGTAAATCTTTCCCGCTTTCGTTGCCAACCGCGTTTCCTTCCCGGCATACTTCACCACGCACTCTTGCCCGGCTTCCGACTTGATTTCCACGGTGGTCAGCTTGCCGCCGTCCCATTGCATATCCACCACAAAGCCGCCGCGGGCGCGCAGGCCACGCACGCTGCCGGTGGCCCAGGCCGTGGGCAGGGCGGGCAGCAGGTCGAGGGCGCCGGTTTGGCTTTGCAGGAGCATTTCGGCCATGCCGGCCGCGCCGCCGAAGTTGCCGTCTATCTGAAACGGTGGGTGGGCGTCGAACAGGTTTTTATAAACGCCGCCCTGCTCGGGGCCGGTGCCGTTTTCGGCGGGCGAAAGCAGGTTCTGGAGGATGCGCTGGGCGTGGTCGCCGTCGCGGAAACGGGCCCAGAGGTTGACTTTCCAAGCCAGGCTCCAGCCGGTGCCGCCGTCGCCGCGCTGGGTGAGCGAGGTGCGGGCGGCCTGCAGCAGCTTGGGGTCGGCCGGGCTGATTTCGGAGCCCGGGAATACGCCCCAGAGGTGCGACACGTGCCGGTGCGTGTCGGTGGGGTCGTCCTTGTCCTCGAGCCACTCCTGCAGCTGGCCGTGCCGGCCGATTTGGTTGGGCGCTATCTGGGCGGCTTTCGTGGTTAGTTCTTTCTGCAAGTCAGCGTCCTCGCCCAGGATTTTAGCTGCGGCGCTGGTGGTGTTAAACAGCTCCCGGATAATCTGGTGGTCCATGGTGGGCCCGGCCACCAGGCCGCCGTGCTCGGGCGAGTTGGAGGGCGTGCTGATGAGCCAGCCGGTGCGCGGGTCTTTCACAAGGAAAGTGGCATAGAACCGGGCGGCGTCCCTCAGCACGGGGTATTGCTGGCGCAGAAACTCCCGGTCCTGCGTGAATTGGTAATGCTCCCAAACGGGCTGGCACAGCCAAGCCGCGCCCGTCACCCAGATGCCGTGGTTGGCGGCGTTGATGGGCGCGGTGCCGGCCCAGATGTCGGTGTTGTGGTGCAGCACCCAGCCGGGGGCGTTGTAGTTGGCCTGGGCCGTGGCCCGGCCGGTTTGGGCAAGCTGGTCGATGAAGCCAAACAGCGGCGCGGTGCAGACCGACAGGTTCAGCACCTCGGCCGGCCAGTAGTTCATTTCCAGGTTGATGTTGGTGGTGTACTTGCTGCCCCACGATGGCGTCAGCGACTCGTTCCAGAGGCCCTGCAGGTTGGCCGGCGGCCCGCCGGCCCGCGAGGAGGAAATCAGCAGGTAGCGGCCAAATTGCAGGTACAGCGCCAGCAGCGCGGGGTCGGCCGTGGGGCTGAATTTCAGGATGCGTTGGTCGGTTGGCAGCTGCTCGTTGGCGGTGTGGCCGAGGTCGATGGCAAAGGGATTGAACAGCTGCTGGTAGTCCCGCATGTGTGCCGCTTTCAGGTCGGCGTAGCTTCGTTTTGCAGCCTGGTCCAGCGGCTGTTTCGCCAGCTGCTCGGGCTGCCCCGATACGTCCTGGTAGCTCTTAAAATTGGTGGCGGCGGTGAGGCTGAAGGTGACTTCATCGGCGTTTTCGATGCGCAGTTGGTCGTTGGTCACGGTCACTTTGCCGCCCTTCGTCGTCGCCCGCAGGTAGCTCACGCCGCGCAGCACCCCGTCGCGCACCTGCACCGCCAAAGCCAGCGTGTGGTCGTCGACGCGGTAGATTTTGCGTTTGTCGTGCAGGCTCGCGAAGCGGGCGTTCAGCGTGATTTTGCCTTTGGCCGAAGCCGTCAGGTGGCAGAACAGGGCTTGCTGAGGGGTGCTCGCGAAGTACTCGCGGGTATACGTCACGCCGTTTTGCCGGTAGGTGGTTTGGGCCACGGCCTGGCGGATGTCCAGCTCGCGGCGATAACCCGTTGCAGGACCAGCCTGCGGGAAATCCAGCCACAAATCCCCAAACGGCTGGTACGAGGCCTGGTAGCTCGGGGTAAGCGGCGGGTTGGCATCCTGCACCCAGTATTGCCAGTCGGGGCTCAGCGCCACGCCGGTTTCGGGCGCGGCACTCTCGGGGTAGACCACAAACACCGGCTGCTTTTCCTTCACGCCAATCAGCCCGCCCTTATCATAGAAATTCAGCACCTGAATGGCCACCTCATTGCGTCCCGGCCGAAGCACGGCGGCCGGCACCCGGTAGCGCCGCTTTTTGCTGATGCCCTCGTCGGTGCCCACCTGCTGGCCGTTCACGTAGGTCACATCCACGTCACGGATACGGCCCAAACTCAGGGTGAGGTCTTTGCCGGTCCAGGCGGCGGGCAGGTCGAAGGTGGTTTTGAACCACACGGCGCCGTCCAGTCCTTCCAGGCCGGCACTTTCCCAGCCGTTGGGCGTCGGGATGGCCAGCGGTTTCCAGCCCGGCTGGGCCAGGGCCTGCGCCACGCTCACGGCCCGTATTTTCTGCAGCCAGGCGGCTTTTTCGGTGTCGTACGTTTCCTCGTGGTCCTTCAGGCCCATAAAGTGTTGCTCGGCCAGGGCCTCGGCTTCGGCCTGCTTGCCCTCGGCCAGCAGCTGCCGGATTTGGGGCAGGTACTGCGCGGCGCCGGGCCGGGCGTAGGCCCGCGGGCGGCCGGTCCAGAGCGTGGCTTCGTTGAACTGAATGTGCTCCTGCCCCACCCCACCGTACACCATACCGCCCAGCCGGCCATTGCCGATGGGCAGTGCGTCGGTCCACTTCGCGGCCGGTTGGGCGTACCAGAGCTTCAGCGGTTGCTGCGCGGCGGCAGGGATGGTGAGGAGCAGGAAGAAAAGGAAGAGGCGCGGCATTAAGAAAGGGACTTATTACAAATCAGAACGTCATGCAGAGCACAGCGAAGCATCTTGCCCGCAGGCGGTAATTCAATCGATTGATTTAGTGGTGGCAAGCAAGATGCTTCGCTGTGCTCTGCATGACGGCCAAGTTTCGTTCTAACTACGGCCCGACAACGCGCTCCGTCACCGCCTCGTCTTGCGACACGGGCGCTTTCACGTACTTGAAATTGTTGTTTTGCAGCACGATACTGCGGGTTTTGGCGCCTTTGAGCTTGAGGTAGGTTTCGGTGCCCAGCGCCGGAAAGGAGTTATACACGAAGGCATCCTCCACGTTCGTCAGCTCCACCTGCGGGGTGCCGGCCAGCGGGGTGGCGCTGCCCACGCCGTCGAGGCGCAGCAACTGCACGCTTTCGGCGCGCACGGCCGGGCCGATGGCGGTGTTCACCTGCACGTTGTGGAAGGCGATGTTGCGCGCCTCGCGGATGGTGAAGCCCTGCTTGGCGTCGAGGTTCAGGTTGGAAAACGAAACGTTCTCGATGGGCATTTCGCTCAGGCCGTTCAGCAGGCCGGCCTGGTTGCCCTCGGCGGTGATGTTGCTGAAATGGATGTTGCGGAAGCGCGGCGTACGCTCCGAAACGGGCTCGGGCGTGGATTTGGCGTACTGCATGTCGAGCACAATCATCTGGTCGCGGATGTTCTTCATCACGATGTTGTCGACCCGAATATCCTCCACCACGCCGCCCCGGCCCCGGGCCGTCTTGATGCGAATGCCGCGGTCGGTGCCATCAAACACGCAGTTGGAAATCACGATTTTCTTCACCCCGCCCGACATCTCCGAGCCAATGACCACGCCGCCGTGCCCGCTGAGCATGGTGCAGTTGGTGATGGTGTAGTTTTCGGCCGGCACGTTCATTTTGCGCCCGGCCGCGTCCTTGCCCGATTTGATGGTGATGCAGTCGTCGCCCACGCTGATGTGGCAGTTCGAAATGTGCACGTAGCGGCACGACTCCGGGTTGATGCCGTCGGTATTCGGCGACTTCGGGTTGGTGATGGTGACGCCCGTAATGGTCACGTTCTCGCAGAATTCCGGGTTCACCGTCCAGAACGGCGAGTTGCGGATGGTGATGCCTTCAATGAGCACATTCTTGCAAAACATGGGCTGAATGAATGGCGGCCGCAAGAACGCCCGGTCAATCACGCCGCCCTGCTCATCGGGCTTAAGAATATTGGCATTGAGCCGCTTGAACTCCTGCTGCCACTTCGAATCCTGGCTTTTGCGCGACTGCCCCTCGGCATAGTCCCACCACTTCTTGCCCTGCCCGTCGATGATGCCCCGGCCCTTGATGGTGATGTTTTCCGCCTTGTAAGCGTAGAACAGCGGCGAAAAGCTGGTCACGTCGATGCCCTCGTAGCGCGAAGGCACCATGGGCAGGTAGTCGTCGAAATTGTCGCTGAAATAGAGGACGGCGCCCGCGCCTATTTCAATGGTGATGTTGCTTTTGAGGTGAATGGGGCCCGTGCGGTAGCGCCCGGCCGGGAAGTACACCGTGCCGCCGCCCGCCTTGCTGGCCGCGTCAATGGCCTTGGCAATGGCCGCGGTGGACAGCTTGGTGCTGTCGTTTTTCGCGCCGTATTTCAGAACGTTGTAATGGTCCTGGGCGCGGGCTGCCGAGACGGTGAGGAGCAGGAGAAAGGCGGAGAAGAAGTGCTTCATAGCGAGTGTCGCTTGAACGATGTAGAGACGCAACATTTTGCGTCTCGTCGTTGCTGATGTTGTTTACAATGCGCGTTGGCGCGGTATCGGACGTTCAACGACGAGGCGCAAAATGTTGCGTCTCTACATCGTTCAGCCGGGCAGCCTGGCTGTCACCCGCTTCAATTCACTGGCGTGGGCTATTTCCTTGCCATCGGCGAGAATGCGCAGGCCCTGGCCTTTGCCATACTTCTGGCCGGTCTTGTCCCAAACCACGGAAATCATGCGGCCGTGGTAGCGCACCTGGTCGAGGGCAAAGTAGTCCCACTTGCCGGGCGGTACCAGCGGGAAAACCTCCACTATGTTATCGGCCCGTGGCTTTAATCCTACTAAGCCGGTTATCACCAAGTCGGCGAAGCCGGAGTGGTTGTAGTAGCTGCTGCGCGGGTTGTCGCCTTTCAGCCACTCGCCGTTCTTTTCATCCTGGTACTCACCCAGGTAAGGCACGCCGTTTTTCTGGTGTGAGAGGGCGTATTTGCGCAGTTCGTCGTAGTACACCTGCGCGCTCATGCCGTCGTGGTGCTTGTATTCGGTGAGCAGGTTGGCTAAGCCTTTCAGCGTCTGCGTGGTGGCATAAGGCCACACTGCGCCGTCCCACTCGCAGCCGTGGCCCGAGCCGTGGGTGCGGAAACCGGGCGCGCGCCGCTCGGCCGTGGTCAGGCCCCAGGGCGCTTTGAAGCCTTGCTCATCAGTGAGTTGCTCCCACTGTTTGGCATAAGTGGCTTTGTCGGCGGGCAAGTTAAAGTACCAGGGAATATAGCCCAGTTCCTCCCGTGCCTCGCACAGGCCGCCCTTCTCGTATTGCACCTTGAAGAAGTTAGCTTTGGGGTCCCAGAGCGTCTTTTGCACATCGGCGCGGAGCTGCTTGGCTTTGGCGGCGTACTTGCGCTCCAACGTGTCATTTTTGGTCAGCTTGGCCATTGCGGCCAGGGCTTTGGCGTTGCCATACATGTAGCTGTTGATGGTGGGCCGCACGTTCTTTTCCTTGCGCCCGCCGCTGATGGATTCCTCCATGGCATCGCGCACATCGTACTGCCAGAACAGGCCGCTGGGCAGCCGCCGCTCCTTTTCCCACTGCCGGTAGTCGGCATTGAGGGCGGGCAGCAGCTCCTGCATAAAAGCCTGGTTGTTATTCACCTCATACAAACTATACACCGCGTCCTGCAGCCAGCTGCTGAAGCTGTGCAGCTTGGCATTCACCTGCGGCTGCTTGGCCGTCAGCCAGAAGCGCGTGTACTGGTCGATGTACTGCGGGTCGTGCAGCCAGCGGCCCTCGTTGATATGGTGCCCCAGCGCGCTGCTGATGGTGTTGTAGGGCCCGGCGTGCTTCATCGGCGTGATGAACTCCGTGAACACGTGGCCGTCGGGCGTCTGCTTGAGGTGCTTGCGGAAGGTCCACCAGCGGTAGTAGTACGTCTCCTGAATGGCCGAATCGGGGCACTCGAAAAGGGGCACCTCGCGGGCCAGCCAGTCGGCGGCCTGGGCATTGGGCACCAGGTTGATGACGTCCTCCTTGTCCAGGGCATTGAAGCGGGCCACGCTGGCGCGCAGGTGCTCGGGCGTGAGCACAGGCTGCTGGGCGACGGCGGGCGTAGCGCTGAGCAGGCTGAGGGAAAGAAGCAGGCGGGTGTGTTTCATAAGGATTTCAATTTGCGCAGACGGGGCGCCTCACCCCCCGGCCCCCTCTCCCAAAGGAGAAGGGGTGCCAGGCGTTTTATTGACTGGCTTCTCTATGATTTCATCAGGCACCCCCTCTCCTTTGGGAGAGGGGGCCGGGGGGTGAGGCGCCCCGCCAGAACGACCTTACTCAAACAACCAATCCAATTCGCCCACCTTCCGCACCCTCTCGCCCAGCCCGGCATCGTAGGTCCGCAGCGGCTGGCTGGCATCCACAAACCCCAGCACCAGGCAGGCGCCGCGGGCCAGGTTCAGCGTGTGCGTACCGGCCTTGAAAGCGTAGGCGTGTACATTCACCGGCGGCATGCCCTCGATGGCTAGCGCATTGGTAATCTTGCTGTCGACTTGGCCGTAGTCGTTGGCGCTGGCGTCAATTTCCAGGGTTGGAATGGGCAGGAAGCGCGGGCTTTTCTGATTAAAAAAGCCGACCAGCAGCCGCACCGGCTTGGTGGTGCTGAAGCGGATTTCAGTGCCCTGCGCCACCTGCTGTGCCTTGCCAAAACGCAGGCCCTGCAGCTTCGCCAGTTCCGGCGCGAGGGCCGTGATGCGCGCCGTGGTATCAGCGAAAACGGCCTGGCCGCTGGCAACGGGGTAAGTATCGGCCTTGCTCAGCAGCTTCACCGGGGCGTTGCGCAGCACCTCAATTTTCGGGGCAGCCACGCGGGATTTAGCGGTTTTCAGCGAGTCGATGTTGTGCTGAAAATCGGCCAGTTCCTTTTTATACACGGGCAGCATTTCTGCCCAGGTTTTGTAGGTACCGTCCACGCCGCGCATCGGGATTTTACGTTGCGAGGTTTGCATGCTGTTAGCGTAGAGATAGGTGTCCTTGGTGAGGTCGACCAGCTTCTGCCAGCGGGCCACACTGCTTTGCAGCAGCGGCACGGCGGCCGTGAGGTCCTGCACGTTGTGCGAGTACTTGTAGCGCAGCACCTGCAGGGCCGCCCGAGCCTTTTCAGCGTAGAAATTGGCCAGCGCATCCTGGCAATACATGTCGTTTTTAACGCGGGCAAACTCGGCCTGATTTTGCTTGATGGCTGGCGCCGCCCGCTCAATGGCGGCCACAGCTTTCTTCCCGTGTTCCACCACTTCGTTGGCCACCTGCGGCGGGGTTTCGCCCACGTGCTTCTCCCCTTTCGCCTCCTTCTCGGCGTACTCAATAATCATCTCGCCCTCCGGCGATTCCGACTCATAAAGCAGCGTAAACAAGCCGTAGCGCTTGGGGTCAATCAGTTGGTTCATGAGCATGCCCAGCGTGAGCGTTTGCCGGTTGCCGTCGGTGATGCCGTAGCGGCGCAGCAGCTTGGGCTCGATTTCGCCGGCTTCCTCGTAGGCCGTCAGTATCTGCTGGCCAGCCTGCTCGTCGCAGCCAAATTGCGCGGCCAGCTGCCGGCTCCAGTGCGCGACTTCGGCCGGGCGGGGGCGGTTGGCGCGCCAAGCGTAGCGGGCCCACTCGGCGTACCACAGCCAGTCGCGGTCTACCTGCAGCTGGCGGCCGGCCACGTTATCGGCCGTGTAGGGCCAGTCCCAGTACGACGACTCCGGGTAGAGATGCAAGCCGTTGGCACCGTAAATGTTGTGCATGGCCTGCACCGATTTCTGAATGAAATCGGCCGAGCCGTAGCGGAACGGCTCCAGGTTGGCCAGGATGTGCACGTTCTCGATGTGCACCGAATTCATGCCGCTCAGTTTGCGGTGCAGTTCGGCCCAGGAGCCGCGCGGCGTGTAAGTCGTCAGCGCCTCGCCATTGAATTTGGCCTCGGTATAAAGGTTTTTGTAGAGCGGCAACGCTTCGGTGATGACGCGGGGCGCGTCGGTGTCGTGGGCGCGCAGCACGATGGGCGGCTGCTCGGTGGTACCCAGCGCCTTGAGGCCGTCCTGCACGCCGGGAATGATGGTTTTCGTGAACCAGTCCACGTCGTCCTGGCCAGCGCCTTCCATGGCTTCGCCCAGCGCTACCATGAGGCCCACGTTGGGGTATTTCTGCACGAAGGCGGCGATGGACTTGCGCGTGTAGTCGGCAATGAGCGGCACGATGGGCCGGGCGCGGTCCTGGGTTTTGATGTTGTAGTGCTCGGCGAAAGGCTTGGAGACGATGATGTTGTAAAACATCTGAATCACCCAGATGCCGCGCTTGTCGGCCTCCTCGGTGAGGAAGCGGTACATCTCCTCGTTTTTCTTAAACGTGGCGTCGTCCACTTCCACCGCAAACGGGTAGTCCTTCAGCCGCACCAGCGAAGCAAACGGGTGCCCGTTCCAGAGGTAGAGCGAGTTGTACCGGTTGTCGACCATCATGTCGAGGTACTTCACCCAGAGCTGTTTATCGTAAAGCCAGGGGAATGTTTCGGGCGTGTAGGGGTATTCGTACACGTTGCGGCCGGGGAGGTAGGTGGGCTTCTGCACGCCGATGCAGGTGCCGCGCAACACCATCTCAGGTTGGTCGGTGAGGTGAATATTTTCGCTGAGCTTGCCCTGCGTTTTCACCTGTTCGGCCAGCTCCAGGCAGCCGTAGAGGACGCCGGAATTATCGAGGCCCGTTATTAGCAGCGCCCCTTTATCCATGGAGGTGATGGTGAATCCTTCCTTGCCAGGCTTTTGACTATTGGGCGCATGGTATATTATTGCGGCATCCTGCACTAGCGGGTCGGAATGGAGGCCTATTACAATCAGTTCCTTGCGCTTGCCCTTGGGCAGTTCGTTGGTCTGTTGTATTTGTACCTGATACCCAACATTTTTCAGCGCTTTGGCCAGCTGCTCCGCGCCATATTGCAGGCGGGCGTGGGCGGTTTTGGGCAGGAGGATGGTGCGGGTTTGCGCAGCTGCCTGGCGGGCTGTAGAGACGCGATACTTCGCGTCTCGGCGTTGGCGCCGGGTGGTGTTTGTCTGGACGCTGCCGGGCAACCGTAGGTAGCTGTTCAACGAGGAGACGCGAAGTGTCGCGTCTCTACGGTGTTCTGACGGCTTAATGGCACCAGCTGCAGCGGCCACCCGGGCCGCGCCCAGCAACAGGCCGACCAACAGGGCGGCGCAGCAAACCAACTGATTCCAGCGGTTTCGGCGCGCTGGCAATCGACCTGAAGAAGAAGCAAAATGGGCGAATGGCATCAGGTCAAAATTATCGGGTGCTCAACCTAATTCTATGTACCATGTTGGCGGGCTTTTATAGCATGTTGCCATCGCCAAACCGGTTTTTACACAATCGATAAATCAACTGCGAAAGCCGCTTGCGCTACTTGAATATTGAGGATTGGTGAAGCGTCACAAACGACCGGCTCGCAAGCCAGGGATGCGAATATGTAAGTTGATGTAAGTGCATTTTCAGTAGTCAAAGCCCCCTTTCTGTCCTTTTGAGCTGAGCAATAGCAGTGCTCCGATACTGGGAAGCAGACAGGGGAAAGGTGCCCGGGTGAGCGTATACTCAGCAAAGCCGTGTCGCCCCCTTCTCGACTAAAGCGAATGCTAACATCCTACACAGGGTCGAGAAAATGGTATAGGTGCCGGCGGTTTTTACCCTGTTATTTCGCTTCATCCAAACTCCCCCACCCCGCTCATGAACAAACCGCTTGCTTCGCTTGGCACTTTAGGCCTCTTTTTCTCCGCGCAATTCGCGGCCCACGCCCAGTACCCGAAGATTCCGCAGGACGTGCAGAAGGCCAGCGAGGCCATGATGAAGGACGCTTACCGGCAGTCTGAAATTGCCTGGAACAAAGCCTACCCCATCATCCAGAAGGAGCAGCGCGAGGGCAAGCCCTACATTCCGTGGGCGGCCCGGCCCATCGATTTGCCGCAAGCCAGCATCCCGGCGTTTCCGGGCGCGGAGGGCGGCGGAGCCTATACCTACGGCGGGCGCGGCGGCCGCGTGATTATGGTGACCAGCCTGGCCGACAGCGGGCCCGGCAGCCTGCGCGAGGCCTGCGAGCAGGGCGGCGCCCGCATCGTGGTGTTCAACGTGGCCGGCATCATCCGCCTCAAAACGCCGCTCATGATTCGGGCGCCATACATCACCATCGAGGGCCAAAGCGCGCCCGGCGACGGCATCTGCGTGGCTGGCGAATCGGTGTGGCTGAACACGCACGACGTGCTGATTCGCTTCATGCGCTTCCGCCGGGGCGAAACCAACGTGGGCCGGCGCGACGATTCCATCGGCGGCAACCCGATTGGCAACATCATGATTGACCACGTCTCGGCCAGTTGGGGGCTGGACGAGAACATGTCGATGTACCGCCACATGTACAACGACAGCACTGGCATTCCGGAGCAGAAGCTAGGGACGGTGAACATCACCATTCAGAATTCTATCTTCTCGGAAGCGCTCGATACCTGGAACCACGCCTTCGGCAGCACGCTGGGCGGCGAGAACTGCACCTTCATGCGCAACCTGTGGGCCGACAACGCGGGCCGCAACCCGTCCATCGGCTGGAACGGGGTGTTCAACTTCGCCAACAACGTGATGTTCAACTGGGTGCACCGCTCCACCGACGGCGGCGACTACCGCGCCCTCTACAACATCATCAACAACTACTACAAGCCCGGCCCCTCCACGCCGAAAGACACCAACATTGGCCACCGCATTCTGAAGCCTGAATCGGGCCGCAGCAAGCTGAAGTACCAGGTGTACGGCCGCGCCTACGTGGCCGGCAACATCGTGGAAGGCTTCCCGGAGGTAACCAAGGACAACTGGAACGGCGGCGTGCAGGTGGAAGAGCAGCCCAACGCCGGCAAGTACCAGGCCGACATGAAGGTGGACAAGCCCCTGCCGATGCCGGAAATTACCATCATCCCGGCCGATAAAGCCTACGGCTACGTGCTGGAAAATGCCGGCGCCATCCTGCCCAAGCGCGACCCCGTCGACACCCGCGTGGTGGAGCAGGTCCGCACCGGCAAAATCACCTATAAAGAGGGCGTGAAGCTGCCCACCACGCAGTTTGAGCACCGCCGCCTGCCGATTGATTCCTACAAGCAGGGCATCATTACCGACCCGGTGCAGGTGGGTGGCTACCCCACCTACGCCGGCAAGCCCTACGCCGACGCCGACAAGGACGGCATGCCCGACGACTACGAAAAGAAGAACGGCTTCGACCCCAAGAATGCAGCCGACGCGGCGGCCATTGCCAAAAACGGCTACGCCAACATTGAGAACTACCTCAACAGCCTGGTGGCACTGAATACGGTGAAGCCGTAACCCATTCTTATCGGTTTTAGAACGTCATGCTGAGCGCAGTCGAAGCATCTCTACTGCAATGGTAAAATGAAATGCATTGCGCGGTAGAG
The DNA here is from genome assembly GCF_016427455.1 of Hymenobacter miniatus. NCBI lineage: Bacteria > Pseudomonadati > Bacteroidota > Cytophagia > Cytophagales > Hymenobacteraceae > Hymenobacter > Hymenobacter miniatus. Next base: position 263,382 of record NZ_JAELXR010000009.1, read on the forward strand.
ATGTTTCGGCTGCGCTCAGCATGACGTTCTTGATTATTCGACTATCCCATCAAGCTGCTCTGAAAACGCCCACCTACTTTCCAGTGCCCCGCCCCACCCGCACTGTTTACTTCCTGCTCCTTTCCGGCCTGCTCGCCGCCGGCCCGGCTGCCGCGCAGAAAGCGCCCAAGCCGGCCCCGCCACCCGGCCCCATCGAATATAAGGACGGCAAGCTGAGCTACGCGCCGGATTCGCTGGGCAATCGGGTACCGGACTTTTCCTACGCTGGCTACCGGGCGGGCGAGGCGGCCATTCCCACGGCCAATATCAAGGTGACGGTGAAGGCGGGCGATGGCACCGCGCGCATTCAAGCGGCGCTGGACTACGTGGCCGGTTTACCGCTGGGCAAGGATGGGCTGCGCGGCGCAGTGCTGTTGGAGAAGGGCACGTATGAGGTGGCTGGACGGCTGTTTATCCGCGCGTCGGGCGTGGTGCTGCGCGGCAGCGGCATGGGCGACGGGGGAACCGTCGTCATCGGCACGGGCGTGAGCCGCGACCACCTGCTGACTGTGGCCGGGCGCAACGACCGCCGGTTTGAAACCGCGCTGGCCATCACCGATAAGTACGTGCCGGTGAATGCGCGCACGCTAAAAGTGGGCAACGCCAACAGCTTCAAGGTGGGCGACCGGGTGCAGGTGCGGCGGCCCAGCACGGCCGCCTGGGTGCATAAGCTGGGCATGGAAACCTTCGGCGGCGGCCTGTCCTCACTGGGCTGGAAACCCGGCCAGCGCGACCTAGCCTGGGACCGGCAGATAGTTGCCGTGGATGCCAACGGCATCACCCTGGATGCGCCGCTAACTACCGCGCTCGACCAAGCCTATGGCGGCGGCACCGTGGCCCGCTATACCTGGCCGGGCCTGGTTTCGCAGGTAGGCGTAGAGAACCTTCGGCTCGAATCAACCTTTGACGCCGCTAACCCCAAAGACGAAAACCACCGCTGGGTGGCTATTGACATTGAAAACGCGCAGGATGCCTGGGTACGGCAGGTCAGCTTCCGGCATTTTGCCGGCTCGGCCGTGCTGGCCCAGGCCACCACGCGCCGCCTGACGGTGGAGGACTGCCTTTCGACTGAGCCGGTGTCGGAAATCGGCAACGAGCGGCGCAATACGTTTTACACGCTGGGTTCGCAGACACTGTTTCAGCGGCTGTATGCGGAGAATGGCTACCACGATTTTGCGCTGGGTTTCTGCGCGGCCGGCCCCAACGCCTTCGTGCAGTGCGAGGCCGAGCAAGCCCTGAGCTTCAGCGGCGGCGTGGACAGCTGGGCTTCGGGCGTGCTGTTCGACATTGTGAAGGAATACGGCCAGGCCCTGCGCTTCGGCAACCGTGAGCAGGACGGGCAGGGCGCCGGCTGGGCCGTGGCCAACAGCGTGTTTTGGCAGTGCACCGCGTCCCGCGTGGACTGCTACCGCCCGCCTACGGCCCAGAACTGGGCCTTCGGCACCTGGGCGCAGTTCGCCGGTAACGGCTATTGGGACCAATCCAACGAAAACGTTAACCCGCGCAGCCTCTACTACGCGCAGTTGCAGGAGCGGCTCGGCGACGCCGCCAAGGCCCGCGCTATCCTGCTGCCGGTGCCCACCGAGGCCAGCAGCAGCCCCAAAGTGGCCGTGGCCCAGGAGCTGACAAAGCTCTCGGTGAACCCCGCCCCTACCGTGCTGGAGCTGGTGAAGGCCGCATCTACGCGCCAGCCGATTTCGGTTCAAAACTCAGCCCCCAGCATCGACAAGCTGAAGGTGAAGACAGCCCCGGCGCCGACCTATGCAGCCCCGCTGCAGGTGGCGCAGGGCGTGCTGGTGCGCGGCAACGCCTTGGTGCTGGGCCGCCGCCAGGAGGTGCCCTGGTGGAACGGCAGCGCCCGCCCCTACGGCCTGCTCAATCCCAAGCCCCATATCACGCGCTTCGTGCCGGGCCAGATTGGCCGCGGGCTGACCGATGATTTGGCGGAAATGACTGACTCGATGCGGGCCCAGAACGTGGTGGCCCTGCACCACAACTACGGCCTGTGGTACGAGCGCCGGCGCGACGACCACGAGCGCATCCGCCGCATGGACGGCGAGGTGTGGGCGCCGTTCTACGAGCTGCCGTTCTCCCGCAGCGGCAAGGATTTGGCCTGGGATGGCCTCAGCCGCTACGACCTCACCAAGTACAACGCCTGGTACTGGAGCCGCCTGCACCAGTTTGCCGACCTGGCCGACCAAAAAAGCCTCGTGCTGCTCAACCAGCACTACTTCCAGCACAACATCATCGAGGCCGGCGCGCACTACGCCGACTTCCCCTGGCGCCCGGTGAACAACGTGAACAACACGGGTTTCCCGGAGCCCGCGCCCTACGCCGGCGACAAGCGCATCTTCATGGCCGAGCAATTCTACGACGTGACCGATGCCACGCGCCGGCCGCTGCACCGCGCCTACATCCGCCAGTGCCTCAATAACTTCAAGGGCCAGACCGGCGTCATTCACCTTATCGGAGCCGAATTCACCGGTCCGCTGGCCTTCGTGCAGTTCTGGCTCGATACCATCAAAGAGTGGGAAGCTGAAACCGGCCAGCACGCTACCATCGCCCTGAGCACCACCAAAGACGTGCAGGACGCCATTCTGGCGGATGCAGCGCGGGCCAAGGTGGTCGATGTCATCGACATCAACTATTGGCACTATCAGTTCAACGGCCAGGCCTACGCGCCGGCCGGCGGCCAGAACCTGGCCCCGCGCCAGCACGCCCGCCTCACGCCGCCCAAGCGCAGCTCGTTTGAGCAGGTGTACCGGGCCGTGCGCGAGTACCGCCAGCAGTTCCCCGACAAAGCCGTGCTCTACTCGGCCGATGGCTACGACGCCTTCGGCTGGGCCGTGCTGCTGGCGGGCGGCTCGATGGCCAGCCTGCCCCGCGTGGCCGATGCCGGCTTTGCAACGGCCGTGGCCGGGATGAAACCAATGGAACTGCCCGGCAAGCCCGCCGACCAGTGGGCCATGAGCGACGGCAAAACCGGCCTGCTGCTGTACCGCGAGGGCCAGTCGCCGGTGCAAGTCGATTTGTCGGGAATGAGCGGCACGTTTGCGGTGCACCACATCAACCCCAAAACCGGCGCGCTAACCGACTCGAAAGAGACGGTGAAAGGGGGAAAATCCGTCACGCTTAATGGTGCGGCAACGGGGGCGGAAGTTATTTGGATTCAGAAGAAATGAGGACAACAGAACAGTGTAGAGACGCAATATTTTGCGTCTCTTCGTTGAACGACGATGTTCGAACGATGACGCCCGAACATGACGGACGGCGCAGTTCTGGTCGTTCAACGACGAGACGCAAAATATTGCGTCTCTGCCTCGTTCTTGCCTTCTTCCTCTCCCTACCCGCCCGCGCCACCATCACCCTCCCGCGCATCCTCGGGCACGGCATGGTGCTGCAACGCGAAAAGCCGGTGCCCATTTGGGGCGCGGCCGCGCCGGGCGAGGCCGTGACGGTGCAGTTCGCCGGTCAGCGCCCCAGCGCCAAGGCCGACGCGGCGGGCAAGTGGCAGGTGCTGCTCAAGCCGCTCAAAGCCTCCGCCACACCGGCGGAGCTGGTTATCAGCGGTAGCAATACCATCCGGCTGCGCAACATTTTGGTGGGCGAAGTTTGGGTGTGCTCAGGTCAGTCGAACATGGAATACACCATGCGCAAAAACAGCAAGGTGACGCGGCCCGACGTGCCCGGCCCCAACCCGGTCGACGAGCTGAGCGTGGCCCACAACCCCGCCATCCGCATTTTCCTGGTCAACCGCAAAACGCTGCCCAAACCCGACACCCTGCACCACGACTGGGCCATCGCGCAGGATTCGGCCCTGCGCTCGTTCTCGGCGGCGGCCTATTTCTTCGCCAAGGAACTGAATAAGCGCCTGAACGTGCCAGTTGGCATGGTTTCTTCCGCTGTGCCCGGCAGCCGCATCGAGCCTTGGATTTCGGAAGAAGCTTTCGCAAAGGACCCGGCTTTTGCGGGCAAGAAAGTGGACGGCGACCCGGGCAAATTCTGGGAGACGATGGTGAAGCCGCTGGCACCGCTGGCGGCGCGTGGGTTCCTCTGGTACCAGGGCGAAAGCAACTGTTTTTTGGCCGAAACCACGACGTATACCCAGAAAATGCGCACGCTCATCAGCAGCTGGCGCGCGGCTTGGGGCGACGCCAGCCTACCGTTCTACTACGTGTCGCTGGCTCCGTTTAAGTACTCCGACACCCACGACAAAGTGGTGCTCACGCGCGAAACCCTGCCGCTGTTCCGCGAAGCGCAGGCGGCCGTGCTGCAGGTGCCGCACACCGGCATGATTGAAACCACCGATTTGGCCAATACCGAAGGCGGCATTCATCCGGGTTTCAAGTGGGAAATCGGGCGGCGGCTGGCGTTGCTGGCGCTGGCGAATACCTATAAAACGCCCAGCGTAGTGGCCGAAGGCCCGGTTTTCCGCAGCCTGAAAGTAAAGGGTGCGGTGGCCACGGTTTCGTTTGCCACGGCCGCACCGTTGGTCAGCAAAGACGGCAAGGCGTTGAGCGACTTCACCATTGCCGGCGCCGACGGCGTGTTTGTGCCCGCGCAGGCCCGCATCCAGGGTCCGCAGGTGCTGGTATCGGCCCCGAGCGTGCCGCACCCTACGGCCGTGCGCTTCGGCTGGGACGAAGTGGCGCAACCCAACCTGTTTTCCGAAGCCGGTTTGCCGGCCCGCCCATTTCGCACTGATAAGACTCGCTAAATCAGCTTTGTGATGAAAACTGCTACCCTTTCCCGCCGCGATTTTCTGAAAGCCAGCTCGCTCCTGACGGGCGGCCTGCTCCTGCCCGGCTGGGCCAGTGCCCTCGCGCCCACCAAAAAGAAGCTTACCTACAAAGTGGCGGTGGTCGACTTGATGATTCTAAAGCGTCAGAAGCTGGGCGCGCTGCAGCTCACCAAGGACATTGGGGCCGACGGCGTGGAAATTGACATGGGCGGCCTGGGCCAGCGCGAGACCTTCGACAACCAGCTCGCCAAACCCGAAATCCGTCAGCAGTTCATCGACAAAGCCAAGGAGCTGAACCTGGAAATCTGCTCGCTGGCGATGACAGGGTTTTATGCCCAGTCCTTCGCCACGCGCCCCACCTACCAGCGCATGATTCAGGACTGCCTCGACACCATGAAGCAGTTGAATGTGAAAGTGGCTTTCTTGCCCCTGGGCACGCAGGGCGACCTGCGCAAGAACCCCGAGCTGCGTCCTGCCATTGTGGAGCGGCTGAAGGTGGTGGGCGAAATGGCGAAGAAAGCCGGCGTCGTTGTCGGCATCGAAACCGCGCTCGATGCCAAAGGCGAAGTGGAATTGCTGAAGGAAATCGGCTCGAAAAACATCCAGATTTACTTCAACTTCTCGAACCCGCTCAAGGAAGGTCGCGACCTGTATGCGGAGTTGAAAACCCTTGGCCGCAAGCGCATCTGCCAGATGCACGCCACCGACGAGGACGGCGTGTGGCTGCAAAACAACACCCGCCTAGATATGAACAAGGTGAAGCAAACCCTTGCCGGCATGGGCTGGGAGGGCTGGCTGGTGATTGAACGCTCCCGCGACGCCGCCGACCCGCGCAACGTGAAGAAGAATTTCGGCGCGAATACAGCCTATTTGAAGTCGGTTTTTCAGAGCTAAAACCTAACATGACGCCTCACCCCCGGCCCCTCTCCTAAGGGAGAGGGGAGCCCGACGCCCGCGCATATCTGGTTCCCCCTCTCCTTTTCGGAGAGGGGGTCAGGGGGTGAGGCGCCACGTCTGCAATAATATGGAACGCATCACCGCCACTTACTACATCGAAACCCCCTTCCGCCCCGAGGACGCGGCGGCCGTGCTGGCCGGCGAGCAGTCGTCCGGCACCTTCGTAGCCGTACCGGGCGAAACGGCGGAGCTCAAGCAGCGCTTCGCCGCCCGCGTAGAGTCGGTTGAGGAGTTGGAAACGGTGCGCGAGCCGGCCATTCCGGGCGCGACGACCAGCAACGGGCTGTATCATCGGGCGCGGGTGCAGGTGTCGTGGTCGGTGGAAAATTTTGGGTACAACCTGCCGCTGCTGGTGTCCACGCTGCAAGGGAATCTGTATGAAATCCGCCAGTTTACGGGACTGAAGCTGATGGACATTGACGTGCCGGCCTCGTACGCGCAGCACTTTGCCGGGCCGGCCTTCGGCGTGGCGGGCTGCCGCGAGCTGACCGGTGTGCAGGGCCGGCCGCTCATCGGCACCATCATCAAGCCTAGCATCGGCCTCACGCCGGAGCAAACGGCTGGGCTGGTGCAGACGCTGGCTGAAGCGGGCATCGATTTCGTGAAGGACGACGAGCTGCAGATGGCCGCCGCCAACTCACCCTTCGAGGCCCGCGTCGATGCCGTGATAGCCGTCGTCAACCGCCACGCCGACCGCACCGGCAAAAAGGTGATGTATGCCTTCAACATCAGCGGGGAAGTGGACGAGATGCTGCGCCGCTACGAGTACGTGGTGCGCGCCGGCGGCACCTGCGCCATGGTGAGCATCAACAGCGTGGGCCTGGCCGGCACCCGCAAAATCTGCGACCAGCGGGCCCTGGCCATTCACGGCCACCGCAACGGCTGGGGCATGATGACGCGGCATCCCTTATTAGGAATCGACTTCCGCGCTTACCAAAAGCTGTGGCGGCTGGCGGGCGTCGACCAGTTGCACGTCAACGGCATCCAGAACAAGTTCTGGGAGTCCGACGACAGCGTGGTGGCCTCCATCGAAGCCTGCCAGGCGCCGCTGCTGGGCGGCTATTCGGTGCTCCCGGTGGTGTCGTCCGGCCAGTGGGGCGGGCAGGCCTTTGAGACTTACCGCCGCACCCGAACCACCGATTTGCTTTACATGGCCGGCGGCGGCATCCTGGCCCACCCCATGGGCCCGGCGGCCGGCGTACAGGCCCTGCAGCAAGCCTGGCAGGGCGCCGTGGACGGCCGTAGCTTAACGGAAACCGCCGCGCAGCACCCTGAATTTGCGGCGGCGGTTGAAAAATTCGGCGCCAAATGAGCAAGCCGCTACTCCTCGCCTATTATGGCGACGACTTCACCGGCAGTACCGACGCGCTCGAATTTCTGAGCCGGGCCGGGGCCCGCACGGCTTTGTTCATCGAGCCACCCACGGCCGCTCAGCTCGCCGCTTACCCTGGCCTGGATGCCATTGGCGTGGCCGGCCTCACCCGCGCCATGCCGCCCCATGCCATGCAGGCGGTGCTGCAACCGGCTTTTGAAAAACTGCGAGAGCTGCTGCCGCGGCACGTGCATTATAAGGTGTGCTCCACGTTCGATTCGTCGCCCAGCATCGGCAGCATTGGCCGGGCCACTGAGGTGGGGCGCGGCGTGTTTCCGGGTGCCTTCGTGCCTTTGCTGGTGGCCGCGCCGCCGCTGGGCCGCTACTGCGCCTTTGGCAACCTGTTTGCGCGCCTGGGCATCGGCAGCGACGGCGGCATCTTCCGCCTCGACCGGCACCCGTCGATGAGCCGCCACCCCACCACGCCCGCTAACGAAAGCGACCTGCGCCTGCATCTCGCCCGGCAAACTGACCTGCAAACCGGGCTGCTCGACCTCCTGCAAATCACCCGGCCCTTGGCCGAAATGCGGGTTACCCTGGCTGCTCAGGTACAGGCCGGAGCCGAAGTCATCCTGTTTGATGCCATCTACGAAGAACAGCTGTTAGCCATTGGCGCGGCCATCGACAGCTTTGCCACGGCACACGGCCCCTTATTCTCGGTGGGGTCCTCCGGCATTGAAATGGCGCTGGGACAGCTCTGGCAGCAAAACGACACGTTGAAGCCGGTGACAGCCTGGCCCGCGCCCGGCCGCGCCGCGCCGCTGCTGGTGGTATCGGGCAGTTGCTCCCCCGTCACGGCCGGGCAGATTGCCTGGGCTAAGGCCAACGGCTTTGCGGAAGTCGTGCTCGATGCGCCTGAGCTGGCGGCGGGCGCTGGTTTGCCGGATGCATCAGGGCCCCTTCAGCAGCTAGTCATTGGCCATCTTCGGCAAGGGCGCAGCGTCATCATTCATACCAACGGCGGAGCGGGCAGCCCCACGCCAAGCCTACCCGCCGAAGTGCTCGGCACCGCGCTGGGCCGCATTGCCCGCGAAGCCGTGCGGCAAACCGGCGTGCGCCGCGTGGTGGTGGCCGGCGGCGACACCTCCAGCTACGCCGCCCGCGCCATGGGCATCGAAGCGGTGGAAATGATAGCGCCCTTCTACCCCGGCGCTCCCCTGTGCCGCGCCTCGGCGCCGGGCTCGCCCCTGCACGGCGCCGAAGTCAATTTCAAGGGTGGCCAGGTAGGCGCGCCCGACTATTTCGGCGTGCTGCTCGAAGGCCAAATGCGTGGCAATTAACGCTGAATGCCAGCGTGGACTTTGCGAGTCCGCGCCGGGCGAACAGCGGCACAGCAAGCAATGCGCAAACTCGCAAAGTCCACGCCACCAGCTGGCCCAAGCTTTTACTCCTCCTTTATCATTAATGCCATGCCCCCTAAAACCCTCGCCCTCGTCCACACCTCCGCCACCTTGGTGCCCGTGTTCCAGCAGCTTTGCGCCGAGCTCTTGCCCGGCGTGCAAACCTTCAACATTGTCGACGACAGCCTGGTCCGCACCATCAACCGCGAAGGCAGCCTCACGCCGGCCGTGGCCCGCCGGGTGGTGGGCTACGTGAACTCGGCCGAGGCTGGCGGGGCCGACTACGTGCTGGTCACCTGCTCGTCCATCGGCGCGGCGGTGGAGCAGGCTGCCGGCCTGGCCGGGGTGCCCGTGCTGCGCGTCGACGAGCCCATGGCCGATGAGGCCGTGCGCACCGGTCGGCGCATCGGCGTCATCGCCACGCTGCCCACCACCCTCGGCCCCACCGCCGACCTGGTGCAGCGCCGCGCTGCCCGCGCCGGCCAGGAAATTGAGCTGACCTCAGTGCTCTGCGAAGGCGCCTTCGAGGCCCTCATGAGCGGCGATGGCGCCACCCATGATGCCATTGTAGCCGCGGCGCTCAAAAAGCTGGCAACCACAGTGGACGTGGTGGTGCTGGCCCAGGCCAGCATGGCGCGGGTCGTCGACACACTGGCCGCGGCCGACCGACCGGTGCCCATTCTGGCCAGCCCCGGCATAGCCATCCGCCAACTGGCCGCCGAGTTGCTGTAAGCGCGGGGCCTGCCCCAGCCCATCTTTAAAAACGGCCCGTCATCCCAATCACCGCGCTCCATGAACCGTCTCTTCCAACTCTGCTTGCTTATTGCCAGCCTCGCGGGCGTGGCCTTGCTCATTGGTATCAGCCAGCAAAACGCTGCCCTGTGGCAGCCAGCGGCGGTGGCAGCAGCGGTGAGCCTGGCCCTGGGCCTGAAAGCGGTGTCCTTGCTGCGCAGCTACCAGTACACGGCCTGGATAATTGTGGCCGTGGTGGCGGGCATGGTGTATCCCGGCGCCTTCAAAACGTGGGGCGGTGTGGATTTGCGCCACAAGTGGCTGATTCTGGCGGTGGTGCAACTGGTGATGTTCGGCATGGGCATTCAGATGAGCCTCCGGGACTTCTCGGGGCTGGGCAGCACGGGCAAGGGCGTGCTCATTGGTTTGCTGTGCCACTTTTCGGTAATGCCGCTCATGGGCTTGCTGCTCACCCGGGTGTTTCACTTCGAGCCGGAAATTGCGGCCGGCATCATCCTCATCGGCTCCTGTTCCAGCGGGCTGGCCTCGAACGTGATGGTGTACCTGGCCCGGGCCAACATGGTGCTGTCGGTGGTGGTCACGGCCATGGCCACGCTGGCGGCGCCGTTTCTCACGCCGCTCTTGTTAAAGCTGCTGGCGGGCACGCTCATCGAGGTGAAGTTTGTGAGCATGATGATGGAAATCATCAAAATTGTGCTGGTGCCCATCATGGCCGCCTTGCTGCACGACTATTTGAAAACCGCCCCGCCGCGAGGACGGCGCGTGGTGGGCCTGCTGGCTGCGGCTGGGGTGCTCTGGCTGGCGGCGCTGCCCCTGGGCGTGTGGGCTTTCGCTGAGCGCAGCGTCCCGAGTCCCGAGTTGCTACAGGCGCTGGAGATTTTCAGCTTCCTGGTGGCGGCCGTGGTGGTGGGTGTGCTGTACCATCAATTGGCGAAAAAGCTGCCCGCAACCGATAAGGTGATGCCTTACCTGTCCATGTTCGGCATTATTTATTTCACGGCCGTGACCACCGCGGCCGGGCACTACAACCTATTGCGCGTGGGTTTCCTGCTGTTTCTGGCCTCGGTGCTGCACAACGCGGCGGGCTATTTCTTCGGCTACTGGCTGAGCCGGCTGTTTGGGCTCGATGTGAACTCGGCCCGCACGGTGGCCTTCGAGGTGGGGCTGCAAAATGGCGGCATGGCCTCGGGCCTGGCCGGCAGCATGGGCAAGCTGGGCACGGTGGGGCTGCCCGCCGCCGTGTTTAGCCCGTGGATGAACATTTCGGGCTCCATTCTGGCCAATTACTGGCGCAAGCGGCCGGTAGCCGCTCCCGAGGCCGCCCCCGAAACGCTATATAGAGTGGCGCATGTGCCCGAGGTGTAAGCCGCTTCAATGGGCAATTATACTATATGGCACTAAAATCCCGGGAACGATTGCGTGGCTTTTCCCAGCCAATTAGGCACTTTGTGGGGCATGGCTAGGAAAGGGTATTTGGTCTCTGAAATGGCCTTTTTACCAGCAGAAACACACTTTCTGCAACTGGGTTTTGGTTGGCTTAATCAAAACTTCATACTCATGATAATATCGTACAATAAGTTAGTTGAAACTTACAGAATTGGCTTAAAAAACACAGATAACTTGCTACTATTCTAGCACTATCTGTGAAACATGAATAATTCAATGCGGGCCCTGTTTTTAACAGGTCTCTTTGCTGCAACCGCCCTCGTGCAAGCATCGGCCCAAGCGCCGGCGCCCGCCGAATCGAAAGAGGCCGCCTACACGCGGACCATCACGGAGCGGGCAGCCAAAATAGTGGCCAAAATTGACGGCCTGAAGGCCAAGGATTCGGTGCAGGTGCGCGACCTCATTGCCGACCAGTACCGCCAGCTCAACGACATCTACAAGCAGCAGAAAACCCGCAAGGCCGCCCTCAAGGCCCAGCCCGCCACCGACGCCACCAAGGCCGAGCTGGCCAAAGTAGACGCCGACACCGAAGCCGCCCTGGCCAAGCTGCACCCGCAGTACCTCAAAAAACTCAGCCGCCGCCTCACCCCGGCCCAGGTGGAGCAGGTGAAGGACGGCATGACTTACGGCGTGCTGCCCATCACGATGACGGCCTACAACGACATGCTGCCCAACCTCACGGCCGAGCAAAAAGCCCAGATGCTGGCCTGGCTCACCGAAGCCCGCGAGCACGCCATGGACGGCGGCACCTCGGAGCAGAAACACGCCTGGTTTGGCAAGTACAAGGGCCGCATCAACAACTACCTCTCGGCCGCCGGCATCGACATGAACCAGGCCGGCAAGGACTGGCAGGCCCGCATCGCGGCCCGCAAGGCCGCCGGCGGCGCTCAATAAGCTTTCTCACCTTTTTCTCAGTTTAACCCACCAAACTGTTATGTCCCAATCGTTACGAGCCCATTTGCCCCTGCCTGCGGGGGCACCCACCCGACTGGCCTGCGCGCTGCTCGTGGGCGGGGCCTTGCTGGGCACCGACCCCGCCCAGGCCGCCGTGGCTGGCCCCCCGGCCAAGACCAAATCGTCCAAAGGCATCACCGTGGGCTTCACCGGCCTGGTGAAGGACTCGAAGGGCAACCCGCTGCCGGGCGTGACGGTGCTCATCAAGGGCACCAAAACCGGCACCAGCTCGGGCCCGGACGGCACCTTCCACTTCAACCTGCCCACCGGCAACGAGACGCTGATTTTCAGCTTCATCGGCTTCAAGAGCCAGGAAATTGCGGTGAACGGCCGCACCTCGCTCGAAGTGAGCCTCGAAGACGACAATACCGCCCTGGACGAAGCGGTGGTGGTGGGCTACGGCACTCAAAACCGGGCCACCATGACCGGGGCCGTGGCCACGGTGGATATGCAGAAAATTCAGGACCTGCCCGTGGGCAGCCTGTCCACGGCGCTGCAGGGGCAGCTGCCCGGCGTGGGCGTGAGCGGCGGCACGGGCCGCCCCGGCGACGCCGGCGCCATCACCATTCGCAACCCCATCATTCTGTCGAAGGACGGCGGCACGCTGCGGCCCTTGTTTGTGATTGACGGCGTGGTGCGCACCGAGGACGACTTCAACGTGCTCGACCAGTCGGAAGTTGAGTCGATTTCCATTCTGAAAGACGCGGCGGCGGCCATTTACGGCGCCCGCGGCGGCCAGGGCGTGGTGCTGCTCACCACGCGGCGCGGCCAGATTGGCGCGCCCAAGTTCAGCTACAGCGGCTCGGTGGGCGCCGCCGACGCCATCATGCTGCCCAAGATGATGAACGGCTACCAGCAGGCCGTATACCTCAACGACCTCAACACGGCGGCCGGCAAGTCGCCCACCGACGCGTCGATGTACACGCCCGACGAGCTGCAGCACTTCCAAAACAACAACACCAACTGGCTGAAAACGGCCTGGCAACCCGCCATCGTGACGCGCCACGCCCTGAACATGAGCGGCGGCTCGGACCGGGTGACCTACTTCGCGGGCCTGTCTTACAACTACCAGAACGCCAACTTCGACAACATCAACTCCAACAAGTGGACCTACCGCGCCAGCACCGACGTGAAGGTGGCCCGCGGCCTGAAGGCCGGCTTGTCGGTGAGCGGCGACTTGTCGAACAAGCGCATGTACTACCTCAAGCAGGGGGGCGAGAACGTGGAAAACGACATGAAGAGCTTGCTCTACACGCCGCAGTTCGCGCCCATCTACGTGAACGGCCTGCCCACGCTGCTCTCGACGAGCAGCAACACCAACACCATCGACGCCTTCAACTTCTTTGAGGTGCAGAAGTCGGACAACTTCACGGCCACCCGCAACACGGGCCTGAACGTGACGGCCAACATCGACTACGAGCTGCCGTTCCTGAAGGGCCTGAAGGCGCGGGTGCTGTACAGCAAGACCATGGACAACTCCTTTGGCAAGCAGTACGGCACGAAGTACAACGTGTACCAGTTCACGATGCTGGGCACCAACAAGCACATTTACGGCGGCGACGTGAGCAAGGTGGTGAGCCTGAACAACGGCGACCGGGTGCGCCTGAACCCCACCTACTTCGACAGCTACCAGCTGAACGGCTACCTGTCGTACGACCGGCAGTTTGGCCAGCACCACGTGTCGGCCATTGCCTTCTTCGAGCAGTCGGAAACCCGCACCGACGGGGTGGCGGCCATGGCCGAGGGCGTCATCATCGGCGGCCTGCCCAACCAGAACTACGCCACCGGCACCCAGACGACCACCGAAACCGAATCGGAATCGGGGACGCTGTCGTACGCCGGCCGCTTCAACTACGACTACGCCGGCAAGTACCTGCTCGAAACCACGCTGCGCTACGACGCCTCCACCAACTTCGCGCCGGAGTACCGCTGGGGCTTGTTCCCGTCGTTCTCGGCCGGCTGGGTGGTGTCGGAAGAGTCGTTCTTCAAGAACAACGTGTCGTTTGTGAACTTCCTGAAGCTGCGCGGCTCGCTGGGCTTCCTGGGCTCCGACGCCACCAAGCCCTACAACTGGCAAACCAACTACGCCCTGCAAACGGGCAAGGGCGCCGTGTTTGGCGGCAACACCGACCGTCCGCTCATTTTCGCCGCCAACAACGCGCTGGCCAACCGCGCCGCCCGCTGGGACGACGACACCAAGTACAACGCCGGCCTCGACGCCCAGTTCCTGAGCGGCCGCCTCTCGCTGGGCTTCGACTACTTCTACGACCACCGCTACAACATGCTGACGTCCCTCACGGGCTCGGCCCCGCTGCTGATTGGCGCGTCGCTGCCGTCGGAGAACTACTCGTCGGTCGACGGCTTCGGCTACGAAATCTCGGTGGGCTACGGCGACAAAATCACGCAGGACCTATCGTTCCGCCTCAACACCTTCTTCAGCTATAGCGACAACAAGCAGATTCTGGTAGACGTGCCCAGGGGCCAGCTCGGCCAGTGGGACGACCCGACGGGCCAATCGACCGACCAGGGCGTGGTGGGCTACAAGTACTTGGGCATGATGCGCACGCAGCAAGACGTGGACGCCTACCTGAGCGCCCACCCCGGCTACACCGTGCAGGGCCTGCCGCTGAAGCCGGGCATGCTGTACTACGAAGACATCCGCGGCCCCAAGGACGCCAACGGCAACTACACCGCCCCCGACGGCAAAATCACCGACGTGGACCAGACCTTCCTGACGCCTAAAAAGGACAACCACTACGGCATCGGCTTCAACCCCACCATCAGCTACAAGTCGCTCACCATCTCGGCCACCATGGGCATTTCGTGGGGCGGCCAGGCCGTGGTAGAATCGGCAGCTCGCAAGGTGGGCACGGCCACGTCGAACCGCCCCGAGTTCTGGGTCGACCACTGGACGCCCGACAACACCAACGCCGCTTACCCGGCGCCGTACTACGCGGCTTCCTACGATTTGGCTTCGTCGTTCTGGTTCCGCAGCTCGCTGTCGGCCGGCATGCGCAACGCCAACGTGTCGTACACCCTGCCCACCAACCTGACCGGCCGCCTGGGCATGTCGTCGGTGCGCATGTACTTCACGGCCATCAACCCCTTCAACTTCTACAACCCCTACAGCTACAAAGTGTACTCGGGGGCGTACGACGCCTACCCCACCCTGCGGTCGCTGTCGTTTGGTTTGAACATTGGCCTCTAATTCCCACCCCTCCGGTATCATGAAATCGTTTCTGAAATACTCCGCGCTGACCCTGGCCACCGGCGCCGCCCTGGCCCTGGGCAGCTGCGAGAAGGCCCTGGACAAGATAAACCTGGGCGCCACCCCCGGCGACCTGATTTACAACGACTCGACGCTGGCCAACTTGAGCCTGAACTACATCTACGACCAGAACCTGCCGCTGTGGTTTGGCATGGGCGGCGTTGGCTTCAGCACGGTCAACCCCACCGGCCTGTCCGACGAGTCGTTTGCCGACAACGCCTACCTGCAGGGCACCGTGCAGCCGAACGACGTGACGGACTTCGGCACCACCCTGGACAAGGGCAACAACTACGGGAAAATCCGGACCATCAACATGTTCATCCGGGACGTGCGGGCCGGCAGCTTGCCCGCGGGCACCAAAAACCGCCTGATTGCGCAAGCGCAGTTTTTCCGGGCCTGGCGCTACTTCGACCTCGTGCGCCTCTACGGCGGCGTGCCCCTGGTGATGAGCCCGCTCAACGGCGTGGGCTCGGAAGCCCGCGACCTCACCTACCTGCCCCGCAACACCACCACCGAAACCTACGCCGCCATCGCGGCCGACCTGGACTCGGCGGCCCGCGCGCTGCCGGGCAAGTGGCCCGCTTCGGCCGACTGGGGGCACATCACAAAGGGCGCCGCGTTGGCCTTCAAAGGCCGCGCGCTGCTCTACGCCGCCAGCCCGCAGTTCAACCCCGGCGACGACGTGGCCCGCTGGCAGGCCGCCTACGACGCCAGCCTGGCCGCCAAAAACACGCTCTCGGCCAACGGCTACGCCCTGCACGCTTCCTACGACCAGATGTGGTTCCAGGAAGTGAACAACCCCGAGGCGGTGATGATTACCGGCTTCAACACCTCGAGCGGCGACCAGACCAAGAAAAACAATACCTACGACAACGGCACCCGTCCCTCGTATACGGGCACCGGCGGCGGCTCGAACCAGCCCACCTGGGACATGGTGCAGGCCTACCCCATGCTCGACGGCAAGCGCCCCGGCCAGTCGACGCGCTACGTGTACAGCCAGCAGCTGTTTTACAAAAACCGCGACCCGCGCTTCGACAAAACCATTGCTTACAACGGCTGCGTGTGGCCCCTCAACGGCAACACCTCCTACCGCCTCTGGACCTATTACAAGGGCACGGCTTCGGTGGAAACCAAAGCCAGCACCACCAGCTTCTACACCCGCAAGGCCATCAACCCCACCGTGGACGTGAGCTCGGCGGTGTACGTGGGCACCGACTGGATGGAGATTCGCTACGCCGAAGTGCTGCTGAACCTGGCCGAAGCCGCCTGCGGCATCAACGACCTGACCACGGCCTTCGACCAGCTGAAAGCCATCCGCAAGCGCGCGGGCATCGAGGCCGGCACCGACGGCAACTACGGCCTGACCACCGGCATGAGCCGCGCCCAGATGTTCGATGCCATCCTGTATGAGCGCCAGATTGAGTTCGCCTTCGAAGGCAAGCGCTTCTGGGACCTGCGCCGCTGGCGCAAGCTCGAAAGCACGCTAAACGGCAAGCGCCGCCTGGGCCTGACCATCACGCTGACGGCCACGGCCCCGAGCGACTTCGCCACGACCCGCGACGCCCTTGCCGCGGCCCCCGGCGGCTTGGACAACATCTACACCAACTACTTCACCATTGCCACCAAGCAGGTCGACACGAAGTACAACATCGCCTACAAGCCGGAGTACTACTTCTTTGCCATCCCGCAGCAAGCCATCGACAACAACCCCAAAGTGCAGCAGAACAACGGCGTCTGGGGTGGGGCGTTCGACCCGCTGCGCTAAGCAACTGAAACTGCCGGCCGGCCGGCTAGCCTGGCCCGGGGCCAACGCGCCGCCATTCTTCTGGAGTGGCGGCGCGTTGTATTTGTAGGGGGCAGGCTGTTCTGCCCGCTTTCCTGCTTCAATCTCCTTTCCTGCATGTTTAGTTTATCCGGAAAAACGGCCGTCATCACCGGCGGCGGCAGCGGCATTGGCCGGGCCATTGCGTTGTTGTTTGCCCGCCAGGGCGCCGCCGTGCACATCATTGAGTTGAACGCCGAGGCCGGCCGGGACGTGGTGGCTGAAATCCGGCAAGCCGGCGGCACGGCCGCCGTGCACGCCGCCGACGTGAGCCAGCAGGCCGCCGTGGTGGCCACGTTTCAGGCCATTGGCCGGGTTGATGTGCTGGTGAACAACGCGGGCATTGCCCACGTGGGCACCGTGGAAACCACCTCCGAAGCCGACTTCGACCGCGTGTACCAGGTGAACGTGAAGGGCGCCTACAACTGCCTCTTCGCCGCCGTGCCGCTGATGAAGGCGCAGGGCGGTGGCGCTATCGTGAACATGGCCTCCATTGCCGCGCACGTGGGCCTCACCGACCGCCTGGCCTACTCCATGAGCAAGGGCGCCATCTTCGCCATGACGCTTTCGGTGGCGCGCGACTACCTGGGCAGCAACATCCGCTGCAACAGCATCTCGCCGGCGCGGGTGCACACGCCGTTTGTCGACGGCTTCATTGCCAAAAACTACGCCGGCAAAGAAGCCGAAATCTTCGAGAAGCTCTCAAAGAGCCAACCCATCGGCCGCATGGGCCAGCCCGACGAAGTGGCTGCCCTGGCCCTGTACCTGGCCTCGGACGAGGCCGGCTTCGTGACCGGCTGCGACTACCCGCTCGACGGCGGCTTCATCAAGCTGAATACCTAGCCCGGTCCCAATCCGCCGGCGCCCATCTCCGCGCAACAGGACACTACAGGAACGTCGCGTCACGGGCCCCGCAGCATCTTTACCGCGCCACCTCGGCTCCCCCTCTCCTTTCGGAGAGGGGGCCGGGGGGTGAGGCGCCCGCCAGCACGTAAACCCACATACCCTATGAAACTCATCCGCTACGGCCAGCCCGGCCAGGAAAAACCCGGCGTCATCCTCCACGACCAGCACTACGACGCCTCGGCTTTTGGCGAAGACTACAACGAAGCGTTTTTCGCCACCGACGGCCTCGCGCGCCTGGCGCAATTCCTGAAAGAAAACGAAGGAAAGCTGCCGCAAATCGGGGCCAATGAGCGGCTGGGCCCGCCCGTGGCGCGGCCGTCCAAAATCCTGTGCATCGGCCTGAACTACGCCGACCACGCCCGCGAAACTGGCGCCACGCCCCCGCCCGAACCGGTCCTGTTCATGAAGTCGACCACCGCTTACGTGGGCCCGAACGACGACCTCATAATTCCTAAAAACTCGGTCAAAACCGACTGGGAAGTGGAACTGGCCGTGGTGATTGGCAAAAAAGCTTCCTACGTGGACGAGGCCGACGCCCACGAGTACATTGCCGGCTACGCCCTGCACAACGACGTGAGTGAGCGGGAGTTTCAGCTGGAGCGCAGCGGCACCTGGGACAAGGGCAAGGGCTGCGACACCTTCGCGCCGGTGGGCCCCTTCCTGGCCACGCCCGACGAAATCGGCGACATCGACAACCTGCGCCTCTGGCTGAGCGTGAACGGGCAGGTGATGCAGGACGGCACCACCGCCAACCTCATTTTCAAGATTCCCTTCCTGATTTCCTACCTCAGCCAGTTCATGACCCTGCTGCCCGGCGACATCATCTCGACAGGCACGCCGGCCGGTGTGGGCCTGGGCATGAAACCGCCCGTCTACCTCAAGCCCGGCGACGTGGTGGAGCTGGGCATAACCGGCCTGGGCACCTCGCGCCAAACCGTGAAAGCGTATGGCCAGAATTGACGCCCACCAGCACTTCTGGCAATTCGACCCCGTGCGCGACGCCTGGATAGGCGACGACATGGCCGTTATTCAGCGCGACTTTCTGCCGGCCGACTTAGCGCCCGTTTTGCAACGGCACGGCTTCGATGGCTGCGTGGTGGTGCAGTCGGACCAAACCGAAGCCGAAAACGAGTTTCAGCTGGCCAACGCGGCTGCACATCATTTCATCAAAGGCGTGGTGGGCTGGGTCGATTTGCAGGCGCCGAATGTTGCCGAGCGACTGGCATACTACAGCCAGTTTGCGAAGCTGAAGGGCTTCCGCCACGTGCTGCAGGGCGAGGCCGACCGCGCGCTGATGCTGAAGCCGAGCTTCCGGCGCGGCATTGGGGCACTGGCGGCGCATGGCTTCACCTACGACGTGCTGATTTTCCCCGACCAACTCGGCTTTGCGGCCGAGCTGGCCGCGGCATTTCCCAATCAGCCGTTCGTGGTCGACCATTTGGCCAAGCCGCGCATCAAAGACCAGCTCATTGAGGAGTGGGCCCGCGACATCCGGGCCGTGGCCGCGCACGGAAACGTGAGTTGCAAAGTATCGGGCATGGTGACGGAAGCCAACTGGCAGGGCTGGCAGCCGCGGGATTTTCGGCCTTATCTGGACGTGGTGTTTGACGCCTTTGGGCCCAGCCGGGTGATGTACGGGTCTGACTGGCCGGTGTGCAACGTGGCCGGCGGCTACGCCCGCGCCCTGGGCATTCTGGAAGCGTACATGCAACCGTTTTCGGCTGCCGAGCAGGCGCAGTTTTGGGGCGACAACGCCGCCGCTTTCTACCAACTGACCCATTAATTGATAACTGCTCACTGTTACCTATTACCTGAAAACATGGATTTGCAGCTGCAGAACAAGGTCATCATCGTCACGGGCGGGGCCAAGGGCATTGGCGAAGGCATCTCGCGCGTGCTGGCGGCCGAGGGCGCCATTCCGGTCATTGTGGGCCGCAACGCGGCCGACAACCAGCAAACCGTGGCGGCTATCGAGGCCGCGGGCGGGCAAGCGGGGCAGGTGGCGGCCGAGCTGGCCGAGCCGGAGGAGTGCGCCCGCGCCGTGCAGGCCGTCGTCGCGCAGTATGGCCGCATCGACGGGCTGGTGAACAACGCCGGCGTGAACGACGGCGTGGGCCTGGAAACCGGCGACTACGCCGCCTTCATGCAGAGCCTGCACCGCAACGTGGTGCACTACTACCTCATGGCCCACCACGCGCTGCCCGAGCTGAAAAAGTCGCGGGGCGCCATCGTCAACATCACCTCCAAAACCGCCGAAACCGGCCAGGGCCACACCTCGGCCTACGCCGCGGCCAACGGCGGCCGCAACGCCCTCACCCGCGAGTGGGCCGTGGAGCTGCTCAAATACGGCATCCGGGTAAACGCCGTGATGGTGGCCGAATGCTGGACGCCCGCCTACGAAACCTGGATTCAGACCCTGCCCAACCCCGAGGAGAAGCTGCGCGAAATCACCAGCAAAATCCCCTTGGGCAACCGCATGACCACCGCCGAAGAGCTGGCCAACACCACGGCCTTTCTGCTCTCCCCGCGCAGCAGCCACACCACCGGCCAGATTCTGCACGTCGACGGCGGCTACGTGCACCTCGACCGCGCCCTGGCCAATGCCTAGCCGCCGAGAGCATCTGTCATCCTGAGCGCCGCGAAGGACCTTCTCACGTCAGGGCCATTTGCTCAAACGTAAGAAGGTCCTTCGCTGCGCTCAGGATGACAGGTGCCCCCTTCACCGCCCCACCATTTCACCTCCTCCCCCATGAACACCCTCGTTTGCCTTGAGCCGGGTCGGTTTGCCTACCAGCAGCGGCCCTCCCCCACCGCCCAGCCCGGCCAGGCTCTGATACGCATTCGCCGCATCGGCATTTGCGGCACCGATTTGCACGCATTTCAGGGCACGCAGCCCTTTTTTAGCTACCCGCGCGTGCTGGGCCACGAGTTGGCCGGCGAGCTGCTCGACGCCGGCGGCGCCGAAGGCTTTGCCGTGGGCGAAGCCGTCACCTTTATTCCTTATTTCAACTGCGGGCACTGCATTGCCTGCCGCCGCGGCTTGCCCAACTGCTGCGCCAGCATCCGGGTGTTTGGCGTGCACACCGACGGCGGCATGACCGACGTGGTGGCCGTGCCCGCCGACAAGCTGGTGCACGGCGAAGGCCTGAGCTACGACGAGCTGGCCCTGGTGGAGCCGCTGGCCATTGGCGCCCACGGCGTGCGGCGGGCCGCCGTCGAGCCCGGCGAGTTTGTACTGGTGGTGGGCGCCGGCCCTATTGGGCTGGGCGTGATGGAGTTTGCGCGCATTGCCGGGGCCCGGGTCATTGCCCTCGACATCAACGCGCAGCGCCTGGCCTTTTGCCAGGAAAAGCTGGGCGTGGCCCACACCCTCAACGCGCTGGCCCCCGACGTGGCGGCGCAGCTGACCGAAATCACCCACGGCGACATGCCCACCGTGGTGATTGATGCCACGGGCAGCCAGAAGGCCATTCTGGGCGCGTTTTCGTACCTGGCGCACGGCGGGCGCTTCGTGCTGGTGGGCCTGCAGAAGGGCGACATCAGCTTTTCGCACCCCGAATTTCACAAGCGCGAAGCCACGCTCATGAGCAGCCGCAACGCCACCCGCGCCGATTTCGAGCACGTCATTCATTCCATGAAGCAGGGCCTGGTGCAGCCCACCACCTACATCACGCACCGCGTGCGGTTTGAGGAAGTGAAAACCGAGTTTGGGCAGTGGCTCGACCCCGCCACTGGCGTCATCAAAGCCATGGTGGAGTTGGGGTAGGCGCCGCCAGCCCAAGCAGTGCAGGAGGCCCGCATTCCCGGCGTTGCCTCATTCAACCTTGCGTAGCCAGGCCTGGAGCAGGCCGGGGTACCACGTAGAAATACGTGGTTTTTAATCAGCGTACTTCTACGGGTTATTCTCGGCGGAGTACGCTGTTTCTTTGCTCCGCCAAACCGTTACGGCAGCGCCTTCGGACAGAAAAGCGTCGCACGCTGGCAAGTCGCGGCGTTGCCGCACTCACTTATTCACTTTCTCACCCCACTGCTCACATGCAAAAAAGTACTACCGCCGAAGGCACGCTGGCCCCCGCCCTGTTTGACGAATACGCCGCTGTGTGGCACAGCAAAATCAGCGACGTGAGTAATCCCGAGGTGACGAGCTACTTCGCCAACGGCGACAGCGGCCGGCTCACGTACGTGTATTTTTCCATCCAGCGCGTGGCCGAGCTGGTGTCGGCCGTGGGTGTGCAGCACATCAAGGCGCGCTTCGTGCTGATGCCCGACGCCAGCACCGGGCAGTACCGCTTCTCGCTGGTGCTGTTTGCCGCCGATAAGGACGACCGCCAGCTCACGGCCTATTACCTGCCCGACGCCGGCCAGGCCGTGCCGCCCACGGTAGGCGAGCCCCTGCCCGGCGGCCTGGCGGGCCGTTGGCAAGCCGCCTGGGCCGAGGCCGCGCCCCTCACGTCGGCCATGTTCACCACCAGTTACGGCGTGCT
Organism: Hymenobacter miniatus; assembly: GCF_016427455.1. Classification (NCBI taxonomy): domain Bacteria; kingdom Pseudomonadati; phylum Bacteroidota; class Cytophagia; order Cytophagales; family Hymenobacteraceae; genus Hymenobacter; species Hymenobacter miniatus. The sequence goes on from NZ_JAELXR010000009.1 coordinate 285,464, forward strand.
GAAGGGCTACAACTTCGACCTGAAGGATTTCCTCACGCCGCTCTTCACCAATGGCCAGCCCTACGACAAGCAGCAGGTGAGGGTATGGCTGGGCCTGCACGGCTACACCACCCCCGACGACCAGCCCACGCAAACCTTCGGCCTGATGGTGCGCCGCTTCGACCCCACGCAGGGCGCCGCCGGCCAGCTGCAGGCCGCTGACGACGTCTTCTTCGACCTGTCGACGCCCTGCCCGCCCGTAGACTAACGTCGGGCCACTCGCTAATCGAAGCATCCTTGTCCTGATGGCAGACTTGCTGCACCTTTCCCTGCAACAGATAATACTTCGGGTTTCGCCCGTGCCCGTGGTGGTGGCGGCGTTTGTGGGGCTGGTGCGCTTCCGCTACCTGCCGCTCAACCTGCGCTACCTGACGGCGCTCATGTGGTTCATCCTGCCGCTGGAGCTGGTGGGCCTGGTGATGATGCTCTACCACCAAAACAACCTCTTTCTGATGCCGCTGTGCGCCATTGGCGAGTTCTGGCTGTTGGCCGTGGTCTACGACAAAACCCTGGCCTCCGCGGCGTTCACGCGCGGCCTGCCCTGGCTGGTGGGCGGCTTTGCGGCCTATGTGCTCTTCGACAGTTTGCACGTGGCCGACGGGCTATGGAAGTTTCGGCCGGGGCAGCAGGTGCTGCAAAGCGTGCTGGTGCTGGGGCTGGTGGGGCTGTATTTCCGCAAGCTGCTGCACGAGCTTCACGTGCAGCAGCTCAAGCGTGAACCCATGTTCTGGGTGTCGGCCGGGCTCACGATTTATTGCCTGGGGTATTTGCAAATTGCGCTTTTCAGCAACTTCTTGCTGCGCTACTCCCACGGCCTGAACATGAACGTGTGGATGGTGCACTCGCTGCTGTTCATCACGCTCTACTGCTGCTACAGCCTGGCCCTATGGCTTCCCCCGAAGAAGTAGCTTTCGGCTCCCTGCTGTTTTGGGGCATCGCCATGATGCTGGTGGCGGCGGGGTGCCTGCTGCTGTTTCTGGTAACCTACCAAAAGCGCCTGCTGCAGCAGCAATTGCGCCTGCGCACCGCCGAAGCCCTGCACCAGCAAGCCCTGCTGGCCGCCGTCATCGAGGCCCAGGAGGGCGAGCGGGAGCGCATCGGCCAAGACCTGCACGACGGCATCGGCTCCACGCTGGCCACGGCCAAGCTGCTCGTGAACCGCCTCGGCAGCCAGCCCGGCCCCGCCAATGCGCCCGACCTGCTCACCCTCGTGGAAGAGCTCATGGCCACCGCCGTGCAGGACGCCCGCAGCATTTCGCACAGCCTCTACCCCGCCGTGCTGGCCCGCTTCGGCCTGGCCGAGGCCCTGCAACACCTCGTGGACGTGGCCAACGAAACCGGCACGCTGCGCATCGGCCTTGCGCTGCACTACCCGCGCCCCCTGGCCCTGCGCCAGGAGCTGGCCCTGTACCGCATTTGCCAGGAGCTGGTGCACAACGCCCAGAAACACGCCAAGGGCGCCACCCGCCTCGACGTGGCGCTGCAGCAGCGGGGCGAGCGGCTGGTGCTGACGGTGGAAGACGACGGCTGCGGCCTGCCCGCCCCGGCCGGCGGCAGTCCAGTACCGTCCGTGGTGGCCGGGGCGGGCCTGCGCAACATCGACGTGCGGGTGCAAATGCTGGGCGCCCGCCTGCACCAACAGGTGCCTGCCGCCGGGGGCACCTGCTTCCGCATCGAGTTGCAAACGCCAGAACAACCCAGCTGAATATGCTGATTATTTAGTCGTTACATTCGTCCTCCATTACCCTTTGCCCCACCTTGGCTACCCCATTGGCATGGCTCCTACCCACCCCGTCCACATTGCTCTTCTCGACGACCACCCCCTGTTTCGGCAGGGGCTGCGCTACATCCTTCAGGCCCTGCCCTACGTGGAGGCCGTAACCGAAGCTTCTACCCTGCCCGAACTGCTGGCTTCCTTCGAGCTGCGCCTGCCCGACGTGCTGCTGCTCGATTTGCAAATGCCGCACATGGACGGCCCGGCCGTGGCCCAGGAGCTGCTGAGCAAGTTTCCCGAGCTGAAAATTGTGGTGCTCTCCATGCATTCGGCCGATAAATTCATCACCCAGATGATGAAGCTGGGCGCCCGCAGCTACCTGCCCAAAGACGCCGGCCCCGAAGAGCTCATCCGGGCCCTGGAAGAGGTGCTCACCACCGGCTACCACTTCACGCCCCGCATCTCGCGGGCGCTGATGCGGGGCGTGCAGCAGCCCACCCGCCAACAGCCGGCCAAGCTGCTGGAGCCCGACCACTTCACGCCCCGCGAGGAGGAAGTGCTGCGTCTCATCTGCGAAGGCCACACCGCCGCCGAAATTGCCCGGCACCTGTTCATCAGCAAGCGCACGGTGGAAGGCCACTGGCAGCGGCTGCTGGAAAAAACCGGCACCCGCAACGTGGCAGGCCTCGTGGTATTCGCCGCCAAACACGGCATGCTGGAGGTGTAGCGGGCCGGTGCCGGCATTGCCCGGCTCCGCTAGGCACTAGTAGAAATACGCGGTTTCCGAAACCACGTATTTCTACGCTATAAACGACCGGGTTAGGCCCTTTCCTTTGCTGGCACAAACAGGGTGTTGCGCACGCCGCAGCTTGTTTGCCTAGCCTGAAACCGTTGGCAGCTACGTCGTTGGCCTGCCGGCCAACCACCGACTGCGTCCGCCCCTGCGCAAGGCGTTGGCCAAGCGGTTGGAGCCGGGTACCGGCCGCTGCCATGCCTCATGCCCCGGTTAGGCGAGCGCAGGGACAGCCGGCCCGAGTAGCCCAACTGCAACACACTTCTTTCTGGCTCTGGCAGGGTGCCGGGGCTCTTTTTACCCTTTTCCTTTTTTTCTGTTATGGATGAGTACATCGGTATCGTGAAACTGTTTGCGGGCAACTTTGCGCCCCAGAACTGGGCGTTCTGCAATGGGCAGTTGATGTCCATCGCCCAGAACTCGGCGCTCTTCTCCATTCTGGGCACCACCTACGGCGGCGACGGGCGGACGACGTTTGCCCTGCCCAACCTGATGGGCCGCGTGCCCGTGGGCGCCGGCAATGGCGCCGGCCTGCCGCCGGTAGTGCCAGGAGAAGTAGCCGGCACCGCTTCGGTGACGCTGACGACGGGCAACCTGCCCGCCCACAATCACCAGATGCAGGTTTCGAGCGGCAGCGCCACTACCAACAACCCCGCCAACAACGTGCTGGCCGTTGACAATGGCGCGGGAAGCGACGAATCTCCCGTGACCGTGAATACCTATGGGGCGGCCACCAACCTGGTTCCCGCCAGCCCCAGCGCCATTGGCATGGCCGGCAACAGTCAGCCGGTTAGCCTGATGCAGCCCTATCTGGGCATGAACTACATCATCTGCCTCAATGGCTTGTACCCGCCTCGTAGCTAAGCGCTTGGTGTAGTAACAACGCGGTATCACGCTGTTTTCTATTGATGGGGAACGGAGTGGTACCGCGTTGTTATTTATTGTGAATTTATTTAACCATTCCGCTTTGGTTGTTGGGATTTCTGCCTAACTTTTCACTGTGCACGAAGGCATTCGCTGTTCTTTAATCCTTATTTTTTCCTTTCCCAATTTCAGATGAAAACATCTTTATGCACTCTTTTCCAAAGGCTGACCTTGCTGGGCAGCCTTTGCGTCTGGCTACTGGTGCTGCTGCCGCTTCAGGGCCACGCCCAAGTGTACTACACGCTAAGCGACGGCGCGCCCACGAGCACCACCGACCAGTTGCGTAGCGTGGCGGCGTCTGGCACGGGGGACGTGCTCCTCAAGGACAATTTTGTGCAGACGGCGGGGCCGCTGGTGCTCGACGCGGCCAACAACCGCCTGCTCGTGGCCGACACCCGCC